>NZ_JBEUKS010000007.1:0-527018 GCF_042510965.1 Streptacidiphilus jeojiensis
GCATCAACCGCGAGATCAAACGCCGCACCGACGTCGTCCAGGTCTTCCCCAACGACGCCGCCCTGCTGCGGCTCGTCACCGCCGTGCTCTTCGAACTGCACGACGAATGGATCGCCTTCCCCCACCGCTACCTGCCCGAAGGCAGCATGGAAGAGCTTTACCCCACCGAACTCCCCAAAAGCGCCCCCGCACTACCCAACACCACCACCGACTGATCGGCTACACCACACCAAGGGACACGATCGGAGAGGTCGAAGCGCTCCATCATCGTCACGAAGTGACGGCGCATCTCAGGATCCAGGTCTGCCCAGATCCGACGCTGGTGGTCCTGGGTGAACAGGCCGTAGTAGCCGCGAACGTCGAGTTCCTGATCGTCTAGAACCCGGCTGATGTAGGAGGTGACCCATTGCGGCCGGAGCACGACCAGGTCCTCCAATCCGACCTCCTGCGGGTAGTACAGGATGTCTCCCAGGCTATGCAGGGCGGTCGCGAGCGCATCCTGGTGCACGGGGTCGGCCACCCCGCGCCCGCTCATGATCGCTCGCAGTTGTTCGACCGAAACATGGTTCTCTGGATGCTCTCGGACCGCGTCGGCTGCCTCCAGCCAGGTGCGTGGCCATCGCGTGCCCATCAGCGGCAGTTGGGACGCAACCGTCGCGACGACCGTGCGGAGTTCTGCCAACCCCTCACCTGTACAGCTGTCGACCGACAAGTTCTTCACCATCAGGCTTGGGTAGGCCAGGCGAAGATCGCTGAGGGGAAAGTCCGGCGGACGTGGCCCCAGGTGGGTGGCGACCAGCACCACCGGGGCCTTGGGCGAACGGGCTGCGATCATGTCCAGCCAGTAGTGAAGACGGCTTTCCTCCCACCCCACCTGCGCGTCCCACACCAGCAAGAACAGCGATCGCTCCGACAGGAAGAACTGATGCGTGGCGTGGTAGATGTCCTGGCCGCCAAAGTCCCACGTCGACAGCCGCATCCTCACGTCAGCATGCTCAGGATCCGGATGCGGCACCGCCAGCGTGCCCACACTCAGGCCATGCGTGCTGTCCTCCTGCGGATCAAACGCCTCGCCCCTCAAGGCTCTCAACAACGAGGTCTTTCCTGCCCTGCCTTGACCCACGACCAGGACCTTCGACGCCCACTGCTGCACCGGGTCCCGGGTCACACCGGCCAAAAACGCCACGACCGAGGCCGTCCCCGCCGCGATGATCTCCGGTGGCGGACTGACCAGTGGATTGCCGCCCAAGCGCAGGTCAGTGAGCTGTTCCAGGCGCCCCAACGACTCCGGCAGAGCGGACAGTTGGTTGCCGTTCACATACAAGGTGGTGAGCTGGGTGAGCTTCCCGATCTCCGCAGGTAACGCTCGCAGCCCGTTCCGGGTCAGGTAAAGGGTCGTGAGCTGGGTGAGCTTCCCGATCTCCGCAGGTAACACCAACCGCCCGTTGTGGCTCAGGTCCAGGTACGTGAGCTGGGTCAATTCACCGATCTCCGGTGGTAACACCATCCCGCCGTTGAAACTCACGTTCAAGGTGGTGAGCCGCGTGAGACGGCCGATCTCCGCCGGCAGCGTCGACAATCTGCCTTCGAACGGAGTCGTTTCCAACTTGTTGGAGCTCAGGTCCAAGGCGGTGAGCTGAGTCAGTTCCCAGACCTCGGGAGGAACACTCTCGAGTCCAAGGCTGCTCAAGTCCAGGCTTGTCACCCCCCGCATGCGGGCTTGTTCGATCCGCCTCTGGGCGTCTCGGGATGCATCCGCTGTCACTACTACCCCTGTCCTGCTGCCGAAGACTGTCCCCAATCGTGCTGCGGATCGATGTAGTCCGTCGCAAATCCTCCGATCGCCCCCAAGGATCACCGCACTCGTCCTAGGCTCTCCGTTCACGTCGCGGAGCGCGACGGTCGACGGGTCAGTATGAGCCTGGTTGACTGGATGCGTTCGTCGCCAGGCTCCATCGGACGGTGACGGTGGGGCAGTTGACCACGGTGGCGACGTCACCACCGGGGACATCGCCCCGCAGCCCCACCCGGCGGCCCGATACCGCGGTTGCAGAAGGTGGGCGCTCTCCTGGCAGCCCGCGGTACCGGTGGGCGTGAGTTGGACACAGTCAGTAGACGTTCCCTTCGGGCGAGCGATGATGCTGCTGGCCTCAGCCATGGGTATCGGGGTCCCGGTGATCGCGAAGCTGGTGTAGACCGACGAGGACACCGTCCGCGACGTGATCCACCGGTTCAACGGGATCGGTTTGGCCTGCGACCCTCAGCGGGCGGGAGTCCGTCCCCGCCTGCTCAGTTCTGACGACGAGGACTTCGCCGTTCAGACAGCCACCACTCCCCGACCAAACTTCGCCAGCCCTTCCCGCCTGTCAGCCCTGCCGCGACCCGCAACCTGAGCAGCGGAGCCGTCCTTACCCACCACCCACCTGACGAAGCACTGGAGCATCCGGCCACGCGTCAGCCTCGCCATGCCCAACCACCGAACCCCACTCTGGAGACGATCAGAGCGGCTGAATCAGCCCCAGCTGAAACGCGGAGGCTATACGTCCCGTCGTCTCACGACGACCAGGGCCACGACGGCGCTGATGAGGGCCCAGGTAGCCAGTACCGTCCAGGCTGTGGTGATGGTCGGGGCGTACTTGCCCAGGTCCTGGTGGAGGGCGGGGTCGGGGTCGATCTTCAGGCGTTCCAGGGCGGTGAGGGGCATGCAGTTGCCGATCTGCTTCAGCAGTTTGTAGCGGTCGCCGCCGAAGAACATGGGCAGCAGCAGGAGCACGCCGACCACGGCGATGACGGAGCCCGCCGCGTGGCGGATCAGCGCGGCCAGGGCCATGCCGACGACGGCCGCGACCGGCGCGATCAGCGCGAACGCCGCTACGGCCTGGAGCGCGCCGGGGCTGCCGATCGAGAGGCCGAGATGGCGGGAGGCCAGCATGCCCTGGGCGACGAAGAACGAGATCGCCGAAACCGCCAGCCCGGCGAGGGTCGTGACGGTGACGACGACGAAGAGCTTGGCGGCCACCACCGAACGGCGGTCGGGAACGGCCGCGAAGGTGGTGCGGACCAGCCCGCTGCTGTACTCGCCGAAGACCGTCATGGCGCCCAGGCTGCCGAAGGCGATCATCATCAGGTCACGGGCGATCTTGTTGAGGCTGCTGCCCAGGGGGTCGTACAGGACCCGGGAGGACGTGGTGGCCCCACGCAGGAGCTGCCCCCGTGGCACGAACGGATGGTCGATGTAGGTGAGGTCGTTGTGCACCGCGTTCACGTCGATCGCGATACAGGCGAGCACGGTGACCACGACGATCAGGTAGGTCGAGCGCAGGGTCCACAGCTTCACCCACTCGGCGGTCACCAGGTCGCGGAAGCGGGCTGCAGGCTCGGCGGGGGCTGCCGGCGTCGGCCGGTCCGGGGTCCGGTCCGGGGTCGTCAGGGTGCTGCTCATCGGGCCTCTCCTGCCAGGAATTCGACACTGTCGGCGGTCAGTTCCATGAACGCCTCCTCCAAGGAGGAGGAACGGACGGTGAGTTCGTGCAGCATGAACCGGTGCTCGAAGGCCAGCTCGCCGATGCGCACCGCGGTCAGACCGGTCACCCGGCAGGTACCGTCCTCCCCCGGCACCACCGCCGCGCCCTCGGCGGCCAGCACCGGGGCCAGCTCGACGATGTCGGGGCTGCGGACGAACACGCTCAGCCGGGAACCGCGGGCCGCGAACTCGGTCAGGCTCTCGGCCGCGATCAGTTCGCCCTGGCCGATGACGACCAGCCGGTCGGCGGTGTGCTCCATCTCGGACATCATGTGGCTGGAGACGAAGACGGTCCGGCCTTCCGCTGCCAGCCGGTGGAACAGCCCGCGCACCCACAGCACGCCTTCCGGGTCCAGGCCGTTGAGCGGCTCGTCGAACAGCAGTACCGGCGGGTCGCCCAGCAGGGCGGTGGCGATGCCCAGGCGCTGCTTCATGCCCAGGGAGAATCCGCCGACCCGGCGACGCGCGACGGCGGCGAGCCCGACCTCCTCCAGCACCTCGCCGACGCGCCGCTGGGGAATCCGGTTGCTGTGGGCCAGGGCGGACAGATGGGCCCGCGCGCTGCGCCCGCGGTGGACGTCGTCGGCGTCCAGCAGTGCGCCGACGTGCCGCAGCCCGCGCGGATGGCTCGCGAACGGTCGGCCGTCGATGGTGACGGTCCCGCCGCTGGGTCGGTTCAGGCCGAGGATCATGCGCAGGGTCGTGGTCTTCCCCGCGCCGTTGGGACCGAGGAATCCGGTGACCTGCCCGGACTGCACGGTGAAGGACAGGTTGTTGACGGCGGTGGTCGCGCCGAAGCGCTTGGTGAGGTCCTTGGCTTCAATCACCCGGACAACGCTGCCTGCCGCGACGCCGCGGAACATCTGACCGCGGTCCCTGTCCTCGGGCCCGGGCCCACCCCTGGTCATACGACCCTGGTCCACTGGGCAGCCGACCCGCCCGTGGATACGCTCGCCCCATGTCCGCCACACCGCCCGCGCCGTTGCTCACGCGGCTCTCGCCCGGCGCGTGCGTGGCGCTGGTCTGGGCCACCTTGCTGCCGTTCTCGCTGATCCGGTACTTCACCCTGCCGGACGGGTACCGCATCTACCGGCCCGGCGGAATCACGCAGACGGTCCTCGCCAGGACCGATCTGCTGATCCCGGGCCCCTGGAACTCGGCGTGCCTGCTGCTGTCCGTGCTCATGTCGGTGGCCGGCTGCATCCTGCTCCGGCGCAGACCCATGACTGCGCAGGCCCTGCTGCTGGCCGGGACGGTCCTGGAGGCGATGGGGCTGACCGAGCTCACCCTGCAGGAGTCGCTGGCCTCCTGCATCGCCCTCGGCTTCATCACCGTCAGCTGCCCGCGCCGCTCCTCACTCGCCGCTCTGGCCCTGACCATCGGGGTCGTCTACGTCTACGCGGCGGTGCGGCTGTTCCACGGGTGGGGCGTGGAGCAGTCGACGGAGCTGACGGTGGCGCTGACCGCCGTGGTCGCCTGGACCATCGGCAATTCGATCCGTCAGAACCGGGACCACGCCGAGACCGTGCGCACTCAGGCCATCGCCCGCGCCGTCACCGAGGAGCGGCTCCGGATCGCGCGGGAGGTGCACGACATGGTCGCCCACAGCACCGGCCTGGTCGCGCTCCAGGCAGGGGCCGCGAGCCGGGTCATCGAGACCCAGCCGCTGGAGGCCCGCAAGGCGCTGACGGCCATCGAGACCACCAGTCGGGAGACGCTGACGGGTCTTCAGCGGATGCTCGGACTGCTCCGTGAGGCCGGGCCCGGGCCCGGGACGGGGACGGGGACCGCACCGACGCCGGGCCCGGCACCAGGCCTCGCCGACGTCGAGCAGTTGGCCGCCACCACCGCCGACGCCGGCGTCCGCGTGGACGTGCAGTGGCGCGGAGCCCAGCGGAACCTGCCGGAACTGATCGAGCTTTCGGCGTTCCGCATCATCCAGGAGGCGGTCACCAACGTGGTGCGGCACGCCCAGACCCCGTCCTGCCGGGTCTCGGTGGACTACCGCGACGAGCACCTGGTCATCGAGGTCGTCGACGGCGGACGCGGCCACGGCGGACACGGTCACGGCGGCCCGGCGTCCGCGAACGGATACGGGATCGTCGGGATGCGCGAGCGGGTCGGTCTGCTGCACGGCGACTTCAGCGCCGGGCCGCGCCCGGAGGGCGGCTTCCGGGTGGCCGCCCGGCTCCCTGTGCCGGCGGCGGCCTGATGACGAGCGTCCGGGTCCTCCTCGTCGACGACCAGCCCCTGGTCCGGGCCAGCCTGCGGGTGGTCATCGCCGACACCGACGACCTCGAAGTCGTCGGTGAGGCGGGAAACGGCGCCGAGGCCGTGCGGCTCGCCCGGGAGCTGCGGCCCGACGTGGTCGTGATGGACATCCGCATGCCCGGCATGGACGGCATCGAGGCCACCCGCCACATCCTGACCGGCTCGGGGGCGTCGCGCGTGGTCGTGCTCACCACCTTCGACGACGACGAATTCGTCTACGGCTCGCTGCGAGCCGGTGCGTCGGGGTTCCTGATCAAGAACATGTCGCTGGAGGAGATCCTCGGCGGAATCCGCGTGGTGGCCGCCGGGGACGCACTGATCGCCCCGAGCGTGACCCGCCGCCTCATCAAGGAGTTCGCCGGCCGGACCGAACCCGCCCGGCCGCCACGCCAACTCGACGGCGTCACCGACCGCGAGCGCGAGGTGCTGACGCTGATCGCCCGCGGCCTGTCCAACGCCGAGATCGCCGACAGCCTGATCATCGGCATGGGAACCGTCAAGGGCTATGTGACCCGCCTGCTGGTCAAGCTCGGGGCACGGGACCGGGTCCACCTGGTGATCATCGCCTATGAGACCGGCCTGGTGACGCAGTCCGGGGCGGCCGGGCCGACCGGGTGACGCAGGCCCCCGCGCGGCCGACCTCCGCGAGGCGGCCAAGGTCTGAGGGCCGGGGTCGTCAGCCCGACGTCTCGAAGGTCACCCTGATGTCGAGGCCGCCTTCCGGGCGGGCGTCGGCGGCCAGGTCGGCGCGGTGGGCGCGGGCGATCGCGGCGACGATGGCGAGGCCCAGGCCGTGGCGGTCGCTGTCGGCGCGGTGGGTTCGCTGGGTGTCGAGGCGTTGGAACGGCTGGAAGAGGCGGGCGAGCTCGCTGGGTGGGACCACGGCTCCGGTGTTGCCGACGGAGACGGCTGCCCGGCCGTCGGCGTCGGTGCCGGTGCGCAGCTCTACCCGGCCACCTGGGACGTTGTGGTGCAGGGCGTTGTCCAGCAGGTTGGCGAGCAGGCTGGTCATCAGGCTGGGGTCGCCCGCCGCCGGTGCCGGGGCGAGGGTCGCGTCGATCCGGACGTCACGCTCCCCGGCTTCCTGACGGCGGGTCAGCAACACCGTCCCCGCCAGGTCGGCGAGGTCGAAGGGCTCCGGCTGGTCGAGCTCGCGTTCGCTGTCGGCCAGGGTGAGCAGGGCCTCGATCAGGCGTTGCTGCTGCCTGCCGATGGCCAGCAGATCCTGGCAGGTCGAACGCAGCGACTCCACGGTGGCATCGGGATCGTCGAGGGCCACCTGGAGCAGGGTCCGCTCCACGGTGAGCGGGGTGCGCAGCTCGTGCGAGGCGTTGGCGACGAAGTGCCGCTGCGCGTCGAACGACGCCTCGAGGCGGCCGAAGAGGTCGTCGAGGGTCGCGCCGAGTTCGTTGAACTCGGCGTAGGGGCTGTCCAGGGCGAGCCGTTCCTGCAGGTTGCCGGCCGAGATGCGGCGGGCCGAGGTCACCACGGCGCGGAACGGACGCAGCGCGCGGTCGGCCATCAGCCGGCCGAGGACAGCGGCCAGCCCCGCCGCTACGACCAGCGCGATGCCCGAGTACAGCAGCAGCTCATGGAGGTTGGAGGCGTCGGACCGGCCGGCGGTGGTCGGTGCGCCGGCCGTCCGCGGCGCCGGCTGCGCCGAGTTCACGTCCGCCATCGGCAGGTCGACGAACGCGATCAGCGCGGCGGCTGCCGCGAAGAAGAGCCCCCCGTAGAGCAGGGCCAGCCGGGTGCGCAGGGTGGGGTTCCCGGTCGTCATCCGGGTCCGATCCGGTAGCCCGCCTCACGCACCGTCTCGATCACCGGTGGATCACCGAGTTTGGCCCGGAGCCGGCCGATGGTCGTCTTGACGGTGTTGGTGAACGGGTTGGCCGCCTCGTCCCAGACCCGTTCCAGCAGTTCCTCGGCGGAGACCACCCGGCCCTCGTGGGTGAGCAGGCATTCGAGGACGGCGAACTCCTTGGGGCTGAGCGCGAGGCTGCGCCCCGCACGGGAGGCGGTCCGGCGGCCGGGGTCTAGAGTCAGGCCGCCGCCCTCCAGGACCGGGGGCAGCGAGGTGGCGGGGCGTCGGCCGAGCGCCCGGATCCGAGCCACCAACTCGCTGAAGTCGAAGGGCTTCGGCAGGTAGTCGTCGGCGCCGATGCCGAGACCCTGCACCCGGTCCCTGACGCCGGCGGCCGCGGTGAGCATCAGCACCCGGCTCTCCGGTCGCTCGGCCACCAGCGTTCGGCAGACCTCGTCGCCGTGCACACCGGGGAGGTCCCGGTCCAGCACCACCACGTCGTAGCCGGTGACGGCCGCGCGGTCGAGGGCGTCGCGACCGTCCAGGGCTATGTCGACAGCCATACCGGCTCGCCGCAGGCCGGTTCCGATGGCTGCGGCCAGCAGCTCGTGGTCCTCGACGACCAGCACTCTCATGGGGCCAAGGATGGCAGCCCCCGGGACACAGTGCGGTCACAGCCCGGTGTGACGGTGCTGTGACCCGCCGTCCCGTACTCCTTCTCCCCGTAGGCGACACCCGAAGACGGCGAAGGGCCAACCATGGAGACGGTGCTGCGAGCGAACGGGCTCGGCAAGCGCTACCGACAACGCTGGGCGCTGGCGGACTGCACGCTGGCGATCCCCGCCGGGAAGGTGGTCGGACTGGTCGGTCCGAACGGGGCCGGGAAGACCACCCTGCTGCAGCTGGCAGCCGGACTCCTGCGGCCCACCTCGGGAACCCTGGAGGTCCTGGGTCGGCCTCCGGCGGTCACCCCGGCCCAGCTCGCCCGGGTGGGGTTCGTCGCCCAGAGCACGCCCACCTACGCGTCGCTCTCGGTCGCCGACCACCTCCGTCTCGGCGCCTGGCTGAACCCGCGCTGGGACGGCCGGCTCGCCGAGGCCCGGATCGAACGGCTCGGGCTGGACCGGCAGCGGCGGGCCGGACGGCTGTCGGGCGGGCAGCGGGCCCAGCTCGCCCTCACCCTGGCCATCGCCAAGCGGCCGGAGCTGCTGATCCTCGACGAGCCGGTCGCCAGCCTGGACCCGCTGGCCCGCAGCGAGTTCCTCCAGGAGCTGTCCGCGGTCGTGGCGGAGCACTCGTTGAGCGTGCTGCTGTCCTCCCACCTGATCGCCGACGTGGAGCGGGTGTGCGACTACCTGGTGGTGCTGGTGGAGTCCCGGCTGCGGGTGGCCGGGGCGATCGACGAGTTGCTGACGGCGGGTCGGAGCCTGGAGGACCTGGTGCTCACCCACATGGCACAGCCCGCACGGGAGGCCCGGCCGTGATACGTCTCGCATGGCTCCAGTTCCGGGTGCAGGCCGCGGTCGGCTTCGGCGCGTTGGCCGTCCTCGCCGGCGTCCTGGCGGTCACCGGTCGTCACGACGACAGCCTGCGCCTCTGGCTGGGCGTCCTGATGATGGTGGTGCCCGGGCTCGTCGGGGCGTTCTGGGGGGCGCCGCTGGTGGCGTCCGAAGCCGCGGCGGGGACCCTCCCGCTGGCGTGGACCCAGAGCGTCAGCCGCAGACGCTGGCTGGGCGTCAGAATCGGCGTCACCGCCCTGGCCGCGATGACCGCGACCGGGCTGCTCAGTCTGCTGGTGACCTGGTGGGCGAGCCCGCTGGACCGGGCCGACCGCAGCGTGTTCGCCACCTTCGACCAACGCGGCGTCGTGCCGATCGGCTACGCCGCCTTCGCCCTGGCCCTCGGGATCACCGTCGGTGCGCTGGTCCGCCGGACGCTTCCGGCCATGGCGACCACCGCGGTCGTCCTGCTGGCCGCCCGTGCGGCCTTCGCCAACCTGGTCCGGCCGCACCTGGGCACGCCGATCACCAGGGACTTCGTGCTCACGCCCGCAGCCACCGGCTACGGCTCCCAGGGATCGCTGCTGTCCGTGCTGTTCAGCTCGGGCCGGAGCACCCTCGAAGCGACTCCGCCGACCGTCCCGGACGCCTGGACCACCTCGATCCGGATCGTCGACCGCTCCGGTCGCGGACTCACCGACCAGGTTCTCAGGGCCGACTGCCCCGACATCGGCCAGGGCGGATCCGGGGCGGGCGGCGGATCGGGCGGCGGCTTCTCGCACTCCCAGGTACCCGCCTCGGTCGCGCAGGCGTACGACGCCTGCGTCACCAAGGTCGCCGCCACCTACCACGGTCTGACGACCTACCAACCCGGCAGTCGGTACTGGGAGTTCCAGTGGTACGAGCTCACCGCCTTCCTCTGCGCCGCACTGCTCCTGGTCGCCCTCTGCCTCTGGCTGATCCGCCGTACCCCCGGTCGGTGATCCCCATTGACGCCGCTTCGGGCAGGCCTCTAGCATCTAGCGAGAATTGCATTATCGA
Organism: Streptacidiphilus jeojiensis; assembly: GCF_042510965.1. Classification (NCBI taxonomy): domain Bacteria; kingdom Bacillati; phylum Actinomycetota; class Actinomycetes; order Kitasatosporales; family Streptomycetaceae; genus Streptacidiphilus; species Streptacidiphilus jeojiensis. The sequence continues at coordinate 10,139 of NZ_JBEUKS010000007.1, forward strand.
AAATTAGAGATGGGGTTCTCATGGGCGACATGAACTCTGTCCTGACCGTGACGGCCGACGGTGGCGTCCGCATCGTCACGCTGAACAGGCCGGAACGGCTGAACAGTGTTTCCGAGGAGCTGCACCGGCGGCTGTCCGAGGTGTGGCGGGAGATCGCCGAGGATCCGCAGGCACGGGCCGTGGTGCTCACCGGCGCAGGTCGGGCCTTCAGCGCCGGCGGCGACCTGGACCATCTGCGGCGCCACCACACCGATCCGGAGCTGCGGGAGTGGTCGATCAACACCGACCGCAGCATCCAGACCCAGATGATGCACTTCCCGCTGCCCGTCGTCGCGGCCGTCAACGGCCCGGCGGTCGGGCTCGGCTGCAGCCTGGCCCTGGGCTGCGATCTGGTGCTGATGGCCGAGGACGCCTATCTGGCGGACCCTCACATCTCCGTCGGTCTGGTGGCCGGCGACGGCGGGGTGACCCTCTGGCCGCTGCACACCAGCATGCTGCGGGTGAAGGAGTACCTGTTCACCGGGGACCGGATCCCCGCCGCCACCGCCGTCGAACTGGGCCTGGCCAACCGCACCGTCCCCGCCGCCGAGCTCCGCGACCAGGCGCTGGCGCTGGCGCACCGCCTCGCGGCCCAACCCGTCGAGGCGCTGCGGGCCACCAAGCTGGCCCTCGCCGTGGTGATGGAGCAGCTCTCCCGGGGCGGCATGGAGGCGGCGCTGATGTCCGAGCAGCTGACGATGACCAGCCCGGACCACGTCCGGATCGTCGCCGAGCTGCAGGAGAAGACGGCCCGGCGGCACGCCGGCAGCGCATCGGCCGCGGGCCGGACCACGAACCAGGAGTCGGGCAGTGCAGGCTGAGGAGTTCATGCTGGTACGGGATCTGGTCCGGACCTTCGCCACCCGGTTCCGGGTGGAGTCGGCCGACCCCGACCCCTCGCACCGGGCCGCCGCCCAGAAGGCACTGGGCGAACTGGGGCTGGCCGAGCTGCGCGGCTCCTCGCCGCCGGCCGCGACGGTGCAGGAGTGCGCCCTGCTGGCCGAGGAGCACGGCAGCCGGCCGCTGACCACCTCCCTGCTGGGCACCGTCCTGCTGGCGCCGGAGCTGCTGCGGCTGATCGGCGACCAGACGTCTCCCGCCCAGGTGTCACCGGACGCCGGCCCGTCGCAGACCATCGCGCTCGCCGCGGACCTGCGGTTCCCGGGGCCCGCGGGCACCGACCTGGTCGCCTGGGACTGCGAGGGTGCCGACCGCGCCCTGCATGTCGCCCCCGACGGCACGGTGACCAGCCTGGCGCTCGGCCGGGCCGTCCCCAGCGCCGACCTGCTGCGCGGCATCCGCTCGGTGCCGCCGGACTCCCCCGCGGTGATCCTGGGCCGGCTGGACCCCGATCGGCTGATGCACTGGCAGGCCTACGCACTGACCCTGCTGAGCAGCGAACTCGTGGGAGCGGCACGGTCGTTCGTCGGGCAGAGCGTCGACTACGCCCGCGAGCGCCGGCAGTACGGTCGCGCGATCGGGTCCTTCCAGGCGGTGCAGCACCTGCTCGCCGACGCCACCGTGCTGGTCGAGGCCTGCACCAGCGCCACCCGGTACGCCGCCTGGTGCCTGGACCACGAACCGCCCGCCCGGGCGCTGACCGCGGCCAGGGTCGCCAAGGCCGAGGTGAACGCCTCCGCGCTGGACGCGGTCTCCATCGGCATGCAGGTCTTCGGCGGGATCGCCCAGACCTGGGAGCACGTGGCGCACCTGTACCTGCGCCGGGTCCTGCTGGGCTCCACCACCCTGGCGACCACGGCCGACCTGCTGACCACCCTGGCCGAACCGGAGCCCGTCCGATGACCGTGACCGTGACCGCTGCGACCGCGAGCGACACCCCGCTGGACTTCGGCGACCCCGCCGATCTGGACCAGCTGCGCCGGCGGTTCCGGACCTGGCTGGCCGAGCACCCGCTGCCCGAACGCGGCGCCGACGAGCCGCTGCCGGTGTTCCTGCACCGCTGGCACCGTCAGCTGCACTCCGGCGGCTGGGTCGGGCTGGACGTTCCGCAGGCGTACGGCGGGCAGGGCCTCAGCACCCTGCACCAGGTGGCTATCAGCGACGAGTTGGGGGCCTGCCAGGCCCCCGGCATCCCGCGGATCGGCTACCTCGCGCACGCCCTGCTGGAGTTCGGCTCCGAGGAGCAGTGCCGGCGCTGGCTGCCCCGGATGCTGTCCGGCGAGGACACCTGGTGCCAGGGGTTCAGCGAACCCGGCGCCGGATCGGACCTGGCCGGCATGGCCACCACCGCCACCCGGCAGGACGGCCACTACCTGGTCCGCGGACAGAAGCTCTGGACCAGCTACGCGCAGTTCTCCGGCCTCTGCCTGCTGCTGGCCAGGACCGAACGTGCCGACCGGGCGACCGACCCGTCGGCCCGGCCGCACGACTCGATCTCCGCCTTCGCCCTGCCGCTGGACCGGGCCGGGGTGACGGTGCGTCCGCTGCGGGCCGCCAACGGGGACGACGAGTTCTGCGAGCTGTTCCTGGACGACGTCAGGATCGAGGAGTCGGAGCGCATCGGCGCCGAGGGGACCGGCTGGCCGCTGGCGATGACCACCGTCTCCTACGAGCGCAACGCGCTCGACACCGGCCACATCTCCCGGTACGGGGTGCTGGTCGAACGGCTCCGCCGCTCCGCCCGCGACCGCCGCGGCGAACTGCCGGACGGGCTGCTCTCCGAGATCGGACGCTGCTACGTGGACTACCAGGTGCTGGTGGCCCACACCCGCCGCCGCACCGCCGAACGGCTGGCCGGACGCACCGCGGGGCCGGAGTCGTCCTACGACAAGCTGCTGATGACCCGCACCGAGCAGCGCCTGTACGAGACGGCGCTGAGGGTGTTCCCCGGCGAGTTCTTCGGTGAGGGCGAAAGCAGTGGAGCCGGCCCGCTCTTCGGCGACTACCTCTACTCCCGGGCCGCCTCGGTGTACGGCGGAACCTCGCAGATCCAGCGCAACATCATCGCGAAGCGGGTCCTGGGCCTGCCCTCCGCCGGGTGAGGAACCCTCAGAAAGGAGCCAGCGCATGCGGTACGACCAGACCCATCTGAGCATCCCCAACACCGTCCGGCTCGCCGCCGAACGCTTCGGGGACGATCCGGCCATCGTCGACGGAGAGCTGCGGTGGAGCTTCCGCGAGCTGGAGCAGCGGATGGTGGAGGCGGTGCAGGCCGCCATGGCGCTGGGCATCGAGCCGGGCGACCGGGTGGGGCTGTGCGCCCCGAACTCGGCGGAGTGGATCGTCGCCGCACTGGGCATCCACGGCGCCGGCGGTGTCGTCGTCCCGCTCAACACCAGGTTCAAGGCGCAGGAGCTCTCCTACATCCTGCGCAAGTCCGGAGCCAAGGCCCTGTTCGCCTCGCCGTTCCTGGGCAACGACTACATCGCCGAACTGACCCGGGCCGATCCCGAACTGCCCGCGCTGCGGCGAACGGTGACGATCCACGGTCCGCAGGGCACGGCCGGGCTGAGCTGGCGCGACTTCCTGCGCGCCGGCGCGGCCGTCCCCGTCTCCCGGGTCCGGGCCTCGATCGACCGGTTGACCCCGGACCACGTCTCCGACGTGATGTTCACCTCCGGGACCACCGGGCACCCCAAGGGCGTGGTTCTGACGCATGGTCAGACCCTGCGTGCCTACGGCTGGATGGCCGAGGAGTACACCTTCCGCCGGTCCGACACCTTCCTGGTCATCCCGCCCTTCTTCCACTGCTTCGGCTACAAGGCGGGCTGGCTCGCCTCCTTCGTCCACGGGGTGACGGTCATTCCGATGCCCGCCTTCGACGCCGGCCGGGCGCTGGACCTGATCAGCAGGGAACGGGTCAGCGTGCTGCTGGGACCGCCCACCATCTTCCGGGACCTGATCAACCATCCGGAGCGCTCCGACTTCGACCTCTCCTCACTGCGGGTCTCCATGACCGGCGGCACCACCATCCCCGAGTCGCTGATCCGCGCCATGAAGACGGAGCTGTCCTTCGACATCGTGCTCAGCGCCTACGGGCTGACCGAGTCCACGGCGCTGGTCAGCACCACCCGGATCGGGGACACCGAGGACGTGGTCGCCCGCACCACCGGGCGGACGATCCCCGACGTCGAGGTCAGGATCGTCGACGAGCAGGGCACCGAAACGCCGGCGGAGCAGCCCGGGGAGATCCTGGTCCGCGGCTACAACGTCACCCGCGGCTACTGGGACGACCCGGAGGCCACCGCCGCGGCCGTCGACCCCGAGGGCTGGCTGCACACCGGTGACATCGGGCAGCTCGACAAGGAGGGGAACCTCTCCATCGTCGACCGCAAGAAGGAGATGTACATCGTCGGCGGCTTCAACGCCTATCCGGCCGAGATCGAGAAGCTGCTGCTCGACTACGGGCCGGTCGCCGAGGCCGCCGTCATCGGCGTGCCCGACGAACGCCTCGACGAAGTCGGCTGCGCCTTCCTGGTCCTGAAGCCCGGTCAGCAGGCCACCGAGGCCGAGGTGATCGCCTGGGCGCGCGGCGCCATGGCCAACTTCAAGGCCCCGCGCCATGTCCGCTTCGTCGACCAGCTGCCGAAGAACGCCAGCCAGAAGGTGCTCAAGGACGTCCTGCGTGCCCGGTTCGACGGAGGCGCGCACGGTGGCGAGTGAGGCGAGTGATGTGGAACCAGCAGCCGGACCCCTGTCCGGAGTCACCGTGGTGGCGCTGGAACAGGCGGTGTCGGCTCCGATCTGCACCCGCACGCTGGGCGACCTCGGTGCCAGGGTGATCAAGGTCGAGAACCCCGAGGGCGGCGACTTCACCCGCTCCTTCGACGACGTGGTCAACGGCCTCGCCGCACACTTCGTCTGGGTCAACCGGGGCAAGGAGTCGGTGACCCTGGACCTGAAGACCCCGGCCGGGACGGCGGTACTGCACCGGCTGCTGGACAGCGCCGACGTGCTGGTCTCCAATCTCACCCCGGGGAGCACCGCCCGCCTCGGCCTCTCCCCCGGCGACCTCGCCGTCAGCCACCCGGACCTGATCGCGGTGGAGATCGACGGCTACGGCCCCGGCGGCCCACTGTCCCACAAACGCGCCTACGACCTCTTGGTCCAGGCCGAGTCCGGGGCCTGCGCGACCACCGGCTCCCCCGGCGCGCCGGCCAAGCCCGGACCACCGATGGCCGACGTCAGCACCGGCCTCTACGCCGCACTGTCGATCGTGGCGCTGCTCTACGGAAGGGAGCGCCACGGCGGCAGCGGACCCGCCTCGGTCGCGGTGAGCCTGTTCGACACCATGACCGAGTTGATGGGGTACTCGCTCAACTACACCCGCCACACCGGGGTGGACCAGCAGCCGCGCGGCATGGGCTCCCCCGCGGTGGCGCCCTACGGCGCCTACGCCACGGCCGACGGCCAGACCGTGGTGCTCGGCACCACCAACGACCGCGAATGGCAACGGCTCGCCCGGGAACTGCTGGACCGCCCCGACCTGGCGGACGACAAACGGTTCGCCCGCAACGCCGACCGGGTCGAGCACCGCGATCTCCTGGACACCGAGATCGCCGCCTGGTGCGCCCGCCACGATCTGACGCACATCCAGGACGGCGCCGACTCCGCCGGGATCGGCAACTCCCGGTTCAACACCCCGAGCGACGTCATCGCCCACCCGCACTTGGTCGCCCGGGACCGCTGGCGCGAGATCGACACACCCAACGGCCCGGTGCCGGCCCTGCTGCCGCCCCCGGTCATCTCCGGCTACGCGCCGCCCATGGGCGCGGTCCCCGCGCTCGGGCAGCACACCGACACGGTGCTCGCGGGGCTCGGGATCGACGCCGACGAGATCGCCTCGCTGCGCGCCGCGGGTGTGCTGTGACCCAGCAGCCGGTTCTGCTCTCCGACGACACCGGTGGGGTGCGGACCCTGACGCTGAACCGGCCGCACCGGAAGAACGCGATCGACCAGGAACTGTGGGACGCCCTGCGGCAGGCCTTGACCGCGGCCGGCAACGACCGCACGGTGCGCGCGGTCGTCATCACCGGGGCCGGTGGCGCCTTCTGCTCGGGCGCCGACATCTCCGGCGGCCTCAGCAGCGCCCACCCGCTGTACCGGATGCGCACCCTCACCGAAGTGGCCCTGCTGCTGCACGAGTTGCCGGTCCCCACCATCGCCAGGGTGTCCGGCGCGGCCGTCGGCGCCGGCTGGAACCTGGCCCTGGGCTGCGACTTCGTGGTGGCCACGCCGGAGTCGACGTTCTCGCAGATCTTCGCCCGGCGCGGACTCTCCCTGGACCTCGGCGGATCGTGGCTGCTGCCCAAGCTGGTGGGCCTGCAGCAGGCCAAACGGCTCGCCCTGCTGGCCGAGACGATCGACGCCGCGGAGGCCCGATCGCTGCAGCTGGTCACCTGGGTGGTGCCGGCGGCGGAGATCGACGGCTTCGTCGCAGACCTCGGCGCCCGACTGGCCGCCGGCGCGCCGATCGCACTGGCCCAGAACAAGGCCCTGCTGAACGAGGGCGCCGACCGAACGCTGCGCGACGCCCTGGCCGGCGAGGCACGCGCGCAGGCCGTCAACTTCGCCACCGGGGACGTGGCGAGGGCGTACGCCGCGTTCGCCGAGAAGCGCGAGCCGAGCTTCACCGGTCACTGGGCCGTACCCAGTCGGGACGAGAACGGGAGCAGCAACCATGCGTGAGGTCGTCATCGTGGAGGCGGTACGCACCGCCGTGGGCAGGCGCAACGGCGGACTGGCCGGCATGCACGCGGCCGACCTGTCCGCGGTGGTCCTGGGCGCGCTGGTCGAGCGGACCGGAATCGATCCGGCCGTCGTCGACGACGTGGTCTGGGGCTGCGTGGGCCAGGTCGGGGACCAGTCCAGCAATATCGGCCGCTACGCGGTACTGGCCGCCGGCTGGCCCGAGAGCGTCCCCGGCACCACGGTCAACCGGGCCTGCGGATCCAGTCAGCAGGCACTGGACTTCGCCGCGCAGGCGGTGATGTCCGGCCAGCAGGACGTGGTGGTGGCCGGCGGCGTCGAAGTCATGAGCCGGGTACCGCTGGGCGCCGCGAAGGCCGGCGGGACGCCGTACGGGCCACGGGTTCTGGCGCGCTACCAGGACTTCTCCTTCAACCAGGGGATCTCCGCCGAACTGATCGCGCAGAAGTGGGGGTTCGACCGCACCCGGCTGGACGAGTTCTCCGCGCTCTCGCACCAGCGGGCGGCGGCCGCGCAGGACCGCGGTGCCTTCGAGGCCCAGATCGTCCCGGTCCCCGTCTCGGCGGACGGAGCCACCGCCGTCACCGTCGACGAGACCCTGCGGCGCGGGACCACGGTCGAGGGCCTGGCCAGCCTCAGGCCGTCCTTCCTGGAGGACGGCCTGATCCATGCGGGCAGTTCCTCCCCCATCTCCGACGGGGCCGCCGCACTGCTGGTGACCACCCGTGAGAAGGCCCGTGCGCTGGGGCTGACGCCGATCGTGAGCTACCGCTTCGGCACGGTCGTCGGAGCCGATCCGGTGCTGATGCTGACCGGGCCGATCCCGGCGACCGAGCAGGTGCTGCGGAAGGCCGGGGTCGGCCTGGCCGAGGTCGGCGCCTTCGAGGTCAACGAGGCCTTCGCGCCGATACCGCTGGCCTGGCTGGCCGAGACCGGCGCCGACCCGGCGCTGCTCAACCCGCTCGGCGGAGCCATCGCGCTCGGCCATCCGCTCGGCGCCTCCGGCGCGGTGCTGATGACCCGGCTGGTGCACCACATGCGCGACCAGGGCATCCGCTACGGCCTGCAGACCATGTGCGAAGGCGGCGGCACCGCCAACGCCACCCTTGTCGAGCTTGCTTCCTGACGGAGGATCACCCGTGCGCCGCGACATCTTCACCGCCGACCACGAAGCGTTCCGGCAGCTGGTGCGGAACTTCGTCGCCAAGGAGGTGGTCCCGCACTACACCGACTGGGAGCACGCGGGGCAGCTGCCCCGTTCCGTCTTCGAGCAGTTGGGCTCGCTCGGGGTGCTGGGCATCCCGATCCCCGAGGAGTACGGCGGGGCGGGGCTGGCCGACTACCGCTACAACGTGGTGCTCCAGGAGGAGGCGGCCCGCGCGGTGGTCACCCTGGGTACCGTGCGCACCCAACTCGACGTGGTGCTGCCGTACTTCCTCGCCTACGCCGACGCCCCGCAGCGCGAGCGCTGGTTCCCCGGTCTGGCGGCCGGGAAGCTGCTGACCGCGATCGCAATGACCGAGCCCGGCACCGGATCCGACCTGGCCGGCATCCGCACCAACGCCGTGCGCGATGGGGACCACTACCTGCTCAACGGCGCGAAGACCTTCATCACCGGCGGGCTGCTGGCCGACCTGGTCGTGGTGGTGGCGCGCACTTCGCACGACCCGGACGACCGGCGGGCCGGGCTCACCCTGCTGGTGGTCGAGGACGGCATGCCCGGGTTCAGCCGGGGCCGCGTCCTGGAGAAGATGGGCATCAAGGTGCAGGACACCGTGGAGCTCGCGTTCGAGGACGTCCGGGTCCCGGTCGCCAACCGGCTCGGCGAGGAGGGGGCGGCCTTCGGCTATCTGGGCCACAATCTGCCGCAGGAGCGGATGACGGTCGCGGTCGGCTCGGTCGCCCAGGCACGGGCCGCTCTGGACACCACCGTCGCGTATGTGAAGGAGCGTCAGGTGTTCGGCTCGCCGCTCTCCTCGTTCCAGAACACCAAGTTCGAGCTGGCCGCGGTGGCCGCCGAGGTCGAGGCGGCGCAGGCGGTGCTCGACCGGGCCGTGCTGGAACTGGTCGACGGCAGGCTCTCCGGGGCGGACGCGGCCAAGGTCAAGCTGTTCTGCACCGAGGTGCAGGCCCGGGCCGTCGACCGCTGCCTGCAACTGTTCGGCGGCTACGGCTACATGCTGGAGTTCCCGATCGCCCGGCTGTACACGGACGCGCGGGTGGCCCGGATCTACGCCGGCACCAGCGAGGTCATGAAGGTCATCATCGCCAAATCCCTGGGACTCTGACTGTGAGGCACAGCGTATGAAGGACTTCTTCGGCCGCCCCGGCGCCGCGTTCGTCGCCGGCGGAAGCGGCGGCATCGGCGCCGCGATCGTCAGGATCCTGGCCCGGCGCGGCAGCGACGTGGCGTTCAGCTACCGCGCCAACCAGGCCGCGGCCGAGGGCGTTGCGGGCGAGGTCAAGGAGCGCGGACGCCAGGCCCTGGCGCTCCAGCTCGACCTGGAGGACGAGACCGCCACCGCCGAGGCCGTGGCCCGGGCGACGGGGGCCTTCGGCGGCCTGCACACCGTGGTCTACGCGGCCGGCCCGCACGTGCCGATGACGCACCTCAGCAAGGTGACGCCGGGTCAGTACCGGGCCCAGCTGGTCGCCGACGCGGCTGCCTTCTTCAACCTGGTGCACCCGGCCCTCCCACTGCTGCGGGAGAGCCGGGGCAGCATCGTCGCGGTCACCACGGTGGCCACCCGCCGGTTCCCGGTCCGTGACGGCCTGTCGTCCGGCACCAAGGGCGCGGTCGAGGCCGTCGCCCGGGCACTGGCGGCCGAGGAGGGCCGCTTCGGCGTCCGGGTGAACTGCGTGGCTCCTGGGATGCTGACGGACGGCATCGCCGCCCGCCTGATCGACTCCGGCGAGCTGGACGCGGCAGCGCTGGAGATCACCAAGCGCAACATTCCGCTGCGCCGCTTTGGCGATGCGGGGGACATCGCCGAAGCAGTGGCCTTCCTGGCCTCCGATGCGGCGGGGTTCATCACCGGGCAGGCGTTGGGGGTCGACGGCGGATACAGCGTGTGAGGTCCGGTTCGAGCTTGTGTTGCCGTGAGTGGGTGGCTTGTCGCGCAGTTCCCCGCGCCCCTAGCAATTGCAACTGACCGTTCGTTGCAATCACCCAGGGGCGCGGGGCTCTGCTTGATTAACTGCGTGCGCGCTCAGCCACCCGCTGCCGGCACGTTCACGCCCCGGTCCACACCGGCGGCCTCCGCTCTGCGAAGGCGCGCGCGCCCTCCGTGGCGTCGGCGCTGCGGAAGACTGCCGTCACCTCCTCAGGCTCGCCCCAGCGGCGTTCCCGCATCAGCTTCTTGGTCATGGCGACGCCCAGCGGGCCGTTCTCGGCGATCCGGCTCGCCAGGGCCAGGGCCTCGGTCAGTACCTGGTCGGCGGGTACGACCCGGTTCACCAGGCCGAACTCGCGGGCCTGCGCGGCGGTGACCGGGTCGCCGGTGAGCCCCATCTCCAGGGCCACGGACAGCGGCGCCCGCGACGCCAGCGTGGTTCCGCCGCCCGCCGCGAACAGCCCGCGCTTGACCTCGCTCATCCCGAGCTTCGCACCCTCGGCCGCGACGACCAGATCGCACGCCAGCATCAGTTCGAAGCCGCCGCCCATCGCCGAACCGTTGAGCGCGGCGACCACCGGGGTGGCGATGCCCTCGCGGAAGAACCAGACCAGTCCGTCGAACTTGCCGCCTTTGGTGAACGCCTTCAGGTCCATGCCGGCACAGAAGACCGTTCCGGCCCCGGTCACCACGACGGCCCGTACCTCCGGGTCGGCGTCGGCTGAGCGCAGCACGTCCGACAGGTCGTCGATCAGCCCGGGGCTGAGGGCGTTCCGCGCCTCCGGCCGGTTGAGGGTGGCGACCAGCACATTGCCGACCCGTTCGGTCAGCACCACGTCGCTCACTTGGCGGCCGCCGAGGCCGCCGCGGTCGCCGCGCGGGCCCGGGAGCGGTAGGCCTCCAGCTTCTCCTCCGGCTCGATCAGCCGGTGGCTGCGGGACTGGATCGACACGTCGTGGCCCTTGGCCAGCGCCCGCAGCGCTCCCACCGTGGCCTGCTCGCGCGGGACGTGCGAGAAGGGGGCGAAGGAGTACCAGCGCATGGCGTTCTCGTGGGTCATCTTGTTGATGTCCGAGTCGGGGACGTCGAAGCGGTTCATCACGCCGAGCAGCTCCTCGGGCGCCTCCGGCCACATCGAGTCGCTGTGCGGGTAGTCGCACTCCCAGGCGATGTTGTCGATGCCGATGTCGTGACGGAGCTTCACCCCCACCGGGTCGCTGATGAAGCAGGTGAGGAAGTGCTCGCGGAAGACCTCCGACGGCAGCTTCCCGCCGAAGTCCTGGAGGGTCCAGGCGGAGTGCATCTCGAAGGTGCGGTCCACCCGCTCCAGGAAGTAGGGGATCCAGCCGGTGCCGCCCTCGGACAGGGCGATCTTCAGGTCGGGGTAGTCCTTGACCGGCTGGGACCACAGCAGGTCGGCCGCGGCCGAGACGATGTTCATCGGCTGCAGCGTGATCATGACGTCGGGGGGCGAGTCGACCGCCGGGATCGCCAGCCGGCCCGAGGAGCCGATGTGCACCGACATCACGGTGTCGGTGTCCGACAGCGCCTTCCACAGCGGGTTCCAGTACGGGTCGTGGAAGCTCGGGTAGCCGAGCACGGCCGGGTTCTCGGTGAAGGTCAGCGAGTGGCAGCCCTTGGCGGACACCCGGCGCACCTCCGCCGCGCACAGTTCGGGGTCCCAGATGGCGGGGATGGCCATCGGGATGAACCTGCCGGGGTGGGCCCCGCACCACTCGTCGATGTGCCAGTCGTTGTAGGCGCGCACCAGCGCCAGCGAGAAGTCCGGGTCCTCGGTGGCGAACAGCCGGGCCGCGAAGCCGGGGAAGGACGGGAAGTTCATCTGGGCCAGGATCCCGCCCGCGTTCATGTCCGCGATGCGCTCGTTGACGTCGTAGCAGCCGGGCCGGATCTCGTCCAGGGCCTGCGGTTCCAGGCCGTACTCCTCCTTGGGCCGCCCGGCCACCGCGTTCAGGGCGGCGGTGCGGATCACCGTCTCGCGGAACGTCCAGGTGTCGGTGCCGTCCTCCTGGTGGACCAGCTGCGGCGCGTCGTCCTTGTAGCGCTGCGGCAGGTGGTTCACGAACATGTCGGGCGGTTCGATGATGTGGTCGTCCACGCTGATGAGGATCATGTCGTCGCGGTCCATGACACTGCCTTTCTCTCAGTCGGAGGCAGGCAGCGGCTTCGCTGCCTTGATGGTCATCGGGACGCCGTCGCAGCTCAGCGCGCCGGAACCGGAGACGGTGCAGAGCAGTTCGAGCGTCCCTGCGGCGTCGGTGTAGCGCTTGCCGATCAGCGTGGCGGCGTCGGCCCCGCCGGAGGGCGCGGGCCGGGCGGTCGCGGCGGCCGCGGCGACCATCGGACTGCCGCCGCAGGCGATCACCGGCTGCCCCTCGGCGGCGCGGATGACCACCACCCGGGTGCTGCAGACGGTGCTGGCGAGCTGGTCACCGGGGCGCAGCCTCGTTGCCGGTGAGGTCATGGCGGAGGTCCCTTTCGAGCAGGCGGTCGGCGAGGAGGGAGAGGTCGTAGGACTGGCGGGCCAGCCAGAAGCGGAGGAACCCGATCAGCGAGTACCGCAGGAACAGGGCGGCGCCCACCACGCTCGCGGTGATCCCGGCGAGCGCGACCGTGAGGGCGTCCCCCTGGGTGAGCGAGTCGGTGGTGCCGCGGGACATCAGATAGGCCGTCACCGCGAGCACCGGGCCGACCAGCATCAGGACGACTCCCAGGCGCAGCCAGAGCGTGGCTCTGCCGGCGGCCGGGTCCGGGATCTTCAGCGCCGCCAGGTCGCGGACGAATCGGTCCGCGCGCGTCTCGGTGGAGGTACCGACGGATGTCTCGCCAGTGCCTGTCTGGGCGGTGGATGTCGGACTGGTGGATGTCACAGCGGACTCCCCATGTAGAGGGCGGAAAGTTCGGCGCGCAACCCGCTGTCCGGGTGGCCCTGCCGTTGGACCCGGCCGCGCACCAGCACGGCCGCATGGTCGGCGATCCCCAGGACGGCCGCCGCGAACTGTTCGACCACCAGCACGGCCACGCCCTGCCGGGCGATCTCGGCCACCTGCTCGTACAGCCGGCCGACGACCAGGGGCGCCAGCCCCATGGAGAGTTCGTCCAGCAGCAGCACGGCCGGGTCGGTGGCCAGGCCGCGGGCGAGGGCCAGCATCTGCTGCTCGCCGCCGGACAGGGTGCCGGCCTGCTGCGAGGCGCGTTTGGCGAGGATCGGGAACCGCGCGAAGGCGATCTCCTCGATCTCGGCGCGGCTGCGGCCGGTGAAGGTCATCATCAGCAGGTTGTCCCGGACCGTCAGGTTGGGGAAGACTCCGCGTCCCTCCGGGATCAGGCAGACCCCGGCGCGGGCCAGCCGGCGCGGATCGGCTCCGGTCACGTCCCGCCCGCCGACCAGCAGCCGGCCTGACGCGGCCGGGTGGACCCCGGCGGCCACCCGCAGCACGGTGGTCTTGCCGGCGCCGTTCGGGCCGAGCAGGGCCACCACCTGACCGGCGGCGACCGCGAGGTCCACGCCGTGCAGCACATTGATCCGTTCATGGGCCGCACGGATGCCGCGCAGTTCCAGCAGTGCGCTCACGCGTCCCCCAAGTAGGCTGCCAGGACCGTCTCGTCGTGCCGGACCAGGTCGGGCGGGCCGACGGCGATGACCTTGCCGAGGTCGAGCACGTACACCTGGTCGCACACGCTCATCACCAGGCCCATGTCGTGCTCGACCAGCACCACGGCGGTGCCCTCGTCGGCCAGTGCGCGCAGCAGGGCGGCGAAGCGCTCGGTCTCCTCGCCGTCCTGGCCGGCTGCGGGCTCGTCGAGCAGCAGCACCTTGGGGCGCATCGCCAGCGCCCGGCCCACCTCGACCAGTCGGCCGACCCCGGTGGGCAGCGAGTCGGGTGAGCTGTCGGCGATCGCGGTCAGGCCGAGCCTGGTCAGCAGTGCGTCGACCAGCACCGCGGCCCTGCGCCGGTCGGGCCCCAACTCGGCGGCGACCAGCAGGTTGTCACGGACGCTCAGCCGGCCGAAGAGCTCCAGCCGTTGGAACGTCCGCGCCAGGCCGTGCCTGGAGCGGCCGGCGGGCCTGGACCGGGTGACGTCCCGTCCGTCCAGGAACACCCGGCCCGAGGATGGCCTGCGCAGTCCTGACACCACGTCGAACAGGGTGCTCTTGCCGGCCCCGTTGGGCCCGATCAGCCCGGTGACGTGGCCTGACTCGGCGGTCAGGCCGACCCCGTCCAGGGCCCGGTTGCCGCCGAAGGCCACCGTCACCCCGCTAACCTGCAGCGATGCCACGGGCGAGCACCTCCTCGTCCTCCGGGCGCCAGGCGCGCCGTATGCCCAACCACTCGACCGGGACCTCCTCCGGTGCAGCCGCTTCCGCTCCGGCCGAGTCGTGGACAGCGGCGGCGGCCAGGACGGCCCGCTGCCGGGCCGCCGCCCACCCCCGCAGTGCCAGCGCGAGGACCAGCGCGACGCCGCAGAAGACCCATCCGTCGATCACGTCGGCCAGCCGCAGCACCCAGGCCGCCGCGATGCCGACCACCAGGACCGGCAGCGCGATCCGGTCCCGGGCCACCGGTGCCCACTCGCTGCGCATGGTGGGCACCACCCCGTCGGGGTTGCGGCCCAGTCCCACCCCGGCCAGTCCGGGCAGCAGCGCCACGGCGTTCTGCGACCAGGGCGCGATGGCGATCAGCGCGTTGATCGGCCCGACGTAGGCCGTCCCGGTGAACAGGCCGCTGCCCACCGCGCCGAGGCCGCCGACCACCGCGACCAGGAAGATCGGCAGCCCGGCCACCAGATTGAACTGGGTGGCCGAGACGGACTGCAGCTGCATCCCGTACAGCGCCCCGCCGAGGCCGGCGATGCCCGAGGCCAGGGCGAACACCAGGGCCTTGGCCAGCAGCAGGTTGCCGCCGAGCGTCGCGTAGGCGGCCTCGCTGTCGCGCAGCGCGATCAGCCGCCGTCCGAACCTGCCGCGGCGCAGCGCCGCCACCCCGATGGAGGCGAGGGCCAGGCAGACCGCGGCGAACACCATCAGCTGCGACTCACTGTCCAGGTGCAGGCCGAACAGGTCCGGCCCGACCGCGGTGACCGAGCCCTGGTCGAACAGTCCGATCTGGACTCCGAACAGCTTGAACGTCGGCAGGGTGAAGATCCACTGATCGAGCACCACCGCGAACGCGGCCGTGCCGAGGGCCAGATAGACCCCGGAGAGCCGGAGCGCGGGCAGCGCGATCAGCCCCCCGGCCACGGCGGAGACCACGACCGCGACCAGCAGCGCCCACAGCTCCCCGTGCGCGCCGAGGTGCGCCCACACGACCGCGCCGATCCCGGCCATGCTCAGCTGGCACAGCGAGATCTGTCCCGCATAGCCGGCCAGTGGCACATAGGACAGCGCCACCACGCCGAGCGAGAAGATCGGGCCGTAGGTGATCAGGTCGGGGGCGCTCAGCACGGTGGCCAGGACCACCCCGAACGCCACCACCGCCAGCGCGAACAGGCCCGTACCGGCCATGGTCGGCACCGGGATCTGCCGCAGCCGCCGGTCGCGTCCGCGCAGCCGCCGGTGCGGGAAGGCCAGCAGCGCCGCGAACAGCAGCAGCGCCGGCGCGGCCAGGCGCAGGCCCGGGAGGTAGGCGTTCTGCGGCAGGTAGCCGGCCAGGTAGCTCTCCATGCAGCCGACCACGATCGCGCCGACGAAGGTCATCGGCAGGCTGCGCAGCCGGCCGAAGACGGCCGCTGTGTAGGCGCTGACGATCAGCAGGGAGAGCTGCGAGGCGTCCAGGGTGACCGTCGGGGCGATCAGGATGCCGCCGACGGCGGCCAGTTGGGTGCCCAGGATCCAGGCGACCTGGTTGGCGCGCACCGGCCTCGCACCGGCGAGTCCGACCAGCGCGCGGTCGTCGACGGTCGCCCGCATCTCCGCGCCGGTCCGGGTCCGGTACATCAGCACCCGCAGCCCGATCGCCACGGCCACCGCGACCGCCATGGTGATGGCCTGATGCCAGGTCACCGTGGCCGGACCGAGGTGGAACGGCTTCCGGTCGGCGAAGAACGTCGGCAGCGGCCGGGCGACGTTGGGGTCCCAGATCCACCGGGCCGCGGCGATCAGACCGCTCAGCATCGCCACCGTCATCACCAGGCGTTCGGCCTCGCCCAACGCCTGGACCGGTCGCAGCACGGCCCGCTCCACCAGCAGCGCGAAGGCCGGTGCGAGCACCAGCAGCACCAGCACCAGGGCGACCGGGACCGGCCAGCCCCAGCCGACGGTGAACTGCCAGTAGCAGAACGCGGCGAGCATGCCCGCCGCACCGTGCGCGAAGTTGAACACGCCGGTCGTGGAGTAGGTGAGCACCAACCCGCTGCCGATCACCGCGTAGATCGCGGCGGTGCTCAGGCCGACGATCCCGAAGGTGATGAACTGGTCCATTACTCGCCGCCAACCGGTCTGGGCAGATCCATGGGATGTCCTCCTCGTTGCAGACTCCAGCAAGTGAGTCTGCTCCTCTCCACAGATGGAAGCTATCTTCTCGCTAATGAAGAATCAATCATTCGGACCAAGGAGGAACCATGGCCAAGCAGCGGTTCGGCACCTCGATCGCGATGACCGACGACGAACGTGACGCGTTCCTGCGCACCCGGCCGGTCTGCCGGGTCGCGACGGTGGGCCCGGACGGGCGCCCGCACGTCAGCGCCCTGTGGTTCGTCTGGGACGGCAGCGCGCTGTGGCTCAACTCACTGACCCGCAGCAAGCGCTGGGCCGACCTCGCGGCGGATCGGCGCTGCAGCGTGATCGTCGACGAGGGCGACACCGACTTCATGGCGCTGTGCGGCGTTGAGCTGCAGGGAAGCGTCGAGGTCGTCGGCGAGGCCCCGCGTCGGGGCGAGCCCCTGGAGCAGCTGCTGACCCCCGAGAAGCTCTTCGCCGACAAGTACATGGGCGGCGGCGACTTCCGCTACGACGGCCGGCACGGCTGGCTCCGGCTGCTGCCGGAGACGGTGGTCAGCTGGGACTTCGCCAAGCTGCGGCAGCGTCCGTTGACGCCGCCGCCGACCTCGTGAGAACCTTCCATCCGTTCAGTGAGAATTAAATTCTCACACATGCCGGTGCCAGGAAGGGCGGTCGGGTCCTTGTCCACTGACGACCTGATGGAGATCCAGCAACTGCTGGCCCGCTACGCGGTGCAGATGACCCGCGGGGACATCGACGGCGTGATCGCCGTCTTCACCCCCGACGGCAGCTACAGCGCCTTCGGCGACAGCTACGGACTGGACGAGTTCCCGGCGCTGGTCGCCGCCGCCCCCAAGGGGCTGTTCCTCACCGGGACACCCGTGGTCGAGCTGTCGGGGGACAGCGCGACCGGCACCCAGCCGCTCTGCTTCGTCGACCACGCCAGCCACGACCTGCGGATCGGCTACTACAACGACACCTATCTGCGCACCGCCGAGGGCTGGCGGCTGCGGACCCGGGCGATGACCTTCATCCGCCGCAGCGGAGCGCACGACTCGGGCCGCCCGCACGCCTACCAGCGCCCGGACGCATGAGCAGCACGCACATGAACGTCGCCGACTTCCGGTCGGGCCTGCGGACCTGGCTGGACCAGCACGACCTGTCCCCCGGGCCGGACCACTCCCTCGACGGACAGGTCGCCCAACTGGCCCGGGTGCGCAGGGCGCTCTTCGACGCGGGCTGGATGCGGTACGGCTGGCCCCCCGACGTCCAGGGACTCGGGGGGCCGGCGGTGCTGCGCGCCGTGCTCGGCGAGGAGGTCGCCGAACGCGGCCTGGCCGAGCCGGGGATCTACTCGATGGTCGAGGTGCTGGTCCCGACGCTGATCTCGTACGCCCCGCCGGCACTGGCGGAGACCATGGTCCCGCGGCTGCTCAGCGGCCGCGAGCAGTGGTGCCAGGGCTTCTCCGAGCCCGGCTCCGGCAGCGACCTGGCCTCACTCACCACCCGGGCGGTCCCGCGCGAAGGGGGAGACTGGGTGATCACCGGTCAGAAAGTCTGGACCAGCCTGGCCCAGTACGCCGCCCGCTGCGTCCTGCTCACCCGCACCGGCCCCGGCCACGGCGGGATCACCGCCTTCTTCGTCGACATGGACACCCCCGGCATCACCGTCAGGCCGCTGCGGACCATGCACGGCGTGGACGAGTTCGCCGAGGTGTTCCTGGACGACGTGGTCGTCCCCGCCGACCGGATGCTCGGCCGCCCGGGCGACGGCTGGCAGCTGGCGATGGACCTGCTCCCGCACGAGCGCTCCACCTGCTTCTGGCACCGCATCGCCCACCTGTTCACCCGGCTGGACCGCTTGCTCGACGAGACCGGGGATCCGGACGACGACGCCCTGGGCGCCGCCTACCTGGCGCTGCACACCGCCCGGGCCCGCTCCCACACGACCCAGCGGCGACTGGCCGCAGGCGCCGTCCTCGGCCCGGAGACCTCGGTCGACAAGGTCCTGCTGGCCACCGCCGAGCAGCGGCTGTTCGACACGGCCCGGGACCTGCTGCCGGGCGTGCTGGAACTGACGGACTCCCCCTGGCGGGAGGAGTACCTGTACTCCCGGGCGGCGACCATCTACGGCGGCACCGCCGAGATCCAACGCAACATCATCGCCCGCCGGCTGCTCGGCCTGGGGAAGGACTGACCGTGGACCAGGCCGAACGGGAACTGCTCGCGGAGACGCTCCGCAAGACGATGACGGCGGCGTCGGGCCGCGCCCTCGACTCGGCCCTGGCCGACCTCGGCTGGGCCGAGCTGCTCGCCGAACTGCCGGACGTCGCAGTCCCCTTGACCTTCCGCCTGCTCGGCGAGACCGGCGCCCACGCCCCACTGCTGAACGACGTCCTGCTCCGCGCGGCCGGACGACCGCCCGGCGGCACCCCGGCACTGCCGTACACCGGCGGCGCGTGGGTGCGCTGGGAGCGGGACGACCGGGAGAGCACGGCGCTGGACGGGGACCTGCCGCTGCGCATCCTCCCGGCCGGGGAGCCGCTCACGGACCCGGCGCTGGCCGCCGGCCGCCGCGCACTCGGCTGGTGGCTGCTGGGCACCGGCCGGGCCATGCTCGCGCTCGCCCGCACCCATGTGCTGGACCGCACCCAGTTCGGCCGCCCGCTCTCCTCGTTCCAGGCGGTACGGCACCTGCTCGCCGAGACCCTGGTCGACCTGGAGGGCGCCGAGGCGACCCTGCTGGCCGCCGAGGACGGGCTCGGCTCACTGCTCGCCAAGGCGGCCGCCGGACGGGCGGCGCTGACGGCGGCCCGGCACTGCCAGCAGGTGCTCGGCGGGATCGGCTTCACCGCCGAGCACGGCCTGCACCGGCATGTCCGGCGGACCCTGGTGCTGGACGGACTGCTCGGCAGCGCACGGGAGTTGACCAGGGAGGCGGGAGCGCTGCTGCGGGAGACCGGCACGGCCCCCCGGCTGGTCCAGCTCTGACGTCACGTCAAACCCTGACCTCAGGCCCGGGTCTGCGCACGTCCGCGAGCGGTGACCTCGCGGCGCCGGGCGGCGACCTGGCTGGTCCCGGGCTGCCAGGTCTCGGCCATGACGCCCTCGATGTGGTGCGCCTCGTCGAGGGTGGCGGTGTTGGCCAGCTGACGGTAGTGCCGGAGCAGCCGGCGCACGCCGCGCTGGTCGTTGCTGACGATGTCGGCGGCCAGCCGCCGGGCGCAGGGAAGCAACTCCTGGTGCGGCACGACATGGTTGACCAGTCCGAAGTCCAACGCCTCGTCAGCGGTCAGGAAATTGCCGGTGAGTGACATCTCGACAGCCCGGCGCAGCCCGACGGACTGGGCCAGCAGCACGGTGGCACCGCCGCCCGGCATGATGCCGAGCCGGGCATGGGTGTCGGCGAACCTGGCCCGCTCCGACGCCACCAGGAAGGTGCACTGCAGGGCCACTTCGAGCCCGCCGGTCACCGCGACGCCGTTGACGGCCCCGATCACCGGCTTGCCGATGACCGGCAGGAACCGGTAGAGGCCGTTGCTGTCACGCTCGGGCCCCTGGCCCGATGCCCGGGGAGCCGCGGTGGCGGGTATCTCCCCCGACACCTCCTTCAGGTCGACGCCGGCGCAGAACGCGGGATCCGCTCCGGTCAGGATCACCGCATCGACGTCGGTGTCCCGCCCAGCCGCGGTGACCGCGTCCCACAGCGCCTGGGTGAGCTCCCGGCTCAGCGCATTGCGGGCCTCCGGCCGGTTCAGCGTCACCGTCGCGACGCGCTCCTCGATGTCGACCAGAACGACGGGCTCGGGCAAGGGACACCTCTTCGCAGAGAACTAGATTCTCACTGAATGCACATCATACTATCCATAAATGAAAATCGATGGTGGTATCACCGGCCTGGCCGGCGCCGCAGCACGGGCCCGCGCCCTGGAGGGCGACGGCTACGACGCCGCCTGGGCGGGAGAGCTCAACCAGGACCCCTTCCTCCCGCTCGCGGTCGCCGCCGAGGTGACCGACCGGATCGAGCTGGGCACATCCATCGCGGTCGCCCTGGCCCGATCGCCGATGACCCTCGCCTACACCGCCGACGACCTGCAACGGCACTCGGGCGGCCGACTGCTGCTCGGCCTCGGCTCGCAGGTGAAGGCCCATGTGGTGCGCCGCTACTCCATGCCCTGGGGCCGGCCCGCGGCGCAGCTGCGCGAGTTCGTCCTCGCCCTGCGGACCATCTGGTCCTCCTGGCAGGACGGCACACCGCTGGACTTCCGGGGCGAGTACTACCGGCACACCCTCATGCCCCCGGACTTCGTCCCCCCGCGCCACGACTTCGGCCCGCCCAGGGTGCTGCTGGCCGGTGTCGGCGAGCTGATGACCCGTACCGCCGGCGAGGTGGCCGACGGCTTCCTCTGCCACGGCTACACCACCGCGCGCTGGATCCGCGAACGGACCCTGCCGGCCCTGCGCGAGGGGCGCGAGCGGGCCGGCGCCACCATGGACGGCTTCGAGGTGGCCAACACCCCGTTCATCGTCACCGGCACCGACCAGGAGATGGAGGCCGCCCTGCCGGTGCTGCGCGCCCGGATCGCGTTCTACGCCTCCACCCCCGCCTACCGGGGCGTGTTCGAGCTGCACGGATGGGGCGACCTGAACCAGGAGTTGACCGCCCTGTCGAAGGCGGGGCGCTGGCCGGAGATGGCCGGCCTGGTCACCGACGAGATGGTCGACGCCTTCGCGATCGTCGCCCGGCCCGACGACCTGCCCGACCGCGTCGCGGAACGCTTCGGCGGACTGCTGACCCGCATCACCTTCACCCCTCCGCCCGGCCTCGCCCGCGATGCCGCCGCGGACCTGGTCGAGCGGCTGCGGGCGTGCTGCTGAGGGTTGCGAAACAACATTCTCGTAAACGAGAATCAGACTTACCCACCTGGACCCCGACCCGCACCGGGAGCACCCGTGACCGACCTCTGGACCGACCTGCTGGCCTGCGTGGACCTGCGCGAGCAGGAGGGCGGACCGGGCCCGCGCTACACCGGTCCCAACCAGCGACTGCCCTACCACCGCCTGTTCGGTGGGCAGTTGCTGGCCCAGTTCGTCCGGGCCGCCTCGCTCGCCTGCCCCGGAAAGACCGTCAAGTCCCTGCACGCGCTGTTCCCCCGGGCCGGAAGGACCGACGAACCGGTCGACTACCAGGTGGAGCGCCACCACGAGGGCGGCACCTTCGCCACGGTCACGGTCGTGGCCCGGCAGACGTCGGGCGTCGTGGCCACCGCCGCGGTGTCGCTGCACGCCTTCGAGGAGGGGCTCGACCGGCAGGGCGACCTGAAGGTCCCTGAGGTCCCCGCGGCCGAGCACGCACTGGCTCTCGACCTGATCCCCTGGGACACCCGCTCGCTCGGCAGCCTGGACACCCCGGACGCCGATCCGGCCGAGTTCGACCTGTGGATGCGCACCCCGCCGGTCGACCCGCAGCTGGCCCCCGCTTTGACCGCCTACGCGACCGACCTGACCCTGATCGGCACCGCGCTGCGCCCCCTGGAGGGGGTCACCCAGAACGACTCGGGCACCGCGTTCACCTCCGCCGTCACCTCGCACAGCCTGTGGTTCCACCGCCCGTTCCGCACCGACGACTGGCTGCTGCTGCGTCAGCACAGCCCGCTGCTGGCGCACGGCCGGTGCTTCGGCCGGGGCGACGTGATCACCCGCGACGGCTCGCTGGTCGCCTCCTACGCCCAGGAGGCCCTGCTGCGCTTCCGGTCCTGAGATCGGACTTCCGGTCCTGGGACCGGAGAGGGCCAAAAGCCTCGTCCGGGCGGGAAGGCGCGCATAGTGTTGCCCCGGGACACGGCGTGGTGTGCCGGAAGGGTGCCGGATGATAGCGATGACGACCCAGCGCGAGGAGATCCTCTTCACCGCCCTGGAGGTGTACGCCGAACGCGGTTACCGGGGCACCTCCCTCGACCTGGTCGCCGAGCGCGCGGGCCTGACCAGGCAGGGCCTGCTGCACCACTTCCCGAGCAAGAAGAAGCTGCTCATCGCGCTGCTCGAGTTCCGCGAGGAACGCAGCCGGGCCTACCTGGCCGCCGACCACGCGGACAAGGACTGGCCGAACCAGCTCGCCGAGGCGCTGACCTTCGACCACCGGATGCCGGTGCTGGCCGAGGTCCACAGCGTGCTGCTGGCCGAGAGCATCAGCGGGAACGACCTGGACCAGCAGTACCTGCACGACCATCAGCAGACCCTGGAGGAGCGCACGGTCGCGCTGTTCGCGGAGCGCTACGGACCCCGGCTGCCCAGCGGGCTGACCCCGCGGACCGCCGCGACGGCGGTCCTGGCCATGATCGAGGGGATGCAGCTGCAGTGGCTGCTGGAGCCGGATCAGACGGACTATCCGGCGATCATGCGGGATACGCTGTCCGTGCTTCTGGGGTCCGCTCCCGAGGACTCCATCGCTGAATGAAGCCGGCCATGGCCGTGAGGACCTCCGCGCGCAGGCTCGCCGCGTCCGCCCGCACATGCAGGTCCACCGTGACGCCGGAGCGGGCCGCGCGGTTGGCGAACTCCACCGAGTCGTCGAGCAGCGGATCGGTGCCGGCCACCAGCAGCTGGATCGGCGGCAGTCCGTGCAGATTGGCGAGCAGCGGGCTGAGCAGGGGGTTGGTCGGCGCGGTGCCGGCGGCATAGCGCTCGGCCCAGCGGCCGAGCTCGGCCACGTCGAAGGTGGGGTCGGCGGTCGCGTTCAGCTGCAGGCTGGGCGCCTGCATGGTGAGGTCGAGCAGGGCCGAGACCAGCACCCCGCAGCACGGTGCCGGCTCGCCCAGGTCCCGCAGCCGCAGCAGCAGCGCGGCGGCCAGGCCCGCTCCCTGACGCTCCCCCACCACGGCCACCGGCCCCTGGCTCCGGCAGTAGTCGTAGGCGGAGTGGACGTCCTCCAGCGCGGCCGGGAAGGCGGTCCGGTGCCGCGGGGCGACGACCACCGCCCCGGTCCGCAGGGCCAGCCGCTCGGCCAGGCCGGGAGCCGACTCCGGCGCGCCGGAGAGCCTCCGGTCACCGGGCAGGTACAGGACGACGCCCCCGGTGGGGTTCGGCGGACGCACGACCACGCCCACCGAGCCCGTCTCGACCCGCGGTTCACTTCGCACGCGACATCACTCCGTCCACTGCCTGCCAGTGCTCGTCGGCCACCCACAGCTGCGCGAAGAGCCGCGCCGCCTGCTCGGCCGAGCCGTCTCCCGTGATCACCTGCTTGATCGCCTGCGCCGGTGCGGTGGCGAGCGACCTGGCCAGCGAGCGCCAGCCCTGCTCGAACGAGGCCCGCGGCAGCACCCGGTCCACCAGGCCGAGGCGTTCGGCCTCGACGGCGCCGACCATGGCCCCCGTGCCCGCGAGCAGCAGCGCCCTCCCCCGGCCGACCAGTGCCGCGAGCCGTTCGGCGCCGCCCCAGGCCGGCATGATCGCGAGCGTCACCTGGGTGAAGCCGATCCTGATGTCGTCGGCGGCCACCCGGATGTCGGCGGCCAGGGCGACCTCGGCCCCGCCTCCCAGGGCATGCCCGTTCAGGGCCGCGATCACCGGGCCGGGGAACGCCGCCAGTCGGTCGCAGATCCCCCGCATCCGCAGGGCCATGGCCATCGCCTCCTCCTCGGTCCGGATCGCGGCGAGTTCCTTCAGGTCCCCACCGGACACAAAGGCCCGGTCGCCCGCGCCGGTGATGACCAGGGCCCGGGAGCCCTCCGCCGCATCGAGAGCCTTGTCCAGCTCGTCCATGGTGCTCAGCGCGATGGCGTTACGGGCCTGCGGGCGGTTGATGGTGACGACGGCCAGCCCTTGGTCCAGCTCCAGCTCTACCATCAAGCTTCTCCATATGAGAGATGCGTATTCTCATTCTGAGCGAACATCATATTCACCGGCAGCGGCGCAGTCCAGACCGGTCCCACCGGATCAGTCCTCGTAGACGACGGTGACGTGCGGAGTCACCGGCTCCCCCTGGCAGGTGAGGATCCAGCCGTCGGCGATCTCGTCCTCCTCCAGCGCGTTGTTCACCCGCATCCGGGCCTTGCCCTCGGTGATCTGGGCGATGCAGGTGGCACAGTTCCCCGCCTCGCAGGAGAAGGGCGGCGCCAGACCGGCCCGGCGCGCGCTCTCCAGCAGGGTCTCGTTGGCGTGCT
Organism: Streptacidiphilus jeojiensis; assembly: GCF_042510965.1. Classification (NCBI taxonomy): domain Bacteria; kingdom Bacillati; phylum Actinomycetota; class Actinomycetes; order Kitasatosporales; family Streptomycetaceae; genus Streptacidiphilus; species Streptacidiphilus jeojiensis. Next base: position 34,588 of record NZ_JBEUKS010000007.1, read on the forward strand.
GGGCGACGGTGTGCCGCTTGCCGGAGAGGACGATGGAGACGGTGCCGTCCAGTTCGCCGTCCGGGGAGCCGTCGCCGGAGTCGACCACTGCGGCCGGGGCGGCGAAGCGCTCCGCGAAGATCCGTGCCGGCTCGGCGCCGTGGGCCAGCAGCGCACGCTCCGTCAGGTCCATGAAGGGCGCTGGTCCGCAGAGGTAGAAGTCCGCGCCCCGGTCGCCCAGGACGAACTCGCGCACCTGGTCCTCGGTGACATAGCCCGACCGGTCGTCCAGGTGGTGCCGGATCTCGAAGCGGGTCGGGTGGCGCCGGGCCAGCTCGTCCATCGCGGGTCCGAAGATGACCGAGTCGGCGTCCCGGTCGGCCGCCAGCACCCGGACCCGTCGCGCCGTCGTCGCCAGCGCGGTCTTGACCAGGGACAGGATCGGCGTGACGCCGCTGCCCCCGCAGAACGCCAGCAGCGGCGCCGGGGTCTCCCGCAGGCAGAACAGCCCGGTGGGACGGGTGGTCTCGATGACGTCGCCGGGCCGCAGGTGGTCGTGCATCCAGTTGGAGACCAGGCCGCCGGGGACCCGCTTCACCGTCGTCATCAACTCGGTGTCGGTGTCCGGGGAGCTCGACATCGAGTAACTGCGCAGGGTGTCGCAGACCTTGACGGTCAGGAACTGTCCGGCCCGGTAGGGATAGGGGACGTCGAGCACATAGGTGCGCGTGTCGGCGGTCTCCTGGATGACTCGGGTGATTCGGGCCGGATACAGGCCCTGGTCTCGTCCCATGTATGGAATTTAGCTTCTCTTGCTGAGAGAGTGCAATTCTCAGCGTCGAGGAAGGAGCACTCGCCATGCGAAAGATCCCCGCCGAACTGGTGCAGCGCTACGAGGCGGAGGGCTGGTGGACCCGGGACACCATCGGCGACCTGCTGGCCCGCGGCCTGGAGGCCGCCCCGGGGACCCTCTTCCGGGTGCACTCGGACGTGCGGCCCTGGACGGGGACCTTCGGCGAGCTCGAACGGACCGCGCGCCGGTTGGCCGCAGGGCTGCGCGAGCGCGGCGTCGGCCCCGGTGACGCGGTCGCCTTCCAACTGCCCAACTGGATGGAGGCCGCCGCGGTCTTCTGGGCCTCGGCGCTGCTCGGGGCGGTCGTGGTGCCGATCGTCCACTTCTACGGGCGCAAGGAGGTCGGCTACATCCTGGACTCGGTCACCCCGAAGGTCTTCGTCACGGCCGAGCGGTTCGGGCGGATGGAGCACCAGCCCGACCTGAGCGCCCGGGTGCCCGTGGTCGGCGTGGTGGGACGGGACTTCGACGACCTGCTCGGCGCCGAACCCATGCCCGGCGTGGTCCGGACCGACCCGGCCGCCCCCGCCCTGATCGCCTTCACCTCCGGCACCACCCGCGACCCCAAGGGCGTCGTCCACAGCCACCAGACCCTCGGCTACGAGACCCGCCAGCTGGCCGGCTTCTATCCGCCGGACCGGGGCAGCCAGCTCACCTCGGCGCCGGTCGGCCACTTCATCGGGATGGTGAACGCCTTCCTGATCCCGGTGCTGGACGGCTCCCCGGTGAACCTCGCCGACACCTGGGACCCGGGCCGGGCGCTGGAACTGATGACGCGTGACGGACTCACCGTGGGCGGCGGTGCGGCCTACTACATGACCAGCCTGCTGGACCACCCCGACTTCACCCCCGGACACCTCGCGCACATGAAGTACGCCGGCCTCGGCGGCGCGTCGGTCCCGACCTCGGTCACCACCCGGCTGGAGGCCCTCGGCATCACCGCGTTCCGCTCCTACGGCAGCACCGAGCACCCCTCCATCACCGGCTCCCTGCACACCGCACCCGAGCGCGAGCGGCTGTACACCGACGGGAAGGCGCTGTCCGGCGTGGAGTTCCGGTTGGAGTGCGACGGCGAGATCCTCAGCCGGGGCCCCGACCTGTGCCTCGGCTACACCGATCCGGCCCTGACCGAGAACGCCTTCGACACCGAGGGCTGGTACCGCACCGGCGACATCGGCGTGCTGGACCAGGACGGCTGCCTGACCATCACCGACCGCAAGGCCGACATCATCATCCGCGGCGGGGAGAACATCAGCGCGGTGGAGGTCGAGGAACTGCTGCTGGCCATGGACGGCGTGGCCGAGGCCGCCGTGGTGGCCGCCCCCGACGCCCGGCTCGGCGAGCACGCCGCCGCCGTGGTCCGGCTGCGGCCCGGCCACCCCGCGCCGCCCACCATCGACGCCATGCGGCGCCACCTGGAACAGGCGGGCCTGGCCCGGCAGAAGTGGCCCGAGGAGCTCCACACGGTCGAGGACTTCCCGCGCACCGCGAGCGGCAAGATCCAGAAGTTTCACCTCCGTCGGGACATTGCAGTGCGCCACGACGGAGAATAAGGTTCTCCTATTCAGCGAAGGAGGATCTCATGCCGTCACGCGAGCTGCCGTATCCGCTGTTCGACGCGGACAACCACCTGTACGAGACCGAGGACGCGCTCACCAGGTACCTGCCCGAGCAGTACCGGTCGGCCATCCAGTACCCGGTGGTGAACGGCCGCAAGAAGATCGCGGTGCTGGGACAGATCAGTGACTACATCCCCAACCCCACCTTCGAGGTGGTGGCCCGGCCGGGCGCGTGGGAGCAGTACTTCCGGGAGGGCAACCCGGACGGCAAGTCGCACCGGGAGCTCTTCGGGGCCCCGATGAAGTCGATACCGGCGTTCCGGGAGCCCGCTCCGCGGCTGGAGCTGATGGACGAGATGGGGATCCAGCGGACGCTGATGTTCCCCACCCTGGCCAGCCTGGTCGAGGAGCGGATGCGGGACGAGCCGGAGCTGATCCACGCGGTGGTCCACTCGCTCAACCAGTGGCTGTACGAGACCTGGGGCTTCAACCACAAGGACCGGATCTACACCACGCCGGTGATCAGCCTGCCGATCCTGGACAAGGCCATCGCCGAACTGGAGTGGTGCCTGGAGCGCGGGGCCCGGGTGATCCTGGTCCGGCCGGCCCCGGTGCCCGGCTACGGCGGGTCGCGGTCGTTCGCGCTGCCGGAGTTCGACCCGTTCTGGAAGCGCGTCGAGCAGGCCGGGGTGCTGGTGGCGATGCACTCCTCCGACAGCGGCTACTCCCGCTACTCCAACGACTGGGAGGGCAAGGGCCAGGAGATGCGACCCTTCGAGGCCCAGGTGTTCCGGATGATGAACGAGTGGCGCCCGGTCACCGACGCGGTGTCCTCCTGGGTCTGCCACGGCGCGCTGTTCCGCTTCCCCGAGCTGAAGGTCTCGGTCATCGAGAACGGCTCGTCCTGGCTGGTGCCGCTGCTCGACCAGCTCGCCAGCGTCTACAAGAAGCAGCCCCGAGGCTTCCTCGGCGACCCGGTCGAGGCGGTCCGGACCCGGATCCACATCAGCCCGTTCTGGGAGGAGGACATGTCCGAGCTGGCCTCCGTGGTGGGCGTCGACCGGGTGCTGTTCGGCTCCGACTGGCCGCACCCCGAGGGGCTTGCCGACCCGGTCACCTACGTCGACACGCTGGCCAAGTTCAACGAGGCCGACCAGGCCAAGATCATGGGCGGCAACCTGGCCCGGCTGATCGCGTAATGCTGACCACGGCAAAGGCCTGGGAGACCATCCCCGACATGGTGCTGAGCGCGGCCGACCGCTTCGGCGACGCCGAGGCGGTGGTGGACGGCCCGCTGCGGCTCAGCTTCACCGAACTGGTCGACCGGGTCCGGGTGGCGGCCGGCGCGTTCGCCTCCGCCGGGATCGAACGCGGCGACCGGGTGGCGCTCTGGGCACCCAACTCCGCCGAATGGATCATCGCGGCCTTCGGGCTGCTGACCGCCGGCGGGGTGCTGGTCCCGGTCAACACCCGCTTCAAGGCGGACGAGGCGCACGACATCATCCGCCGCAGCGGGGCCAGGGCCGTCCTGGTCCAGAGCGGCTTCCTGGGACAGGACTACCCGGCCCCGCCCGGGGTCCCGGTGATCGACCTGAAGTCGGACTTCCTCGCCAGCGGTTCGCCGTTCCAGCGCCCGGTGCTCGGGACCGACATCTGCGACATCATGTTCACCTCGGGCACCAGCGGGCGCCCCAAGGGCGTGATGATGAACCACGCCCAGACGCTGCGGCTGTACGCGGAGTGGTGCGACCTGGCCGATCTGCGGCAGGGCGACCGCTATCTGACGGTCAATCCGTACTTCCACATCTTCGGCTACAAGGCCGGCTGCATCGCCTCGCTGATCCGCGGCGCGACCATCCTGCCGGTGCCGGTCTTCGACGTGGAGCAGGTGCTCGCCCTGGTGGAGCGGGAGAAGGTCACGGTGCTCCCGGGACCGCCCACGCTCTACCACTCGCTGCTGTCCGCACGCGGCGGGCACGACCTGTCCTCACTGCGGGTGGCGGTGACCGGGTCCGCCGACATCCCGGTCGAACTGATCCGACGGATCGTCAGCGAGCTGCCCTTCCGCTCGGTGATGACCGGCTACGGCCTGACCGAGGCGGGGACGGCCACCGCCTCCCGGCCCGGCGACTCCTTCGAGTCCATCGCGACCACGGTCGGCACCCCCTGCGACGGAGTCGAGATCCGGATCGCGGACGACGGCGAGGTGCTGGTGCGCGGCTACACCGTGATGCAGGGCTACCTCGACGACCCGTCGGCGACCGCCGAGGCCATCGACCCGGACGGCTGGCTGCACACCGGGGACCTCGGCACGCTGGACGACGCGGGCAAGCTGCGGATCGTCGGCCGCAAGAAGGACATGTTCATCGCCGGCGGCTTCAACGCCTACCCGGCCGAGATCGAGGGCTTCCTGATGGAGCATCCGGCGGTGGCCCAGGTCGCCGTGGTCGGCGTCCCGGACGAGCGGCTCGGACAGGTCGGCAAGGCCTTCGTGGTCCGCCGCGGCCCGGTGACGGAGCAGGAGCTGATCGCCTGGAGCCGCACCCGGATGGCCGGCTTCAAGGCGCCCCGGTATGTGGACTTCCTCGACGAGCTGCCGCTGAACGCCAGCGGCAAGGTGATGAAGACCCTGCTGATGAAAGACGTACTGAAGTGAACGACTCCGCCCAGAACTCCTCAGCGACGCATACCTCCTCGGGCATCCCGCTCAAGTCGGTCTACGGACCGGCGGACCGGCCCGGGGATCCACCCGACCCCGGCCGCTTCCCCTTCACCCGCGGCAACTACCCCTCCGGCTACCGGGGGCGGCTGTGGACCTTCCGGCAGTACTCCGGGTTCGGCACCGCCGAGGAGTCCAACCGCCGCTACCGCTACCTGCTGGAACAGGGCGGCACCGGACTCTCGGTCGCACTGGACCTGCCCACCCAGTGCGGCTACGACTCCGACGACCCCGAGGTCGGCGAGGAGGTCGGCCGGGTCGGCGTCGCCGTGGACACCCTCGCCGACGCCGAGGTGCTGTTCGACGGCATCCCGCTGGACCGGATCAGCACCAGCTTCACCATCAACGGGACCGCGGCGATCCTGCTGGCCTTCTACGTGGCCGCCGCCGAGCGCCGGGGCATCCCCCGGGCGAAGCTCACCGGGACCATCCAGAACGACATCCTCAAGGAGTACGCCTCGCGCGGCACCTGGATCTGGCCGCCCGACCCCTCGTTGCGGCTGATCGCGGACACCATCGAGTTCTGCGCGGCCGAGGTGCCCAGCTTCAACGCGATCTCGGTGGCCGGCGCGCACTTCCGCGACGCCGGCGCCAACGCGGTGCAGGAGATGGCCTTCACCCTGGCCGACGGGGTCACCTACTGCGACACCGTGCTGGCCCGCGGCCGGATGACGATCGAGCAGTTCGCCCCGCAGATCTCCTTCTTCTTCTACACCCACGGCGACTTCTTCGAGGAGATCGCCAAGTACCGTGCCGGACGCCGCCGTTGGGCGACCATCGTGCGCGAGCGCTACGGGGCGAGCAGCGACAAGGCGTCGATGTTCCGCTTCGGCTGCGTGGCCGGCGGCGCCTCCCTCTACGCCCCGCAGGCCAGGAACAACACGGTCCGGGTCGCCTACGAGGCGCTCGCCTCGGTGCTGGGCGGGGTCCAGTCGATGTTCACCGCCGCCTGGGACGAACCCTTCGCGCTGCCCAGCGAGGAGTCCACCACCCTGGCCCTGCGCACCCAGCAGATCCTGGCCCACGAGACCGGGGTGGCCAGGGTCGCCGACCCGCTCGGCGGCTCCTACTTCGTCGAATCGCTCACCGACGCCACCGAGGCCAGGATCGTGGAGATCATGGCGGACCTGGAGCGGCACGGCGGCATGGTCCGGGCGATCGAGGACGGCTACCTGCAGGGCCTGATCGCCGACGAGGCCTACCGGATCCACCAGGAGGTCGAGTCGGGGACCCGGCCGGTCGTCGGCGTCAACCGGTTCACGGCGGACGAGCCGGCCCCCGAACTGGCCACCTACGAACTGGACGCCGAGGGCCTGGACCGGCAGCTGAAGCGGCTCGCCGACGTGAAGGCGACCCGGGACGCCGCCACCGTCCGCACCACCCTGGCCGAGCTGACCCGCGCCGCGGAAGGGACCGACAATCTGATGCCCCGTCTTATCGACTGCGCCAACGCCTACTGCACGGTCGGCGAGATGGTCGCCGCGCTCAAGGCGGTCTGGGGCGAGTTCCAGCAGCCGGTGGTGTTCTGATGACCACCGCCGCCACCGCCACCGCCACCCGCGTGCTGATCGCCAAGCCGGGCCTGGACGGCCACGACCGCGGAGCCAAGATCGTGGCGCGGGCACTGCGCGACGCCGGCTTCGAGGTGGTCTTCACCGGCATCCGCCAGCGGATCGAGTCCATCGTGGCCACCGCCGTCCAGGAGGACGTGGCCGTGGTCGGCCTCAGCATCCTGTCCGGCGCCCATCTCGCCCTGACCGCCCGCGTCGTCGAGGGCCTGCGGGCCGCCGACGCGGCCGACATCGCCGTGGTCGTCGGCGGCACCATCCCCGCGGCCGACGTCCCCCGGCTGCACGCGGCCGGCGCCGCAGCGGTGTTCCCGACCGGGACCCCGCTGGACGCGGTGGTGGCGGGAGTCCGTGCGCTGACGACCACGGCCGTCGAACCTGCCCTCTGAACCTGCCGTCTGAACCTGCTGTCTGAACCTGCTGTCTGACGACACATCAACTACCGGACAAGAGCTGGAGGCACCGTGCGGGTCGGGGTGATGATCGGACCGGAACGCGGGGACTCCGCGCGCAAGGTCGCGCGGATGATCGCGGACGTGGAGTGGGCCGAGGGCGCGGGGATCGACACGGCCTGGGTGCCGCAGATCCCCACCGACTTCGACGCCCTGACGGCGGTCGCGCTGATGGGGGTGCGCACCTCGCGGATCGAGCTGGGCACCGCGGTGGTGCCGCTGCAGGCGCAGCACCCGATCGCGCTGGCCCGGCAGGCGCTGTCCGCGCAGGCCGCGACGGGCGGGCGGCTGGCCCTGGGCCTCGGCCCCTCGCACCACTGGATCGTTCGGGACATGCTGGGCCTGCCGTACGAACGGCCGGCCGGTCTCACCCGCGACTACCTGGACGTCCTGGACGCCGCTTTGCACGGCCCCGGCCCGGTCGACGTGGAGAACGCGTCGTTCACCGTGCACAATCCGCTGGAGTTGGGCCCGGTGGCCCCGATGCCGGTGCTGATCGCCGCACTGGGCCCGGTGATGCTGGCGCTCGCGGGCGAACGGGCCGACGGGACGGTGCTGTGGATGGCCGACGAGCGCGCGGTGGCCGAGCACGTCGTGCCACGGATCACCAAGGCGGCCGAGGGCGCCGGGCGTCCGGCCCCGCGAATCGTCGCCGGGATCCCGGTCTGCCTGTGCCGGCCGGGCGAGGAGGACGCGGCCCGGGAGCGGGCCAACCGGATCCTCGGGGAGGCCGAGATCTCGCCCAACTACCAACGGCTGCTGGACCAGGGCGACGCCGAGTCCATCGGCGACCTGTGCGCGGTAGGCGACGAGGCCGCCATCGCCGCCCGGTTCCGCCGGTTCGCCAACGCGGGCGCCACCGACCTGTCGGTGCGGCTGCTGCCCATCGGCGAGAACCGGGAGGAACTGGTCGCCTCCAAGCAGCGGACCAGGGAGATGCTGGCCGGACTCGCCACGGAGTTCCGGTGAGCGCGGGCCCGGAGGGCGCGGGCCCGGAGAGCGCAGGCCCGGAGAGCACGGGCCCGCTGGCCGGCGTCCGGATCCTGGAGGTCGGCCATATGCTGGCCGGCCCCTACGCCACCATGATGCTGGCCGACCTCGGCGCCGAGGTCACCAAGATCGAGCCGCCCGGCGGCGACATCTCACGGCAGGTCAGCGCCTCCTACTTCGCCAGCCTCAACCGGGGCAAGCGCAGCATCCGCCTCGACCTGAACTCCGAACCGGGCCGGGCCCGGCTGCACGAACTGGTCGCCGACGCGCACGCACTGCTGGTCAACCTCAAGCCCTCGGCGATCCACCGGCTCGGCCTCACCTACGACGCGCTGCGGCCGTGGAACGACCGGATCGTCTGCGTCGCCCTCACCGGCTACGGGCTGCACGGCGGCGACGACCCGGCCTTCGACTACGTGGTCCAGGCCGCCACCGGCGTGGCCGCGCTCACCGGCGAACCCTCGGGGCCACCGGGCCTGCCCGGGTACTCGGCGGCCGACAACTCCTCAGGTCTGACCGCCGCACTGGGCCTGCTCGCCCAGATCGTCTCCGGCCGCGGCGGCCAAGTGGACGTCTGCCTACGGGATGTGATGCTGTCCCAGCTCAACTACCGGGCAGCGGCCTACCTCAACGACGGGGTGGTGCCGAAGCGCCTGCCCCGGGGCGCGCACTCCTACTACGTACCGGCCCAGATCTTCCCGACCCTGGAGGGCCATCTGGCCCTGTTCATCACCCATGACGGCTTCTGGAAGTCCTTCGCGGCCGAAGCCGGCGTCGCCGGCTTCCCGACGATGGCCGACCGAGCGGCCCGCCGCGAGGAGGTGCTGGCCGCCGTCACGGAGGCCCTGGCCACCGACACGGCCACCTCCTGGGAGTCCCGGCTCCGCCCACTGGGCGTACCGGCGGCCGCCGTCCGCACTCTGCCGGAGGCGCTGGCGGCCACCCCCGAGATGGTGGTGACGGCCGGCGACTACCGCCTGATCGCCGGCTCCGTCCGGATCGCCGGCTACCACCCCGACTACGGCCCGCCGCCGGGCCTGGGCGAGCACGACGGCCCGGATCCGACCCGGACTGACAAACCGTCATGACGTGCACGCCACGCGGAGTTGGGCGGCCGCAGCGTCGATCCTGCTGGAGTCCGGGCTGGTGTCGCCGTTCAGGATGTCGCGGTTGTAGTCGGCGATCGCCTTGTCCAGGTTGTCGACCGCCTTGTTGACCTTGGCGTCGTCGGTCCCGTCGCCGATCTCAGCCAGGTTCCTGTTGATGGTGTCGATCGACTCGTGGGTCCGCGTGGGGTCGTGCGACGAGTCCAGGCCGGCCTCGTGGATCGCGATCAGGCTGTCGGCGATCGTGCCGGCATTGCCGAAGCAACCGACGGAGCTGTTGAGGCCGTTGACGCCGTTGACGCCGTCACAACCGGCGACGAGTCCCCCGGTCAGCAGAACGGCGCTCACGGCGATGGCGATCGTGGACGCGCGGCGTCCGGGTCGGTGCTGCACGGACATCTGAATGGCCTCTTCTTCCTCGGACTGACTCAGTTGGCTCAGGGCATGGCTGCGCCGACCTGCTCCCGCAGGAGCCCCCGCAGGAGCAGGTCGGCGCATCGGACGGGGTGTCAGCTACCGCGAACGGCCGCGAGGACCCCGCCGTCGACCAGGATGTCGATGCCGCTGAGGAAGCCAGCCTCGTCGGAGACCAGGAAGGCGGCCACGGCGGCGACGTCGTCGGACTCGCCGGGCCGGCCGAGCGGGGTCCGGTCGATGAGCCGCTGCATCGACGCCTTGTCGGCCGCCTCCTGCTTCCCCTGCGGCGTGAGGATGACGCCGGGCGAGATCGAGCAGGCCCGGGCCCCGGCCGGGCCGAGGCGGACCGCCTCGGCCCGGGCGAAACGGTGCACGCCGTGCTTGGCCCAGGTGTAGGCCAGCCCGGTGTTCTCGATGTCCGACCCGACGGTGTCGTGCAGCCGATCCAGGAATCCCTCGTCGAGGGGGTCGTCCAGGACCGCGGCGATCTCGGGATCGGGGTCGAGGTCGACCCCGGCGATCATCGGCGCCATCGAGGCGAAGAACACCAGCGCCGTACCGGCGGTGGCGAGCGGGCGCAGGCCCTCGGCCAGCAGCGCGGTGCCGACCAGGTCGACCTCGAAGATCCGGCGCCAGTCGGCCATGGTGGGCGAGATCCCGGCGGCGTGGATCACGGCTCTCAGGGTGCCGTGCTCACGGACCCGGTCGGCGAGCCGGGCGATGCCGTCCCGGTCGGTGACGTCCAGGGCGAACGGCTCGACGACCGCGCCCCAGCCGTCCTCCGAGAGCGACTTGGCGGCCGCGGCCACGGCCTCCCCGTCCCGGTCGACCAGCAGCAGCACGTCCACCTGGTGGGCGAGCCGGCGGGCGCAGTCCAGCCCCATCCCGCGTCCGGCGCCGGTGGCGATACCTACGGTCGTCATGAGCTGTTCCTTCCGGTGTCCGTTGCGGGCGTCGCCGACGGCTGTGCCCAGTACTGCTCCAGGTGCGGCTGGACGCCCCTGGTGACCAGCTCGACCCTGGGCCCCCTGGTGCTGCGAAGGAACGCGAAGAACAGCCCGCCGTCGGCGCCCGGGCGGGTCGCCTCGATCACGTAGCCGTGGTCCTCCAGCTTCAAGGTGTCCCCTGCGACGTCGTCGGACCAGTAGCCGACGTGGTGCAGGGTGGAGCCGGGCACGGGCTCCCAGAGCGTCCCCGGGATCCGTCGCACCACCTCCAACCGGGGCGACGTGCGCGAGAACGTGCACCTCATGTCGAGGACGGCGGCGCCGGTCGGCAGCTCCAGCGCCACCGGGCCACCGGTCTCGTCGCACCAGTCGTATCCGAACAGCGAGGAGAGCTGCTCCAGGGTCCCCTCGAAGTCCTCGACGACGATGCCGACGTGGAACTGGTCCTCAGGGTTCAACATGTGACCACCATCGTGTCTCCCTTGCTTGCGCCACGGCGCGGGGCGTGGACTCCTTCGCATCAGCGAGAATAATGCTCTCGCTGACGGAAAAACACATTCTCGACGCCCTGCGAACGTTCACCAGAATGTCCGGGCCAAGGCCGCGAGGTCGTCGTGCGGCTGCCGACAACCCGGCTACCGCAGTCGCAGTACTCAGCTCGGCGTCATCGTGCTGCGCACGGCCCAGGGCATCGGCTACGTCCTGGCCGGCGCCCCGGTGGCGCTGCTGCTGCGTCAGGACAGCGGCTGACGGACGAGACCGACCGGCTGTCCCGGGTGCGTCCATGGGGCTGAAATCCCGTGCACATGTGCGAGTGCACCGGGGGCCCGGTCCGGGCGGGCGGCAAGGTTCGTATAGATACCGATGATGCCTATCGCGGAGGAGCGCCGCAGAGTGCAGAGGACCTGCAGAACCGAACAGTGGCCGCTGCCGGACATGTCGGTGGCCCGGGGCGACGTGCTGGTGCCGGCCTGGGTGGACCATCCGGAGCGGGGTCGGGTGGCCTGTCCTGCGGCCCGCCTGCTGGGTGGCAGCCTGCTCCGGAACGGACTGGCGGTGCGCTACCAGGACCTGGCCCCGCCTCCGTCTCCGTCTCCGTCTCCCGCCATGGACGCAGACGGGCGGGCGGTGCTGCAGGTGCTGTCCTACCTCGGCCGGGACGGAGCCGCGACCGGCCTGGCGGCGGTGTCCGCGCCCGGCCCTGCGGCAGCCGTGGTGACGGCGGCGCTGGAGCGGTGGGCGGCGGTGATGCGGACCAGACGGCTGGTGGTCGGCGGGGTGGAGCCGCTGTGCGCGGGCGTCCGCCGGGCACGGGCGGTGGTCGACGCGGTGGCGGAGAGCGGGCGACCCACGGTCGTACTGGCTCCGGACCCGGTCGCGGCCGGCCCGGTGATCGGCCGGGGCAGAGCGGTTCGCGGCACGGAATCGGCAATGGAGCTGGAGCGGGTCCTCGACGGCGCAGTCGTGGTGGTCGGCCCGGCCGGTGTGGCACCCGCACTGCGGGCACGGATCGCCGCCCAGGGTCGGACCCCGGTGGACGCCGGATGCCCGCTGGCGCTGGCGGCACAGGCGGAGGTGCGCCGGTTCGCGCAGCAGGGCGAGACCGTGATGCTGGTCGGTCGGAGTGGACACGGAGCAGTGCCGGCACTGCTGGGTCAGGCCGCCGCCGGGTCGGTGCGACTGGTGGAGGACCTGGCGCAGGCACGCCAGTTGGAGGTGGCCGATCCGGGCCGGGTCGCGGTGGTGCTGCAGCCGGGACTGCCGCTCGGCGAGGCCGAGTCGGTGGCCGAGTCGGTCCGCAAGCGCTTCGGTCACGTTCTCCCGCAACACCCGTCGACGTACTGCCATGCGGCGGACGACCGGCTGCGGGCGTTGACGCAGCTGGCCCGCGCCTGCGCGGTGGTGCTGGTGACCGGGCCGGCGGCCTCGGCGCGCGAGACGGTCCGGGTGATCGAGCAGGCGGGTGCCGCCGCGTACGCAGTGCTCGGACCCGAAGGCGTCCGCCCCGGATGGCTCAAGGGACGGGCGTCGGTCGGCGTGACCGCCGCTGCCGGGGCCGAACCGGGCCTGGTGCAGGCACTGGTGCGAACGCTGTCCGGATTGGGGCCCTGTGCGGTGGAGCTCCAGGAGGGCGCCACCGTGGCCTCCACTACCTCTGACGCGATGTCAGCTGTGGCCGGGGGCACGGCTGCGGTCGAGCAGGATCCGGGCCGTGCGCTGGTGCCGGTGCGGACGCAGCCGGGCGCGTAGCCGGGTCAGCGCGTCCTCTATGCGGGCCGAGTGCAGGTGCGGGCGGTCGTCCAGGAAGCCGTGCCAGGTTGCGCATGCCTGCTCCAGCCGGCCCAGGTCCAGCTGCAGTTCGGCGAGCTGAGCGGTGGTCAGGGCCCGGGCCCGGCGTTCGGCGGCGGGACGGTGGCGCAGCGAGGCGGTCAGCGCGGCGACGGCCCCGGCCCGGTCGGCACCCGCGGCCAGCACCTCGGCCTCCTGGTGGGCGAGTGCGGCGGGGTGGAAGGCCCCGATGGTCCCGTGGGCGTCCTGCCCGTGGTCGAGCAGCCGGTGGGCCCGGCTCAGCTGGGACAGCGCGGCGCGCCGGTCCCCGGTCGCGGCGCTGGTGACGGCGAGTTGGCCGGACAGCAGCGCACCCTGTCCGCTGGGCAGTGCGGGCAGGTGACCGGCAGCGGCCTCGGCGAGGTCCCGCGCGTGCGCATGGTGGCCCAGATGGTGGGCCTGGATGCTCAGGGCGCGCAGCGTGGTGGTGTAGCCGCTCAGATCGCCGCTGCGGGCGAACAGCCGCGCGGAGGTGCGGTAGTAGGCCTGCGCGGCTCCTCCCAGGTTCTCGTCGAAGCACATGTAGCCGGCCAGGTAGGTCAGCCGGGCCGCGGCCCGCATCAGCCGACGGTCGGCAGCGGTACGGACGCTGCGCCCCAGGAACGGGGCGATGTCGGCGGCCAGGTAGGCGGACAGGGCCGGGCGGGCCCGGCCGCCCCCCGACTCGGCGTCGGAGGAGGCGAACAGATCCAGCATCAGTTCCGCGCTCTGCGCCAGGGCGAGGACGTCCCGCGCATCCGCCCGCCGCTCCGCCGCGGCCCGGGGCGCCGCGGCACCGGTGAAGTCGGGCAGAGCGGTGGCGCTGACGGAGTAGACCAGGGAACCGAGCACGGTGCGCCGCCGACGGCCGCCTCCTGCCAGCTCGACGAGGCGGGCCACGATGTCCTCCTCGCGTTCCGGAACGGCCTGGGTGGGGCCTTGGCCCGAGGGGCGGGCCAGGGCGGTGTCGCTCAGATCGACGCGCCGCCGCAGCCGGCGTGCCAGGGTCTCCGCGACCATCCGGGCCACCGCCTCGGGAGGCCGACTGCCGGCCAGCCAGTGCGCCACCGAGGTGCGGTCGTACCCGAGGGTCAACCCGCTCTCGGCGCCCGCGGCGTTGACGGCGCGGGCCAGATCCTGACCGGTCCAGCCGGCCTCGGCCAGCAACGCCCGCAACCGCGCGTTCGGCTCTCGCCGCGACACCATGGAATCTCTCCCCGCTCACAGGACCGTTGACCGGTGGGACGGTTGGCCTGGGACCGGGTGGAGCCCCTGCAGCACAGGGTAGGCGCCGCGGGACCGTGGCAGGCAGGGAGCACGGGGGTCGGCGGAGGGGCGCCGGGCAGTGAGCGCACGCCTGCTGCGGTGCTCTGCTGCTGGTCGAACTACGGTGTGCGGGCGGACACCAGGCACCGTGCGACGCTCCGCAGCTTCTCGCAGGTCTCCTCGTGCTCACGCTCGGGAAGGGACTGGCCGACGATGCCGGCCCCGGCCTGCAGCCAGGTGCGGTCGCCCTCCTGGAAGATGCTGCGCAGTACCAGGGCGGCGTCCAGACCTCCTTCGCTATCGCAGACCAGGACCGCCCCCGCGTACAACCCCCGTTCACGGCCCTCCAGTTGGCGGATGACCTGGTAGGCGGGACGCTTCGGGATCCCGGTGGCGGTGACGGCGGGGAACAGCGCGGCGAACGCGGTCCACATCCGGCCGCGCACGGGCAGCCGGCCGCTCACCGTCGAGGCCAGGTGCTGCACGCTGCCGCGTTCCCGGACGGCCATGAACTCGTCGATGGACACGGAGCCGGACTCGCTGACGGCGGCGATCTCGTCCCAGGCGAGTTTCACCGAGACCGCGTGCTCGTAGATCTCCTTGGGGTCGGCCAGGAGCTCGGCGCACAGCTCCCGGTCGGCGGCCGGGGAACCGGTGCGGGCGCGGGTGCCCGCCAGCGGCTGGGTGGTGACCCGTCCGTCGGGAGAGACCACGGCCACCGTCTCCGGGCTGAATCCGGCGGCGCGCATCCGGCCGAGGTCCAGCAGGTAGGAGCGGGCCGGGGTGTTCCCCCGGCGACCGGCGACATAGCTGCCGATCAGGTCCGCCGCGGCGGGCACCTCGACCACCCGGGAGATGATCACCTTCTCCAGGGTGCGCGCACGGATGTCCAGCACCGCTGCGGCGACCGCAGCCCGGTAGTTGTGGCTGTCCTCGACGGCCACGTCGACCGCCGTGTCCGGGACGGCGGGACCCGGGTCTTCGTCCAGCAGGCTCTTCGCCAGGACGTCCAGGAGTTCCCGGTCGGTCGACCGCAGCACCATGCCCTCGGCGGTGATCCGCACTTCGGTCTGCGGCACCACCAGGTGCATCAGGTCCGCGTCGCCCACCTGGTCCCCGGCGCCGGCCAGCAGCTGCGCCATCTCGAAGGCGGCCCAGCCGTACGCGCGCCACTCCGGGACGCCGGTCATGTCGAGGAACTGCTCCACGATCCCCAACGGGTTGCCGGTGCACGGGAATCGCCGGGTGCGCTCCCCCAGTTGCTGCACGGCCCAGTCCCGGGACAGCCGAAGCGAGGCGAGGCTGCCGCCGGCGAAGTGCCAGGCCTGGTCGCTCTCGTAGACCACGTACTGGTCGAACCGGCCCGAACGGGCCAGCTGCGCGACAGTCAGCAGGAGGTCCTTCGGCGGCGGGAGGCGCAACTCCCGATAGCGGACGAGGTCGGTGATCATCAGCAGGGCCTTCTCTCTGCTCGTTCTGTTTCTCTAGTCGTCCCGCTGGTGTGGCCGCCGCCCGCGCACCGTGACCAGGGGGTAGGAGTTGACCGCGAATCCCGGTTCGTCCAGAAGGGACCAGAAGTCCCGCAACTCGGCGGCGGTGACCCCGCCCGCGAGCAGCCGGTCCTCCACCTGCTCGGTGTTGACCCGGTGCAGCCGGATGCCGGCGCCGCCGCCGGCCCAGGCCTCGGCGTGGGTACTGGACGAAAGGTCCGTCAACCCTGCCTGGGACATGGCCCCGTAGACCCGGCGTCCCCACAGCGGATCGGCTCCGGCCTCGCTGAGCAGCCGCATCAGGTGCGCGTGGACCTTCTCGAAGAGCTCCGCGGCGCCGGGGTGCGGCGCCGTCAGCACCGGGACCCATCCGCAGTCGAACTCCTCCAGGACGAGCCAGCCCCCGGGCCTGAGCGCGGCCACCAACCGGTCCAGGACCTGGCGCCGCTGCGGCAGGTGCAGCAGCACGAGACGGGCGTGGACCAGATCGAAGGCGTTCTGCGGCAGGTCGTCGCTGACGATGTCGTGCTGCATGACCGTCAGATTGGTGGGCTCGTCCTGCGGACCCCTGGGCTGCGGGACCAGATCCGTGAGCAGTACCTGGCCGAGGGGCCCCACCACATCGGCCAGCCAGGTCCCCAGCGAGCCACCGCCACCGCCCACCTCCAGGCAGTGCCAGCCGGCCCCGAGCCCGGTCTGCGCGATGCGCAGCCGCGACACCGGGTCGTAGCAGGTCTCCAGCGCGGTGAAGCGATCCGGGGCCTGAACCGCCGAACTGTCGAACACATAGCGGGACATGAACCACCTCCGGGCCGGGCGGCACATCCGCGAAACTGCGAATCTGCGGACTCCAGGACAGCAGTCGCGGGTCCCGCCCAGGGGAAGGTGGGGAGGCCGGGGTTGTTGAATATCCGCCACCGTTGAACGCGACCCGGCCGGCCCGGCTCAGCTCAGCTCGGACGCCACGGTTGTCCCCGATTCGGGGACAGGTTCGGGTCGGCGGGTGGTGCGGCGGGGGGGGGGGGGGGGGGCCGGCACCTGTTGGTGGCTTACATGGCGCCACCGTTGCCGCCCACCCCCGCCCGTGGCTTGTTGCTGTTGCTCGCTACGCTCGCGGCGACAAGGACGGGAGGGGTGCCGGGGTCTCGCCGTTGCCGGGCGGCGGGTCGGTCGGCGGTGCGGCTGGAGAAACGATTCGCCAGGTAGGTGCCCTCTACACTTTGGGTCAATCTTCGGACACTGGGTCAGTTGATCTACGTGAATGCCCGGATATGTCCGACATCTCCGTACGACGAGTGACCCGATGTACGAGAAGTGACCCCAGTTCAGGCCACTCGACCCACCGCACGCCCCCCGCCCCACCCCGCACGCCCCCGCCACGGGCCTACGGCGCCCGGCCAAGCAGTCCCCTCCCTGCTGTTAGCCCGCGAGGCGGAGCCGAGCAACAGCAACAAGCCACGGACGGCGGAGGGCGGCAACGAACCCGCCATGTAAGCCACCCACAGCTGCCGCAAACAACCAGCTACGCCGCCCCGCCTCCCCCGCCCCGACTCAGACGCCCTGCGCGGCGCCGTTGGCCTCGGCGATGAGCTGGCTTCCGGTTGAGTTGGGGAGCAAGAGTCTCAGCAACAACAGGAAAGGGTGCAGCTCGTTGCAGGGTTGTGATCAACGATCACCATCGCAGGGGCCGCCGGCCCCGGTGGGAGATTACGCGTTCACTACACATTGACATCGATTGATGGCAAGGTAGTACCTGTGGCGGCATATGACAGTGTGGATGTCCGGTTACACATCGACCCGCTTGATCCGCTGCCGAACGAGCAACGGGTGCATTTCTTCGAACATCTTCGGGATCCGGAGAGCGGCGAAATGCGCCTACCCGCTCATCCGGCGTCATGTTCACTCGCACGCGAACTCACCCTGGAGATCCTCCAGTCCTGGGGTCTGGAGCATCTCGGTTCCGCCGCCGCGCAGTTGGTGGCCGAGCTGGCCGCCAACTCGATCATCCACAGCGGCGGCAGCATCCTGCGGCTGCGGGTGACCCGGCGCGGGGGCTCGGTCCGGATCGAGGTCCGGGATCCGTCCCAGCAGCTGCCGCTGCTGATCCTGGGCGATGTCGAGGACGACCACGGGCGGGGGATGCACCTGGTCGACGCCCTTGCCGATCGATGGGGTGCGGACCTGCTCCCCTACGGCAAGGGCGTCTGGTGCGACCTGCACATCCCCCGTAACTGATGATGGATCAGCCTGCGCTGCAGGTGGTCCCGTTGAGGGCGAACGAGGCCGGGGCCGCGGCGTTCCCGGTGTGGGTGGCCTGGAACCCGATCGTGGTGGTGGCGCCGGGGGCCAGGGTGCCGTTGTAGCTGAGGTTGGTCGCGGTGACCTTCCCGGTGGACGGACTGATCGCGGCGTTCCACGCCGAGGTGACGGTCTGTCCGGAGGCCAGCGTGAACACCAGCGACCAGCCGTTGACGGTGCTCGTCCCGGTGTTGGTGATGGTGATGTTCTCGGTCAGGCCGGTGTTCCAGGCGTTGACCGCGTCAGCCACCTTGCAGGAGCCGGCCGCCCCGGTCGGACCGGACGTCGGCGACGCCGAGGCGGACGCCGTCGGCGTGGGCGAGGTGGTGGCGGTCCCGCCCAGCGCCGTCACCGAGGCGGTGTAGGCCGGCTTCGGCTGGTAGTTGCTGTCGTACATGGTCGCCGCGCCGTAGCCGGAGAAGGCGCCCGGGATCCAGGAGTCGGCGTCGCCGACGCCCCACTGGGAGACGCCGACGCAGCCGCTGACGCCGAGGCAGTCGTTGATCACGGTCGCGTAGTCGGTGGCCTGCTGGGTCAGGTTGGCGGCGGTGGCCGGGAGCTGGATGCGGTCGTCCAGCTCGGTGACGGCCACGTTCACCCCGAGCGCGGCGAAGCGCTGCATGTTGGCCTTCATGGTCGACGGCACCTGGCCGAGGATGAAGTGGCTCTCCAGCCCCACGCCGTCGATCGGGACGCCCTGCGACTTCAGCGAGGCGACCAGGTTGTACATCGCGTCGCTCTTGGCGTTCTCGCCCTCGATGTTGTAGTCGTTCAGGTAGAGCTTGGCGTTCGGGTCCGCGGCGTGGGCCGTGCGCAGCGCGTCGGCGATGTAGCCGCTGCCCATCGCGGTGTAGAAGACGTCCTGCCGCAGCGTCCCGTCGTCGTTGAAGGGCTCGTTGACCACGTCCCAGGAGTAGACCTGGCCCTTGTAGTGGGTGGCCTCGGTGGTGATGTGCGCCTCCATCGCCGCCTGCACCTGACTGGTCGGCAGACTGCTGACCCAGGAAGGCAGTTGGCTGTGCCAGACCAGGTTGTGGCCGCGCACCCGCATGCCGTTCGCCTTGGCGTAGGAGACGATCGCGTCGCCCGGCGCGAAGTTGTAAGTTCCATTGGACGGCTCGGTGGTGTCCCACTTCATCTCGTTGCCGGGGGTCACCATGTCGAACTGGCTGGAGGCCACCGCGGTGAGGGTGGAGTTGCTGAGGTTGGACTGGGTGAGGGCGGTGCCGAAGTAGATGCCCTTGGCCTCGGCCAGGGACTTCAGGCTGGTCCCGGCTGCCCCGGCCTGCCCGCCCAGGCCGGTGAGCAGCAGCGCTCCGGCGGCGACGGCCGCCGCCGCGACGCCGAGGCCGCGCCGGAACAGGGGGCGGGACGGGCGCGGCGCGGGCTGCGCCTCCTGCTGCCGCGTGAGCTGCGGCGTCGGGTGCTGCGGCGCGGGGTGCTGCGGCGTCGGGTACTGCACCGAGCTGACGCCGGTTGAGCTGCTGCGGCGCCTTCCGTGGTCGTGTGCTGTCACCGTTCATGTCCTTTCCACAGGGGTGGGTGGGGTGTGCGGACGTGCGGTGTTGCAGACGCGGGCATGACAAACTGCTGGTCGGAGCGGCCCGACCAGGCCGTCATGCGGCGGACCGGGAGGGGTGAATGATCGAAAGTTTCGATCATGCTCCCGAATGTCAGCGGTGACCCTAGGCCCGACCCGACGGTCCGTCAACACCCCACCGCCACCGCGCAGTGCGGGCCCCGGTGAAGCCGGCCCTCAGCGCCCGGCCCGGGGCCGTGTCGTGCTGCTGCGCTCCACCAGACTGGTGGCCAGATCCACCCGGAGCGTGCTGGGCTTCCGGCCCCGGGCCAGATCCAGCACCATCCGGGTGGCGACCTCGGCCATCTCGGTCAGCGGCTGGCGCACCGTGGTCAGCGGCGGACCCACCCAGCGGGCCAGCGGCAGGTCGTCGAAGCCGACCACGCTCAGGTCCTCCGGGATCCGCAGCCCCAGCTCCCGGGCCGCCTCGTACAGGCCCAGCGCCTGCAGGTCGTTGCCGGTGAAGACGGCGGTGGGCCGGTCCGGCAGGCGCAGCAGCTCCAGCCCGGCGACATGGCCGGCCTCGTGGTGGAAGTCGCCCTCCCGGACCAGGCCCGGGTCGAACCCGATCCCGGCGGTCTCCAGCGCCGCCCGGTAGCCGTCGGTCCTGGCCCGGCTGCACATCATCCGCGCGGGTCCGGCGATCACCCCGATCCGCCGGTGCCCCAGCTCCAGCAGGTGCCGGGTGGCGGCCAGGCCGCCGTGCCAGTTGGTCGCACCGACGGCCGGCACGTCCTGGCCCGGGTCGCCGGCCGGATCCATGACCACGAACGGGATGTCCCGGCTGGCCAACTGCTCCTGCTGGGCGTGGTCGAGGCCGGACAGCACCAGGACCACCCCCATCGGCCGGCGCGCCAGCACCCCCTCCATCCAGGTCTGGCCGAGGCTGAGACGGCCCGAGGACTCGGACAGCACGACGCTGAGCCCCTCCTCGCGCACCACGTTCTCGACGCCCCGGATGACCTCCATGGCCCAGGCGCTCTCCAGCTCGTGGAAGACCAGCTCCAGCAGCGGGGCCGCCTGGTTGGCGCTGCGCCGGCGCCGGTAGCCGTGTCGGCGCAGCAGCTCCTCGATGCGCTCGCGAGTGGCCGGGGCCACGTCGGCCCGGCCGTTGAGCACTTTCGAAACGGTCGGAGTCGAGACGCCGGCCTCCCGGGCGATCTCCGCCAATGTCGCCGTCCCGGTCACGGCCCCTCCCCTGCTGCCCGTCGTGCCTGCGGTTTCCGTGCCGCGGATGACTTCACGCCAGGGATCGTAGTCCCTGGGAGCCGGAAAATCGCCGGGAGTTGGCCTTGCGCCGACCCTTGACGCCCCCTGCCGCCGGGCCTACGTTTCCCCACGACATTCGGCAAAGTCTCCGAAACAATCGAAGGACAGGCAGGCCATGAGATCCTCCGCTTCTGTGTCTCGCAGCCGTACGTCCCGCAACAGAATCGTTCGCAACAGAGTCGTCGTGTCCACCCTGGCCTGTGCCCTCGTGGCCGGAGTGACCGCCGGCTGCGGATCCAGCGGCGGCAGCTCCGCGAGCAGCTCGGGCACCATCCACATCCTGGTCTACGGCGACACCGGCAACACCGTCGAGAAGCAGATCGTCGACACCTTCAACAAGACCTCGAAGGTGAAGGCGGTCCTGGACACCATCCCCGGCGCCAACTACCAGCAGAAGCTCCAGACGATCATCAACACCCCGCAGGCGCCGGACGTGTTCTTCAACTGGGGCGGCGGCAGCATCGCGCCCTTCGTCAAGGCCGGCCTGCTGATGCCGCTGGACAGCTTCATCGCCGCGGACCCGCAGCTCAAGTCCGACTTCCTGCCGTCGGTCTTCAACACCGCCGTGATCGACGGCAAGGCCTACGGGGTCCCCATGCGCGGCACCCAGCCGGTGCTGCTCTTCGACAACAAGAAGGTGCTCGCCGACGCCGGCATCACCCCGCCCGCCACCTGGGACCAACTCATCGCCGACGTGCAGACGTTGAAGGCCAAGGGGAAGACCCCGATCGCGCTGGGCGGCGGGGACCAGTGGCCGACGCTGATGTGGTTCGAGTACCTCTACGACCGCGTCGCCGGCCCCGGGCTCTTCGCCAAGGCCCTGGGCGGCGACCCCAGCGCCTGGGCCAGCGCCGACAGCCAGAAGGCGCTGGGCATGCTCAAGCAGCTGGTCGACGCGGGCGCCTTCGGCAGCAACTTCGACTCGGTCAAGTTCACTGACGGAGGGTCACCGGCGCTGCTGGCCAAGGGCAAGGCCGCGTTCGAGCTGATGGGGTCGTGGGAGTACGCCACCGAGAAGGCCGCCAACCCGGACTTCACCAAGAACGACCTCGGCTACAGCAACTTCCCGACCGTCACCGGCGGCACCGGCGACCCCAACGACGTCGTCGGCAACACCAACAACTTCTACTCGGTGCTGAAGAACACCAAGCACCCGGACGCCGTCGCGCAGTTCCTCAAGCTGATGTACTCCGACGAGTTCGTCAAGGCCCAGCTGGGCATCGGCAACCTGCCCACCACCACCAACACCCAGCAGTTCCTCTCCACCTCCACCGACCCGGCCTACGACACCTTCCAGTACAACCTGGTGAAGCAGGCGCCCTCGTTCCAGCTCTCCTGGGACCAGGCCTACCCGCCCGCGGCCACCACCGCGATGCACCAGGCGGTCCAGCAGTTCATGGACGGCAAGATGGACGCCGCCGCCTTCATCAAGGCCATGCAGGGGCTGCCGACCTCATGACCAGCCTGACTGCCACCCTCGCCGCCGCGGTGGAGCGCCGCCGGGCGGTACGCAGCGGCGTCGGGGCCACCCGCCCGGGCCTGGCCTGGGCGGTGCCCGCGACCCTCTTCTTCACCCTGTTCGCGATCGTGCCGCTGGTCCTGGTCGCGGTGCTGTCCTTCACCGGCTGGAACGGGATCGGCTCCCCGCAGTGGACCGGGCTGGCCAACTGGACCGCGCTCTGGCACGACCCGGTGATGCTCAAGAGCCTGTGGCTGAGCGCCCTGCTGACCACCCTCGGCGTGGTGGTGCAGACCCCGATCAGCATCCTGCTCGGGGTCTGGGCCGCCGGGCACCAGCGCAACCGCGCGGTGCTGCTGGCGATCTACTTCGTCCCGCTGCTGCTCTCGGCGACCGCGGTCTCGGTGCTCTGGCGGGCCCTGCTGGACCCCAACTTCGGCATCCCCTCCGAGGCGGGCTGGCTGTTCGGCGACGGCAACCTGCTCGGCACCCAGAGCGGCTCCATCGGCGTGCTGGCCTTCGTCGGGGCCTGGCAGTGGACCCCGCTGCACACCCTGATCTACCAGGGCGGCGCCCGCGCCGTCCCGCAGGTGCTCTACCAGGCGGCGGCGATCGACGGGGCGGGGACGGTGCGGCAGTTCTTCCACATCACCCTGCCGCAGCTGCGCAACACCATCATCACCTCCATGGTGCTGATGGTGGTCGGCGGGCTGACCACCTTTGACACCGTGCTGATCCTGACCCAGGGCGGCCCCGGCACCGACACCACCATCAGCGCCTACTACATGTACCAACAGGGCTTCCTGAGCTTCGACTTCGGCGGGGCCTCGGCGATCGCCCTGGTGCTGGTGGTGATCGCCACGCTGGTCTCGCTGGTCATGGTCCGGCTGACCGGCTACGACAAGATGAACAGCACCGCGGAGGGACTGTGATGCGCCACCGCCCCAACTACCTGGCCGGCTTCGGCTCGCTGATCTGGCTCTTCCTGGTCGGCCTGCCGCTGTACGTGATGCTGACCGCGACCCTGCGCACCCAGTCCGACTACTCCACCTCCGGGCCGCTCAGCTTCCCCACCCATCTGACCCTGCAGAACTACCTGGACGACTTCTCCAACGGCTTCGGCCGGGACTTCCTCAACACCATCGTGGTCACCCTGTCCGTGGTCGCCATCGTGCTGCTGGTCGTCCCGCCGCTGGCCTACGCCATCGTCAGAAGCCGCCACCGCACCATGGGCACCGTCTTCCGGATCTTCCTGCTCGGCCTGGCCATCCCCGCCCAGGCGGTGATCGTGCCGATGTTCTACGTCATCAGCAAGGCCGGCCTCTATGACAACCTGCTCGGCATCATCCTGCCCACCGCCGCCTTCTGCCTGCCCATCTGCACCCTGATCCTGACCGGCGCGATGCGGGACATCACCCCTGATCTCTACGAGGCCATGTCAGTTGACGGCGCGTCACCGGCACGGGTGTTCCGGCAGCTGGTGGTTCCGCTGTCCAAGGGCGGGCTGTCCACCATCGTCGTCTTCGCCGCACTGCAGGCCTGGAACGGCTTCCTGTTCCCGCTGGTGCTGACCCAGTCCGACTCCACCCGGGTGATCACCCTGGGCCTGTTCAACTTCCAGACCGAGCACGGGGTCGACGTCCCGGCCCTGCTCAGCGCGGTCCTGCTGTCCATGCTGCCGATCCTGGTCGTCTACCTGTTCGCCCGCCGCGCCCTGGTGCGCGGGCTGATGGGGGTCGGCGGAAAATGAGAGAGCGCGTGAACACCACCCGTACCGCCGTCCCGGACTGGCAGGACACCTCGCTGCCGGCCGGCGAACGCGCCGACGCCCTGATCGCCGCGATGACCCTGCGCGAGAAGCTCGCCCAACTGGTGGGCGTCTGGGTCGGCGCCTCCGCCGACGGCGGCGAGGTCGCCCCCTACCAGCACGACATGGAGGAGCCGGTCGATCTCGACGCCCTGCTCCCGTACGGCCTCGGCCAGTTGACCCGACCGTTCGGCACCACCCCGATCGACCCCGCCCTCGGCGCCGTCTCGCTGATGCGCAGTCAGCGCCGCATCGCCGCCGCCAACCGGTTCGGCATCCCGGCGCTGGCCCACGAGGAGTGCCTGGCCGGCTTCGCGGCCTGGGGGGCCACCGCCTACCCGGTGCCGCTGTCCTGGGGCGCCACCTTCAACCCGGAGCTGGTCCGGGCGATGGCCGCCGCCATCGGCCGGGACATGCGCGCCGTGGGCGTGCACCAGGGCCTGGCCCCGGTCCTCGACGTGGTCCGCGACGCCCGCTGGGGGCGGGTGGAGGAGACCATCGGCGAGGACCCCTACCTGGTCGGCACCATCGCCACCGGCTATGTGCTGGGGCTGGAGTCCGCCGGGATCGTCGCCACCCTCAAGCACTTCGCCGGCTACTCCGCCTCCGTCGCCGGCCGCAACCTCGCCCCGGTCCCGATGGGCCCGCGCGAGCGCGCCGACGTCATCCTGCCCCCGTTCGAGATGGCCCTGCGCGAGGGCCGTCCGCGCTCGGTGATGTCCGCCTACACCGACACCGACGGGATCCCCTCCGCCGCCGACCAGGAGCTGCTGACCACCCTGCTCCGGGACGTCTGGGGCTTCACCGGGACCGTGGTCGCCGACTACTTCGGCATCGCCTTCCTGCGGACCCTGCACGGGGTGGCCGCGGACCTGGGCGACGCGGCGGGCCTCGCGCTGACCGGCGGGGTCGACGTGGAACTGCCCACCGTCAAGGCCTTCGGCGAACCGCTGCTGGCCGCCGTCGGCTCGGGCGCGGTACCCGAGCGACTGGTGGACCGCGCGCTGCGGCGGGTCCTGGTGCAGAAGGCCGAACTGGGGCTGCTGGACCCCGACTGGAACCCGGTCCCGCCCGCCCTGGCCGGCACCGGCACCGACCCGGCGACCTACGACACACTGCCGCCGGGCGCCCTGCGCGGCCGCATCGACCTGGACCCCGCCGCCAACCGGGCGCTGGCCGAGCAGGTCGCCGAACAGGCCGTGGTGCTGCTGCGCAACGACGGCACCCTGCCGCTGGACCGTCCGGGCCGGATCGCGGTGATCGGCCCCAACGCCGACACCCCGCGCGCCCTGCTCGGCTGCTACGCCTTCCCGGTGCACGTCGGCGGCAAGCATCCGGAGGTACCGCTCGGCATCGACCTGCCCACGCTGCTGGACCAGGTCAGCGCCGAGTTCCCGGACAGCGAGGTGGTCACCGCACCCGGTACCACCGTCGACGGCGGCGACACCTCGGGCATCGCCGAGGCGGTGGAGCTGGCCCGGGGCGCGGACGTGGTGCTACTCGCCCTGGGCGACCGGGCCGGGCTGTTCGGACGCGGCACCAGCGGTGAGGGCTGCGATGCCGAGTCACTCGAACTCCCGGGACTGCAACAGCAGTTGCTCGACGCATTGCTGGACGCCGGCACCCCGGTAGTGGTGGTCCTGCTGGCCGGACGCCCCTATGCGCTGGGCCGCGCGGTGGGCGAGGCGGCCGGCATCGTCCAGTCCTTCTTCCCCGGCGAGGCCGGCGCCCGGGCGGTGGCCGGGGTGATCGGCGGCCGGATCAACCCCTCCGGCCGGCTGCCGGTCAGCGTCCCGGGCCGTCCCGGCGTCCAGCCGTCCACCTACCTCGCGGCCAGGCTCGCCCAGGCCAGCGATGTCTCCAGTACCGACCCGACCCCGGCCTACGGCTTCGGCCACGGACTGTCCTACACCGACTTCGACTGGTCCGACCTGGAACTGCTCCAGGACACCGCCGACACCGCCGGGGAGTTCCGGATCGCCCTGACCGTGCGCAACACCGGCCGGCGCAGCGGGACCGAGGTGGTCCAGCTGTACCTGCACGACCCGGTCGCCTCGGTGGTCCAGCCGGTGCAACGGCTGGTCGGCTACCGGCGGATCACCCTGCCCCCGGGTGAGCGGTCCCGGCTGCGGATCACCCTGCCGGCCGACCTGGCGTCCTTCACCGGACGCGAGGGCCGGCGGATCGTCGAACCCGGCGAGCTGGAACTGCGGCTGGCGGCCTCCAGCACCGAGACCCGCCTCGCCGTCCGACTGACCCTCACCGGACCGGTCCGCACCGTCGACCACACCCGGCGCCTGCATCCGGAGATCACCGCCGACTGACCGCCCGACCGGCCGCCGAAATCGGGACAGCAGTTCTTGTTATCCTCACCTGCCTCATCGCATCTGCCCACAGGGGGGTCCGAGAGTCGCGAGAGGATACCGACGGCAGTGCTGCACAATCCGGACACCGAGCTCGTGGCCGCCGCGACCGCCGGGGACCCACGGGCTCTGGACGACCTGGTCGCGGACTGCCTGCCGCTGGTCTACAACGTCGTGGGCCGGGCGCTGAGCGGCCACGCGGACGTGGACGACGTGGTCCAGGACACCATGCTGAGCGTGGTCAACGGCCTGGACCGGCTGCGCGACGCGGAGCGCTTCCGGTCCTGGCTGGTCTCGATCGCCATGCAGAAGGTCCGCGAACGGTGGCGCCGGCAGCAGGCCCGGCCGGCGCCCGGCTTCCTGGACGAGATGCTCGGCCTGCCCGACCCGGACGCGGACTTCGTCGACGTCACCATCATCCGCCTGGACCTGTCGGACCAGCGCCAGGAGTTGGCGGAGGCCACCCGCTGGATCGAGCCGTCCGAGCGCGACGTGCTGTCGCTGTGGTGGCTGGAGGCGGCCGGCCGGCTCACCCGGTCCGAGCTGGCCGAGGCGCTGCACCTCACGCCGCAGCACACGGCGGTGCGGGTGCAGCGGGTCAAGGAACGGCTGGAGGCGGCCAGGGTCGTGGTCCGGGCACTGCGCGGCACCCCGCCCTGCCCGGACCTGGTCGCGCTGACCGACCGTTGGGACGGGATACCGGCCCCGCTCTGGCGCAGGCGGGTGGTGCGGCACGCCACCGACTGCCGGAACTGCTCCCTGCACTGGCGCGACCTGCTGCCGCCGGAGGGACTGCTCGCCGGGATCGCGCTGGTGCCGCCACCACCGGGGCTCGGCGTCGGCACATTCACCTTCCTGCACGGCGGAGCCGCCCATGCCGTCACCGGCCATGCCACCGCGACCCACGCCGCCGGCCTGGGCGGGCGCGCCGCGCACCTGGTGCAGTACCTGATGGCCAAACCCGTCGCCGTCGCCGCCGCGGGCGCGCTGGCGCTGGGCGGCGGCGCCGCAGCCGGGTACGCCGTCCTGGACCGGCCCCCGCACAAGCCGGCGCAGCACCTCGCAGCCACCACCCCGCCCAGCGTGGCCCCGACGGCCGTCAGCACCGCCACGCCCACCACCTCACCCAGCGCCGTTCCGACCCCGTCCGCCTCCCCCACGGCCCCGGTCTACGGCCAGACCGTGGACCAGGCGGAGTCCGCCCCGCCCGCCACCGTGAAGCCCGGCCCGCTGCCGGAGCGGCCGCAGACCGCTCCACTGTCCATCGCCGGCACGTTCGGGGCCCAACACCCCGGCGCCACCGGCGAGATGTACGTGCTGGACCACCGCGGCGACAACCTCACCATCACCGGCCGCGGCTACCTCCTGGTGCGCTGGCAGCTCCCGACCGTGGGTCAGATCCTCCCGCCGACCTGGACCGGGCTCAGCGGCAGGCTGTTCCATGTCGCCTCCGGCGGCGGGCGGCGGATGGACGACCCCAAACCGGGCAGCACCGTCGCCGGCACCTGGATGGGCGACCGCGACCAGGGCTACGACACGCTGGTCGCGGGGGCCCAGCAGATGTGGCAGAACGAGTACTTCTACCTGGACGGCACGGTCACCCTGCACCTGGACCAGGCCGGCCTGCGCTACTCGCTGATCGTCGCCCCCAGCACCTGGCAGGCCGTCAGCGACGACATCGACCAGGCTCCCGACCCGGCGGCCGGCCTGGTCCGCTACGGCCTGGTCCGGGACACCGGCGACGACACCGCCCCGGTACCGCAGTACCTGACCCGCTCCTCCCCCGCCGACCCCTTCTCGGTCGCCCAGCAGTCCCGGCTGACGTCCTGACGCATGTCCTGACGCATGTCCTGACGCATGTCCTGACGAAAGCTGTTATCGCGGCGGCGCCGTCCGCATCTCCCAGGGTGAGCATCGCAATCGATCCGACCATCGGGAGACACGGGCACATGGGCAAGCAGACTGGCGCACACCGGATTCGCCGCGGACGGGTCGTGGTCGCCGGGTCGGTGGCACTCGCGGCCGTGGGCGCGCCGCTCCTGGCCTCGCAGTTGACGGCCTCGGCGGCCACCACCGACATCACCGCCGCGATCCGGGCCGGGCAGGACGTCACCCTCACCGGCGACGCGGTGGTGAACCTGCCCACCGGGACCACCACCTACAATGGCGTCATCAGCGGCGCCGGAACGCTCACCGTGAACGCCCCCGGCGGCTCCGGCACCCTGGTGCTCACCAAGGACAGCGACTTCACCCTGCCCGCGTCGCGCCGCCACCAGACGGTGACCACGACCAGGTCGGCCCATCCGGTGACCACGGTCACCGACCCCGACCAGCCGGCCGTGATCGTCAGCCGCGGCGCCACCCTGCAGTACAGCTCCGGCGGCTCGACCGGCATCATCGGCCACTACCCCTACGGCACCCCGGGCTACGCGCTGAACGAGGACAACATCCGGGTCGACGGCACCCTGGTGCTGCAGACCGTGAACCGGAACTACAACCTCGGCACCATCAGCGGCTCGGGGCTGGTCATCCAACCGCGCTTCACCTGGGGGACCCTGGACCTGGCCGGCACCCACCCGTTCAGCGGCGTCATCTACAACGGCACCGGAATGGCGCTGGCCAAGCCGTGGTACCCGCTGGCGCTGCCCAACGCCAAGGCCATCGTCAACGAGGGCTCGGCCATCGTCGGCACCCCGTACGACTACACCCTGAGGCTGCGTCAGGACTTCTACGAGGACCACTACGGCAACGACATCAACTTCCACACCGCGCGCGGCGGCCTGGTCGTCGTCAGCGGGGTGTACAGCTACGCGGACCAGGGGGTGCCGAACAACCCCTCGTTGAGCGACCCGTCGCTCAACCTCAGTACCTCGGTGGGCAACGCCAACACCCGCGGCGTCAACATCGAAGGCGCGCACGTGCAGTGGGGCGACGGGACCACCAGCCGGTTCTTCCTCCCGGCCACCCCCGCCAACTCCTACATCAACATCCACAACAACGGCACGCTGGCCTTCGACTACGACGGGCCGGTCACCCTGGACACCCCGATATCCGGCGGCGTCTACCACAACTCGCTCAGCACCCCCGCGTACAGCGACATCAGCCTGATCGCCCACCCGGGCAACGCGGTGACCTTCGCGACGCCGATGAACTACCACGGCACCACCGCCATCGGCGCCGGGGCCACACTGACCCTGGGCACCGGGGCCGCAGGCGGCGACTCCAGCCTGCTCACCGGGACGGCCGCGGACAGCATCGACGACCGGGGCACCCTGGTGGTCCGCAACACCGCCAAGGCCGTCTCGCTGTCCCGGATCAGCGGCTCCGGCTCCCTGGTCCAGGCCGGCTCCGGCACCACCACGCTGACCGGCGCGACCAGTTACACCGGCAGCACCACGGTCTCCGCGGGAACCCTCGCCGTCACCGGCGGCAGCCTGGCCACCGGCAGCGGCGTCGCGCTGACCCGCCCGGGGGCCGTGCTGGACCTGCGCAAGGCGGGCGACCAGACCGTGCACAGCCTGTCCGGCGTCCAGGGCAGCACCATCCTGCTCGGCGACAACACCCTGACCGTGGACACCTCCACGTCCACCGTCTTCAGCGGCCGGATCGTCGGCGGGACGCTGAACAAGACCGGCAGCGGCTCACTGACCCTGACCGACAAGGCCGTCCCGGCCGGGCACGGCTGGACCACCGGGACGGCCGCGCAGGCGACGGCCGACGCGCACCCGAGCGCGAGCACCGGCGCCACCGCGGCGGCAACCGGAGCGACGCCGACGGGCAGCACTGCGGCAGCAGCCGCCGCGTCCGCCTCCCCCGCCCAGGTCGCCGGCGCGTCCGGCGACCTGGCGCAGACCGGCAGCTCCGTACCCACCCTCGGCCTGGCCGGTGCGACCGCCGCCCTGCTGGCGACCGGCGCCACCCTGCTGCTGCGCAACCGCCGCAGGTCCGCCGTCGGGGCCGGCGGCGGACACCGCCGGCGCACGGGTCGTCGGCGCTAGGTCAGCGGTAGACCCGGACGTAGTCCGCGGAGAAGCTGATCGGGCTGGTGGAGGTCGGCGCCGAGTGGTACTGCCCGGCGCTGATCGACAGATTGAGGATCAGGTAGGCGGACCAGTTGGCGCCGACGCCGGTGTCGTCCGAGTACACCTTGGTGCCGTTGACGTACCAGTCCACCGAGTTCGCGCCGTAGTAGGTGCCGATGGTCACCCAGCTGCCGGGGGCCACCGCCGAGGCGTTAGTGTAGTAGTCCTGCGCGGCGTTGACGTGGTTGGTCAGCTCCAGCAGATCGGCGTTGTCGGGGTGGTACTCGAAGGAGTCGATCTCCCCGTTGCCGTCCTTCCAGGTCCACAGGGCCGGCCAGGCGCCCGCGGCGGAGGGCAGCTTGACCCGGGCCTCGACGTAGTCGCCGGTCTTGACCTGGAAGCCCTCCTTCGAGCCCTCGGTGGTGAGCAGGCCGGTGGTCCAGGCCTGCTTGCCGTTCTCCAGGGTGTGCGAGGACGGCTGCGCGGTGAAGGTGGCGACGCCGTCGGCGACGCTGACGTCGTTCTGGTCGAGCCAGTCGAGCTTGTTGTCGCCCGGGTTGTGGTCGCCGTAGGCGTAGGAGCTGCTGCTGTCGCCGACCCAGCGCGATCCCCAGGAGATCGGGCTGCTGAACTCGTCGGACCAGGTCAGCGACTTTCCGGCGGCGGCCGCCGCAGTGGAGGTGGTACCGGAGGAGGTGGTGCCGGTGGAGCTGGTACCGGAGGAGGCCGTGCCGCCGGAGGCCGCCGCGGCGGTGACGGTCAGGGTCTGCGAGGCCAGGTTGTGCCAGGCGCCCGCGCTGTCCTGCCAGAAGCCGAACTCGGTGTAGCTCCCGGCGGGCAGCGTGCGGCTGCCGGTGGTGATGGAGACCCCGCCCGGGCAGATCCGGACGTCGGACGCCGACCCGGGGAAGTCCAGGTTGTTCCCGGCCGCGTCGCGGACGCCGACGCCGAGCGTGGCGGCGGTGAAGCAGCGGCTGGAGTGCACCGTGAGCCCGGCGGTCGACGCGGTGCCGGCGGTCAGTGAGGTCGGGGTGAGCCGGTCCTGGGTGACCCTGGTCGCGGCCTGGGCCGGGGTGGCCAGTGAGACGGCGGCCAGCGCGGCGGCACCGGCCATCCCGACGGCCGCGCCGAGGCGTGCGGAGGCAGTGGCAGGTATGCGCATGAAGGGGTTCCTCTGCGACGCCTGCGAGGTGAGCTGTCGGGTTCGGGCACGGAGGACGCCCGGTCGCGTGTGGTGCGACGTTCACCCCTAGCCGGTGGCGCCTGTCACGGCGCTCGGTCCGGCGACTGACCTGGGTCCCCCGCTCCTGCCCGTGGAGCGATTCGAGTTCCTGCCACCGGGCGGACAGGATTCGGCGTCCCGGTGGCGAGGTCCGCGTGCGGCGGAACCAGCAGGCTAGGCAGGCGCTCCGCCCGGAGGCAATGGAATGTGCCGGGGTTCACATAGGCCTTATATCGGACATCTGAGCTGCGGCAACGCCCCGGCGGGGGCGGAATGCCACAGCCCTCGGCACGGTTGTCCGTCCTCGGTAGTCGTTCACCGTTCCCGATCCCTGGAGCCCCACCCGTGTCCGTCAGTCCCTCCAGCCCCTCCGCCGCCCGCGCGGCCCAGCTCCTGTCGCGACCGATCACCATCGGTGGCCTGACCGTGCCGAACCGGATCGCGATGGCCCCGATGACCCGGCAGTTCTCGCCCGGAGGGATCCCCGGCGAGGCCGTCGCTGCCTACTACGCCCGGCGTGCCGCCGGCGGAGTCGGGCTGATCGTGACCGAGGGAACCTACGTCGACCACGAGTCCGCCGGGTCGAGCGACAACGTCCCGCGCTTCCACGGCGAGGAGCAGCTGGCCGGCTGGGCGAAGGTCGCCGAGGCGGTGCACGCGGAGGGCGGCACCATCGTCCCGCAGCTGTGGCACATCGGCATGGCCCGGAACGCCGGCCAGCCCCCGTACGCTGACGCCCCCGCGGTGGGCCCCTCGGGGATCCGGCTGGACGGCACCGAGGGCGCCGGGAAGGCGATGACCCAGGCCGACCTGGACGACGTCATCGCCGCCTTCGCCCAGGGCGCGGCCGACGCCGAGCGGATCGGCTTCGACGGCGTCGAGCTGCACGGTGCCCACGGCTACCTCATCGACCAGTTCCTGTGGCACGGCACCAACCGCCGCGCCGACGGCTACGGCGGCGACCCGGTGGCCCGCACCAGGTTCGGCGCCGAGATCGTGGCCGCGGTGCGCGCCGCGGTCTCCCCGGACTTCCCGGTGATCTTCCGTTACTCGCAGTGGAAGTCCGACAACTACGACGCCCGGATCGCCGCCACCCCGGCCGAGCTCGACGCGGTGCTCGCGCCGCTGGCCGCAGCGGGCGTGGACGCCTTCCACGCCTCCACCCGCCGCTACTGGCTGCCCGAGTTCGACGGCTCGGACCTGAACCTGGCCGGCTGGACCAGGAAGCTCACCGGCAAGCCGGTGATCACGGTCGGCTCGATCGGCCTGGACGGCGACTTCATCCGCGGCTTCCAGGGCGAGAGCGCCCCGGTCCGGGGCATCGACGACCTGCTGGACCGACTGGAGCGGGACGAGTTCGACCTGGTCGCCGTCGGCCGGGCGCTGCTGCAGGACCCGGAGTGGGCCGCCAAGGTCCTCGCCGGCCGCTTCGACCAGCTGGCCGACTACGACCCGGCGGCGCTGCGCACCCTGGTCTGACCGGTCCGCGCACACCCCCGGCCGACCTGCCGTCACCCGTCCTGACCGGGTGACGGCAGGCTGCGCCCCAGTCGGCCCAGCGGGGACAGGGACATGATCAACGGCGAGAGCAGCTGCCCGGCGGCGGCCACCAGCAGCGCCGTGCGCAGCCCCCACTGCCCGGCCAGCCAGCCGCCCAGCAGCGAGCCGAGCGGAGTCAGACCCAGGCCGACGAAATTGAGCGTGGCCACCACCCGCCCCTGGATCCGCACCGGCGTGACCGCCTGCCGTACGGCCGTCACCGTGACGTCGACCAGTTGGCCGCAGGCGCCGAAGACCAGGCTGCCCGCCATCAGCAGCGGGACCGTGACCGCGGCGGATCCGTGCAGGGCCGGCAGCCAGAGCGCCAGCCCGTCGCCGAGCGCCGCCGAGGCCACCAGCACCAGCCCGTAGCCGAGTCGCCCCGGCAGCCAGGCGGCCAGCACCGAGCCCGCCAGCGCGCCCGGGCCCATGGCCGCGAACACCAGCCCCACCTGCGCCCCGGACAGGTGCAGCGCGCGCGGCAGGAACAGCAGGTAGACCGTCATCAGCGCGGCGAAGGAGAACTGGAAGGCGGCCGAGCAGACCGCCACCGTACGCAGCACCGGGTCCGCGGCCACGAACCGCAGCCCCTCCCGGATCTGACGACCCGTCCGGACCTCCCCCGCGGCCGCCGGTGGCACCGTCTCGGCCCGCC
Organism: Streptacidiphilus jeojiensis; assembly: GCF_042510965.1. Lineage (NCBI taxonomy): Bacteria > Bacillati > Actinomycetota > Actinomycetes > Kitasatosporales > Streptomycetaceae > Streptacidiphilus > Streptacidiphilus jeojiensis. The sequence goes on from NZ_JBEUKS010000007.1 coordinate 68,454, forward strand.
GGATCCGCTGGACCGACAGCGAGGACAGCGCGAAGCACAGCGCCGCCGCGAGGACCGCGACCGGCGCCGACAGCAGCGACACCAGCCCACCGCCCAGGGCCGGGCCGCCCAGCTGCGCGGCGGAGCGGCTGCCCTCCAGCGCGACGGTGCCCCGCACCAGCCGGTCCCGCGGCACCAGCCGCACCAGCGAGGCCTGGCAGGCCACCCCGAAGAACACCGAGAGCACGCCCACCACCAGGGCGACCGAGAACAGCACCGGCATACCCAGCACTCGGAGCAGACCGGCGACCGGGACCAGGGCCAGCGCCGCCGCCCGGCCGAGATCCGCCGGCACCATCACCGTTCGGGTCCGCCTGCGGTCCACCCATGCCCCGACCAGCAGCGAGCACAGCAGGATCGGCGCCTGCTCGACCGCGCGCAGGGCGCCGAGCTGTTCGGCCCCCGCGCCGAGCGTGAGTACCGCGACCAGCGGCAGCACCGTCTGCGCGGACTGCTCGCCGAACTGCGAGGCGGTCTGCCCCGCCCAGAGCCTGCGGAAGTCACCGTCCCGCCACAGGCTCCGCGGTGGCGGCTGCGATCGGTCGGAACGACTGGAACGGACACACGACACGGAAACCCCTGAAGCTGCTCAGCACAGAACCGCCGGCGTACCGGCGCGAGAAAGGTCGCTGTGCCGCACTCCACGGGCAGCACGCGATGACAGGTCGGTCGGGACCTACGGCGTCAGCGCGTGCTCGATCGGCCGGGCATTCCAACTCCTCGGGGGTTTCGGGTCGCTCGGAGACTAACCGTCAGCCGGGCGCCCTGGAAAGCGCATTACCGGAACCGGTCATGTACCGGCCATTCCCTTGACGCCGAGTATTGGTCTGGACCATCGTGAGAGGGCCGCGGCAGTACGCCCCCACACACCTCAGCAGCACATGACCTGTGCTGCCCCCACGCTGAGGAGAACCCGCCGATGAGGCGTCCCGCCATGCCCTCGACCGCGGCCCGGTCCAGACTCACCGCCACCGCCACCGCGACGGCAGCCGCCGCGGCCCTGCTCGCTGCGCCGCTCCTGGCTCCCGCCACTGCCCGGGCCGCCTCCGGCCTCACCGGACTGATGGCCGCCTTCGCCGTCACCCAGAGCTGGCAGGGCGGTCTCGAGGGCACCTACACCATCACCAACAACACCAACGCGACCGTCAACACCTGGTCCCTGGTCTTCGACCTCCCCAGCGGCGAAGCGGTCACCAGCGTCTGGAACGGCACCCTCACCAAGTCCGGCAACACCTACACCATCACCGCCCCCAGCTGGGCGTCCCCGCTCGCCCCGGGCGCGACCGCCGATGTGGTCGGTATGGACATCTCCACCGGTGCCACCCAGACCCCGCCGGCCGACTGCCTGATCAACAGTCAGCCCTGCCAGGGCGTCCCGGCCGACACCGTCGCGCCCTCGACGCCCACCGGACTGGCCGTCAGCGGCACCGGGCCCGGCAGCATCTCGCTGTCCTGGAAGGCCTCCACCGACAATGTCGGCGTCGCCGGATACCACCTCTACGAGGGCACTGCGCTGGTGGCGACGGTCACCGCGACCACCGCCAACCTCACCGGACTGCTGGCCGGTAGCAGCCACACCGTCAGCGTCGCCGCCTTCGACGCGGCCGGCAACGAGTCGCCGCACTCGGCCGCGGTGACCGGGGTCGCCGGCAGCGGCACCGTCCCCGGCACCGCCGCGCCCTATGTGGACCTCGGCGCCTGGCCCACGCCCAGCCTGCCGGCGATCGCGGCGGCGACCGGGCTCAAGCAGTTCTCGCTGGGCTTCCTCATCAACGGCAGCACCCCCTGCACCGCCAGCTGGTTCGGCGCCTACGATCCGGCCTCCGGCTGGGAGAAGGCCGACTTCGACGCGATCCGGGCGGCCGGCGGCGACGTCCGGCCCTCCTTCGGCGGCGCCAACGGCACCGAGCTGGCCCAGTCCTGCACCACCGTGGCGGCGCTGGCCGCGCAGTACCAGAAGGTGGTCGACGCCTACGCGCTGGACCGCATCGACTTCGACATCGAGGGCTCCGCGGTGGCCGACCACGCCTCCATCGACCGCAGGTCGGCGGCGATCGCCCAGGTCCAGGCGGCGCAGCGGGCCAAGGGCCGGGACCTCAAGGTCACCCTGACGCTGCCGGTGCTGCCCAACGGCCTGACCGCCGACGGCGTCTACGTCCTGCAGTCCGCCAAGAACGCCGGCGTGGTGGTGAACGCCGTCAACGTGATGGCGATGGACTTCGGCGACTCGGCCGCGCCGTCGCCCGCCGGGAAGATGGGCACCTACGCGATCCAGTCCGCGCAGTCCACCCAGGCGCAGATCAAGCAGGTCTGGACGGGTCTGACCGACGCCCAGGCCTGGGCCATGGTCGGGGTCACCCCGATGCTGGGGCAGAACGACAACCCCAGCGAGGTCTTCGGCCTGGCCGACGCGCAGCAGCTGATCACCTTCGCCAAGCAGGACCACCTCGGGGAGCTGGCCTTCTGGGAGGTCACCAGGGACGCCAACGCCTGCACCGGCGGACTGTCCCAGTGCACCGACATCGCCCAGACGCCCTACGAGTTCTCCAAGATGTTCGCCGGCTACACCGGCTGAACCCGGTCCCTGCACGCGGCCCGGCGGGGTACTCCCCCACCGGGCCGCACGCCTGCTCCGGACGGGTACGTCCGGCCGGAGGGCGGCGCGCCACCGTGGCCCGGGAGGGGCCGCTGGTTAGCGTCCTGCGGGTGATCATCACCCTGCGCAGCCCGCTCTCCCTGTGTGTGACCGCCCTGGGCGGAGGTCTCCTGCTCGCCTCGACGGCAGTGGCCATGACGCCGCCTCAGCTGTCGCCGGCCGCCGGGGCCAGAGCCGGCGGCTACAGCGGCAATCCGGTGGACGGGAGCAAGGGCTTCGGCGTGGTGGTCGAGAACAACGCCGTGCTGGGGAGCACCGAGTCCGAGGGACCGATCGCCATCGGCGGCAACCTGAGCTTCGGTCCGGGGTACAACGTCTCGCTGAACTCCGCCGGGGGCTACACCGCCCCCGGCGACAGCAAACCGACCGCCCTGCTGGTCAACGGCTCGGTGGACTTCGCCGGCAGTTCCCCGACCGGGGTGTTGAAGGTGCTCTCCGGCGGCTACCTCAAGGTGGGCTCGCTGACCGGGGCCGACGTACTGAACACCGACGGCAACGGGGCCTCGGTCAACACCCAGGAGGTGGTCTCCGGCGCCGGCTACAACAGCGTGCCGCGGATCGAACTCAACAGCCAGGAGCCCCTCAGCGCGGTCGGCCCGCACCCCGGCCTGATCGACTTCGACGCGCTGTTCGCCGCCTACCGCCAACGCTCCACGGACATGGCCGCCTGCCCCACCAATGTCACCCTGCTGGACGGCAACGGCGTCGCGCTACCCGACCAGAGCGTGATCCCGGCCGGCTCCAACATCAAGATCCACCTCTCCAGCAGCCACACCAATGTGCTGCACCTCACCGGGGCGATGCTCAACAACATCTCCGAGCTGACCTTCCTGGACCAGCCCAGCAGCAGCGGACCGCTGATGATCGTGGTGGACACCACGGCCACCGGGGGCAAGTTCGTCTGGAACACCCCGAACATGGCCGGACTGCAGAAGACCGCCATCCCCTCACTGCTGTGGAACTTCCCCGACGCCACCGACATCACCGTGTCCACCGGCGACAGCATCGAAGGCACCATCTACGCCCCGCGGGCCCTGCTGACCGACGTCGACCCGTCCAACATCGAGGGCGACATCATCGTCCGCTCACTGGTTCACGGGCCGCTGATCCCGTCCTCCGGATCGGCCGTCAACGCCGGCGAGCTGCACTACTTCCCGTTCACCGCCACCATCAGCTGCACCAGCGCCAGCCCGAGCCCGGCCAACACCGACATCCCGACCCCCTCCGGGTCCGCGTCCCCCACGTCGTCCTCGTCGTCCGGCTCCGGAACCTCGTCGAGCACCCCCGCGCCGAGCAGCGACGAGAACGAAGCGCACACCCACCGTCCGGACCTGGCCGCGACCGGCACCGACCCCACCCAGCCCGAGGTGCTCCTCGGGGCCCTGGCCCTGACCGCTGTCGGCACCGTCACCCTGGCCCTGGTGCGCAGGGACCGCGGCAGCCGGCACCGCTAGGTTCGCCACCGAACGTTCATCTCGGCTGACCAGATGGGTCACTGAGCGTGCATCAGATAGTTACTGGTGGGTATTCCCTTCTTCCCCGTGAACCTCTAGCGTCCTTCTCGTCCTTCACTTGTTCAGACAAGATGACGCTTGGAGTCCCCATGAACGCCAGTCTTCCGATGTGCCGCCTCGGTCACGCGGTCGCCGCGGCGATCACCGTCGCCGGCCTCGCCGCCGCGCCCGCCCACGCCGCCGCGGCGGCGCCGACCACGCTGTCGGTGTTCGCCTGGAACGTGGACCTGGGCACCGCCGTGGTCGACACGGTCGAGAAGGAGAACGCCGCCGGACGCACCCCCACCGTCGAGGCGATCATCCGCAAGAACGACGCCGACGTGGTCATCCTGGACGAGGCCTTCAACAACACCTCCGACGCCAAGATCCCGGCCGCCCTGGCCGACCTCTACCCCTACGCCACACCGGTGGTCGGCAAGGTCTGCTCGGGCGGCGGCTGGACCGGCATCAGCGGCGACTGCTCCAACTCCCCGTTCGTCATCAACGGCGGCACCCTGATCCTGTCCAAGTACCCCATCCTGGCCCAGTACGCGCACATCTTCTCCAACTCCACCTCCGGCACCTGGGACTACAACGCCAACAAGGGCGCGGCCCTGGCCGAGCTCGACGTCAACGGCACCCCCACCTGGGTGGTCGGCACCCATCTGCAGGCCGACCAGTCGGGGACCTCCACCGACACCACCCAGCGCACCCGGCTGGCCCAGCTCGGCGAGATCCGGAGCTGGACCGACCAGATCGTCGGCACCTCCGCGCCGGTCCTGATCGGCGGCGACCTCAATGTCGAGTACTACGCCGGCGCCTCCCGCGGCGACTACGCCAACGCCCAGGCCGCCGTCGGCGGTGTGCTCGGCAGCCCGGCCCTGGACCCGTCCCAGAGCCGGTACACCATGGACTGCCCGGTCTCCTCGTGGTGCCAGTACATGTCCGGTGTCGAGTCGTTCACCAGCACCTACCAGGACGACCTGGACTACCTGGGCTACCTCCAGGACGGCACCCGCCCGGTCCCGGCCGCGCTGCCGACCGTGCACATCGACTTCGACCCGCAGGCCGGCTGGACCAGCGGACAACTGGACACCAACGCCCCCAGCGACCACTACCCGGTCCAGGCCACCTACCTGCTGCCCTGAACCGCCCCCAGCGGTAGTTCCAGGCGCAGCCGCGCACCGCGCTCGGCGGGCAGCACCGCGACGGTCCCGCCGTGGGTCTCCGCGATCTGCCGGACGATGGACAGGCCCAGGCCCGAGCCCGGTCGGGCCCGGGCCGCGGTGGCGCGGTAGAAGCGGTCGAAGACGAACGGCCGGTCGGCCTCGTCGATGCCGGGGCCCTGGTCGGTGACGGTGCAGCAGATCCGGTCCCGTCCGGGCGTGAACGCGACCGCGAGCTCGACCGCGCCGCCGTCCGGGCTCCACTTGGCCGCGTTGTCGACCAGGTTGCCCAGCGCCCGGGCCAGCGCCTCCGGGTCGGCCACCACCACGCAGTCCTCCGGGTCGGACGGCGACAGTACGGCGAAGCGCAGTCCGGGCGAGCGCCGGGCGGCCCGGTCGACCACCTCCTGGGCCAGCAGGTCGACCCTGACCTCCTCGGTGTGCACCTGCGCGCGGCCGTAGCGGGCCAGCTCGACCAGGTCGTTGACCAGGCGCTTGAGCTCCTCGCTCTGCTCCAGCGCGGCCCGTACCAGGGCCGGCGCCTGCGGATCGGCGAGTCCGCCCGGCTCGGCCAGCAGTTCCAGGTTGGTGGTGATGCTGGTCAGCGGGGTGCGCAGCTCGTGCGAGGCGTCCGCGACCAGCTGGCGCTGGGCGGAGACCGAGCCGTCCAGCGCCCCCATCATCGCCGAGAAGGACCGTGCCAGCCGTCCGATCTCGTCCCGGCCACCGATGTCGGCGAGGCCGCCGTCCGCCCGGGAGGTCAGATCCTGAGTCACCGTCACCTGCTCGACGGTCTCGGTCAACCGGCCGACCGGACGCAGCAGCCGACCGGCCAGCAGCCGGGCCGCGAAGGCGGCGGTCAGCGCGCCGCCGAGGACCAGTCCGACCAGCAGCAGCTCCAGCCGGTGCAGCGCGTCCAGGGTGTCCGACAGCGGCTTGGCGACCCGGACCAGGGAGCCGCTGCTGCTGTCGAACTGGGAGGTGTAGACCCGGTAGGCGCGGCCCTGGTAGTCGGCGTCGCTGAAGTAGGCGGACCGGCTGCCGGTGGCGACGGCGGTGTCCTGGACGGTGATGTCGGCCAGTTCCGCCCTGCCGGGCTGCACCGGTGACGGCAGGAACTGCACCAGCGTGCCGCCGATGTCCAGCACGCCGGTGGCCGGGAAGCCGTCGCCGGACTGGGACACCTTCTGCTTCAGCGCCTGGCTGAACCTGGGCGAGCTGGCCGCGGTGGACACCAGGGTGCTGTCCAACTGGTCGTGCAGGTCGCGGTCGGCCGAGGGGTAGAGCACCAGTGCGGCCAGCAGCAGGGCGGCGGCCACCACCAGTCCGCCGGCCAGCGCGACGCGGTTGCGCAGGCTCACCCGCTCACGGCTCCTCGGGTCACGGCTCCTCGGGTCACGGCTCCTCCCGCAGCACATAGCCGAGTCCGCGCACGGTCTGGATCAGCCGCGGCTCGCCCCCGGCCTCCAACTTGCCCCGCAGGTAGCTGATGTAGACCCAGAGCGCATTCGACCCGGGGCCGAAGTCGTAGCCCCACACCGCCTCGAAGATCGCACTGCGGCCCAGCACCCGGCGCGGGTTGCGCAGGAACAGCTCCAGCAGCGCGTACTCGGTGCGGGTCAGCGCCAGCAGCCGGCCGCCGCGGCGGACCCGGCACTGCGCGGCGTCCAGCTCCAGGTCCGCGTAGCGCAGCAGTTCCCGCGCCTCCAGCGTCCGCGAGCTGCGCCGCAGCAGCGCCCGGAGCCGGGCCCGCAGCTCGTCCAGGGCGAACGGCTTGACCAGGTAGTCGTCGGCGCCCGCGTCCAGCCCGGCGACCCGGTCGGCGACCAGGTCGCGGGCGGTCAGGATGAGGATCGGGGTCTCGTCCCCGCGCCGGCGCAGGATCCGGCACACCTCCAGCCCGTTCGGCTCGGGCATCATCACATCCAGCACGATCGCCGCCGGCCGCGCCTCGACGACGCCCGCCAGCGCGGCCGTGCCGTCCGCCGCCTCGGTGACGGTGAAGCCGTCGCGGCGCAGCGCATGACCCAGGGACCGCCGCACGGCCGGGTCGTCGTCGGCCACCAGGATCCGCATCAGCCCATTGTGCTCCGCCCGGACCGGCGCACCGTCAGCTCTTCGCGGACCCGGACGGAGCCGGCATGGCGGACAGCGACTCCTTCATGTGCATCAGATCCGTGTTGAACTGAGTGGGCGTCAGTCCCAGCGAGGCGGCCAGCGAGCGGAACCCCGGGTCGGTGACCTCGACGCCGTGGACGGTCCCGCGGGAGAGGACGTCGAGCCGCTCCAGGACGGCGGTAGCCCGGGCCCGGCTCACGCCGAGGATCCTGGCGAGGGCAGCGCTCTCCTGCGGGTCCGGGGTACCCGGCGGCACCATGGGCTTCTTGCCGCCGGGGCCCGGGTTGGCGGAGCCGCCCGGTGCGGGCGTCTTGCAGGTGACGGTCGGCGAGGCGCTGGACGGGGTGGCGGTCGAGGCCTCGGCGGCGGCCACGCTGCCGCCGGTCAGCAGGGCGATCGCCACGGTCGCGACCGCCAGACGGGTCTTGGAACGCATGGTGTCCTTCTTCCGGTCGAGGTGCCGGGGTCCGTCCCCGACACCTCGACCAGCACACCAACCGCGCCTTCGGGCACCCATCGGCCGGCCTTAACGCCGCCTCAGAGAAGCGGCGTCATGACGGACCGTCAGCCGTCGGTGTCGGAGGAGGGGATGTACGCGCCCGGCACATCGTTCGGGGCGTAGATCGTGGTCTCGCCCGGGTAGGGCGTCTTCCAGTTGTGGGTCTCGTACCAGGTCAGGTGGTTCATCTGGGCCGGGTTGGCGTAGTCGGGCACCGCGTTGGTGCCGGTGAGCCGCTGCTGCGCCTTCCAGCCGGCCCACTTGGCCGCGACCGCCTTCTCACTGGCCGGCGGCGTGGTCGTGGCCGGCACCGTCGCGGCGGCGGGGTCCTGCGGCGCCGGGGTGTCGACGCCGCAACTGGGCGGCGTGGCGAGGCCGTCGGTCAGCGAGGTCCGGTTGGGCAGCGCGGTGAACGGCGTGTAGTTCGGCTTGCTGGTGAAGGCCGCGGTCATCGGGGTGGCCGCGCTGTCCTTCTGGTTCATCGGGTGGATCCCGAGGATCTGCTCGATGGTGCGGATCATCGTGATCTGCGTGTAGTAGTGGTCGTCGACCACGCCGGTGCGCTGGGCGTAGGGGCTGATGATCTGGATCGGGGCCCGGTGGCCGTCGACGTGGTCCAGGCCGGCCTGGGAGTCGTCCTCGACCACGAAGATCGCCGAGTCCTTCCAGTACTTGCTGTGGGTGATCTCGTCGATCATCTTGCCTGTGGCCAGGTCGTTGTCGGCGACCTGCGCGGCCGGGCTCGCCGGGCCGCCGGTGTGGTCGCTGGAGAGCCAGAACATGTTCAGGTTCGCCGGGCCGTTCTTCTCGAAGTCCTGCTTCCAGATCTCGTACCGGTACAGGTCCGGGACGCTGGTGTCGAACTTGGGGAAGCCGGGCACCGACACGCTGTTGAGGGAGGGGATCGGCGAGGAGGAGTTCAGGGTGTAGGCGGTGCCCTGGCCGGTGGCGTCCATGGTCTTGGCGTCGCAGTACAGGTTCTGCCAGCTGGCCGTGGCCGGCTTGGTGAGGAACTGCTGGAACTCGCCGAAGTCCCGCACGGTCTTGCCCGCGGCCTGCGCGCCGGTCCACAGGAAGCCGGACTCCTGGTGCCCGAGCGCGTCGTCCTCGGTGTCGTAGCTGCGCAGGTACTCGCCGGCCGAGGACTCGGTGTACTCCGGGTCGTCGGCCTGCATCAGCCAGTTGTGGCCCTCGGCGGAGTTGGTGCCGATGTCGTAGGTGTTGTCGTAGAGACCGAACTGCTCGGCCAGCGCGTGCTGGTTGGGCGTCACGTTCTCGCCGAACTGGGCCAGCGCGGCATCGCCGTTGCCCTGCGCCATGTCGCCGAACAGCTGGTCGTAGGTGCGGTTCTCCTTGACGATCAGGAAGACGTGCTTGATCGTCGACGGGGCGCCTATCTGCGCCGGGACCGGCACCGGCTTGGCGTGGCTGCTCGCCTTGCCCGTGGCCAGCGTGACCGCGCCCTTGGTCCAGCCGTTCTGCTGGAAGACCTTGGCGGTCTGGGCCCTGATGACACTGTCGCTGGGCAGGGTGAACTGGGTCAGGCTGGAGGTGGTGTCGTGGGTGTCGTGGCCGGCCGCGGTGGTGGGCCGCAGGGCGTCGATGCCACGGGTGTTGGAGACCACCACCTTCGTGCCCACGGTGGTGATCTCGGCGGGGAAGTAGTCGGTCGGCAGCAGGCCGACATAGCTGACCGGCTCCTGCGGCCGGGTGTACCGGTAGACCGCGACCGCGTTGGCCCGGCCGAGCGTCACCAGCAGGTGGCCGTCGTCGGTCAGTGTGACCGCGTCGGGCTCGTAGCCCACCGACGCCTCCGGCCAGGGCTGGGTGGCGATGGTCTGCACGACCCTGCCGCGCTTGGTGTCGATGACCGCGACGTCGTTGCTGGCGGTGTCGGTGACGAACACCGCTCCCTGCTTGGCGTACACCGCAGTCGGGTGCAGGCCGACGTCGATGCTGCCGACGGCGGCGGAGGGGTTCGTCAGGTCGATGACGCTGACCGTGCCGGTGGTGGTGGCACCGGTCACCGGGCTGGCCGGCACCTGGGTGTTGTAGGAGTTGAGGGTGTACTCCCCGGCCTTCGCCGCCCGCCCGCCCTCGTTGCTGACGTAGAGCTTGCCGCCGACCAGGGCCAGGCCGCGCGGGGCGTTGCCCACTGCCCAGCTCTGCTCGACCGTCCCGGTGGCGGCGTCGATGGCCACCACCCGGTTCTGCCCGTTGACGGCGGAGTACACGGTCGAGCCGTCGGCCGAGAACACCGCCGCGCCGACCAGCGCGTGCTTGGCGCCGTCGGCCGGGATCGGCACGGCCACCGGGTTGGCCAGGGTGCCGTCCGGGTTCACGGTGAACCTGGTGTAGCCGTCGGTCTGACCCAGCCACAGCTGCGTGCCGTCGGGCGAGTACGTCGGGCCCTCCTGGCCCACCGAGCTGCTGCTGATGTGCAGGTCGTCCGCGGCGGCGCTGCCGATCCGCTGCTTCACCTGACCGGTCTTCAGGTCCACCACCACCAGCGCGGCGTCGCCGTCGGTGACCGCGGCGGCGAGGTGGCCGCCGTCCGGGCTGACCGTGGACGACATGATCTTGCCGTCGTTGATGACCAGCCGGCTGCCGTACGGGGCGATGTACTGGTCGCTGGAGATGACCTGGCCCTTTGAGGTGACCTGGCCGACCTGCTGGGTGCCGAACTGGTGCGTCGAGGCGAAGGCAGTGCCGGTGGCGGCCAGGGCGAGCGCGGTCACGCATGCGGTGACCAGCGTTGCCCGGCGGCTGACGGATCTTCCGAGGAGGACCAACTGCTCCTTCTCGACATCCCGGCGACGGCGCGTTACCTGCATGGACTCATCCCTTCGGGGAGGCGGGGATCAGCTCGACATCACTGTCGAACTGCCACAGCGGGTTCGGCGCGTCCCCGGTCGGGGTCCGCACCAGGAAATAGCCGTTCACGTCCTTCGGACCGTCACCGTCGGCCTCGATCCGGCCGTCCGAGGTGACGTCGAGCTGGTAGACCGCAGACCCGGGGGCCGCGGCGCCGGGCAGGTGCCAGCTGACGACGCAGCGCCAGTCGTTGCCCGGACCCTCGGGGTCGACCTGGCCGTCGCTGCGGTCGCACACCGCGGTGGCCTGCAGCTGCGCCTCGGTGACGGCGGGGCGCTGCAGCTGCTCGGTCTGCAGCCGGTAGAGGTGGGCGAAGGCGGTGGCCACCGACTGCTGCACCTTGGCCTGCGAGATCCCGGAGCCCAGCGAGGGTGTGGCCACCGCGACGGCGCCGAAACCGACGGCCAGCAGGGCGACCAGCGGCAGCAGCGCGACCGGGAGCGCGCGGCGCCCGATGCCGTCGTCGCTCGCATTGGTGAAGTCCCGCCGCAGGAACAGCCGGTAGGCCAGCCAGGTGGCCACCGCCATCCACACCAGGCTGACCGCGACCGAGATCAGCAGCTCGCGCGGCTGCCCCGGGCTGGTGAACAGCCCGTGCCAGGCGATGAAGGCGTAACCGGGCAGGGCCAGGCGCAGCGCGACCGGCAGCGGCAGCATCTGCGCCAACTGCATCGCGACCGCGACCAGCGCCGGCAGCAGCAGCCCCATCGGGGAGCGCCCCAGCACGACCGACCCGAGCAGCCCGATCGCGGCCAGTGCCAGCGTGGGGGCGAGCACGCAGACCCAGGCGAGCAGCACGTTCCCGGCCGCGCCGGAGGGCGACAGCAGATGACCGTCGAGGCCGACCAGCCGCTGGTCGCCGACCGACAGCAGGCCGCCGACCGAGGCGGACGCCACCAGCCCGGCCACCAGCAGCAGGATGACGGTCAGCGCCGCCAGCGCCTTGGCCGCGAAGATCCGCCGCAGCGAGCGGACCGCCACCAGCAGATGGCGCCAGGTCCCGAGCCGGTCCTCGGCGGCGAACACGTCGCCGGCGACCACCGAGGTGATCAGCGGCAGCGCCCAGGAGCCGGCGAAGCCCAGCACCACCAGCGGTCCGGCCCATCCGGTGGCGTGCATCCAGCGGCCGAAGAGGGTGTCGGTGGGCAGCGTGCTCTGCTGGCTCACCGCGGCGACGAACAGCCCCGGCACGATCCAGCAGACCAGCACCAGCAGCCGGATCCGCCACTGCGAGACCAGCTTGACCAGTTCGAAGCGGTAGGCGCGGGTCACCGGCACCCGGACGGCGTCGGGCTCGGGGCCGGCCTCGGTGCCGTCGACCTGGTCGTCGGCGACGGTCATGGTCATGCGTCGGCCTCCTGCTGCTCGGTCAGGGCCAGGAACGCGGCCTCCAGCGGCGACACCACGGGGGCCAGCTCGCGCACCGCGATGTCCGCCCGCACCAGTGCGGCCACCAGTTCGTCCAGCGCGGGCAGCTGCGCGCTGACGACCAGCGCCTCGGCGCCGCGCCAGGCCGCCGACTCCTCGACCACGCGGATCCCGGCCGTCCCCGCGGCCAGCCGGCGCGTGGCCTCCGGGGCCGAGCTGAGCAGCCGGTACTCCAGCTCACGGCTCTCCCCCGCCAGCTTGTCCAGCGGGCCGGAGAAGCGGACCCGTCCGGTGGCCAGAATGGTGACCTCGGAGCAGAGCGCCTCCAGGTCGTCCATCCGGTGGCTGGACAGCACCACCGTGGTGCCCTCGGCCGCGAGCCGGGTGAGCACGCCGTGGACGTGCTTCTTGCCGGCCGGGTCGAGACCGTTGGCGGGCTCGTCGAGCACCAGCAGCCGGGGGTCGGTGAGCAGGGCGGCGGCCAGACCGAGCCGCTGACGCATCCCCAGCGAGAAGCCGCGCGCCTTGTCGTCGGCGACGTCGGTGAGCCCGACCTCGGCCAGCGCGCCGTCGATCCGCGGCCGCGCCGTCCGGGCGTCCTGGCCGCGCAGGGCGGCCAGCGCGGCCAGGTTCTGCCGGGCGGTCAGCGAGGGGTACAGGCCGGGCCCGTCCACGAATCCGGCGACGCCGCCGGGGGCCGCCAGGGCCCGCCCGACCGGCCTGCCCAGGATCTCGAGGTCGCCGGAGTCGGCGACGGCCAGCCCGAGCAGCAGCCCGAGCAGCGTCGTCTTGCCCGCGCCGTTCGGCCCGACCAGACCGTGGATCCGCCCGGGCAGCAGATCCAGGTCGACACCGTCCAGTGCGACGACATCGCCGAAGCACTTGGTCACCCCACGAGCCCGCACCACACGTTGCGTCCCCATAGCCCCTTCTCACAAGACACTCAGGGAACCTATGACATGACCACACCGCAGTCAGGGGCCGACGGTTGAACGTTCGTGGAACGGCAGACCACCGATTCATCGGGGACCGACACGTCTCCCACCCATCCCCGGCGGAGCAACCGTCCGGCCGGCCGAGTTGCGGCACACCGGAGCGCTGTGATGCTGATGGTGAACCGGCGCAACGGAGCAGGGACGGAGGCGGAGATGCCCGGGAGACGGCCGGCCGCGACCGACACGGCCCTGCTGGACGCCCTGTTCCAGGAGGCCCTGTCCGGCCTGTTCATCCTGGACGACCAGTTCCGGGTGGTCCGCTTCAACCACACCGCCCGCGGCGTCCGCGGCCTGCCCGACGACGATGTGCGCGGCCACCGGCTGGACGAGGTCGCCCCGGACATGATCACCCCGGAGGTGGCCGACCTCGCCCGCGCCGTGCTGGCCTCCGGAACCGCCGTCCGCGGCCGGCTGGTGCGGGGCTTCCCGCCCGGCGACCCGACCCGGGAGATGGTGGCCTCGGTCTCGCTGTTCCGGCTCAGGGACGAGGCGCGGCAGGTGCTGGGTCTCGCCGCCGTGGTCGAGGACGTCACCGAGCGTGAGCAGGCCCTGGAGCGCCTGGCCACCCTGCACGAAGGCCACCGGACCATCGGGACCTCACTGGACCCGGCCGCCACCGCCGACGAGCTGGCGGTGGTCGCGGTGCCCAGGTTCGCCGACACGGTCGTGGTGGACCTGCGCGACGACGCCCTGCGCGGCCAGGAACTGCGCCCGGGCCCGGTGGACGCCGCACTGCCGCTGCGCCGGGTGGCGCACCGCTCCACCGGCGCGCAGCAGCCCGGCTCCGTGCAGCTCGGGGCGCTGACCACGGTGCCGTTCCCCACCCCGTTCACCCAGAGCCTGGAGGACCTGCGGCCGCGGCTGCTCACCGACCTGGCCGAACAGGGACTGGACCAGTGGCCCTACCTGCGCTCCCCCGGCGCCGGCCAGGTGGACGACGCCCTGGTGGACTCGCTGATCGTGGCCCCGCTGGCCGCGCACGGGGTGCTCTTCGGCCTGGTCGGCTTCTACCGGGACCGGCACCGGGAGCCCTTCACCGAGCGGGACCTGGAACTGGCCGGGGAGCTGGCCGCGCGGGCCGCCATGAGCGTCGAACGGGCGCACAGCTTCACCCGGCAGCGCTCGATCGCCACCGCGCTCCAGCGCCATCTGCTGCCCTCCCCGCCCCCGCCGCTGGCCGCGATCACCACGGCCCACCTCTACCTGCCCGCGGGCACCGGCGGCGCCTGGTACGACCTGGTCCCGCTGTCCGGGGCCCGGGTGGCCCTGGTGGTCGGGGAGGTCGCCGGCCACGGCATCGAGACCGCCGCGGCCATGGGCCAGCTGCGCACCGCGGTGCAGACCCTGGCCGCCCAGGACCTGGCCCCGGACGAGCTGCTGGGCCGGCTGGACGAGACCATGCAGCGGCTGGCCCGCGACAGCGGCGGCGAGCCGGCCACCGCCTCCTGCCTCTACCTGGTCTACGACCCGGTCACCGGCGGCTGCGACGGTGCCAGCGCCGGGCACCGCACGCCGCTGGTCCTCGGCCCGGACGGCACCGAGCTGCCGCTGGACGTCCCGGTGGGAGCCCGGCTGGGCTCCGGCGAGGCGGGCTACCCCTCGGCGCAGCTGCGGCTGCCGCCCGGCAGCCTGCTCGCCCTGGCCACCGACGGCCTGCGGGCCGCGGGCGGCGCGAGCGGGAACGGGAACGGGAATGCCGACGGAGCCAGGAACGGGAGCGGGAACGGGAGCGGCCGGCTGGCCCAGGTGCTGGCCCAGCCCGACCAGGACCTGCAGTCGCTGTGCGACGCCGTCGCCTACGCCCTGGCCACCGACCGCCCCGAGCAGGACGCCATCCTGCTGCTGGCCCGCACCAGCGTGCTGGACGCCGACCAGGTCGCGCACTGGACCCTGCCGGCCGAGCCGTCCATCGTCTCCACCGCCCGCGATCTGACCCGGCGCCAGCTCACCGCCTGGGGGCTCGACGAGCTGGTCGACTCCACCGAACTGATCGTCAGCGAGCTGGTCACCAACGCCATCCGCTACGGCCAGGGGGCGGTGACGCTGCGGCTGATCCGGGCCGGCACGCTCTCCTGCGAGGTCTCCGACGCCAGCAGCAGCGCACCGCACATGCGGCTGGCCGCCGACGGCGACGAGGGCGGCCGCGGGCTCTTCCTGGTGATGCACGTCAGCAGCCGCTGGGGCACCCGCTACAACCCCCGGGGCAAGACCATCTGGTCCGAACAGCCGCTGCCCCCGCCGCCCTGAGGTCCAGGACGGCGGGGGCGGGCCGGTGGCGCCGCCGGGTCAGCGGGCGGTCAGGTTCCACAGGTGGTCGGCGGTGCCGTTGTCGTCCCACTGCAGCACCTGGGCGCCGGAGGCGGTGCTCATGTTGCTGACGCCGAGCAGCAGACCGCTGTTGTAGTTGGCGATCTTGTAGTGGCCGCTGCCGGCCGGGATCAGCTGCCACAGGTGGTCCGCGGTGCCGTTGTCACCCCAGATCAGCGCGGTGCCGCCGTCGGCGGTGCCGGCGTTGGTGATGCCCAGCAGCAGACCACTGGCCTTGTTGACGATCTTGTAGAGGCCGGATCCGGCGGCCGTCAGCGTCCAGGACTGGTCGCTGCCGCTGCTGGAGGCGGCCTGGTCGACCAGGGTGCCCTGGGCGGTGCCGGCGCCCGCGGTGTCCAGTGCCAGGCCGCTGTTGACGTTGGTGATCTGGTAGGTCCCGGCCAGCGTGCTGGAGCTGCCGCTGGGGGTGACCACCAGGTGGTAGCCGTAGGCCGCGTTGGTGGCCACCGGCACCGTGATCGAGCCGTTGACGACCGGGTAGTCCGTGTCGGAGATGGTGAACGGGGCGGAGACGGCGGTGGTGCGGCCCAGCGAGGGGGTGTACTCCAGCTTGACGTGCACGGTGCTGCCGAAGGCGCTCAGCGAGCCGAGCCCGTTGACGGTGACCGCGCTGGCGCCACTGCCGCCGCCGAAGACCACGCTGACCTGGTTGCCGGCGCTGTTGACGGAGGCGGCGCCGTCGATGCCGGTCTGCGCGGGCGGCACGGTGGTGACCATGCTGCCGGTCATCGACCCGTACCAGGAGTAGAGCCAGTAGGCGCCGTTCGGTGCGCCGCCGGTGTCCACCAGGGTGTCGCCGAGGGTGCCGTAGTGGTTCCAGAAGGCCATCTCGGCGTTGTTCACCCCGGCGCGCTCGAACTTGGCGACATAGCCGACCATCGCGCCGGGCACGCCGACCTCGCTGGTGGTGCCGTACTCCTCGATGGCGATCGGCCGCGGGCTGATCCCCAGAGTGGTCTCCAGGTTGCGGTAGGCGGCCACGTCCGCGGCGATGTTGGCGTCGCCCTGCAGTTCGTGCCAGCTGACGATGTCGGGGAGGGTGCCGCTGGCCTTGGCGTCGGTGAGGAAGGTGGTCATCCAGCCCAGGTTCCAGGCCGAGTAGCTCGGGCCCTGGATCGGCGTGCTGGTGTCCTTGGCGCGCACCTCCTTGTAGGTGGTGGCCCAGCCGGAGTCGAAGCTGCCCGCCGAGCTGGTGTTCCAGGTCCAGTCGGGCTCGTTCCACAGCTCGTAGGCGCTGATGTTGCTCGCGCCGGACGCCTTGACCGAGGCGACCTGGGTGTCCACGGCGGACAGCCAGTTGCTCCAGCTCACCCACTGGTAGGGGAAGTTGGGGTACCAGTCGGGCATCCGGACCACCACCTTGGCCCCGGCGCCGGCGGCCTCGGCGGCCACCTTCAGCGCGTCGCCGGCCGGGGCCGGCTCGCCGTTGGGCAGCTGGGTACCGCCCGGCGCCATCTGGACGAAGGTGTTGGGGTGCAGCGGCGCGACCACACTCGCGGCCGGGACTCCGGCGTTGGCCAGCCCGTAGAGGCTGCCCGAGGCGACATGGGTGACGGTGCGGAAGGGCTGGTTGGCGTCGACCACCAGGGTGGTGGCGGCGCTGGGTGCGGCATGGGCTGCGGTGCTGCCCAGGGTGGTGGCCGAGACGGCGAGGGCTACGGTGCCGAGCAGGGCGGTTGCCCTGCCCGCACGGGAACCTGCTGTGGTCACGGGTGCTCTCCTGACGGGTGCCGGGTGGGTGGTGCCGGGCGGTTGGTGCCGTGGTGCGGAGGAGCGGTACGAGGGGCCGGCGGCGGTTCAGTCCTTGACCGCACCGGCGGTGACGCCGGCCGCGACATAGCGCTGGGCCAGCACGAGCAGGAGCGCGGCGGGGATCGAGGCCACCACGGCGGTGGCCATGATCGCGTTCCACTCCTGGTTGTTGTTGCCGATGTAGCGGTAGATGCCGAGGGTGATCGGCTGCATGGAGCCGCCGCTGTCGAGGGTGTTGGCGAAGACGAAGTCGGACCAGGCCCACAGGAAGCTGAACAGCGAGACGGTCACCAGCGCGTTGCGGCTGACCGGCAGCACCACCGACCAGAAGGTGCGGACGCTGCCGGCGCCGTCGATCAGCGCTGCGGCGGTCAGCTCGTCCGGGATGCCGGACATGAACGCGGTGAAGATCATCACGCCGAACGGCACGGCGATGGTGGAGTCGGCCACGATCAGGCCCCACCAGGTGTTCATCAGACCGTAGTTGAGGAAGATCCCGTAGAACCCCATGGCCATCACGATGCCGGGGATCATCTGCGCGATCAGCAGCACCATGCCGAGCACCCCGCCGCCCCGGGGACGCAGCTTGGCCAGCGCGTAGGCGGCCGGGGCCGAGACCGCGAGGGTCAGCGCCACCGTGCCCAGGCCGATCAGCAGGCTGGTGAGCAGATAGGGCAGCTGGTCGTTGAGGACGGCCTGGTAGCCCTGGAAGGTGGGATGCAGCGGGAAGAGGTCCGGCGGGTCCTTGCGCATGTCCTGCTGCGGCGTCAGCGAGACATTGACCATCCAGTAGACCGGGAACAGCATCAGTGCGGTGAGCACGACGCCGACGGCCGTCCTGGTGCGGGAGCGGGTCATGCGTTCTGCCTCCTCTGGACGCGGATGTAGAGCAGGCCGAAGACCAGGGCGATCAGGATGAGGATGTTGCCGACCGCGGCCCCGGGGCCGAACTGCGGCAGCAGCGAGCCGAATCCGAACCGGTAGGACCAGGTGGCCAGGGTGGACGAGGCGTTCCCGGGACCGCCCTTTGTCATGATCCAGATCAGGTCGAAGACCTTGAGCGTGTAGACCAGGCCGAGCAGCAGCGTGATCGCCGAGACCGGTCGCAGCAGCGGGAAGGTGATCCGGCGGAACTGCTGCCAGGTCCCGGCGCCGTCGAGCGAGGCCGCCTCGTAGAGCTCGCCGGGGATGTTCTGCAGGCCGCTGTAGAGGATCACCAGGTTGAACGGGATGCCGATCCAGATGTTGGCGACGATCACCGAGGTCAGCGCCCAGCTGGGCGAGGTGAGCCAGTCCACCGGTGCCACCCCCACCAGGTGCAGTCCGTAGTTGACCACCCCGGACTCGCTGTTGAGCATCCAGGCCCAGGTCGAGGAGGAGACGATCAGCGGGAGCAGCCAGGGCACCAGGAACAGCGCCCGCAGCGTGCCGGACAGCCGGAAGCCGCGGTTGAAGAAGACCGCCAGCGCCAGTCCGGCCGCGTACTGCAGCAGGATCGAGACCAGCGTGAACACCATGGTGTTGCGCATGGCCGGCCAGAACGTCGGGTCGTGCAGCACCTGGGAGTAGTTGGCCCAGCCCGAGAACGGGGCGTCGTTGTCGACGAAGGAGCGGACCGTGTAGTGGTGCAGGCTCAGATCGAGGTTGCGGTACAGCGGATAGAGGTAGAAGGCGGCGAGGTAGCCGACCAGGGGCGCGATGAACGCCCAGGCGGTGAGCTGGCTGCGGCGGCGCTGCCGGCGCCGCCGGGTCCGCGCGGCGGGGTCGAGCGGTTCGGTCGGTTCGGCGGGGGTCGCCCTGGACGTGGCTGGTGACCGCTGGAGGCGATCGGCTCGGACGGTGGTCATGCTGACGGGGCTCCTCGGTGCGGTGGCGACGTCCAGGGACAGGCCCTCGAAGGGGGTGCCGGTCAGCCCTGGTGGTTGGCGACGGCGGTCTGCGCCGCGTCGAGGGCGGCCTGCGGGCTCTTGCCGCCGGACAGCGCCGACTGCACCGCGGTCCACATCTGCTCGGAGATCACCGGGTACTTGGTGCCCAGACCGCCGCTGGTCCGCCCCTTGGCCGCGGCCACCGCGGTCACCCAGGGCTTCAACTCGGCGTTGGCCGCCACCTGCTGGGTCTGCACCGCGCTGGTGGGCGCGATGTAGGACAGCGTGGTGTCGGTGGAGAGCAGGTTGGCGGAGCTGGTCAGGCAGGTGACGATCTTCTTGGTGGTGTCGTACCGGGAGGAGTCCTTCTGCACCGGGACGGTGACGAACTCGCCGCCGGTCGGCGCCGGGGCTGCCCCGCCGTTCTGCGCCGGGATGCTGATCACGCCGTACGGGAACCCGGCCTTGTCGGCGTTGGCCAGCTGCCAGGTGCCGTTCTCGCCGAAGGCGTACTGGCCGGTGGCGAACTCCTGCCAGCTGGTGGTCTGGGTGTTGCTGAGCACGTCGTTGGGGGCCAGCCCGTCGGAGACCCAGCCCTTCCACAGCGACAGCGCGGCGGCGCCGTTGGCGTTGTTCAGCTTGGTCAGGTCGCCGCCGGCGCCCCAGAACCAGGGCAGGAACTGGAAGCTGCCCTCCTCGGTGCCGATCGCGGAGAAGGTGATGCCCTTCTTGCCGGCGGCCTTGACCTTGTTCAGCGCCGCGGTGAGCGAGGCCCAGTCCTTGATCGCCGTCGGGTCGACCCCGGCGGCCTTCAGCACGTTCTTGTTGTAGTACAGCGCCAGGGTGTTGGCCCCGATCGGGATGCCGTAGGCGGAGCCGTCGACCGTCCCGGCGCCGATGATGTTCGCCTGGATCGCGGAGGTGTCCAGGCCCAGGTCGCTGGTCTTGTTCAGGATCCCGGCCTGCACCAGCGTGGACACCACCGGGTTGTCGACCAGCATCACGTCCGGGGCGTTGCCCTGCTGGGCGGCGAGCAGGGCCTTGTTGCCCAGGTCGGTGGTGTCCATCCCGGTGCGCTTGACGGTCACCCCGGCCTGGGTGCCGCACGAGGCGACCAGCTTGGCCCAGGCGGAGCCGGCGTCGAACTGCGGGTACGGGTCCCAGAAGGTGTACGTGGACGCCTTGGCGGTTCCGGAACCGGTCGCCGAGCCGCCGCCGGAGGAACAGGCGACTGCGGAGGCGAGCGTGCCGGTGGCCAGCAGGGTGGCCAGGAGGGTACGGCTCAGATGTCTCATGCTGGTAGACCTCGTTGTCTGCGGTGTCGGTACGACACGGGAATGGGACAGGGGTGGTGCTGACGGTTCTTCAGTCGGTCGGCAGCCAGACGCGCATGGCGCCGCTGCTCCGGTTGGCCCAGGCGTAGTACGGGATGGCGGTCAGCTCGATGGCGGTCCCCCCGTCCGGGGCGGGCGCGGGACTGTCGCTCTGCGCCTCCGGGCGGGCGCGGTAGGGCCACCAGCCGGACGCGGTGGGCGGCGGGGTGCTCCGGTTGCCTGCCGCGAGGACGGTGACCACGCCGCCGAGCAGGTCGGGGCGCTCCTTGACGGTGAGCGGGACGGCCGGGTCGATCGACACGTCGTCGAGCCCGCCGCCGGGGTGGTCGGCCTGTTCCAGGCAGTACACCAGCGGGCCGCGCTCGATCGCCGCGCAGCCGCGCACCGCGTCCACCCGCGGGTCGGCGACCACCAGACGCGGGGTCAGGTCGAGCTCCAGGACCAGCTCGTCCCCGGGCGCCCAGGTCCGCTCCACCCGCAGCCACCCCTCGGCGGCGACGGCTTCGGCGACCGGGTCGCCGCTGCCGCCGTGCCGCAGCGAGTAGCGGTCGCACCACTCCGGGATGCGCAGCGACAGCGTCCACGGCTGCCCGGGACTCTGCTCCACGGTGACCCGGATCCGGCCGTCCCGCGGATAGTCGGTGTTAACGCTCACAACTGCGGGCGCGCCGGCGGCGTCCCCGCTGAAACGGCCCGAGGCGTACTGGTGCAGTTGCAGGCCGTTCCCGTCGGTGGAGCTGAGGTAGTGCTCCAGGCTGGCCAGCAGCCGCATCACGTTCGGCGGGCAGCAGGCGCAGCGGAACCAGCGGGTGCGGCGCGACGACTGGTCGCCGCCGGCGTCGACGTAACCGTCGCGCACCTGGAGCGGATTGACGTACAGCCAGGTCTCCCCGTCCAGCGAGACCCCGGCCAGGAAGCCGTTGAACAGGGTGCGCTCGATCAGGTCGCTGTACCGGGCCCGCCCGGTGAGCAGGGCCAGCCGCCAGCTGAACTGGATCGAGGCGATGGCGGCGCAGGTCTCGCAGTAGGCGCGCTCGTTGGGGAGTTCGTAGGGGTCGCCGAAGTCCTCCTTGTCGTGGTGCGCGCCGACCCCGCCGGTCAGATGGGTCTTGGTGGTGGCCATGGCGTGCCAGAGCCGCTCGGACGCCTCGGTCAGCGCCGCCTCGCCGGTCTCCGTCGCCAGGTCGGCGGCGGCGGCCAGCAGGTAGAGCTGGCGCACCGCGTGGCCCTCCACCGTCTCCGCCTCGCGCAGCGGGACCCGGTCCTGGCAGTAGGCCTCGTTGCCGTGCAGCCCGTGGCCGTGCCGGTCCACGAAGTAGCCGGCCAGGTCCAGGTAGCGCTGCTCGCCGGTCTCCCGGTACAGCTCCACCAGGGCGGTCTCCACCTCGGGGTGGCCGTCGAAGCCGTCGATCGGCCGCCCGCTGTGCTCCGGTCCGAAGACGGAGTCGATGTGGTCGGCGAAACGCCGTGCGACGGCGAGCAGTTGCCCGCCCCCGGTGGCCCGGTGGTGCGCGACGGCGGCCTGGATGAGGTGGCCCGCGCAGTAGAGCTCGTGGCCCCAGCGCAGGTCCGAGTAGCGGCCCTCGCCCTTTCCGGTCTGGAACCAGGTGTTGAGGTAGCCGTCCTCCTCCTGAGCCTGCGCGACCAGCGCGATGATGCGCTCGACCTCGGCGGCCAGCGCGCCGGTGTCGCCGTCGCCCTGGGCCAGCTGCCAGGACGCCGCCTCCAGCCACTTGTAGACGTCGGAGTCCACGAAGGGGTAGTGGCCCTCGAAGGCCCCCTCCTCGGCGCCGGCGACCAGACGCAGATTGTGCAGATTGCCCGCGGATTCGAGCAGCTCCGGGCCCTGCGGGATGCTCACCCGGGCATTGGCCAGCCGTCGTTCGGCCCAGAACCCCGCGGTCACCGTCGGCCCGGCGGTGGGTCGCAGAGCGGCCCGCGCCTGCGGGCCGAGCCGGACCGGGCCGGTCGCGGTTGGGGTGGAGGTGGAGACGGTGCGGGACATGGAACTCCCAAGTTCGTTGCCGGGAAAGCAGGAGAGCTGGAAAGCTGAGCAAACCTTTTCCAAGCCGGAAACGTAAGGTCAACCTGGCGGGCCGTCAAGGGCTTGCGCAAGACGGGTTTTCGTCTGCCCACGACTGGTCAGCACGGGTCTTCGCTGGCACTATGAGGGAACCAAGCCCAAGTGAGAAAAGGATTGCCCGTGTCGGACCCGGTTCGCTCTCCCGCCAGGACGAGGGCCACCACCCTCACGGACGTGGCCACGCTCGCCGGTGTGAGCGTCGGGACTGCGTCCAAAGCCCTCAGCGGCAACGGCAGGATGCGTCCCGAGACCCGCCAACGCGTGCTGGACGCCGTCCAGGCCCTGGACTTCCGCCCCAACCCGCAGGCCCAGAGCCTGCACACCGGGCGCAGCTGGACCGTCGGGCTGATGACCACCGACGGCATCGGCCGCTTCAGCACCCCGGTCCTGCTGGGCGCGGAGGACGCGCTGGGCGCGGGGAAGATCTCGGTGCTGCTCTGCGACACCAGGGGCGACCAGATCCGCGAGCAGCACCATCTGGGCAATCTGATGGACCGTCGGGTGGACGGCATCATCGTCACCGGCCGCCGCACCGATCCGCGTCCGCCGCTGACCGGGGTCAGGGAGATCCCCGTGGTCTACGCCCTGTCACCGTCGACCGACCCGGCCGACACCTCGGTGGTCTCCGACGAGAGACACGGCTGCCAGCTGGCCGTGGACTACCTGCTCGGCTCCGGCCGCACCCGGATCGCCCATGTCACCGGACCGGCGCACCACGCCGCCGCCAGCGACCGGGCCCGCTTCACCACCGGGCTGCTCCAGCAGGCGTCCCTCGAACTCTCCACCGGGCGCGTGCACTTCGGCGACTGGAGCGAGGCCTGGGGCCGCCGTGCCGCGGACGCGGTGCTGCGCGCGGCGCCCGACACGGACGCCATCTTCTGCGGCAACGACCAGATCGCCCGAGGGGTCACCGACACCCTGCGCGAACGCGGCGTGCCGGTCCCGGAACAGGTCGCGGTGGTGGGCTACGACAACTGGGACACCATGACCCTGGCCGCCCGCCCCCCGCTGACCACCATCGACGTCGACCTGGTCGAGATCGGCCGGATCGCGGCCCTGCGCCTGCTGGAGGCCATCGACACCAACCCCAGCCCGGGCCTGCACCAGGTCCCCTGCCGCCTGGTGGTACGCGAGTCGGCGTGACCGGGCGCCGCCGTCCGGCGCAACGAAAAAGGTGCTGCCCGGCGAGCGTCCCCCCGGTCGCTCGCTGGACAGCACCCGCCCGTGGTCAGAGCTCGTTGCCCCAGAAGTACCGCGCTGCCATCTCCACCAGCTGCAGCTTGAGCCGCTCCTGATTGGCGGTCAGGCCGCTCTCCGCTGTGAAGGCGCCGTTGGTCGACAGGGCGATGTCGTCGATGTCGAGTTGTTCGGCTGCGGCGTCCACCCGGGCCACGATCTCGTCGACCGACTCCAGTTCGGGGGTGCGGACGTCGACCAGGCCCAGTGAGACCACGACGCCGGGGCGTACCCCGGACAGCGGGAATCGGGCCTGCTCCAGGGCCGGGTACTCGACGCAGATCCGGTCGAACGGCTGGCGCTCCTGGAAGACGGCCAGCGGCGCGTCGGCGTAGCCGGCGGTGAGGTCGGCGGCGCCGCCGGTGCTGAGGTCCAGGCCCAGGTGGAAGGTGTCCGGGGTCTCCAGGCCGTCGAGGACCGCCGCGTCCGCGGCCAGCATCCGCTCCACCAGCTCGACGGCGTCCAGGCCCAGTCCGGCGGCGCGTTCGGCCCCCCGCGCGCTGAGCAGGAAGCCGTAGAGCGGGTTGTGCAGCAGTACGTAGGCCACGCCCTCGGCCGCCAGCGCGGCGACCTCCGCACCGATGATCGCGCCCAGGGCCGCACCGGCCTCCTCGACGGCCTTCGGCTGCTCGCCCTCGACGGCCGAGAGCTCGGCGACGTAGCCGGGCGACGGCAGCGAGACCAGCAGCGGGAACTCGGTGACCCCGCGCAGGGCGCTGCTCTCGTGCTGCGCCAGCCGCGCCGCCCGCTCCAGCGGCCCGACCGCCCTGCGGCGCACCGGGACCGAAGCGCCGAGCAGCTCCGCCACCGGCCCGCCGAGCAGCTCCGGCCCGAAGCCGGAGACACCGTCGTGGACCACGCTCAGCGGGTCGGACCTGCGGAACCAGCCGTCGCTGACCGCCGCCAGGCCCAGCCTGCGCTGGGTGCTGACCGCCTCGGCGACGGCGGCGTCCTCGGCCGCGTCCAGCCCGGCATCGTCCAGCTCGCCGCGCAGGTTGGCGGCCCGTGCCTCCAGCAGCGCGGCCGGCGGGGTCAGGCCCGCATGGTGGTCGATGTGGTACT
Organism: Streptacidiphilus jeojiensis; assembly: GCF_042510965.1. NCBI lineage: Bacteria > Bacillati > Actinomycetota > Actinomycetes > Kitasatosporales > Streptomycetaceae > Streptacidiphilus > Streptacidiphilus jeojiensis. The sequence goes on from NZ_JBEUKS010000007.1 coordinate 93,325, forward strand.
TGAAGTCGTCAGCCACGGTTCTCGACATCCTTCTTGAGGCCGGCCCAGTCCGGGAAGTCGGTGCTCAGGCCGGCGGCGGCGACGATCGCCCGGACGATGGCCTCGTCCTCGTCGGGGCTGCCGCCGGAGATGCCGACACCGCCGATGATCTCGTCGTCCTGCTTGAGGGTGAAGCCGCCCTTGGTGGCGACGATCGGGTGCTGGCCCATCCGGGCGACCTGGCTGAAGAAGACCGGGTCGCTGGCGGACCAGCCCTGCAGCTTGACGGTCGGACGCTGCATCACGGCCGCCGAGTAGGCCTTGGACAGGGCGATGCTCGGGGTCATCGGGCGGGCGCCGTCCATCCGCTCCACCGCCACGATGAAGCCGCCGTAGTCGACGACGGCGATGCTCAGCGCCTTGCCCAGCTCGGTGGCGTGCTTGCGCGCGTCCTCGATCAACCGGGTGGCCAGGGCCAGGGATGGGGCGCTCATGCGGTCACCGTCTCCTCGTTGGGGTAGGCCAGCTGGAGGAAGCGTTCCAGGGCCGCGTTGAACAGCTCGGGCTTCTCCCAGTACATGGCGTGCGGCGCGTCCGGGACCAGGTCCAGGTGCGCGTGGTCCAGCAGTTCGGCGGCCCGGGTCACGGTCTTGCCGCTGAGCACCGCGTCGTCAGCGCCGGCCAGGAAGTAGATCGGGATGCCGGAGGCGTTGATCTCGGCCACCGTCGGGCCGTCGGTGTCCAGGTTCCGCAGGTCCTGCATCTTGGCCCGGTTGAAGGTGCCCATCTGCCGGAACAGGAAGGTCTTGGCCGGGTCGGTCTCCCGGAAGGCCCGGGTCAGCAGCCGGTCCAGCACCGGCAGCTTCACCGCCTCGGCCCGGTCGGCGGCGACCAGCGGGGACAGCTCGGGGTCGCTGATGCCGCCCAGCGAGTGCGCCAGCACCACCCCGGCCACCAGCCCCGGCTCGGCCAGCGCCGCGCGCAGAGCGGCCACCGCGCCGATGGACTGGCCGGCCAGCACGGCCCGGTCGATCCCGGCGTCCTTGAGCACCGCGATGATGTCGCCGGGGAACAGCCCCGCGTCCAGCCCCTCGCTGAGGTCGACCGCGGCGGCCGCGTCCGAGGTGCGGCCGAAGCCGCGCAGGTCCAGGGTGACCACGGTGTAGCGGCGGCTCAGCGCCGACACCTGCTGCCACCAGGCGGCGTGGTGCCCGCCGGAGCCGTGCACCAGGACGACGGCGGGGCCTTCGCCGTGGGTCTCGTAGTAGACGGACGTGCCGTCAGCAGTCTTCGCGTAAGGCATCGGGTCACTCAGCTCCGTGCGCGGTCGCCGGCTTACCGCCGCCCAGGGGCGGTCGGTTGCCGTGGTAGACCAGCTCGATCATGGTGTGGTCGGGGTCGTGGATGTAGCAGAACTTGGAGTTGTTCTCCGGGCGCTCGATCGGCCGGGTGTGCCGGATCCCCAGCGACTTGAGGTGCGCCAGGAACTCGTCCCAGTCCTCCACCTCCATCGCGAAGTGGTACGGCGACATCCGGTCCATCTCCTCGACCGGGGTGAAGTGCAGGTCGAAGTTGCCGCGCGTCATCAGCACGACCTTGGTGTTGCTCTTGGGCGTGATCCGCTTCAGGCCGAACACCTGGGTGTACCAGGCGGCGGTGCGATCGGGGTCGGTGGTGGGGAAGTTGACGTGGTGGATGTAGGCAGGTCGGGTACTCATGGGTTCTCCTCGGCCGCCGAGGGCGGCTCCTCTTGGACGACGGGATTGCTCAGGACGCCGATACCGGAGATCTCGACGGAGAGCGTGTCGCCGACGTTCATCGCCACGGTCGCGTCGGCGCCCATCCACAGCACATCGCCCGGGTGCAGGGTGATGTAGCGGGAGGTCTCGACGATGTAGTCGTAGGGGTCGAAGATCATGCCGCCGGTGGCGAACTCGGCGGCGGTGACCCCGTTCAGCGTCACCGTGGTGGTGGAGGCCATCGGGTCGACCTCGGTCTCGATCCACGGCCCCATCGGCTTGAAGCTGTCGCTGTTCTTCGCCCGCCAGAACGTGCGGTCGGCGCGCTGCCACTCGCGGGCGCTGACGTCGTTGCCGATCGTCCAGCCGAAGACCCCGGCCCTGGCCTCCTCCCGCGAGCAGCGGCGCAGCCGCCGGCCGATGACCGCCACCAACTCGCCCTCGGCCTCCAGCAGTCCGGTGAAGTCGGCCGGACGGACCACCGGCTGCCCGTGGCCGGTCAGCGCGTTGGCGGCCCGGTAGCCGACCTCGGGCCGCTCGGGCAGGTTGGGCTTCGTCCCCATCCGCTCGGCGACGTGGCGGATGTGGTCGGCGTAGTTGTAGCCCACCGCGTAGAAGGTCGGCGGCACCACCGGTGGCAGCAGCTCGACCTGATCCAGCGTCAGCAGCTCACCGGTGGGCTCGGGTTCGGCCCAGGGCTCGCCGTGCACCGGGTGCACCCCCACCTCGTCCAGTGCGGCGAAGCCGGTGCGCCCACCGGCCCGGAAGCGTATCCACCTCATCTCAGGCCTCCCATGTCAGGCCTGCAGCCGGTGCGAGACCCGCTTGGTGACCAGGTAGCCGTCCAGGCCCTCGGCGCCGCCCTCGCGTCCGTAGCCGCTCTCCTTGTAGCCGCCGGAGGGCGCCTGCGGCACTGAGCCGCCGGTGTGGTTGATCGACAGGATGCCCGCCTCGAAGCCGCGGACCAGCCGGTCCGCGGTGTCGGCGCGGTTGGTGAAGCCGTAGGCCGCCAGGCCGTAGGGCAGCGCGTTGGCCTGCCGCAGCGCCTCGTCCAGGTCGTCGAAGACGATCACCGGGGCGAGCGGGCCGAACGGCTCGTCGGAGAGGATCGCCGCGTCCGCGGGGACGTCGACCAGCACCGTGGGCGGGTAGAAGTAGCCCGGCCCGTCCGGGATCTCACCACCGGTCAGGACCGTGGCGCCCTTCTCCCTGGCGTCGGTGACCAGTCGGTGCACCGCCTCCCGGCGGCGGGCGTTGACCAGCGGGCCCATCTGCACCCCGGGCTCCAGCCCGTTGCCGACCCGGACCGCCTCGCTGGCCTCGACCAGGGCGGTGGTGAACTCCTCGGCGATGGAGCGGTGCACGAAGAAGCGGCTGGGCGAGGTGCAGACCTGGCCGGCGTTGGCGTACTTGCCGCGGGCGCAGGCCACCGCCGCCGACTTGGGGTCGGCGTCCGCGCAGACGATCACCGGGGCGTGGCCGCCCAGCTCCATCGCCGAGGGCTTCATCACCGAGGCGGCCCGCTGGGCCAGGTGCTTGCCCACCGGGATGGACCCGGTGAAGGCGACGAACCGGATCACCGGGGAGACGATCACATGGCTGGACACCTCCTCCGGCACGCCGAAGACCAGGTTGAGCACCCCGGCCGGCAGCCCGGCGTCGTGGAACGCCCGGGTGATCAGGACGGCGGTGCCGGGAACCTCCTCCGAGGCCTTGATGACGATGGAGCAGCCGGCCGACACCGCGGCGGCGATCTTCCGCATCGGGCTCCCGGCCGGGAAGTTCCACGGTACGAAGGCGGCGACCGGGCCGATCGGCTCGCGCAGCACGGTGAGGTTCTCGCCCGGTCCGGTCGGGATGATCCGGCCGTAGGCCCGGCGGGCCTCCTCGCAGTCCCACTCCAGCAGGTTGGCCACCCGCAGCACCTCGCCGGCGGCCTCGGCCAGCGGCTTGCCCTGCTCCATGGTCATCACCCGGCCGATCTCCTGCGCGCGTTCGCGCAGCAGCCGGGCGGCGGTGTGCAGGATCCGCGAGCGGGTCTCGATCGGGGTGTCCCGCCAGCTGCGCCAGCCGCGGTCGGCGGCCTCCAGCGCGGCGTCCAGGTCGGCCGGCTCGGCGAGCGGGAGCTCACCGAGCACCTGCCCGGTGGCCGGGTCCACGACGGGCTCCCGGCGGGTGCCGCTGCCCTGGGTCCACGCGCCGTCGATGTACAGCGCCAGGGGCGGGTAGGAGCTGGTGGCGGTCATGCCTCGCCCTCTCGATCGTTGTCGCGGTTGGTCTGCTCGCGGTTGGTCTGCAGGGTCCAGATGTGGTGCGGCGGCGTGGTCTCGTGCACCCGGGTCTCGAAGCTGTCGTCCGCACGGTCCATGTCGGCCGCGTACTCCACCCGGCCCCCGCAGGGGGCGTGCACGAAGCGGAAGACATTGGAGCCGACCGTGTGCCGACCCAGTTTCCGTGCCTCGCGCCAGCCCTGCTCGATCATGTGGTTGGCGCCGAGCACGACCTCGTCGAAGTCCCGTACCTCATAGGCGGTGTGGTTGAGGCCGGCCCGGTCCGGGCGGTGGCACAGCAGCATGGTGTGCTGGTCGGAGTCGCCCTCGGCACGCATGAAGGTGCCCATCGGCTTGACCACGTCGGTGGCGCGGAAGCCCAGCCGGTCCAGGTAGAAACCGGTGGCCCGCTCGCGCCCCTCCTTGGGGATGTTCAGCGCGACATGGCACAGCCGCAGCGGCCGGACCCGCCCGAAGGGGTCGATCGGGGCGTTCCAGCGCCGGACGTCCCCATGCTGGTTCACCGGCCTGGCAATTGGCTGTGAATCCTCATCATGCGAATCCTGCGGCGCGACGACCGCGAAGCCGATGCCGTAGCCGGTCTCGTCCACGGTGTGCAGCACCCCGTCGCCGTCCACGGTGACCTCGCGGTCCCGGCTCAGCTCGGCGTGCAGCCGGTCCAGGTCGGCCTGGGACTCGACGCCCCAGACGATCTCGCGGATCGTGGACCCGGGCTCGACGCCGGCCGGCAGGTCGGGGTCGTCGAGCGGCCGCAGTTCCACGATCTGACCGGTCCTGGTGGCCAGTTCGACCGACGCGCCGACCGCAGTGTCGGACTTCCGCACCGGGTCGAGTCCGAAATCCTCGAAGAACCTGGTGCACTCGGCCACGTCCTCGACCCCGTACACCGCGCGCTCAATCCGGATAATTGCCATGGGGCCTTCCCGTCGTATTCGGCGAACTCGCGCACTCGGAAATGGGGGCGATACCCCGGAATTGCCGGCCCCGTGAATTCACGGCCAGCCTAGGCGGGGCGGCCCGCACCCTTCAAGGGCGGTGGACGGCAGCAGCCGGCACATTAAGGTTGCACGTCGTGCAGGGTCCCCGCGGTGGTCATCGGGTTCCGCTTGAACCAGGCCGAGATGTAGTCCAGGAACACCCTGACCTTGCGCATCGTGTGCGCGCCGGGCGAGTGCACCGCGTACAGGGACCGGGCCGGGCCCGCGTACTCGGGCAGCACCCGCTCCAGCACCCCGCTCCTGATGTCCTCGGCCACGGTGCGCACCGGCATCAGGGCCAGCCCGCGGCCGCGGACCGCGGCCTTGCGCAGGGTCAGGTAGCTGTTGGAGGAGTACACCGTCGGCAGCACCTTGAGGTGCGTCTCCTGGCCCTCGCGGTAGAGCCGCCAGAGCGGGTCGTTGATGTGCACGAGGCATTCGTGGTCGGCGAGCATGGACGGGTCCACGAGCGGCTGGTGCCGCTTGAGGTAGTCCGGCGACGCGCACAGCATGAAATCGAGGTCGGACACCTTCCGCACAAGGAGGGTGGAATCGCGCAGCCCCCTGGTGTGGAAAGCGACGTCATAACCGCGGTCCAGGAAGTCGAAGGTGCGGTCCGACATTCCGCCCACCTCGAATCGGACATGGATCTTCGGATGGTCGACCGCGAAGTCCGCGATCGCCTCCCCCAGGTCCAGGTTCCCGATCCACTTCGGGCAGATCACCGCGAGCTGGCCCTCGGCCTTGTCCTGCGCCCCCCGCAGCGCGGCGTCCTCGGTGTCGATCTCGTCGATGATGCGCTGGGCGAAGTCGAAGTACCGGCGTCCGGTGGCGGTGAGGGTGACCGCCCGGGCGGTCCGGTTCACCAGCCGGGTCCCCAACTGGTGCTCCAGTTCGGTGATGTGCCGGGAGACCAGCGAGCCGGAGACGCCGAGGCGGCGGGCGGCCTGGCTGAAGCTGCCCTGCTCGCCGACGCTCACAAAGCTCCGCATCACGGTTATGCGATCCACAGGACTCCTTCGTGCTGTGTGCATGGTGCTTGACTGCTGCGCGGAGGAACTGCCCCGCGGGTACCGCTCTGGCCGTGACCCTACGTTCTCCTCGTCCGCTGCGGAACCCTTGACCTGCGCAAAGGTCGCCGCACAGCATCCCGATAGATTGCCTGGACGATCCGCTCGGCGGGCACGTCGTCGGTCAGCTCCTCCGCGATCCGGCCATCGCGGAAGACCAGCACCCGGTCGCAGAGCACCGCCAGTTCGTTCTCGTCGGAGCCGGCCACCAGCACCGCGCAGCCCGCGTCGGCCGCGGCCCTGATCGCCTCGGCGATGGCATGCCGGGCCCCGACGTCCACCGCCTGGGTGGGCTCGTGCAGCACCAGCAGCTGCGGCCGGGTCGCCAGCCACTTGGCCAGCAGCACCTTCTGCTGGTTGCCGCCGCTGAGCTGACCCACGTTCAGTTCGGGGCGCGGCGGCCTGATGTCCAGGGTCCGCACCCACTCCGCCACCAGCTCGCGGTCCTGGGAACGGTCCAGCCGGGACAGCGCGCGGCGGCCCGGGCCGCCGCGCTGCGGCAGCACCAGGTTCTCGGACACCGACAGCTCCAGGGCCAGCCCCTGCCGCTCCCGGCCCTCCGGCACCAGCACGATGCCGGCCTCGATCGCTCCGGCGCAGTCCAGTCCGGCCAGCCGCACGGCCCTGCCGTCGATCGACACCGTTCCCTGCTCCGCCGTCCTGACGCCGGTCAGCAGGTAGGGCAGCTCCTCGTGTCCGGCCCCGGTCAGCCCGGTGACCCCGACGATCTCGCCCCGGGCGATGTCCAGCCCGGCCTCCTGCACGCCCTTGCCGGCCACCGCGCGGATCTCCACCACCGGTCGGTCCGGGTCCGCCGGCTTGCGGGCCCCGGCGCCGTCGAGCGCCCGGCCCAGCAGCGCGTGGACCAGGTCCGCCTCGCTGAGGTCGGCGGTGCGCAGGCCGGACGCCACGGTCCGTCCGTCGCGCAGCACGGTGACCCGGTCGGTGGCGGCGAGCACCTCCTCCAGGCTGTGGCTGATCAGCAGCACCGAGGTGCCGGTGGCCACGACGTCGTCGAGCATCGCGTAGAAGGCCTCCAGCGCGGCCCGGGTCAGCGAGCGGGTGGACTCGTCGAAGACCACCACGCCCCGGCCGTCCTGGGTGTCCTGCAGCGCCCGGGCGATGGCGACGGTGGCGCGCTCCTCCTCGGACAGGCTGCCCACCAGCGCCTGCAGCGGCAGCGGGCGGCCCAGCCGCTCCAGCACCGCCCGGGCCTGCTCGCGCTCGTGCCGCCAGGCGATGTGCCGGGCCACGCCGTGCGCGCGGAACCGGCCCAGCCGCAGGTTCTCCACCACGGTGCGGTCGTCGACCAGGCCCAGGCTCTGGTGCACCACGCCCACCCCGTGGGCGCGGGCGTCCAGCGGCCGCACCGGCTGGCGCAGTGACCGGCCGTCGACCAGGATGGAGCCGCCGGGGTCGGCCGCGTGGTAGCCGGTGAGGATCTTGGTCAGGGTGGACTTGCCGCAGCCGTTCTGCCCGATCAGTCCGTGGATCTCGCCCGCGGCCACCTCCAGGCTCACCTCGTGCAGGGCCCGGTTGGAACCGAAGGTCTTGCTCACCCCGGTCACCTGGAGCCGCGGCACGGCGCCGGGCCCGCCGGGCCCGGCGAAGTGCTCGGCAGTCATCTACGCCGCCCCCCAGAGGGTCTTGAACTTCGAGGTGAAGTCGGTCGGCCCGAACCAGGCGCCGGACGCCTCGTCGGCGCTGTCTATGGTGATCGAGCCGACGTTGTCCCGGGTGAACAGGCGCATCGGAATGGTGTAGTCGGGCAGGGTCTGACCCAGCATCAGCCGCAGCGCGGCGTCCGCGGTCGCCCAGCCCTGGTAGGCCGAGGCCTGGCCGGCGTCGACGTAGAGGAAGTTCTTCGACTTGAGCTGCGTCAGTCCGGCGGTCCCGGCCGCCGAGGAGACGCCCTTGACCGAGGCGGCCTTGCCGGACTGCTGCACCCCGCCCTGGGTGACCTGCAGGTACTGGTCGAACTCGGAGACCACGTACTGCACCCCGGGGGTGCGCAGGACGGTGGAGCTGGTCGAGGAGGCGATCAGCGAGAAGTTGGCCGAGGAGATCTTGTTGACGGTCACCGAGCAGTCCGGGCAGAGCTGCTTGAACTCCTCCTGAGCCTTCGTCACATAGGCGACGGTGGAAGGGGAGTCGGTGCTCTCGTTGAGGACGACCTTGGCCTTGCCGTTGGAGTCGGCGATGATCCAGTCGGCGATGGCGACCAGCTGCGCGCTGCCGGCGCCCTCGATGTAGCCGAGGGTGGAGTCGGCCGGGTGGGCGCTGTCCGCGATCTGGTCGGTGACCAGCACCGGGATCTTCTTGGCCCGGGCCGCGTCCAGGGCGTTGCCGGCCAGCGCGTAGGGGATGGAGTCGGTGACGATGGCCCCGGCCCCGGCGCCGACCGCCTGGTTGACGCAGGCGGCGATGGTCGAGGGGTTGGAACCGCCGTTGCAGATCTGCAGGTTGACACCGACCGAGGCGAGCGCCTGCTTCAGCGCGGTGCCGGTGACCGTGAACTGGGCCGCCTGCTGGGTGATCGGGATGTAGTAGACGGTCTTGCCCTTGAGCGCGGACACCCCGGACAGGGTCGCGGTGGGCACCGGATAACTGCTGAGCGCCTCGGTCAGCTTGGCCACATTGGCGGTGGCGGTGGCGGTTCCGCCGGCGGCCGGCGCGGAACCGGAGGAGCCGGCGCTGCCGCCGGTACCGGTCGACGACGAGGAACAGGCACTCAGCGCCATGGCGACGACGGCGGCCAGCGCCACCGGCGCCGCGGCACGGCGGCCGAGCGGTCCGGTGGAACCGGCGGATCTGGTGGAACGGCCGGAGCGGAACGTCAGAGCGGTTTTACGCATAGCGGTAGCGCCTTCCTCTGTACGGGCCTTGAAGAAAAGGGGGGGTGGGGGTGGGACGGCCGGCGGTGCTCAGACCGAGCGCCTGCGCAGCAGGGTGGAGAGGGTCACCGCGATCACCAGGGCGCCGCCGTAGAACACGTCGGAGACCCAGCCGGCCACACCGAGCAGCTGCAGGCCGAGGATGCCGGTGGCCAGGAAGTAGACGGCGATCAGCGTGCCGAGCGGGTTGAACCGGCCCGGTTCCAGCACGGCCGTGCCGAGGAAGGTGGCCGCGAAGATGGGGAGCAGGTAGCTCTGCGAGATGGTGGGGTCGAACCCGCCGGTGGCGGCCGAGGAGAGCACCCCGCCCACACCGGCGATGGTGCCGGCGGCGATGAAGGAGCCGAACCGGATCCGGTTGACCTGGATCCCGGCCAGTCGGCTGACCTCGCGGTTGGCGCCGACGAAGCGCATGTTGCGGCCCAGCGGGGTCCAGGCGAGCAGGTAGGCGAAGCCGAGCATCAGCACCAGCCCCTCCCAGAAGCCCAGCGGCAGGCCGGCCACGTCCTGCAGGGCGATCAGCGAGAAGCTGTGGCTCAGTCCGCTGACCGGGGTCAGGTTGCTGACCCAGAGCGCGATGCCGAGCAGGAAGGTCGCCATGCCCAGGGTGACCACGATGGTGTTGACGCCCAGGCGCACGATCAGCCAGCCGTTGACGGCTCCGACCAGGGCCGCCGCCGCGATCGCCAGCACTGAGGCGAGCCAGACGTTCCAGCCGTGGTCGACCGTCAGCACCGGTACCAGGATGGCCGACAGGCCCAGCGTCGAGGCCACCGACATGTCCACGAACTCGCCGATGGTGATGGTGCACAGCAGCGCGGCGGTCAGGAACACCAGCGCCTGCTGGCTGCCGAAGATGGTCTGGAAGGTACCGGAGGTCAGGAAGGTGCCCGGCTCGGTGGCGGCGTAGACGACGGCCAGGACCACCCAGACGCCGATCAGTGAGAAGCGCGAACCGATGGTGTGGACCAGGTTCGCCCGGCCGGGCTGTTCGAGCCGGGTGTCCTGGAGGGTGGCGCTCACGCCGTCTTCCGGGAACGGGGCGCGACCCTGGTGTAGCCGCGGATGTCCGGGTAGGGCGGCTCGCGGTCGGCCTGCAGGTCCACCTGGAAGGTGTTCAGCAGCATGGACAGCATGGAGAAGTTGCCGAGGCAGCCGATGATGTCGACCAGGCCCCGCTCGCCGAAGGCCGCGAGCGCCTCGGCGAAGACGGCGTCGGCGACGAAGTGCTCCTGGAGCACCTCGGTGGCGAAGGCGTACAGCAGTTGCTCGTCCTTGGCCTCGAACTGCGGGTCCTCGTCCCGGGCCAGCCGCTCGATCGCGGCGCGGGAGACGCCGGCCTCGACGGCCTTGTCGATGTGGGCGTTCCACGAGTACTGGGCGTCGAAGTGGCGCGCCGCGATCAGCAGCGAGAGCTCGGTCAGCCGCAGCGGCAGCGAGGACTCGAAGCGGCAGTAGGCGCCGAGCGCCTCGACCTTCTCGCACAGTTCCGGGCTGCGCAGCCACACCAGGAACGGGCCACGGGTACCGCCCCGGCGGGCGGTGATTCGGTCGCTTATCTCCTGCTGCCGGGGGCTGAGATCGGTAAGGGGTCCAAGACGCATCGTCGCGTCCTCCTTCGTAAGACCGCCGGAGTTGGTGGTGGGTTAACACTGCTGAAATGCCGAGTGGCTGTCCACAGTCGGCCGATGATTCATGGTGCAGGCGGCGAAACATTAGTGTGCGCGTCCTGCGGCGCTGCTCGGACCGGGTGCGGTCTAGCCTGACCGGGCACCGGAAGAAACCTGGAGGAGACCCCGTGACCATCATCAAAGCAGCGGCTGTGACCAGGCTCAACAGGGGTGGCAGCGTGGAGACGATCCCGTTGGTCACCCGTGCCAGCGCGGTCGAGAAGACCACCTTGACTTCTGGCATCAGTACGTACCCGGTGGGCACCGGGGCGCCTTTGCACACCCACAATTGCGTGGAACACGTCACGATCCTCGGCGGCTCCGCAGAGGTCGAGATCGACGGCGTGACGACTGCGTTGCAGCAGTACGACACGACTTATGTCGAAGCCGGAATACCCCATCTTTTCCGTAACACCGGAGACACCCCGATGACCATTCTGTGGGTGTACGACTCCGGATATGTCACGCGTACTTTCATGGCCACCGGGGTCACCGTGGAGCACCTGACCCCGGAGGACCGGATGGTCGCCGACAGCTGAGGGCCACAACGACGCGGTCCGGACCGGGGTGCCCGCCCCCGGTCCGGACCGTCGCCTTTCGCCGTGCCTAGTGGGGGATCCCCTCCGGTACGGCGACCTTGCGGGCCTGGGCCTGCGCGACCAGCTTGGCCAGCAGCGCGTCCGGCACCGGCACGCCCTTGAGGATGCGCTCGTCGAGCGTGCGGGAGCCGCGCTCACCGGGCAGCAGCAGCCTGCCGTCCGGGTCGCTCTTCGGCAGTGCCTTGATGGTCTCCACGGTCTCGTCGACCAGCGACCGGAACTGCTCGACCGGGGTGAAGGCGGCGATGTCGATGGCCATCAGCAGCGCGTTCTGACGGTGCTTCCGCCCCTCGGGGTCGTCGCTGTGGAAGGAGCTGACGATCGGGTTGGCCGTCAGCCCACTGGCCATCAGCTCGAAGACCAGCGACATGCCAGCCCCCTTGGCCCCGCCCATCGGCAGCGGCACCGCGGCCAGCGCCGGATCGGTGGTCGGCTGCCCGTCCTTGGCCAGGGCGGCCCCCTCGGGCAGGGGCGTCCCGGCGGCCTTGTGCTGGGCGATCCGGCCGAGCGCGATCACCGCGGTGGCCATGTCCAGCAGCACCGTGGGGTGGCGACCGGCGGGGACGGCGACCGAGAGCGGGCTGGTCGCCACGGCCGCGCCGGAGCCGCCCGGGTAGGCCATGTTGGGAACGCCCGCCACGATGCCCAGGCCGATCATCCCGTACTGGGCGGCCCGTTCGGTGTAGTAGCCGATGGCGCCGGTGTGCACGGTTCCGCGCACCGCGACCCAGGCCGCACCGGCCTCGCGGGCCATGGTCACGGCCTCGTCCATGGCCCGGGTCAGTGCGACCGGGCCCGGGGCCGAGTCGGCGTCGACCATGGCGACGGCCGACTTGAACCGGTCCACCTGGATCCGCGGCCTGGCCTTGGCCTCACCGCTCTCCAGGAGCTCCAGGTAGCGCGGGACCCGGGACACCCCGTGGGAGTCCACCCCCCGCAGATTCGCCCAGACCAGGACGTCGGCGACGGTGTCGGCGTGCTCCCGGCTGGTCCCTGACACGACGAAGAGGTCGCTGACCAGCGTGCGCAGCGCCTTCTCCGGCACGATGGTGCGTGGTTTGGCCACAGTAACCTCCATGAGGTCGAGAGGGCTTGATGATTGACGGTTGTTCAGATCGAGACGCGGACGTCCACCAGGGCGCTGACCCCGCTGCGGACGCTCGCCAGCGCCTGCGCCAGGCCGGACTTGAGTTGCTCCGGCTCGGTGAGGCTGAGCCCGAGCACGCCCAACGACTCGGCCACCTTGGCCAGTTCGGGCTGCCCGTCGAGGTCGACGCCGCGGAAGTCGTCCTCGCGCACCGCCGCACCGTCGGGGTAGAAGCGCAGGTGGTTGAGTTTCATCGAGCGGTACTGGCGGTTGTTGAAGACCACGATCAGGATCGGCAGCTCCAACTGCCGGGCTGCCGACAGCGACTGGACGATCGGGTTGTAGAGCATCGCCCCGTCCCCGATGACCAGTGCCACCTCCCGCTCGGTGTCGGCCATCTTGACCCCGAGCGCCACCCCGATGCCCTGGCCCAGTCCGCCCTGGACGTAGCTGTAGCGGCCGGGGCGGTCGGCCCGCAGGCGCTGCTGCACGGTCCGGGCGTGGGTGATGGTCTCGTCGACCACCGCCGCGTCCGGGTCCAGCAGTTCGCGCAGGCAGTCCACCACGTCGCCGGGGTCGATCCAGTGCTCGGCGGGCTGCCGGGGGGCCGGCGCGGTGCGGGGCACGGTCAGCGCGGCGAGCCTGGCGGCCACCTTCCGCTCGTCCACGCCCAACTCCCGAACGGCGCCGGTCAGCGCGCGCAGGGTGGGGCCGATGTCGCCCTCCAGGTACTGGTCGGCGCCCAGCACCTGGTAGTCCACGTAGGGGCGGTGCGGTACGTCGTCGATGACCAGGACGTCCGCGGCCACCGGCCGGTCGCTCGGCGGGTACCAGGGCGCCCGGCAGCAGAGCAGCACCACCAGGTCGGCGTCGGCGACCGCCGCGGCGGTGTCGCCGCCGCGGTGCAGCGGGCTGGTGCGCGGGAAGTTGGCGCACACCGCCGCCTGCGGCTCGATCACCGGGACGGCGAGGGTCTCGGCCAGTTCCAGCAGCGCCTCGAACCCGTCCTCGTGCCGTCCGGCCGACTCGGTCACGATCACCGGACGCTCGGCGGCCAGCAGCCGCCGGGCGGCCTGCTCCAGATCGGCCGCAGTGCTGACCCGCCGGCCGGCCTCCGGGATCGCCCGGCCGACCAGCGCGGGCGGCGTCCACTCGTCGAGCAGCACCTCCACCGGGATGTTCAGGTAGACCGGCCCGGCGGTGGGACGGGCGGCGATCTCCGCCGCCCGCACCACCGAGCCGTACACCGTGGAGACGTCGCCGACCTGCGTGGACCACTTGGTCCAGGGGGCGGCCACGGCCTGCGGGCCGCCCACGATCGAGAGGTTGCGGTACCACTGCGAGCCGGGGTCGGCGCCGTGGCCGTCGCCGTAGGTGGTGGACTCCGAGGAGGCCACCACCATCGGCACCCCGGCCAGCAGCGCGCCGTGCACCCCGCAGGCGCCCTGCAGCAGCCCGGGCACCGCGTGCACCAGCACCAGCTGCGGCCGGCGGGTCACCAGGCCGTAGCCGGTGGCCATGGCCACCGCCAGGGTCTCGTGCAGCAGGTCCACGTAGCGCGGCCCCGCGGTGCCGTCCCGGTCCTGGCGCGCCAGCGCCTCCCAGACCGGGGCCCACTCCGAGCCGGAGGACGCGAAGACCACGTCCACGCCCAGGCTCCGACAGGCGGCCAGGACGGCCTCGCCGCCGTCGAGGCGCTCGTCGGTCATCGCGCGGCCTCCACCTTGGCCGGTGCCTCGGCCGGAGTCCCCGCCACGGCCTCGGCCGGCGCCTGGGCCGGGATCGGCCAGCCCAGCACCTCGCTGATGCCGCGGCCCATGATCCACTCAAGCTGCTCCTCGGTGAAGCCGAAGTGCTCGGTGAACTGGTCGATGGTGTCCTTCCAGGTCAGGCCGTGGCCCATGAGACGGGTGATGTCGGTGCCCCAGAAGCAGCGCTCCTTGCCCATCCGGTCCACCATCGCGTGCACGTACTTGGCGATGTTCAGGTTGGGGAAGGGCTGGGTGGAGTAGCCGGGGATGGCCGAGACCTTGACGTAGATGTTGGGGTGCTCGTACAGGTCAGCGGTCTCCTGGGCCCAGTAGCCGATGGCGTCGTCCACGCAGCGGGCCATGATGCCCATGTGGTCGATGATGATCTTCAGACCGGGGTGGTTGCCGGCGATGGTGCCCAGCTCGGCCTTCCAGACCGGCGCGTGCACCATGGTCGGGATGTCGAGCTCCTCGGCCAGCGGCCAGTACCAGTCATTGGTGCCGTCGATCATCCAGTTGCGGTCGATCGGCCGGTGGAAGGTCAGCCTCGTGCCCTTGACATGCGGGTTCTGGGCGAAGTCACGCATCATCGCGGCGCCCTCGGCCGGCTTGTTCTGCGGGATCCGGGCCATGATGCCGAAGCGGTCCGGGTACGCCTCACAGGCCTCCAGGGAGTAGTCGATCCGGTCGCCCTCCCAGGACGGCGGCAGGATCAGCGCGCGGTCCACGCCGGCCTCGTCCATCAGGCCGATGGCCTCCTGGTAGCTGAAGGCCTCCTCGCGGTGGCCGTTCAGCCGGATCCGCTCACGGGCACCGGGCACCCAGGGGCGGTCCGGGGTCTCTTCCTTCCAGACGTGGATCTGGGTGTCGACGATGAACATGCGGGTCCTCTTTCGTGAATGTCCGCCGGGATGGCGACGAAGTGACAGGTGATCAGATTCAGTAAAGGAGAAGAAGGCCTCGGACCGACGGACCGTCAGGTCGTCGGAGCCAGCCGGTCGACCACGTGCTCGGCGATCGCCATGCAGGAGGTGGCGGCCGGCGAGGGCGCGTTGCGGACGGCGGTGACCGGGCCGACCGTGGATATCCGGAAGTCGTCCACCAGCTGCCCGCGCTCGTCCAGGGCCTGCGCCCGGACCCCGGCCGGGGCCGGCACCAGGTCGTCCGGCCGCAGGTCCGGCACGTACTGCTGGGCGGCGGCGGTGAACACCCGCTTGGACAGCGAGCCGCGCATCTCGCGCAGCCCCATCCGCCAGTGCTCCCTGGCCAGCCGGCGGGTGCCCGGCCAGGCCAGCGCCCGGCCCAGCTCGCGCAGGTTGACATCGCTGCGCCGGTAGCCCTCACGGGCGAAGGCGAAGACCGCGTTGGGGCCGACGTCCACGGTCCCGTCGACCCTGGGGGTGAGGTGGGTGCCGAGGAACGGGTACTCCGGGTCCGGCACCGGGTAGACCAGCCCGCGCACCAGGCCGGCCCGCTCCGGCCGGAGCCGGTAGTACTCGCCGCGGAAGGCGATGATGGCGGGTGACGGCTGGTCACCGGCCAGCCCGGCCACGGTGTCCGACTGCAGTCCGGCGCAGATCACCAGCCGGTCCAGCTGGTACTGCTGCTCCCCGCTGCGGACCGTCACGCCGTGGTGCGGGTCCGGGGTGATCGCGGTGACCGGGCAGCCGAGCAGCACCCTTCCGCCGGCCTCGGTGATCTCGTCCGCCATCGCCCTGGCGATCTGCCGGTAGTCCACGATCGCGGTGGTCGGCGAGTGCAGCGCGGCCAGCCCCTGGACGTTGGGCTCGATCTCGCGCAGCTGTGCCGGCTCCAGCCAGCGCACCCCCGGCACGCCGTTGGCCTCGGCCCGGGTCTCCAGGTCGCGCAGCCGCTCCAGCTCCGCGTCCGAGTGCGCGACGATGACCTTGCCGATCTCCCGGTACTCCAGTTCGTGCTTGGCGCAGAACTCCTGGATCAGCGTCACCCCGCGCCGGCAGAGCACGGCCTTGAGCGAGCCCGGGGTGTAGTAGATCCCGGAGTGGACCACGCCGGAGTTGTGCCCCGACTGGTGCAGCGAGACCTCCGGCTCCTTCTCGAAGACCACCACCTCGTGGCCGCGCTGGGTCAGCAGCCGGGCGACGGCCAGTCCGACCAGTCCCGCCCCGACGACGCCGACAGGCCGCACCTGGGAGGATGGGAGAGTCGCCATGTCAGATCCCCGTGTCGTAGCGGACGGCGACGGTCTTGACCCGGGTGTAGAAGTTCAGTGCCTCGCTGCCCTGCTCCTTGAACGGGGAGCCGGAGTCGCCGAAGCCGCCGAAGGGCATGTGCACGTCCCAGCCCATGGTCGGCAGGTTCACCGACACCTGACCGGTCCTGACCCGGTCGCTGAACGCCTCCGCCTGCCGCAGGTCCCGGGTGAACACGGCCGAACTCAGCCCGTAGACGGAGTCGTTGACGGCCTCGACCGCCGCGTCGAACCCGTCCACCACCTGCACCGCGATCACCGGTCCGAAGACCTCCTCGCGCCAGATGTCCATCTCCCGGTCCACCCCGACCAGCACGGTCGGCCGGACGTAGCAGCCGTGGGCGTACTGCTCGCCCTCCGGCGCCGCTCCCCCGGCGGCGATCCCGGCGCCCTGCGCGGCCGCCCGGCCGATGTGCTCCAGCACGCTGTCCCGGTGCCCCGGGTCCGCCAGCGGGCCGATCACCGTCTCCTTCTCCTCGCCCGGTCCGACCTGCAGCGCATCGGCCTGCGCCACCAGGCCGCTGACGACCTGTTCGGCCACAGCCCGGTCCACCACGACCCGGCTGGTGGCGGTGCAGCGCTGCCCGGTCTGGCCGAAGGCCGCCGACGCGATGGTGCGCACGGCCAGCTCCAGGTCGGCGTCGGCGAGCACCGCCGAGGCGTTCTTGCCGCCCAGCTCCGTCTGCAGCCTGACGTTGCGTCCGGCCAGCCGCCGCTGCAGCGAGCGGCCCACCGGGGTGCTGCCGGTGAAGGAGACCGCGTCCAGCCGGACGTCGTCCAGCAGCGCCTCCTCGATCTGCCGGATGCTGCCGACGGCGACCCCCAGCACACCGGCCGGCAGCCCGGAGTCGTGCAGCGCCCGGGCCAGGTGCAGCGAGACCAGCGGCGTCTGGGTGGCCGGCTTGAGCACCACGGTGTTGCCCGCGATCAGCGCCGGGGCCAGCTTGCGGGCCGGGGTGAGCAGCGGGTCGTTCCAGGGGGTGACCAGCAGCACCACCCCGACCGGTTCGCGGCGGACGCTGGTGCGGGTGCCCGGCCGTCCGTCGGCGAGCAGTTCGCCCCACGGCCGGCGGGCGAAGCCGGCGTAGTAGTCGAAGAAGTCGGCGGCCTTCTCGACCTCCCCCTCGGCCTCGGCCCGGGTCTTGCCCATCTCCGCCACCAGGTCCGCGGCGATCTCCTCGTGCCGCTCGCGCAGCGTGTCGGCGGCCCGGCTCATCACCGCGGCACGGTCGATCGGGGACAGCGCGGCCCAGCCCGCCGCCGCCCCGGCGGCCCGGTCGTACAGCTCGGTCACCTCGGGAGCGGTCATCGCCGGGATCCGGGCGACCACCCGGCGGACGTCGGCAGGGTCGAGCACGTCGAGCGTGCGCCCGTCCGCCGGCATCCGCCACTCCCCGCCGACCAATCGCGGCACTGATTTCACTGACATACGCGCCGAACCTTCTTCCTCAATCCAACCGAGTGACCTGAGCATAGGAGCGAGAAAGCGTGTGCGGACCATGCGGATTTGCAAGCTTTGGTTTACGGTCCGGGCGTGGTCGGCGGCTTCGCCGGCGCCACCGCGTAGGCCACTATGGGAGTCGCTCCGCGCACATCGGCGCACCGAGCACCACCAGCGAGTACCCATCGCGGGCCGCCTGCCCGCGGACGAAACGGATGGCCATGTCGTACGTCGTGATTGCGCGCTACCGCGCCCAGCCGGGTTCCGAGAAGCAGGTCGGGGAATCCCTGCGGAACATGCTGGCACCCACCCGCGCGGAAAGCGGAAATCTGCGCTACGACGTCTACCGCGATCCCCAGGACGAAGCGGCTTTCGTCCTCTGCGAGGAGTACACGGACCAGGCCGCGTTCGAGACGCACCTCGCCTCGGACCATTTCGAGCAGTGGCTGCGGCAGGGGACCCTGCCGTTCCTGGCGGAGCGTCACCGGCACGACCTGGTACCGCTCGAAGCGTCCTAGCGCCTTCGCCGGCGCAGCAGCGTCGACAGCGTCACCGCCACCACCAGCACGCCGCCGTAGAACACCGGCGACACCCAGGCCTGCAGGCCCAGCAGTTGCAGCCCGAGGATCCCGGTCTCCAGGAAGTAGATCCCGATCAGGGTGCCGACGGGGTTGAAGGTCCCCGGTTCGATGATCGCGGTGCCCAGGAAGACCGCGGCAAAGGTCGGCAGCAGATAGCTGTCGGCCGTCGTCGGGTTGTAGCCGCCCAGGGCCGCGACCGCGATCACCGCGCCGACGCCGCAGAGCAGCCCGGCCGCGACGAAGGAGCCGAAGCGGATCCGGTCGACCCTGACCCCGGAGAGCCGGCTGACCTCCCGGCTGGCCCCGACGAAGCGCATGTGCCGGCCCAGCGGCGAGAACGCCAGCAGGTAGGCGAAGCCGGCCACCAGCACCAGGCCGTAGTAGAAGGACACCGGCAGGCCGCCCACCTCGTACAGCGCGATCCTGCCGAAGCCGGCCGACAGTCCGCTGACCGAGTTCAGATGGGACATCCACAGCGAGATGCCGCCGAGCAGGGTGCTCATCCCCAGCGTCACCACGATGGTGTTCACCTCGGCGACGACCACCAGCAGGCCGTTGACCGCGCCGATCGCCACCCCCGCCAGGACCGCGACGGCCGCCGCCGGCCACACCGCCCAGCCGTGGTCGACCACCAGCACCGGCAGCAGCGTCGCGGAGAAGCTGAACACCGCCGGGACCGAGAGGTCGACGAACTCACCGACGCAGATGGTGCACAGCAGGGCCATGGTGAGGAAGACCAGCGGCTGCTGCGAGCTGAAGATGGTCTGGAAGGTCGGCGTCCGCAGGAACAGTCCGGGCTCGGCCGCGGCGTAGACCGCGATCATGGCCGCCCAGACCGCGATCACCGCGTAGCGCGCGGAGACGGTGCGGACCCGGGAGGCCAGGCCGGGCACCGGCCGGCGCGGGACGCCCCGATCGGCGTCGTGGCTGGCGCCCTGGTCGACGCCCTGGCTGATGCCCTGGCTGACGTCCTGGCTGACGTCGTGTTCGATGTTCTGGTCGTGCTGTCGGGCGGCGTCCATCAGCCCACCCACCCCTCTCCGCTCTCGTCGGCTCCGAACGTCGCGTGCACGATGGCGTCCTGGTCCAGGTCGCCGCTGAGTTCCCGGGCGACCCGGCCGTCGCGGAAGACCAGCACCCGGTCGCAGAGCACCGCCAGGTCGACCGCGTCGACCGAGGCCAGGACGACCCCGCAGCCGGCGCGGGCGGCGGCCCGGACCGCGTCGATGATGTCGTGCCGGGCGCCGACGTCGACCGCCTGCGTGGGCTCGTGCAGCACCAGCAGGTCCGGCTTGCCGGCCAGCCACTTGCCCAGCAGCACCTTCTGCTGGTTGCCGCCGCTGAGGGTGGCGACCGGCGCCCCGGGGTCCGGCGGCTTGATGTCCAGCAGCGCGATCATCGCGGCCGTCTCCTCGGCCTGCCAGGCGGCGCCGATCCGCAGCGGGTTGCCGCGGCTGCGGACCCGGGGCAGCGTCAGGTTGTCGGCCACCGACAGCTCGCCGGCCAGCCCCTCCTCCAGGCGGCGCTCCGGTACGAAGGCCACCCCCGCCGCGACGAAGTCCCCGGTGCAGCCTCGCCTGCGGTCCAGCGCCAGTTCGTGTTCCCGGACCGTGAGTCCGCCCGCCCGGGCCCGCCGCGCACCGCCCAGCGCCTCGGCCGCCTCCTGGAAGCCCGAGCCGACCAGCCCGGTGAGCCCCACGATCTCGCCGCGCCGGATCTCCAGGTCCAGTCCGTCCACCGGGCCGACCGCCAGCCCCCGCACCGAGGCCAGCGCCTCCTCCCGGGCCTGGGTGTCCACCCGGTCGTGGGTGACCAGGTGCCGTCCCAGCATCATCCGGGTGAGCGCGGTCTCGTCCACCTCGCGGGTGGGGACGCCCGCCTCGATCACGGCGCCGTCCCGCAGCACGGTGACCCGGTCGGTCACCTCGACGATCTCCTCCAGCTGATGGGAGATCAGCAGCACCGAGGCCCCGCCCGCGATCAGCGACCTGACCAGGTCGAAGAACCGGGACCTGGCCTCCCGCCCCAGCGCCCGGGTCGACTCGTCGAAGATGATCAGCCCGCTGCCGGGGCGGTGGTCCTGCATCGCCCGGGCGATGGCGACCGCCGCACGGTCCTCGGCGGACAGCGCGCCGACCCGCTCGCCGACGTCCAGCGGGCGGCCCAGCCGGGCCAGCACCTCCTCGACCGCGCGCCGCTCCTGCTTCCGGTCGATCCGCCGGGACAGCCGCCCGGCCCGGTAACGGCCCAGCCGCACGTTCTCCCAGACGGTCCTTTCGTCGACCAGGCCGAGGTTCTGGTGCACCACCGAGACCCCAGCCTCCCGCTGCTCCGCTGGGCGCACCGGCAGCGCCAGCCGGCGCCCATCCACCGTGAGGCTGCCGCCCGGGTCCGGCGAGTACACCCCGGTCAGGATCTTCACCAGGGTCGACTTGCCGCATCCGTTCTGCCCCACCAGGCCGTGCAGCTCACCGGGGGTGACCTGCAGCCGGACCCCGCGCAGCGCCCGGGTCGGCCCGAAGGTCTTGGACAGCCCGGCGACCTCCAGCCGGTGCGGCCCCGCAGCGGGCGTCACCCCTGGCCCCACAGCTTGGCGAAGGCGGCCTCGAACGAGGAGTCGCCGAACCACTCCCCGGAGGCCTGGGCCGCCGGGGTGACCTGGACGCTGCCGATGTTCTGCTTGGTGAACAGCCGGGTCGGGAAGGTCTCGGTGACCGGTCCGGACTTGGTCATCATGCGCAGGATCTCGTCGGTGAGCGCCCAACCGGCGTAGGGCTGGTCCACCGCCACCACGGCCTTGACCACGGAGTCGCCCTTGAGCAGCCCCAGCCCGTTCACCGAGCCGCCCGCCACCGACAGCGACATGGACGAGGCCCGCCCGGACTGCTGCAGGCCCTGGACGGTGTCCTGCAGGCTGTCCTCGAACTCGGTGTAGTAGTAGGTCGCCCCGGGGTTGCTGAGCACGTTGGAGCTGGTGGCCGAGGCCAGCAGCGCGTCGGTGGTGGCGGTGATGGTCTTGACGGTGATCTTGCAGTCGGGGCAGTACTTCGCGTAGATCGGCTCGGAGTCGGTCACGTACGTCATCGACGACGTGGAGTCGGCCTCGGCGGCGATGATCTCGTTGCCCTTGCCCTTGGAGTCGGCGATCAGCCACCAGGCGATCTGGCTCGGCTGGTCGACCGCGCCGGGGACGTAGGTCAGCGCGTTGTCGTTGGCCGTGCCGGTCGGCGGGATCTGGTCGGCGACGACGATCGGTACGCCCTTGGCCTTGGCGGCGTCCAGTGCGTTCTTCGCCATGCCGTACTCGATGGCGTCGGTGATGATCCCGGCCGCATTGGCCCCGACCGCCTGCTGCACGCAGGCCGCCACCGCCGACGGCTGGCCCTGGCCGTTGCAGACCTGCAGCGACAGGCCCGCCTTGGCCAGCGCCGTCTTCATGGTCGCGGCGGTGACCACGAAGCCGGGTATCTGCTGCACCAGCGGGATGTAGTACACCGTCCGGCCCTTGAACTTCGCCGTCCCGGACACGCTCGCGGTGGGCACCGGATAGGTCGCGGTCGTCGCCGAGAGCTTGGCCACCTGCTGCTCCGCCATGGCCAGGCCGGCCGCCACCGGATCGCTTCCGGCGGAGGCGCTGCCCGTGCCGGCGCCGCTCCCCGAGGAGCCGCTCCCCGAGGCACCGCCGCCGGCGCCCTGACTGCCGCTCGATCCGCATCCGGCCAGTACCGCCGAGGCGGCGACGAACGCCGCGCAGGACATCAACCGCCGCTTTCCGTAAGGTCTCACTGGTCAAGCCTCCGCAATCCCCGATCCGCGACCCTCGCGTGAACACTGGGTTTCTACTCCGTTGCCCGTGCCCGGTCGTGAAGCCTTAGCTTGTGCAATCAGCGGCAACCGACCCGTTGCCGGGAGGCGCACCGGAATGCCGGAACGCGCTCCCGCCCCTTCCCGGCCGTCTTCTGACGCCCCTTTGGGCCGGAATCGGCAAGATCCCCCCGGCGCGGTGCGGAACCGCACACCCCTTGACGCCCGGTCACGGCTTCAGTACAGGCGCCGGCCCCGGATCCGCCCCGCAGGTGCGAAAACGGTGACCGGATACCGACCCCCGCTACGCGCTCCGGCCGACCGGCACCGTCTACATTGACGTAGACAATCCGCTCAGTACGTGTGCGCCGGACCGGACGCCGACCACCGGCCACCGCCGCCGCGCCCGGATGCCCCCGAATGACCGCCCCGGCGTGCCCCCCGGCCCCGCGCTCCCGATGATGGCTCCAACGGCCCGTCACCCGGGCGGAGCGGGCGCACCTGCGGAGGACCCCGATGTCGACGTACCTGTTCCGGCTGTCCCGGTTCTCGTTCCGGCGCCGCCGGCTGGTGCTGGCGCTGTGGCTGCTCGCCGCCGTCGGCGCGATCCTGCTGGGCCAGCTCAGCGGCGGGAAGACCAACGACAACTTCACCATCCCCGGCACCGAGTCCCAGCACGTCTCGGACCTGCTGGTGAAGAAGGTGCCGGCGCTGAGCGGTGCGCAGACCCAGGTCGTCTTCGCGGCGCCGGTGGGCTCGAACATCAGCGCCGAGCCCTACAAGAGCGGCGTCGAGGCCGCGCTCGCGAACCTGAAGAAGGTCCCGCAGGTGGTCTCGGTCTCCGACCCCTACACGGCGCACGCGGTCTCCCCGGACGGTCGGGTGGCCCTGGGCCAGGTGCAGTACTCGGTCGCCGCCGCGCAGGTGAAGGACGCCTCCCTGGACGACGTGAAGACCGCGGTGAAGCCGGCCCAGCAGGCCGGCGTCCAGGTGGAGTACTCCGGCAGCGTCTACCCCGGCTGGCGGCTGGTGCCCTCCGAGGCCCCCGAGCTGATCGGGCTGGTCATCGCCTTCGTCATCCTGGTGATCACCTTCGGCGCGCTGGTCACCGCCGGGCTGCCGATCCTCACCGCGATCATCGGCGTGGTGATCACCCTGATGGGCGTCACCGCGGTCGCCGCGGTGGTCGACATCGCCTCCGCCTCCACCACCGTCGCCATCATGCTCGGCCTGTCCTGCGGCATCGACTACGGCCTGTTCATCCTGTCCAGGCACCGCAACAACCTGCTCAACGGGCTCAGCGTGGAGGACTCCGCGGCGCTGGCCGCCGGCACCGCCGGCAGCTCGGTGGTCTTCGCCGCGCTCACCGTGATCATCGCGCTGTGCGGGCTGTCCGTGGTCGGCATCCCGTTCCTCACCGTGATGGGCCTCAGCGCCGCGGCCGCGGTGCTCATGGCGATGCTGATCGCGCTCACCCTGCTGCCCGCCATGCTCGGCTTCGCCGGGCACAAAGTCACCAAGTTCATCGACACCCCGCTGCGCCGCGGCCACCACGAGCAGGTCGCCACCATCGGCGCCACCGCCCCGCAGCGCACCTTCGGCGCCCGCTGGGCCCGCTTCGTGGTCCGGTTCCGGGTGCCGATGCTGATCGCCGGGGTGGCCTTCCTGGTGGTGCTGGCGATCCCGTACTGGAGCATGCAGCTGGGCCTGCCCAGCGGTTCCTCCAAGCCCACCTCGGACACCTCGCGCAAGGCCTACGACCTGACCACGGCCAGCTTCGGGGCCGGCTTCAACGGCCCGCTGCTGGTGGTCGCCGACGGGGTCTCCGGCAGCGCCGACACCCAGCAGATCCTCGGCAGGCTGGAGAAGGTCCCCGGCGTGGACACCGCCAGCGTGGCGGTGCAGACCCCGCAGACCGTGGTCTTCCGGCTGATCCCCAAGACCGGCCCCAACGACCCGGCCACCGCCGACCTGGTGCACGGAATCCGCAACCAGCGCGCCGCCGTCGAGGGCAGCACCGGGGCGACCGTCCTGGTCGGCGGCACCACCGCCTCCAACATCGACGTGTCCAGCAAGCTCAACAGCGCGCTGCCGGTGTTCCTGGTGGTCGTGGTCGGACTCGCCTTCATCCTGCTGACCTTCGCGTTCCGCACCATCCTGGTCCCGATCAAGTCCATCATCGGCTTCCTGCTCTCGGTGCTGGCGGCGCTCGGGGCCCAGGTGGCGATCTTCCAGTGGGGCTGGGGCCGGCACATCTTCGGGATCACCCCGAGCGAGACCATCAGCTTCCTGCCGATCCTGATGCTCGCGATCATCTTCGGCCTCTCCAGCGACTACGAGGTCTTCGTGGTCTCCCGGATCAAGGAGGAGTTCAGCAAGAGCGACGACGCCCGCGGCGCGGTCGAGAGCGGCACCGGCCTGGCGGCCCGGGTGGTCACCGCCGCCGCCCTGATCATGTTCTCCATCTTCGTGGCCTTCATGTTCACCAACGACCCCACCATCAAGGCCATCGGCTTCAGCTTCGCCACCGGCGTGCTGCTGGACGCCTTCGTGGTCCGGCTCACCCTGGTGCCCGCGGTGATGGCGATCATCCGCTCCAAACTCTGGTACCACCCCCAGTGGTTCGCCAAGTACGTCCCCGACCCGGACATCGAGGGCAACCGGCTCCAGGAGACCTTCCACCCCGTCCCGGAGGCCGCCCCCGCCCCGCCGACGGCCTGACCGCCGCCGGCGCGGGGACGCCCCGCGGTCCGCGGTGATCATCGGCCGTGCGAGAGTGGCCCGGTACACAACCGGAACGTCACCACCGCACCGTCATCCTGGAGCCCCCGTGCCAGAGGCCGTCATCATCGGAAGCGAACGCAGCGAGGCCGGTCTGCCGACCGGCATGGAGGTGCTCGCGCGGGGCGGTTCCGCCCTGGACGCGGTCGAGGCCGCGATGCGCTGCTGCGAGGACAACCTCGCCGACCACTACGTGGGCACCGGCGGCCTGCCGAACGCCCAGGGCGAGGTCGAGCTCGACGCCTCGGTGATGCTGGGCTCCAACCGCAGGTTCGGCTCGGTGGGGGCGCTGCGCGGCTACCCCAACCCGATCTCGGTGGCCCGGGCGGTGCTGGAGGGACTGCCCCAGCACTGCATGCTGGTTGGCGAGGGCGCCGCGCTGTTCGCCAAGGAGAACGGCTTCCGCCGGGCCGAACTGCTCACCGACGAGGCCAAGACGCTGTGGCGGGAGCAGCTGCGGGCCTCCGGCGAGTCGGTCGAGGGCGAGAACACCGCAGCGCTCGACGGAGACGCGCTGTACCGGCGCACGGCGCTGGACCTGGTCCGCAGGCTGGCACCGCACGAGGGCCCCTGGGGCACCATCAACATCATCGCGCTGGACTCCTCCGGCGAGCTGTGCGTCGGCGTCTCCACCTCCGGATACCCCTTCAAGTACCCCGGCCGGGTGGGCGATTCGGCCGTCCCCGGCGCCGGGAACTGGTGCGACCTGCGCGCCGGCGGCGCGGCCTGCACCGGCCGCGGCGAGCTGAGCATGCGCGGCGGCACCGCACGCACCATCGTCGACCTGCTCGCCACCGGAGCGGATCCGGCCGAGGCCTGTCGCTCGGCACTGGCCGAGGCCGCGACGCTGCCCGACGACTTCCGCGCCGAGCTGCGCGCGCTGGCGCTCACCCCGGACGGCCGCCACGGCGGCGCCGCCGGCCAGCAGGGCAGCACCTACGCCGTGATGACCGAGCACTCCCCCGAGCTGCGGATGCACCCGAGGGCGGTGCTGTGAAGATCTTCGTCTCCACCGACATGGAGGGCACCGCCGGGGTCGTCGACTGGGAGCAGTGCCGGCCCTCGGGGGTCGACTACCCCTACTACCGCGACCTGCTCCAAGCCGAGGTCAACGCCGCTATCGAGGGCGCGATCGAGGGCGCCGCCGAAGGCGCGGGGGACGGCTCCGCGGTCGGCTTCCTGGTCAACGACTCGCACGGACGGATGGCCAACCTCCGCCCCGACACCCTGTCAGGACGCGCCCGCTACCTGTCGGGCCGGCACAAGCCGCTCTACATGATGCAGGGCCTGGACGCCTCCTTCGACGCCGTCTTCTTCGTCTCGTACCACGGCTCGATGGCCACCTCCTCGGCCCTCTCGCACACCTACAACCCGGCAGCCATCAGCGAGGTGCGGCTGAACGGGTCGGTCGCCGGCGAGAGCGCCATCAACGCGCTGGTCGCGCTGGGGCACCGGGTCCCGGTGGTGCTGATCACCGGTGACGACACCACCGCCGCCGAGATCGAGCCGTTCTGCCCCGACGTCCACGCCGCCGTGGTGAAGACCTCGGTCTCCCGCTTCGCCGCCGACAGCCTGCACCCGGCCGACGCCCGCGAGGCGATCCGCACCGCCGCCCACCGGGCCGTGTCCGGGCTGTCCACCGCCTCGCTCCCCCGGATCGACCTGCCCGCCACCCTCACCGTCCGCTTCCGCAACCCGGACCTGGCCGAGATGGCGACCTGGATCACCGGGGTCGCCCAGGACCGGGCCGACCCCACCGTGGTCCACCTGGACGACCACGACCCGATCCGCCTCTACCGCACCTTCGTGACCGTGGTGCTGCTCACCCGCGGCATCGCCGAGTAGCCCCGACGAGCAACACCGCCGAGCAGCCCCGCCGGCGGGGTGGCCCTCAGCGCGGATGCGCGGCGAAGACCTGGTGCAGGATGTCCATGTACGCCCCGTGGCCGCTGGCACTGGACCAGGCCGTGGCGGACTCGACCGCCGTACCCTCGCCCCATTCGTTGTAGGTCACCACCAGCTGGAACGGGGCGCCCGAGGTGGCGACGGTGGTGGCGTCGTTGCGGAAGCGGGCGAGGTCGCGCGGGACCGCCGGGGTCTTGGCGTCGTTCTTCCAGAACCCGGGCGACAGGATCGCCGAGAAGCCCTTCTGCACGTCCAGCACGTCGGCGTACTGGTGCCAGCCCTGCGGCTGGTCGGCGCAGCCGAGGTAGCCGCCGAAGACCTTCAGCACCACGTAGTAGCCCTCGCCCTGGTTGGCCTGCGCCCAGCGGGTGGCCATGCCGCAGCCGTCGGTGCCGGAGGCGTAGACGAAGATCACCGGCTTGCCGTCGATGTGCAGCCAGGCCTTCTGGTCCGAGTACGTGCGCAGGTACTGCAGGTCGCTCCGGATCGCCGTCACCGAGGGGTCGCCGTACGCCTCCTGCTCGTAGTACACCGTCCAGGAGAAGCCGAGCTTCGCGCCCTCGGACAGCAGCAGCGGCAACCGCTTGTCCTCGCGCTTGCCCGCACCCCACCAGGAGGAGATGCCGGCCTGCAGACCGCCGTACTGCATGTCCTCGATCTGGCGGTCGACGGTGGCCGGGACGTCCACCGAGTACTTGCCCGCCGAGGGCGTGTACTGGCTGCCCGCGCCGCTGAAGTTCTCCGGGTACCAGGGGTAGTAGAAGGCCGCCCGCACCGGCAGCGCGGTGTTGTCGACCGCCGCCGGCTTCGGCGCCGCAGGCTTGTGCGACGGCGAGGGGCTCGGCTTGGCGCTGGGCGAGGGCGTGGGGGTCGGCGCGGGCCGGGTGGCGGAGGGCGCCGCGGCGACCGTGCGCGCCGCCGTCGCCACCGGCGCGGCGCCGCCGGCGTGGGCCGGCCCGGCCAGCCCGAAGGCGTAGGCGGCGGTCGCCGCGGTGGCGGTGACCAGCGCCACCGAGGAGAGCACCGCGCCCTTGCCGACCGAGACACCGCCCGTCTTCCAGGCGGCCCGCCTCGCCGTGCTGACCGCACCGCGGCCCGCGGCGGCCACCGTGTGGGCCCCGGCACCGCCCGCAGCGCCGCCTCCAGCTCCCGCTCCCAGTCCCGAGGCGGCCAGCCCCAGCAGCAGCACCGGCGGGACGGACACCAGCGCCACATCGGCCAGCAGCCGCTCCGCCGGAACCAGGTCGACCGGCACGCCGCCGCACATCTCGCAGGTGCGCACATGCCGGGCCAGCCGCTTGCGCCACAGGCCGGTGGGCCGCCCGTCCCAGCCCCGCAGCACCCGGTCCGTCTCCGGACACCGCGGCACCGCCCTGAGCGCGCGCACGATCGCCCGCGCCACGTCCAGCTGCGCCTTCATCCGCTGCACCCGGACCGCGGCCTGCGGCAGCGGCAGCTTCATCGCGGCGGCCAGTTCGCTGCGGGTGAGCCGGCCGGCCACCTCCATCCACCACAGCGACAGCAGCTGCCGGTCGTCGGCGTCCAGCCACCGGGTGGCCTCGGCCGCCTCCCGCCGCTGGCCCGACAGGCCCAGCACGGTGATCGTCAGATCGACGAAGTCGGCTCCCGGATCTGCGAGTTGCGATGCCTCGTCGAGGCCGTCGATGCCGTCGGTGACCGGGGCGCTACGGCGCAGCCGCCAGTGCCGGCGCACCTCCCGCATGGCGATGGCGACCAGCCAGGACCGGAACGCCTCGGGATCGCGCAGCTTCCGCACGTCGCGGATCATCTGCAGCATGATCTCCTGCACGACGTCGTCGGTGTCGGCAGGGACCCCCAGCGCACGTCCCACGATGTTGTAGATCAGCGGCAGATAGTCGGCCACCAGGACGTCCAGGGCGTGCTGGTCACCCCGTTGCGCGGCACGGACCACCGCGGTCTGCGAATTCTCGGTCATGGTCAGAGGAGGGTTCCCGGTCGGCGGCGGCATAACAGAAAGCCGCGGAACAGCTTCGCACAGGTGTGCCCAGCATGGGCTTCCGGTCCCTGGCGCCCGCCCTCGCGCAGGGACCCCACCGCTGTCACGGATAACAGATTCCGGTGCGATCGAGCGGTATCCCACACCGGTCCGGAGTTCCTTGACCCGCTGTCACACACGCAAGTTGAATCCCTTCCGACCTCCCCCTCGCTCTCCCCTCCCCCACTCCTCCCCCCACACGGAGAACCACGCAATGTCAGTGAACCACCGCAGGCAGACCTGGTCCCGCCGCAGGGTCCTCACCACCGCGCTCGGCGGCACCGCCGCCGCCGCGGCCGGCGCGTTCGGCATCGCCAAGGCCGCCACCGCGGCCAGCAGCTCGGCCAGCGCCGCCGGCGACGTGGTCGGGAAGATCACCGTCGGCTACCAGGGCTGGTTCGCCGCCATCGGCGACGGCGCGCCCATCAACGCCTGGTGGCACTGGAGCCCCGACTCCAGCAAGGCGCCGTCCCCGTCCAACACCGGCATCAAGTGCTGGCCCGACAACCGGGAGTACACCAAGACCTACCAGACCGGCTACGCCGCCCTGGGCAACGGCCAGCCGGCCACGTTGTTCTCGTCCTACGACCAGCAGACGGTGGACACCCACTTCCTGTGGATGCAGCAGAACGACATCGACACCGCCGCTCTGCAGCGCTTCAACCCCACCGGCGGTGAGGGACCGACCCGCGACGCGATGGCCACCAAGGTCAGGAGCTCGGCGGAGAAGTACGGCCGCAAGTTCTACATCATGTACGACGCCACCGGCTGGACCAGCATGCAGTCGGAGATGAAGGCCGACTGGACCAACAAGATGAAGGCCCACACCGCCTCCAGCGCCTACGCCATGCAGAACGGCAAGCCGGTGGTCTGCATCTGGGGCTTCGGCTTCAACGACAGCAACCACCCCTGGGACGCCGCCACCTGCCTGGACGTCGTCAACTGGTTCAAGAGCCAGGGCTGCTACGTCATCGGCGGCGTACCGCGGGAGTGGCGCACCGGCGTCGGCGGCTCCCGGGCCGGCTTCTCCGGCGTCTACCACGCCTTCAACATGCTCTCGCCGTGGATGGTCGGCGCCATCGGGAACGCCGCCGACTCCGACTCCGCGTACCAGAACATCAACGTCCCCGACCAGGCGGACTGCAACGCCAACGGCGTCGACTACCAGCCCTGCGTGCTGCCCGGCGACGTGTCCGCCAGGCAGCGCGCGCACGGCGACTTCATGTGGCGGCAGTTCTACAACATGGTCCGGGTCGGCGCCCAGGGCATCTACATCTCCATGTTCGACGAGTACAACGAGGGCAACCAGATCGCCAAGACCGCCGAGTCCCAGGCCTGGACCCCCACCAACTCCGGCTTCCTGGCCCTGGACGAGGACGGCACCGCCTGCTCCTCCGACTACTACCTGCGCCTCACCGGCGACGGCGGCCGGATGCTCAAGGGCCAGATCGCCCTCACCGCCACCCGCCCCACCCAGCCGGTCGTCGTCACCGCGCCGGCGCTCCGGACGGTCTCGCTGCGGGCCAGGGCCAACAGCGACTACGTCACCGCCGAGAACGCCGGCGCCTCCGCACTGATCGCCAACCGCACCTCGGTCGGCACCTGGGAGCAGTTCGACGTGGTCGACGCGGGCAGCGGCAACATCGCGCTGCGCGCCAAGGTCAACGGCATGTACGTCACCGCGGAGAACGCCGGCGCCTCGGCACTGATCGCCAACCGCACCGCGATCGGCCCGTGGGAGAGCTTCAAGCTGGTCACCAACTCCAACGGCACGGTCAGCCTGCTCGCCCAGGTCAACGGCAAGTACGTCACCGCCGAGAACGCCGGCGCCGCTCCGCTGATCGCCAACCGCACCGCCATCGGCACCTGGGAGCAGTTCGACCAGGCCACCGTGTGACCGCGGCGCCCGACCCGTGCGGCGCCCGCCGCCGCGGCTACCGGCGCAGGCCGAGGGCCTCCCGGCCGGCGTAGCGCGCCTGGGCGCCCAGCTCCTCCTCGATCCGGATGAGCTGGTTGTACTTGGCGGTGCGGTCCGAGCGGGACAGCGAGCCGGTCTTGATCTGGCCGCAGCCGGTGGCGACGGCGAGGTCGGCGATGGTGGTGTCCTCGGTCTCCCCGGAGCGGTGCGACATCACCACGGTGTAGCCGGCCCGGTGGGCGGCGCCGACGGTGGCCAGGGTCTCGGTCAGGGTGCCGATCTGGTTGACCTTCACCAGCACCGAGTTGGCCACCCCGGTGCGGATCCCCTCGCGCAGCAGCGCCTCGTTGGTGCAGAAGACGTCGTCGCCGGTCAGCTGGCAGCGATCGCCGAGTCGCGTCATGAGCAGCCGCCAGCCGTCGAGGTCGTCCTCGGCCATCGGGTCCTCGATGGAGGCGACGGGGTAGCGGGCGACCAGGTCGGCCAGGTAGTCCACCTGCTCCTGGACCGTCCGCCGCAGCCCCTCGCCGGTGTAGTCGTAGACCCCGTCGCGGAAGAACTCCGAGGTGGCGGGGTCCATCACCAGGGTGATGTCCTGGCCGGGCTTGTAGCCGGTGCGCTCGATGGCGCCGAGCACGAACTCCAGCGCCTCGTCGGCGGTGCGCAGGTTCGGGGCGAAGCCGCCCTCGTCGCCGACGGCGGTGCTGTGACCGGCCGCCAGCAGGTCCCGGCGCAGGGTGTGGAAGACCTCGGAACCCATCCGCACGGCCTCGGCGAAGGTGGCCGCACCGATCGGCGCGATCATGAACTCCTGGAAGTCCAGCGGATTGTCGGCGTGCGCGCCGCCGTTGACGATGTTCATCATCGGCACCGGCAGCAGCCGCGCGTCCACCCCGCCGACGTAGCGGTACAGCGGCAGCCGGTGGGCCGCCGCCGCGGCCTTGGCCACCGCGAGCGACACCCCCAGGATCGCATTGGCGCCCAGCCGGGCCTTGTTGGCCGTCCCGTCCAGCTCGATCAGCACGCCGTCGAGGACCGCCTGCTCCTCGGCCTCCAGGCCGAGCACGGCGTCGGCGATCTCACCGTTGACGAAGCCCACGGCGCCCTGGACGCCCTTGCCGTGGAAGCGCCCGGGATCCTCGTCGCGCAGCTCCACCGCCTCGCGGGCCCCCGTGGACGCCCCTGAGGGCACGGCGGCCCGTCCGAGCGAACCGTCCGTCAGCTCGACGTCGACCTCGACGGTCGGGTTGCCCCGGCTGTCGACGATCTCGCGTCCGGTGATCCTGGCGATGGCGGTCATGCTTCTCCCTTGGGACGAGATTGAGAGCGGGTTCAATCACCCTCTCGCGCTCCTCCCGCCGGTGACAGCGGCGTGATCGCCATGGTTCGAAAGGATCACGCCAAACCCCTCGGAGCTGCCGTCGGCGGTCCTGACCTGGACCGGACCGCCGACGGCACGGGGCCGGGCGCGGAATCAGCCGCTCTGCTCCGGGGTGAGCGCCTGGAGTGACAGCGCACTGGCGTACAGGTCCACGGAGCCGGTGCCCCCCGTGCGGACCTGCAGATGGGTACCGCCAGCGGCGGCCACCGTGCCCTGCACGGTGACGGTCTGCGGGACGGCGGACAGCTGCACGGTCTGGCTGGTGACGTCCTGCGCACCGGTCCAGAAGTCCAGGTAGACGGTGCCGGTCCCCTCCAGGGTGATCGAACCCTGGTAGCTCTGACCCGCCGTCGGCTGCGTCGTCGGGTCGGTCCAGATCCAGGTGTCGGGGGCCGCGTAGGACTCGGTCCAGTGCTCCGCGCTGGCGCCCTCCGGCGAGGTGGCGGACACCAGCGTGCCGGCCACCGGGCCGACGCCGTTCTGCACCGGTCCGGCCCAGGAGAGCTGGCCGGTCGGGGTGGAACCGGACAGGTTGGGGCCGCTCGGGGTGAGGATGACCGGCTTGCGTCCCGGCGGGAAATGCAGCGTACCGGCCGGGTAGGACGGCGGGGCGTCGGCGGCCGCGGCCGCCCAGGTCGGATCGGCGGTGTCGGTCAGGGTGAACGCGATCCGGTTGCTGCCGGCCCGACCTGACGCACGGTCGGCTCCGGTGATCAGCGAGGCCGACAGCCAGGCCGGCGCCCAGGACTTCCCGTTGACCGTGACGCCGTGGACGTACGCGCTGGTGGAGGCGCCCGGCGCGGTGATCGTCAGCCGGTGGCCGCCGGGCACGGCGATCTCGGCCGCGGGGAAGACCGGCGCCCCCAGCGCGAGCACCGGGGTGCCCGGGGTCGCCGGGTACATACCGAGGCTGGACCACACGTACCAGGAGCTCATGGCACCGAGATCGTCGTTGCCGGGCTCACCGCCGGGGGTGTCCGCGTAGACCGTGTCGAGCAGCTTGTGCACGATCGCGGTGGTCTTGTAGGGGGTGCCGGTGTAGTCGTAGATCCACGGGGTGCCGAAGGCGGGCTCGTTGCCGGCCCACTCGTACGGCAGGTTGGGACCGGCCTGGAGCTGGGTGAAGTAGGTGTCCAGCCGCTTGTTCGCAGCGTCGTCCCCGCCCAGGCCGGTGATCAGCCCCTGGATGTCCTGCGGGACGGACCAGGTGTACTGGGCCGCGTTGCCCTCCTGGAAGCCGGACTGCCCGAAGGCGCCCACCCCGTCGGTGGTCGGGTCGAACTCGGGGAACTGCCCCTGGGCGTCCCGCGGTTGGATGTAGCCGGTGGCGGTGTTGAAGAGGTTGGTCCAGTTCTGCGACCGCTGCAGGAAGGTGCTGTAGGTGTCGGTCTCCCCCAACGCCTCGGCGAGCGTCGCGATGCCGAAGTCGGCGGTGGCGTACTCGATGGTCTCGGAGGCTCCGTTGGGCTCGGGCGAGAGCGAGCTCTGGGTGGTGTTCGGGATGTAGCCGAGCTTCTGGTAGGCGTCGAGTTGGGGCCGCTCGACGTACCAGCCCTGGCCCATCTCGGCGGTGCTGGTCGGCACCGTGGTGGCGCCCTTGACCATGGCGGCCAGCGCGGCCCGGGCGTCGAAGTCCCGCGCCCCCATGGCGTAGGCCTCGGCGATCATCGGATCGGCCGCGTCCCCGTTCATCACGTCGGTGTAGTCGTCGGCGAAGCCCCACTTGGGCAACCAGCCGCCCTGCGCCTGGTCGTTGAGGAGCGAGGTCATCATCTGGCTGGTCTGCTCGGGCAGGATCGTGGCGAGCAGCGGTATCTCGGAGCGGTAGATGTCCCAGCCCGAGAAGTTGGCGTACTGCTCCTTGCCGCGCGCGGTCCGGTGGACCTGGTCGTCGAAGCCCAGGTACTGGCCGTTGTCGTCGGAGAAGACGCTCGGCTCCAGCAGGGTGTGGTAGAGCGCGGTGTAGAACTCCCGGCGCTGGGCCGCGGATCCGCCGCCGATCCGGATCCGGGAGAGCAGGCTGTCCCACTGTGCGTAGGTGCGCGCGGCCACGGCCGGAACGCTCCAACCGGGGTCCTCGGCCCTGAGGTTGGCTGCCGCGTCGCCCTGGCTGACGTAGGACAGCGCGACCTTCATGGTCACCTGCTGACGGGTCGTGGTGTCGAAGGTGACCCAGGCGCCGGACTGCAGTCCCTGGGTGCCCGCGACCTGGGTGCGCGACTGTGCGCCCTTGGCCTCGGTGCCGCGCGGGGCGACCTTGGTGCCGGCGCCGGCCGCGGGCCTGCCGTCGGGCGCGGCCGGCTGCCGCTGCGGGCCGGGGCCCTTGGTGCTCACCTTGGCGGCGCCGGGCGACTTCACCACCGCATCCAGGCGGATGGACGCCGCAGAGGCGGTGAGGTCCACCGGGCCGGTGCCGGCGGTGCGCACCTGGAACTGCGGGCTGCCGATCGGGCCGGTGGGTACGGCGGCGTCCACGGTCAGCGTGACCGGCGTCGAGCTGAGCTGGACCGGCTTGCCGCCGACGTCCTGCTGCCCGTTGTAGAAGTTGAGGTAGACGTCACCGGTGCCCTGGAGGGTGACGCTGGCCTGGTAGCTGTCGCCCTGGGTGAGCGCCGGGGGCGTGGCCTGGATCCAGGTGTTGGCCAGCGCGTCGGTCTGGCTCCAGGAGACGGCGCTGTCCCCGGCCGCCGTGGTGGTGGGGGCGATCGTGGCGGCGGTGCCGCCGCTGGCCACCTCGTGGTAGCTCCAGTCGAGTTGGCCGGTGGGGGTGGTGAAGACATTGGCGCCGGTCGGCGCGGTCTGCCAGGTGCCGTAGGAGGAGAACGGGCGGTTGAAGGTGGCCACGAAGTGCACCGGGTAGGTGCCCGGCGAACCGCAGAACTGGCCTGCGGTCTCGGTGCCGGCCACCTGGTCGTCGCCGATCACCTGGACGCTGGCCGCCTGGTTCCCTGACTGGGCGTCACCCATCTTGAACAGCAGGTTCGCCGCGGTGGTGCTGGGGTAGGTGAAGGTGCCGATGCCGGTCCGGGTGGTCGCTGCGAGGTCCGCCTGGACGGCGGCGGCGGGCGTCGACGGGTTGAGTTTCACCGAGTACGAGCCGGGTGTGGCATGCTCGTCGCTGTGCTGGAAGGCAGCGGTGCTGTTGGCCGGGTCTGCGCTCAGCGCGCCCACGGTGGGGAGGACGGGGAAGTCGCCCATCGCTCCGCAGCCCGGGCCCGACATATGGGTGAGGCTGAAGCCGGTGGTGGCCGAATCGTCGTAGTTGTAGCCGCCTCCGTCCGGACGCGACGGTGTGTCAGGGCTGAAGGACATCATGCCGAAGGGCGCCGTCGCCCCCGGATAGGCGTCCACCTGGCCGACGGTGGCGCCGCCGGAGCCGGTGCCGATCATCGGGTCGACCAGCGCCGCCGGATCCTTCACCAACGCGACACCTGCGGTGGCCGGCCGAACCGGGGACGTCGCAGGCAGGGCCGAGGCCACCCCGCCGCTCGTCGCGAGCACCCCTGCGGCCACTGCCGCGACGAGGGTGGCCTGTAAGCGTCCTGACTGCCTGTAGCGAAGGAGCATGGGGGTGGCCTCTCCTCTGACAACGTTATCAACGAGGTTTCTATCCCCAACTGCGCCACCCCACAAGCCTTTGGATGCAACCTGCTACTCAGGCGCCACTCAGACACGGGCACAGAGGTGGGCGCGGGCGCGGGCGCGGCGTCTCAGCCCGCGAGTTCGACCAGGCTGCGGGCGGTGGCCTCCGGGTCGACGATCTGGTGCAGGTGCTCCCCCGGCAGGTGTGCGACCCGCCAACCGCGGTCCCGCGCCTCGGCTGCCTCGGCCTCGTAGGGCGGGCCGAACAGCAGGTAGGAGCAGGGGTGGTCGTCCCAGCCGGCCGGGACCGGGATGGTCTGCCGGTAGTACGCCAGCGGCAGCCTCGGCTGCTCGTCGACGACGGTCCGACGGGTCGTGGCGTCGGCGAACATGGGCGCGATGTCGGCCTCGTCCCACCAGTCCGTCCAGCGCGGCAGCAGGCCGTCCACGCTCTTGCCGCGCAGGAACTCCAGCAGCTCGGGCGGGGCCACCGGCGTCGCCCCGTCCCGGGCGGGCAGCGCCGCGTCGACGAAGACCGAGCCGACCACCTGACGCCGGGGCCGGCCGTCGCCGCCGTCAGTGCCGTCGAGGCCCGCGCGGATCAGCGGAAGGAACAGCCCGGCGTTGCTGTGTGCCACCAGCACCAGCGGCCGGTCGGCGGGCACCGCCGTCAGGTCCTCGCGGACGGCGGCCACGACGGCCGGCCAGTACGGCGGCGGCCCGGTGCCGACGTCCAGCAGGGACGGAACCCGGGCGTCGTAGCCCGCCTCGGCGAGCCGTTCCGCCACCGGACGCCAGGTCGAGGGCCCCACCGAGGGGCTGTGCACGAGTACGAAGAGCGGTCGCATGCCCAGATCCTGACGCCGCGCCGGCCCGGACGCGAGCGGATCTGCCGACAGCAGACCGCGCACGGGTACGGCGCACCGGTCACGGCGCCGAGAACAGCTCGCCCTCGATGACGGTCACCGCGTCCCCGGTGAGCAGGGTGCGCTCACCGCGCAGCGCGGTGCGGACCAGGCCGGAGCGGGCTGAGGCCTGCAGTCCGGTCAGCTCGGAGCGGCCCAGGCGGGCCGACCAGAACGGCGCGAGCGCCGTGTGCGCACTGCCGGTGACCGGGTCCTCGTCGATGCCGACGTTCGGGAAGAAGCAACGCGAGACGAAGTCGTACCCGCGGGCCGGGTCCTCGGCCACGGCGGTGGCGATGATCCCGCGCTCGGCCGCCCCGCCCAGCGCACCCAGGTCCGGGACCAGGGCGCGTACCGACTTCTCGTCCTCCAGCTCCACCAGCAGGTCGCCGATGTGGGCCGCGGTCCCGTGCACCGAGACGACCCGGGCGCCGAGCGCCCGTGGCAGGTCCTCGGGCGTCGGCTGCGGGGTGAGCGTCGAGGTCGGGAAGTCCAGGGTGATGCTGCCGTCGTCGTCCGCCGTCGCCGCGAGCACACCGCAGCGCGCGGCGAACCGCACGGTGCCGGTCGCGCTGCCCGTCTCCCGCAGCACGTGCGCCGTCGCGAGGGTGGCATGGCCGCACATGTCCACCTCGGTCGCCGGAGTGAACCAGCGCAGCGCCCAGTCGGCGTCGCCGCCCGGCGGCAGCGGGTGCGCGAACGCGGTCTCCGCGTGGTTGACCTCCCGCGCCACCTGCTGCATCCAGCCGTCCTCCGGAAAGTCCCGCAGCAGCACGACCCCTGCGGGATTGCCGGCGAACGGACGGTCACTGAAGGCGTCCACGATCCAGATGCGCATGCACAGCACCCTAGCCGCACCGGTCCTGTCCCGGTTTCCGGGACACGTTCGGGCGGCTGTCCCGGCGTCAGTTCACTCGGGCAGCGGGATGATCGCCGCCGGGGGCAGCACCGTGTGCCGCAGGGACGGGTCGACCGGGTTGTTGTAGGGCGGGTACTTGGGTCCGCCCGCCGCGCGGCGGTAGACCTCGGTGGAGATCTCCGGGCTGCTGTCGAAGTTCGGGATGACCTGGTTGCCGAAGAGCTCGATCATCTCCAGGCTCTCCTCGTGCGACAGCCCGCCGGTGACGCCGAACACCAACTGGTCGCAGCCCACCTGCTGATAGGCGGCCACCTGCTCGCACACCTCGTCCGGGGTCCCGCAGAGCAGGTAGCCGCCCGCGATCAGCTCGTCCAGCAGCTCCTCGCCGCCCAGCGCGCCGAGGTGGATCGGCGGGTCCGGCCAGGTGATCTCGTCCAGCGACTTGGGCATGGTGTCGTGGTAGAGGTTGACCAGCGTCACCAGGTAGCCCAGCCCCGCGGACAGGGCTATCTCCCGGGCCCGGGCGCGGTCGCTCAGGCAGATCACGCCGTTGGTCATCATCACGTTGTTGTTCTGGTAGTCCCCGAGGATCTCCACCGGGTTCTCGGCGGCCTCCTTGTAGGCCTCGATCCGGCCCTTGAGGTTGTAGATCGGCTCGAAGTTGAAGGCGATGCCGCCGATGCCCAGCGATCCCGCCTTGGCGAAGGAGCCGGGGTTGCCGCAGGCCATCCAGATCGGCGGGTGCGAGTGGCCGTAGGGCTTGGGCAGGATGTTGTGCGGGGTGGGCACGGTGAAGTGCTCGCCCTGGAAGGAGTAGTCGTACTGCTCCCACATCCTGACGATCTCCCGGGAGACCTCGTCCCACTCGGCCCGGGTGGACTCGGTGTCCATGATCCCGAAGGTGGCCACCTCGTGGCTGCCCGCGCCGCGCCCGGTGCCCCACTCGAAGCGGCCCTCGGTGATGTGGTCCAGCATCGCCGCGCGCTCGGCGTAGCGGACCGGGTGCTCCTTGCGCGGCGAGAGGCTGTTGATGCCGGTGCCCAGGTGGATCCGCTCGGTCCTGGCGGCGACGTAGCCCATCGCCACCTCGGGGGCGGACATGTGGCTGTACTCGGTGAGGGTGTGGTGCTCGCCGAACCACACGTACTTCCAGTTGTGCTTGTCCGCCTTGACCGCGAGCTCCAACTCCCGCTTGAGGGCCAGGTGCTCGGACGGGCGGTCGTGCGCGGCCGGGCCGGGTACGAATCCATTCAGGAAGATGCCGAACTCCATCAGGGGCCTCCTGGGCGGTCAGATCCTGCGGCGGAAGGGGCGTCGGACGGTCCGGGCCGGCATCGCTATCTGACGGTCCGTCAGTTTCCTTCTCGCATAGCTATCACACCCCGGTTGTCGGCCACAAGGGATCAGGCGTCGATCGGTCGCCCCGACCCGTCCGGCCACCGGGCCAGGAACCGGTGCAGCGAAGCCGTCACAGCGGCGACGAAGGCGTCGGCGACCGGCCCGCCGACCCGGTCCAGCGACAGGTAGGGGTTGAGGTCCTCCAGTTCGACCAGCAGCAGCCCGCCCTCCCGGGTACGGCAGGCGTCCACCCGCTGGACGCCGTGGTCCAGGGTGTTCCAGTCGATGAAGCGCCGCGCGAAGTCCAGGTCGTCCCCGCTGGGACGGTACGGCTCCAGGACCCAACGGCGGTCGGGGTCCGGGGCGTTGAGGGCGTACTGGAAGGTGTCGTCGACGAAGTAGAACGAGACCTCGTAGCGGAAGTCGATCCGCGGCTGCACCAGCAGGTCGCCGCTCCCGAGGTCCAGGCCGGCCAACTCGCCACGGGGGACGAAGTGCAGGCCGGCCGAGTCGGCTCCGGCCTTGGGCTTGACCGCGTACTCGTCGGCGTCGGGCAACCGGTCCAGGTCGGCGAGCCGGTCCACGGTGGGGATCACCGGGTACCCGGCCGCGGTCAGGTCGAGCAGGTACTGCTTGCCCGCCATGTCCCCACGGCCGTTCAACGGGTTGTAGACCCGGGTGCCGCGCTCACCGGCCGCGCCGCGGAAGGCCTGGTACGCCTGCTGGTAGTGCAGCACCGGACCGCTGTTGCGGACCACCACCAGGTCGAAACCGTCCATCAGCGCGGCGGCGTCCAGCGGGTGGCACAGGGCGGTGTCGAAGTCCTGCCGCAGCCGCGAGGAGAGGAATATGTCCTCGTCGCAGTAGCGCCGCCCTCGGGCCTGGTAGCCGAGATCGGTGACGAGCAGAACGCTGGGACGACCGGACACATGTGCCTCCTGGCTGGGCGGTCGGTGATCGATGGCGCCCCAACCTACCCGCGCGGCCAGACCCCGCTCCGCTCGGACCGGCCCTGCGGCGGGACCTCGGGCCGCTCCTCGTCGGGGAAGCGCAGCCGCCCCCACCACCGCAGCAGCGTGTCCAGGGGGTGCTCGTCCGCCATGGCCGTCGTGTCCGCCACGGCCCCCGCCTCGGCCCCCGCCTCGACGCCCGGCGCGGTGGCCGACCAGACGCCGGCCTGCGCGACGAGGCGTTGCAGCGCCCCTTCATCGTCCTGATCACTCGCAGTCATGAGCCGCTGATTACCCCCGAATTGCCCAGGTAACGTCATCAAACGGTCACGAAACTGCCCCGTCCCGGTCGCGACACGCCCAGAGAGTCGCTCACTTTCGGGCCGTCACCCCACCTCGCGCGGACGGCGGAACCCCGGTCCGAACCCCGCTGATCGAACACCGGCCCGCGCGGACCCGGCACCACCCGAACAGGCGCGGGCCGGGCGTCCGGCAATCGAGTGGACCGTGCTCCCCGACCGTCGGCGTTCCGGCAGCTCACAGCCTGATACCGAAATGGGCAAAGAATATTTTCCCGGCCGGGCCGCATGAAGCCGGCACCACCACCACTGCGATCACCCAGCGTCACCACCGACCGTTCCGCGGCAGGCCCCGCACACCCGCCGGACCGTCCGTCCACCCAGATGACCCGATGCCGACGTGGCAATACTGACGGCTGACCGACCAAGTCCCCGCCGCCGTGGCGGGGCGGTCCGCCCGGACGCCCAGTCTCGCCGCCGGTCGGACGTCAGCTCCGCACCCACCCATCGGCGAGAGCGGGAGACCCGAGCACGGCGGGACGGCCTGGAGAGGACCGTCCCTTGGGGTGCAGCCACCGCACGGTGGCCGGGCAGCTTTCGGAGCCCGAACCCGACAGGACACCTTCCGCAGGCGGTTCCGGAGGAACCCGCGTGACCGAGTCCTCGAACACCCTTGCGCGCCCCCATACCGGGCGCATCCGAGCCGGCGTGGTCACCGTGGTGACCCTGTCGGTGCTCACCGGCGCCGGACTGGCGCCACCACCGGCCCAGGCGGCCACCCTGCAGGCCAGAGCCCTGAGCGTGGCCGCCTCCAAGCAGGGGGACCCCTACCGCTACGGTGCGGCGGGCCCCGACAGCTTCGACTGCTCGGGCCTGACCTTCTTCGCCTACCGCCAGGCCGGCACCCGCCTGCCGCGCACCGCCCAGGCCCAGTACGACAGCGCCCACCACATCCCCCGCAGCGACCGGCGCCCCGGGGACCTGGTCTTCTTCCACTCCGGCCGGAGCGTCTACCACGTGGCCATCTACGCCGGGAACGACCAGGTCTGGCACGCCCCGCACCCCGGGGCCGACGTGCGCCTGGAGCGCATCTGGACCGACGCCGTCTGGTACGGCCGCCCCTGACCGCGGCCGCCGAGCCCGCACACTCCGGGGACCGACGGCCCGGTTCCTCCTGCCGGACGCACCGTCAGGAAACAATGGCCGGATGAGTTCCACCCCCGCCACGCCCCCATCCACCCCCGCCGCGCCCCCGTCCGGGCCCGCCCAGCCCGCCGGAGCCACCGCGTCCGCCACCCCGGACGAACCGGTCCAGCTGGTGCTGTCGGCCGCCTCCGGCGCCACCGACGCGTTCGCCTTCCTCTGCCTGGGCAAGGTGTTCGCCGGGGTGATGACCGGCAACCTGGTCCTGGTCGGGGCCTCGGTCGGGGTCGGCGACCACCAGGTGGTGCCCAGGGCCCTGGCCGCCCTGGGCGGGTACGGGCTCGGCGCGGCGGCGGCCGGCCGGGCCCGGCCCGGGGTGCCGGTCCGCGCCCTGCTGGCGGCCGGGACCGGGCTGCTGGCCGCCGCCGCGGTGGCGTGGGCACTGGGGTCCGGCCGGTCCCTGCCCGCACAGCTGGTGCTGATCGTCGCCGTCTCCCTGGCCATGGGACTGCAGGCGCAGACCTGGCCGGTGCCCACCACCTACTTCACCGGCACCTTCACCGCCCTGCTGAGCCGCGCCGGGCGGCGGCAGCTGCTGCACGAGGACCGCTGGCCGGCGCTCCGGCTGGCAGCCGTGGTCGTCGGCGCCGC
Source organism: Streptacidiphilus jeojiensis (assembly GCF_042510965.1). Classification (NCBI taxonomy): domain Bacteria; kingdom Bacillati; phylum Actinomycetota; class Actinomycetes; order Kitasatosporales; family Streptomycetaceae; genus Streptacidiphilus; species Streptacidiphilus jeojiensis. Next base: position 135,167 of record NZ_JBEUKS010000007.1, read on the forward strand.
GGCCACCTCGCTGCTCGCCTGGTGCTGCCTGCCCGCCGCCGGCACGGCCGCCGCGGCACTCTCCGCCCTGGCCCTGGCGCTCACCCTCGCGCCCCGTCGCAACACCCCGCCAGCCATGTGACCTGGATCACATCGATCGCATGTCACGGTCGCGGCCGCCGCATCCGTCTTGGGCCTGTCAGAGCGATTCGGACAACCCGAACAGGGAGACGGACATGAACAGGATCATCATCCTCGGCGCAGGGTACGCGGGCATGACGACGGCGATGAGCCTGGCCGCCCGCACCCGCAGGCGTCAGGACGTGCACATCACGCTGGTCAACCCGCAGCGGCGGTTCACCGAACGGCTGCGGCTGCACCAGATCGCCTCCGGCCAGCAGCTGGCCGACCTGCAGATCCCCGAGCTGATGGCGGGCACCGGCATCGAGTTCGTCGAGGGCTGGGTGACCGCCGTGGACGCGACCGCGCACACCGTACGCATCGACGACGAGCGGACGCTGGCCTACGACACCCTGGTGTACGCGCTGGGCAGCGTCGCCGACACCGAGACCGTGCCCGGTGTCGACGACCACGCGCACACCCTCACCAACGCCGCCTCGGCCCACGCGCTGGCCGCCACGCTGGGGCGGCTGGACCCGGGCGCGACCGTGGTGGTCGGCGGCAGCGGGCTGACCGGCGTCGAGGCAGCCGCCGAGATCGCCGAGCAGCACCCGGACCTCACCGTGCTGCTGCTGGGACGGGCCGAACCCGGCTCCATGATGGGCACCAAGGCGCAGGCCTACCTGCTGGCCGCGCTGGAGCGGCTGGGCGTGCGGGTACGGGCCGGGGCGGAGATCGCCAAGGTGCTCCCGGGCGGCGTCGAGCTGGCCGGCGGCGAGCACATCGGCGCCGACGCGGTGCTGTGGACCACCGGGACCCGGGTCTCGCCGCTGGCCGCCGCGGCCGGGCTGACCGTCGACGAGCGGGGCCGGATCGTGACCGACGACCGGCTGCGCTCGGTCTCCCACCCCGACGTGTACGCCATCGGCGACGCGGCCGCGATCCGGCAGAGCTACGGCGTCATCCACGGCACCTGCCAGAGCGGGATGCCGACCGGCGCCTACACCGCCGCCGCGATCGCCGCGGAGTTGAAGGGCCGTCAGGCCGAGCCGTTCCGGTTCGGGTACCTGCACCAGCCGGTCAGCCTGGGCCGCCACGACGCGGTGATCCAGTTCACCCGCCCCGATGACACCCCCGGCCGTTTCCTGCTCACCGGCAGGAGCGCGGTGTTCTACAAGGAGACCGTGAGCAGCGCCCCTTGGGGCGTCTTCGGCCGGGTCCGGAAGTACGGCGCGGGGATGACGGCGCTGTGGCGCAAGGGCGGTCGCAGCACTAAGATCACCCAGTCGTGACCACCACCGACGACCAGCAGACCTTCGCCGACCACCGGAACCTCCTGTTCTCGGTCGCCTACCGACTGCTGGGCACCGCGATGGACGCCGAGGACGTGGTGCAGGACGCCTGGTTCAAGTGGTCGGCGGCCGACCGTTCCCAGGTCGCCGACCCCAAGGCCTACCTGGCCAGGATCGCGACCAATCTGGCCATGGACCGGCTCCGGTCGGTCCAGCGCAAGCGGGAGTCGTACGTCGGCCCCTGGCTCCCGGAGCCGATCCTCACTGCCGGCCTCCCGGAGCCGGCCGACACCGGCGCCGACACCCTGGACGCCGTGGAGCGCGCCGACTCGGTGTCGACGGCGATGCTGGTCGTGCTGGAGACGCTCAGCCCGCTGGAGCGGGCGGTGTTCGTGCTGAAGGAGGTCTTCGCCTTCAGCTACGCGGAGATCGCCGGCATCGTCGAACGCACCGAGCCGGCGGTACGCCAGGCCGGGCACCGGGCCCGGGAGCACGTCCAGGCCCGGCGGCCGAGGTACACCGGCGCCACCGCGGCCAGGCAGCAGGCCACCGAGCGGTTCCTGGCCGCGTCCACCGGGGGCGACATCAACGCGCTGATGGAACTGCTCGCCCCCGACGTCACGCTGTGGACCGACGGTGGCGGCAAGGTTCGCCAGGCGCTGCACCCGGTCGAGGGCCGCGCCAAGGTCGCCGCCTGGATGGCCGGGGTAGCCCGCCGCCGGACCTACGAGGGCGTCGAGATCAGCGACATGACGGTCGCCTTCGTGGAGATCAACGGCGGCCCCGGCATCACCTTCACCGGGGCCGGCCGGGTCATCTCCGTCATGATCGTCGACCTCGACGACGAGGGCCGGATCCGCACCGTCCACAACATCGCCAACCCCGACAAGCTGCAGGCCGTCGCCGGGGGCAGCGTCCACGAGATGGACACCCGGTGACCGCCTGACCCGCTAGGCCTCCGTCGACCGCTGCTCGTAGCCGACCAGCCGCACGCAGGCGGTCAGGCCGAGGATCGCCTGCTCCAGCTCCTCCAGGGTCGGGTAGCTGGGCGCGATCCGGATCAGGGCGTCGCGCGGGTCGTCGCCGTACGGGTGGGTGGCCCCGGCCGGGGTGAGCACGATGCCGGCTCCGGCGGCGCGGCGGACGACCTCCTTGGCGCAGCCGTCGGCGACCTCCAGGCTGACGAAGTAGCCGCCCTTGGGGTGGGTCCAGGTGGCCAGGCCGGTTCCGCCCAGCTCGGCCTCCAGGATCCGCTGCACCGCCTCGAACTTCGGCTGCAGCAGCGCCCGCTGACGCTCCATGTGGGCCCGCACGCCGTCCGCGTCGCGCAGGAACAGCACGTGCCGCAGCTGGTTGACCTTGTCGGGTCCGATGGACCGCTTGGCGTTGTTGCCGAGCAGCCACTGCACATTGGCGGCCGAGGCGCCGAAGAAGGCGACCCCCGCGCCGGCCAGGGTGATCTTGGAGGTCGAGCCGAACACGAACACCCGGTCCGGGTTGCCCGCCGCCTCGCAGGCCGCGAGCAGGTCGGCGATCTCCACCTGCTCGTCGGTGAGGTGGTGCGCGGCGTAGGCGTTGTCCCAGAACACCCGGAAATCGGGGGCGGCGGTCCCCATCGCGGCCAGCCGGGCCACGGTCTCGTCGCTGTAGCAGGTCCCGTCCGGGTTGCTGTACTTCGGGACGCACCAGATGCCCTTGACCGAGGCGTCCTCGGCGACCAGCCGCTCCACCACGTCCATGTCCGGCCCGGACCCGGTCATCGGCACCGGGATCATGTCGATGCCGAACCGCTCGCAGAGCGCGAAGTGCCGGTCGTAGCCGGGGACCGGGCACAGGAAGGCGATCCGCTCCTGGTCCACCCAGCGGGAGTCGGCCCCGGGCACCCTGCTGAGCAGCGCGTGCACCAGGCAGTCGTGCATCAGCTCCAGGCTGGAGTTGCCCGCCGCGAGCAGCTGCGCCACCGGCACCTGCAGCACCCCGGAGAAGATCTCCCGGAGCTCGGCCAGCCCCTGAAGCCCGCCGTAGTTGCGCACGTCGGTGCCGTCGGCGGCGCTGCGCCGGCCCCCGGGAAGGCTCAGCAGGTCGTCGGAGAGGTCGAGTTGGGCCGGTGCCGGCTTGCCCCGGGTGAGGTCGAGCGACAGCCCGCGGCCCGCGAGGGCCTCGTAGTCCTTGCGTGCCCGGTCGAGGAGATCATCCAGGGTGGTGGAGCTCAACTCGGTGGTCATGGGTTTCCTCTCGCAGGGCCCGCACGCGCGGCGGGTGTCACCTGCTGAGCATACAAAGCAGCGGACGCCGCCGTTCCGTGGGGCGCTGCGCAAAAACCACTGGCCGCTCCACCAGCCGCTTTGCTTGGATGCGGGCATGACCAACGACCTGCCGGACGGCGGCCTCCCCGACGGCTACGAGATCTCCACCGACCCCGCACGGCTCGACGCCGCCCTGATCCACCGGTGGCTGTCGCAGGACGCCTACTGGGCCCTCGGCCGGGTCCGGGAGAAGCAGGACGCCGCCATCGCCGGCTCGCTCAACTTCGGCGTCTACGACCTCGCCTCGGGCGCCCAGGTCGGCTACGCCCGCGTCGTCACCGACCGGGCCACCTTCGCCTGGCTCTGCGACGTCTACATCTCCCGCGAGGTCCGCGGCAAGGGCCTGGGCACCGCGCTGGCCGATGCGGTCCGGGACGAGATGGCCCCCTACGGAATCCGCCGGATCCTGCTGGCCACCGCGGACGCGCACGCCGTCTACGCCAAGGTCGGCTTCGAGCCGCTGGCCGAGCCGGGCAAGTGGATGGCGCTCGGCCTGCAGTGACCAAACGGTGCCGGCGGACGGGCCGTGCCCGTCCGCCGGCCCTGCCGATCAGGACGGCCGCACCTCCGAGGCCGCCGACACCTCCGAGAACAGCAGGGTGAAGGTGGTGGCCCCGGCGGAGAGCCGGTGCTGCGGCAGCGCGCCCGGGCCGCAGGATCCGCTGCCGATGCCCTGGTGCGCCTGGTCCAGGGTGAGGAAGACCTGGTCGCGCGGGTGCAGATCGGCGGTGTGACGCGCCGCGTCGAGGTCCTCGCTGGTCCACGGCCGGGCGGTGAAGTCGAAGAACGGCTCCCCCTCCACCCGCAGCCCCGAGCCGTCGGCGTCCAGGAAGGTCGCCCAGCGCACCTCCGAGCGGTTGCCGTTCTCCTGCGGCATCACATAGGGCGTCTGCAGCTCCGCCACCGGCGCGGCGAACCGCCCCACCCGGACGGCCTGCCGGGTGTCCCGGTAGGACTCCCCCGGGCCGAGCCCGAACCAGGCCGCCCGGTCGAACGCCGCGGGCAGCGCCATCCGCAGCCCCAGCCGGGGCAGGGTCAGCGCGTCCCAGTCGCCCTCGGGGACCACCGAGAGGTCCAGCCGCAGCCGGCCGTCCTCCAGGCTCCAGCGGTACTCGGCCTGCAGCCCCAGATCGGTCGCCGCGGGCGCGACCCGGCTGCGGACCACGAACGCGCCGTCCTCCGGGCCAGCGGAGACCGTACGGTGCCGCATCCGGTCCAGCCCGGCCCGGCGCCAGGCGCGGGCGGTCGAGCGCTCACCGCCGCCGAGGTCGTTGTCGGTGGGCGCCCGCCAGACGTCCAGCCGCGGACCGCTCACCGCCAGCCCGCCCAGCCGCAGCAGCACCCCGGAGGCGGGGTCGAACCGGGCCGGACCGAGGGCCGCCCCGTCCTGCCGCTCCGACCTGTCCGACCCGGACGGCACCGGGGTACGCAGCGGCCGCTCGGCGAGCTGCAGCTGTCCCCAGGCCACCTCGTGCCCGGCCGGGGCCCAGGGCTGGTCCTCGGCCAGGGTGGCCCGCACGGTCAGCCAGGACTCCCCCGCCGCCGCGGGGACCTTGGGCAGCGGCAGCTCGACACCGGTCCCGGCCGGCACCTCCGGCACCGTGAGGGTGCCCCGGGCCACCGGCACGCCCTCCTCCTCCACCGTCCAGTCGAAGGCGAGGTGCTCCAGCGAGCGGAAGTCGTGCAGGTTGTCGATGCGCAGCCCTCCCGCGCCGTCCCCCGCCGCAGTGCCGCCGATCCGCACCGGCGCCACCACCTTCCGGAACTCGACCAGCCCCGGCGAGGGCGTGCGGTCCGGGAACAGCAGTCCGTCGGCGATGAAGTTGCCGTCGTGCAGCGGTTCGCCGAAGTCGCCGCCGTAGGCGTAGTAGGGGGTGCCGTCCGGGGTGCGCTGCGGAATGCCGTGGTCGATCCACTCCCAGACGAACCCGCCCTGGAGCCGCTCGTACCGCTCGAAGAGCTCCTGGTACTCCGTCAGGCCGCCGGGGCCGTTGCCCATGGCGTGGGCGTACTCGCACTGGATGAACGGCAGGGTGCGCCGGTGGGCGTCGCGCTCGGGGGTCGAGGCCGGCGCCTCCTCGCGCCGCCCGATGGCGAGCACCTCCTCGTGCGAGGCGTACATCCGCGAGTAGACGTCGACGTAGGAGCTGTCCCAGTCGCCCTCGTAGTGCACCGGCCGCTCCGGGTCCCGGTGGTGGCACCAGGCGGCCATGGCCTCCAGGTTGGCGCCGTGCCCGGCCTCGTTGCCGAGGGACCAGAGCAGGATCGCGGGGTGGTTCTTGTCGCGCTCGACGGTGCGCTCGATCCGGTCCAGGCAGGCCTCGTGCCACATCGGGTCGTCGGTGGGGTTGCGGCGCCAGCCGACCTCGGTGAAACCGTGGGTCTCCAGGTCGCACTCGTCGATCACCCACAGCCCGTACTCGTCGCACAGGTCCAGGAAGTCCGGATGCGGCGGGTAGTGGCTGGTGCGGACGGCGTTGATGTTGTGACGCTTCATCAGCAGCACGTCCTGCAGCATGGTGGCCCGGTCCAGGGCGCGGCCCCGCTCGGGGTGCCACTCGTGCCGGTTGACGCCGCGGAACAGGATCCGCCGCCCGTTCACCCGCAGCACGCCGTCCTCGATCGCGATGCTGCGGAAGCCGATGCGCAGGCTGACGGTCTCCTGCGGGGTGCTGAGCACGGCGTCGTACAGCCGGGGCTGCTCGGCGGACCAGGGCTCGACGCCGGGGATCCGGTGCGGTCCGGCCGGATCGACCCGGTCCAGGCCGAGTTCGGGGATGCTCAGGGTGGCCGGCGCGGAGGTCTCCACGGAGAGGACGCCGGTCCCGGTGGCGTGCTCGTAGCCGGCGTGGACGAAGTGGTCGTCCAGCGCCGCCTCGGGCCGGGACAGCAGGGTGACGTCGCGGAAGATCCCGGACAGCCACCACATGTCCTGGTCCTCCAGGTAGCTCCCGGAGGACCACTGGTTCACCCGCACCGCGAGGGTGTTGCGGCCGGGGCGCAGCAGCCGGCCCACCTCGAACTCGTGGGCGAGCCGGCTGCCCTTGGCGTGGCCCAGCGGCTCGCCGTTCAGCCAGACCCGGAAGCAGGAGTCCACACCGTCGAAGCGGAGCAGGGTCCGCGCGCCCTGGTCGGGTCCGGGCCAGTCCGCCGGCAGGTCGAAGCCGCGGCGGTAGTCGCCGGTCGGGTTCTCGTCGGGCACGTGCGGGGGGTCGACCGGGAAGGGGTAGCGCACATTGGTGTAGGCGGGCGAGCCGTGGCCGTTCAGCTGCCAGTGGCCGGGCACCGGGATCTCGTCCCAGCTCCGCTCCCAGTCGGCGTCGAAGCCGGGGGCGGGCTCGGCCGCGGTGGGCCGCAGCTGGAAGCGCCAGGTGCCGTTGAGGCTCAGTGCCGGCGCGTTCGAGCGGGTGGCGGTCCGGGCGGGCTCGAAGCCGAGGCCCGGCCCCGGGTCCTCGTAGTAGGGCAGGTCCACGGAACTCCTCGGGAACGGTCGTGTCGCGGTGGTCGGCTCGGCGGGTTCTCCTGCCCGAATCTAGCCCGTCACCATCGGACCGGGTACCGGCAGCCCAGGGGTCAGTCGCCGAGCGGGATCCGCAGGCAGCGGGTGCCGGTCAGGTCCAGCCAGGCCTCCTCGGGGCCGCGGACCAGCCGCAGCACCACCGCCTCGCACCCGGGGCAGCGGGCCACCAGGGGTCCCGGCGCCCGCCCGTAGACCAGCAGCGACGCCAGCGGACCGTCCAGGCCGCAGGCCGTGCAGCGGCCGAGCGCGGCGGTGACGTCCACCCGGAAGATCTCCGCCAGCGGCCCGGCCAGCGCATTGCCGTCCAGCGCGCTGCTGTCCATTGCGCTGCCGTCCATTGTGCTGCCGTCCTGGTGACGTTCGGTCATGCGATCAGCCTCCGCCGGCTCCGAAGCGCTCGGTCCTGACCCGGCGCGGGTCGTGGCCGAGCTTGGTGAGGATGTCGGCGGCCGCCTCGACGAAGCCGGTCGGCCCGCAGACGTAGCAGGCCGGCTCGAACTCCGGGGGCCAGCCGTGGCGCTCGACGTCCTCGGCGTTCAGCCGCGCCGGGATCCGCGACGAACCCGGCGGCCCGGACCGGGTGTGCAGCAGCGTCACGTCCGCCCCGGCGTCCCCGGCCGGCGGCCGGCGCAGCTCCTCGGCGTAGTAGAGGTCGGCCGGGGTCCGCAGCGAGTACAGCAGCCGGAACGGGGTGCGGCTGCCCTCGGCCCTGCGGGTCCGCACCATGGCCATCAGCGGGACGATGCCGGCGCCCCCGGCGATCAGCAGCACCGGCGCCGGATCGGCGGGCCGCCAGACGAACCAGCCGCCCACCGGGCCGCGCACCTCGATCGGGTCGCCGATGGTCAGCACCTCGGTCAGGTAGGGGGAGACCTCCCCGTCGGGGACCCGCTGCACCGTCAGCTCGATCCGGTCGCCCCTGGCCGGCGCCGACAGCGAGTAGCTGCGCTGGGCCTGGTAGCCGTCCTCGGCGGTGAGCTGCAGGTCCACGTGCTGCCCGGCCAGGTGCCCGGGCCAGCCGGGGACGTCGAGCACCAGGGTCCGCGCCGTCGCCGTCTCGTCGTGCACCCCGGCCAGCCGCGCCACCCGCCATCCCGCCGCCATGCTCAGTCCCCCTGGTAGCGCTGCTCGCGCCACGGGTCGCCGTAGTCGTGGTAGCCGGCGCTCTCCCAGAACCCCGGCTCGTCCCGGGTCAGCAGCCGCAGGCCGCGGACCCACTTCGCCGACTTCCACAGGTACAGGTGCGGCACCAGCAGCCGGGCCGGGCCGCCGTGCTCGGCGGACAGGTCCTTGCCGTCGTAGCCGTAGGCGATCCAGGCCTGACCGTTCCTCAGGTCCTGCAGCGGCAGATTGGTGGTGTACCCGCCGTAGCTGTCGGCCAGGACGAAGTCCGCGGCCGTCTCCACCCCGGCCAGCAGGGTGTCCAGGGACACCCCCTGCCACCGGGTGCGCAGCTTGGACCAGCGCGTCACGCAGTGCAGGTCCACCGTCATCCGCTCGCTGGGCAGCGCCATCAGCTCCGGCCAGGACCAGCGGTGCGTCGTCCCGCTCTCGGTGGTGACGGAGAACTCCCACCGGTCCAGCGGCACCCGCGGCGTCGGCCCGGCCGACAGCACCGGGAAGTCCTCCACCAGGTACTGCCCCGGCGGCAGCTCCACCTCCCGGCCTCTCGGCCTGCCATGGAACCCGGGCGAGACGATCCCCACGGCAGCTCCTCTCCCACGCGGTGCACTCCCGTCGAGGCTACGGCCCGCCGGGCCGCACCGCGCGGGATACGGCGAGGCGCCCCGCACCGGTTCGGTGCGGGGCGCCTCTGGAGCCGGAGATCAGGCCGGGACGATGTTCTCCGCCTGCGGGCCCTTCTGGCCCTGGGTGACGTCGAAGGTCACCTTCTGGCCTTCCTGGAGCTCGCGGAAGCCCTGGGCGTTGATGTTGGAGTAGTGGGCGAAGACGTCGGCGCCGCCGCCGTCCTGCTCGATGAAGCCGAAGCCCTTTTCGGCGTTGAACCACTTCACGGTACCGCTGGCCATGCTGTTCTCCTTGATGCGCACAGTCGCCCCAGCGTCCGCATGGTGCGGCGCCACGCCCCGGTGCGCCCCGGCAGTGACCGATCCCGGACAGCAGAAACGCCCGTGATCGCGATCACGGGCGAGACGGACTCGGGAACCACGACTGCTACTGGGCCTAACGCTACTGCCCCGGAGTCGCACCCGCTACGCGATACGCAAACCAGAACCGTGCCGGGTGACCCGGCACCGGGTCCTCAGGGCGATTCCGCGGTGGTCAGGTAGCGGTTGAGCGGGGGTTCCTGGGCCAGCACCGCGCCGATGGTGATGGCGAAGGTGACGGCGGCGCAGAGCACGATCAGCCAGGACAGCACGGCGAGAACCAGGCCGAGGGCGCCGTAGGCGGACAGCGAGCGGTTCAGCGCGCTGGGCATGTAGATCCGCGCGGTCAGGGCCAGGGCGGACATCGCCGCCGAGGCCAGCAGGGCCCCGGGCAGCAGTGGCAGCCAGCCGACCCGGGCGGCGAGCAGCAGGTGCTGGGTCCACCACCACAGCACCAGCCCGGCCAGGAAGCTCACCGGTACCCCCAGCCAGATCCCGACCCCGAAGCCGTCCCGCAGCGGCCCCTGCACCAGGACCAGCAGCAGGATCGACACCACCCAGAGCAGCCAGCGCCAGGCGGCGATCCTGGTTCCGGACTTGGGCAGCAGCCAGGCCCGCTCGCAGACCCGGGCCATCGCCCGGCTGAAGCTGGTCGACGACACCAGGGCCATCAGCACGCCGATGATCCCGGTGGTCTGCCGCAGCTGCTCGTCGCCGGTGCCTCCGCTCAGGGCCGCGTTCAGCTGCTGGTCCGACGCGCCGGTGAGTCCGAACACCGAGCGCAGCGAGTCCAGCAGCTGGTCGCGCACCCCCTGCGGGGCGAACGCGCCGAGCGCGAACAGCAGCGGCACCGAGGTCAGGAAGGCCTGGGCGGCGAGCCGGGTGCCGGCGTCGAGCAGGTTGGCCGACAGCAGACGGTTCGTCAGCTCGGTCAGCACCGGCATCCGCCGCTCGGCCCGGGCGCGCAGCTCCTCCGCCCGGGTGCGCAGGCCTTCGGCGCGGACGTGCACCCGCTCCGAGGCGTGCCTCCAGGCGGTCGTCAGGAACATCCGCCCCTCCCCTCGCCTCACCGCGCCCCGCGTGGGCGTACCCTCCCAGCCTCGGCGACCGGACCGGTGACGGCCATTCACAGTCCCCCGGCCAGCCGTCGGCACCACCCGGACGGCCCAAGCACCGGGTCAGCGGCTCCTCAGCGGTCAGGAGCGGTGCGGTCCGGTGGTGGGCGGGGCGACGTAGCCCTCGCGGGCCAGCTTGGGCAGGATGCCGCCGGCGGCGAGGATCTGCAGCACCATCGGCGGCAGCGCCCCGCCGGGCAGCCGGGTGCCGGTGGCGGTGTTCTCGATCCAGCCCTCGGCGAAGTCCAGCCGCGCGGTGTCGCCGTCGGCGAAGGCCGCGGTGGCACCGGGGACGGTCAGCGCCGGCAGGCCGTGGTTGATGGCGTTGCGCAGGAACAGCGAGTTGAACTCCTCGGCGACCAGCGCGGCCACGCCGAGCTCGCGGAACAGGGCGGCGACCGGACGGGAGGACCCCAGGCCGAAGTTGCGGCCCGCCACGACGATGTCGCCCGGTCCGACCTGCTCGGTCCAGCCCGGTCGCAGCTCGTAGAAGATGTGCCTGGCGGCCTCGGGGACCGGCAGCTTCATCGCGAAGGCGGGGTACATGGCGTCGGTGGTGACACTGTCGCCGACCACCCAGACCCGTCCGCTGAGCAGGGTGTCCATCAGTTCAGCTCCGTTCGCGGGTCGGTGACGTACCCGGTCAGTGCGGAGGCCGCGACGGTCGCCGGCGAGGCCATGTAGATCTCGGCGTCGGGGCTGCCCATCCGGCCGGTGAAGTTGCGGGTGCTGGAGGTCAGGCAGACCTCGCCCGGGGCGAGCAGCCCCATGTGGTAGCCGAAGCAGGCACCGCAGGTGGAGTTGGTGACCACGGCGCCCGCGTCGGCCAGGTCCTGCAGGTACCCGGCGCGCAGCGCGTCCCGGTAGACCTGCTGCGAGGCCGGGGTGACCAGCAGCCGAACGCCGGGGGCGACCGTGCGGCCGCGCACGATGGCGGCGGCGACGGCCAGGTCCTCCAACTGGCCGTTGGCGCAGGAGCCGATGAAGCACTGGTCGACCTTGCGGCGCTCGATCTCGGTGACCGGGAAGGAGTTCCGGCTGACCGTGCCGGGCCGGGCCACCTGCGGCACCAGGGTGTCCAGGTCGACGGTCCGCACCGCCGCGTAGACGGCGTCGGGGTCCGGGTCGGCGGCGGTGAACGGGGCGCCGCCGGGCGAGTGCTGCTCGATGAAGTCACGGCACAGCTCGTCGGCGGGGAAGGTGGAGAAGTCGGCGGAGATCTCGGCGCCCTGGGTGGCGATGGTGCGCCGGTCGCTCATCGGGATCGAGGCCAGGCCGGGGCCGCCGTACTCCAGGTTCTGGTTGGTGGCGTCGCCGTAGGCCCCGGCGATGTGCAGGAAGACGTCCTTGCCGGAGACCGCGGCGGGTCTGGTGCCGGTGAACTCGTAGCGGACGGTGGGAGCGACCTGGAACCAGGTGGATCCGGTGCACAGGATCGAGTAGACCTCGGCCGGGCCCAGGCCGCGGGCCGCGGTGTTGTAGGCGCCGGCCGCGCAGGTGTGGGAGTCGGTGCAGGCCAGGATCTCCCCGGGACGGGCCAGTCCGTTCTCGGCGATGACCTGGTGGCAGATGCCGTGCCGGCCGACGTCGTAGAACCTCCCGATGCCGAAGTCGCGGGCGAAGGCGCGGGCCCGGGTGCCGCCGGCGGCGTCGTGCACCGAGGGGGCCGGCACCGCGTGGTCCATGACCACGGCGACCTTGTCCGGGTCGTTGATCCGCAGCGGCGGGGTCCACGCCGTGGCGAACTGGAGGTCGATCATCACGGTCATGTCGACCTCGCAGACCACCGTCTGACCGGCGCTCACCTGCGCCAGGCCGGCCTTGCGGGCCAGGATCCTCTCAATCATGGTCATGCCCATCAGACGTTCACCTCGCGGTGGCGCTCGCCGATCGCGGACCAGTCGCTCAGCCCGACCAGTTCGAACAGGCCCTGCGGACCCGCGCCCACCTCGGGCAGGGTGCCGCCCAGCCGCACCAGGGCGTCCAGGCCGTGCAGGACGTAGGGGGCCAGCAGGGCGCCGGGGTGGATGGCGATGCGGTAGCCCAGGGCGGCCAGCGTGGCCGGGGCGGTGTCGGGGGTCAGCCCGCCCTGCACCATGTTGATCAGCAGCGGGGCGTCGACCTCGCGGGCGATCCGCTCGATCTCCCCGATGCTCCGGGGGGCTTCCACGAAGACCACGTCCGCGCCGGCCCGGGCGTAGCGGTTGGCGCGGTCGATCGCCTCGTCGACACCGAGCGGGCCGCGGGCGTCGGTGCGGGCGACCAGCACCAGGTCCGGGTCGGTCCGCGCGTCCAGGGCGGCCCGGAGCTTGGCCTCGAACCGCTCCGCCGGGACGAGTTCCTTGTCGGGCAGGTGGCCGCAGCGCTTGGGGAAGGCCTGGTCCTCCAACTGGATCGCGGCCACGCCGGCGCGCTCGTAGGCACGCACGGTGCGCACCACGTTCATCGGTTCGCCGTAGCCGGTGTCCGCGTCGGCGATCAGCGGGACGTCGCCCAGGGTGTCGGCGACGATCCCGGCCCGCTCGACCATCTCGGTGGCGGTGAGCAGGCCGATGTCCGGCAGTCCGAAGCCCGCGACCGAGACGCCCGCGCCGGTCAGGTACGCGGCGCCGAAGCCGGTGCGGGCGACCAGGGCGGCGCCCAGGCCGTCGTAGACGCCGGGTGCGGTGACCAGGTCGCCGCCGGACAGCAGGGCGCGCAGCCGCGCGCCGGGGGTGGAGGGGTTCATGACGGCTCCTCAGCAGGGACGGGTGGGGGCGACGCGCGGTCAGCCCAGCGCACCGCGGGCGGGGGCGGCGAGCAGGTCGATCAGCGGCCGCAGGTCGGGCTGCTGCTCCAGGCCGAGCACCAGCCGCTCGATCTCGGCGGCGCGTTCCGGGTCGACCGCGTGGGCGGTCAGGGTCCGGTACTTGGCGCGGATCTCGGCGTTGGTCAGCGGGTAGTCCGGGCCGCCGTGCGGCTGGTTCAGGGCCCGGGTCAGGGTTCCGCCGCCGTGCAGGGCCAGGGTGACCCGGGTGTTGTAGCCGGGCTGGTCCCAGCTGGGGTCCTGCTGCTCGTCGACCTGCTCGACCCCGGTGCGCCCGATCAGCGACCACACGTCGTCGGCGTCGATCCGGGCGGCGGTGAACTGGGCCGGGCCGACCTGCCCGTCCAGCAGGGCCACCGAGGTGGCGTAGGCGATGTTCATCTGCGCGCCGATGGTGGTCAGCGGGCGCTCGGGCTGCCACCAGCCGTGGTGGTACACCGTGCCGGGGACCTGGATCCGGACCGCGTCGACGTCCCGCGCGGTGATCCCGTGCTCGCGGACCAGGGCGAGCACGGCGTCGATCGCCGGGTGCAGTCCGCCCATCGCCGCATGGATCTTGACGGTGACCGCCTCGGTGTTCCAGACCTTCCCCAGGTCGCCGCTGATCCGGGCGGCATCGGGGTGGTGGCCCTCGCCGAAGGTGGACAGGAAACCGCCGTAGGAGCGCTCGAACACCCGCTTGATGCCGGTGTAGCCGCCCTCGGCCAGCCCAGCGGCGTAGAAGCCGTTGCGGGCGGCGAAGCCGTGGTGCATGCGCTTGGACATCGCCTCGTACTGGGCCGCCATCAGCCCGGCCGACTGGGTGGCCGCCAGGCCCAGCGCGTCCTCGAAGGCCGCCCCGTCCAGGCCGCGAAGCACCCCGCAGGCCGCCGCGGCGGCGTGGGTGCCGAAGACCGGCCCCGAGTGCCAGCCGCGCAGCAGCATCTCCGGGCCGTTGAGGGCCAGGCCGACCCGGGTGCCGGTCTCGATGCCGGCGATCACGGCATGCAGGAAGTCCGCACCGGTGACGGCTCCGGTGCCGGTGCCAGTGCCGGTGCCGCGTCGGGAGGCGGTGGACAGCAGCGCCGGCAGCACCAGGGAGGCGCAGTGCAGCGGAGCCCTCGGGTAGTAGTCGTCGAGTTCGAAGCCCTGGATGAAGGTCCCGTTCAGTACCGCCGCCGCGGCGGCGCCGGTGCCGCGGCCCCAGCCGATCAGCGGGGTGTCGCCCTCCCCCTCCAGTGCCAGTACCGCCTCCACCGCGGTGCGGGACCACGGCAGTTGGGCGCCGATCAGCGCGCAGCCCAGACCGTCCAGGACCAGGTGGGCGGCGCGCTCGCGCACCTGGACCGGGATCCGGTCCAGGGTCGACGCCGCCAGCCACTGGGCGAGTCGGCCGGTGGGGCCGTCCGGGTCGGTGGGGCCGTCCGAGTCGGTGGGTCCCGCTGCGTCGGGGGGTCCCGCTGCGTCGGTGGTCAGCATGGTCTCGCCTCACTTCATCGTCGATATTAGAATTTATAACATCTAGTTTTGTGCGGCGCCACGCTAGCATGGGCCCGTGGCACTGAAGCGAACCTCCTTCCCCCGCACCGCCGAGGCCGTGGCCGTGGTCGAGCTGCGCAACGCGATCGTGCGCGGCGACCTGCCGCCCGGTGCGCAGATCCGTCAGAGCGCGGCCGCCGAGGAACTGGGGCTGAGCGTCATCCCGGTACGCGAGGCGCTGAAGACGCTGGCCGGCGAAGGGATCGTCAGTTATCTGCCGCAGCGCGGCTACACGGTCACCGAGCTGCGCCCGGAGAGCGTGGACGGGATCTTCCGGCTGCGCGAGCTGCTGGAGACCGAGGCCGAGGCGGTGGCCTCCACCCGGCTGCGCCCCGAGGACCTCGCGGCGATGCGCGCCGCCGTCGACGCACAACTGGCGGCCACCCTGGCCGGCGACGGCTGCGCGGCCATCGTCAGCAACCGTGCCTTCCACTTCGCACTGCTGGAGCGCTGCGACAACGAATGGCTGCTGCGCTTCGTGCGGCAGCTGTGGGACGCCCTGGAACCCCACCGCGCCCTGGCCTACCGGCGCACCGCCCTGAAGGGCGACGCCGCCCGCGCACACGCGATCCTGCGCGAGCACGAGGCCGTCCTGGACGCCTTCGAGTCGGGCAGGACGCAGGAGGCGCTACGGCTGCTGGCGGAGCACCGGGCCGAGGGACGCGAGGACTTCCACCGCCTGCTCGCGACGACCGCCGAGACCTGACCCGACCTGCCCCGACCCGCCCCGACCCGCCTCGGCCGTGCCTCGTGCCGGTCAGGCCCTCGGCTCGGTCATCCGGCGGGCGGCCTCGACGACCGCCGCGCGGTGCAGGGCCAGCCGCTCGGTCGGCCACGCCTTGCCGACCTCCTGGGGGTCGACGCCCTCGGCGGCCCAGAACCAGGCCTGGGCCGCGGCCAGGACCAGGGTCAGCAGATCGTCGGGCTCCATCCCGGGGGCGACGTCGCCCCGCTGCTGCGCGGCGGCCACGGCGGCAGCCTTGCCGCGGAAGGCGTCATGCTCGAGTCCGGTGGCGGAGGGGCGCTCCAGCAGCTTCCACAGCCGCAGACGCATCAGGTCCGGCCTGGCGACCAGATGGTCGAAGATCGCACCCGCGTAGCCGGGCAGGTCGTCGACGTCGAACGGCACCGACTCGGCACCCTCCACCAGCGCCCGCCGCAGGACCTCGTCGAACAGCTGCTCCTTGTTGCCGAAGTAGACGTAGATCAGCCGCTTGTTCGCACCCGCCGCCTCGGCGATCCGGTCCACCCGGGCGCCGGCGATGCCGTAGGCGGCGAACTCGTCGAAGGCGGCGTCGAGCAGCCTGGCCTTGGTGGCGCTGGAATCCCGTGGCATACCGACCATCCTACCAATTAACTATCTAGTTATTGACATAGCCGATCCACAGACCTAGGGTATGTATCTATCCAGTTAGTTAGAGAAGGAGAACCGCAATGGAACAGCTCGCACTGGGCAGCCAGGGCCTGACCGTCGGGGCCCAGGGCCTCGGCCTGATGGGCATGAGCGTCTTCTACGGCGCCACCGACGAGACCGAGTCGCTGGCCACCGTCGACCGGGCGCTGGAGCTCGGCGTCACCCTGCTGGACACCGCCGAGAGCTACGGCCCCTTCGTCAACGAGCAGCTGCTCGGCAAGGCGCTGGCCGGACGCCGGGACGCCGCCGTGGTCGCCACCAAGACCGGCGTCGAGATCACCGACGACGGCCGGGTGCTGGACCTCAACGGCCGGCCGGAGTACGTCCGCCATGCCCTGGACCGCTCGCTGCGGCACCTGGGCACCGACCACGTCGACCTGTACTACCTGCACCGCATCGACCCCAAGGTGCCGATCGAGGAGACCGTCGGCGCCCTGGCCGAGCTGGTCGCCGAAGGCAAGATCGGCCACATCGGCCTGTCCGAGGCCTCCGCGCAGACCATCCGCCGGGCCCACGCGGTCCACCCGGTCACCGCCGTCCAGACCGAGTACTCGCTCTTCGAGCGCGGTATCGAACAGGACGGGGTGCGCGACACCCTGCGCGAGCTCGGGATCGGCCTGGTCGCCTACTCCCCGCTGGGCCGCGGCTTCCTGTCCGGCGCGATCACCAGCCCCGACGACTTCGCCGCGGACGACTGGCGCCGGACCGACCCCCGGTTCCAGGGCGAGAACTTCGACCGCAACCTGGCCGTGGTCCGCGAGGTCCGCCGCATCGCGTCCGACAAGGACGTCACCCCCTCCCAGCTGGCCCTCGCCTGGGTCCAGCACCAGGGCGCCGTCGCCATCCCCGGCACCAAGCGCCGCCGCTACCTGGAGGAGAACGTCGCCGCCACCGGGGTGACGCTGACCGCCGACGACATCGCCGCGATCGAGGCGGTGGCCCCGCACGGCGTGGTCACCGGCGACCGCTACGCACCCGAGTTCATGGGCACGCTCAACGGCTGACAGCGCCGACGGTGTCGAATCCGGGCGGCCGGTTCCGACTCAGGGGTGAAGACTGACCGACACACCCCGTGACGCGAAGGGAACCACCGCCATGGACTACCGCCTCGAACTCATCCCGCTCCCGGTCGCCGACGTCGACCGCGCCAAGGCGTTCTACGCCGACCTGCTGGGCTTCAAGGTCGACCTGGACTTCAGCCCGAACGAGGCGTTCCGCGTGGTCCAGCTGACACCGCCAGGGTCGTCCTGCTCGGTGGCCATCGGCGTGGGCGTCGTCGGCACTCCCCCGGGCTCGGTCCAGGGACTGCACCTCGTCGTGGACGACATCCACGACGCGCGGGCCGAGCTGGTCGGGCGCGGGGTCGAGGTCGCCGAGGTCGTGGACATGAGCGCGCCGGGCAAGCCGACCGTGTCCTACGCGGCGTTCACCGATCCGGACGGCAACGGCTGGACCCTGCAGCAGCTCCCCCGCTGAGCGGCCACGACCCGTACGGTGCGTTCATCCGGGACCACCCGGCCGTTGGCCACGGCTTCATCCGGAGCGGCGAAGTTGTCTGTACAACTTTCCCCGACCTCGGAAGGCCGACGGATGTCCGACCCCGCTTCACTGCCGTCCGCGTGGCTGCGCGACAACTGCTGCTGCGCCCGCTGCCGCGATCCGCGCAACGGTCAGAAGCTGTTCCAGATCACGGATCTGCCCCGGGATCTCGCCGTCTCGGCGCAGTCGCGCACCACCGTGGACGGCGCGCCCGGCTGGGAGGTGGTCTGGGAACCCGACGGCCATGTCTCCGCCTACACCGAGGCCTGGATCGCCGGCACCCAGGACCCCGGCCTCGCGGCAGCGACCGCCGTCGACGAGCGGACCGAGGACGCCAAGACCCTGTGGACCGCCGCGGACCTGGCCGGCGCGCTCCCCGCCGCGGACTGGTCCGACTACCTGCGGGACCCGGACACCCGGCTGCGCACCCTGGAGGCCGTCGCCCGGCTGGGCTTCGCGGTCCTGCGCGGCGTCCCCGTGCGCGAAGGCCAGGTCACCGAGGTCGCCCGGACCTTCGGCTTCGTGCGGGAGACCAACTACGGGCGGATCTTCGAGGTCCGGGTCGAGGAGACCCCGAACAACCTCGCCTTCACCTCCGAGCGGATCGGCCCGCACACCGACAACCCCTACCGCGACCCGGTCCCCACACTGCAACTGCTGCACTGCCTGGTGAACAGCGCCGAAGGCGGCGACTCCGGCCTGGTGGACGGCTTCACCGCCGCCGCGCTGCTGCGCGCGGAGAACCCGGCCGCCTTCGACGTGCTGACCCGCACCCCGGTGCCGTTCAGCTTCGCCGACGCCACCACCCGGCTCAGCGCCCACCGCCCGACCGTCGGCACCGACGCCCACGGCCGGATCCGCGAGATCCGCTTCAACAACCGCTCCACCGGCACCCTGCGGCTGCCCGCCGCAGCAATCGAGGCCTTCTACGCCGCCTACCGCTCCTTCGCCGAGATCCTGCTGCGGCCCGGGCTGCAGCTCGACTTCCGCCTCGCCCCGGGCGACTGCCTGATCTTTGACAACACCCGGCTGCTGCACGCCAGGACCGCCTTCGCGAGCAGCGGCGGACGCCACCTCCAGGGCTGCTATGCGGACCTGGACGGCCTGTTCAGCACCATCGCCGTCCTGCACCACGACCGACCCGGCGGTGCCGGGACCGACCCTCGCCGAGGAGCCGCAGCATGACCCCCGCTCAGATCCCCGACGTCCTGTCCGAACTGTCGGAGCTGTTCGAGGGCCAGGGCAGCGCCGAGTACTTCGGCGAGGACGTCACCCAGGCCGAGCACATGCTGCAGACCGGCGCGCTGGCCGAGGCCGCGGGCGCCGAGCCGGCGCTGGTCGCCGCCTCCCTGCTGCACGACCTGGGCCACTTCCACGGGGAGGCCACCGGCCACGACCTGATGGCGGGGACCGACAACCGGCACAGCCACACCGGCGCCGACCGGCTGGCCCGCTGGTTCGGCCCGGACGTCACCGAGCCGGTACGGCTGCACGTCGCCGCCAAGCGCTACCTGTGCGCGGTGGAACCCGACTACGCCGCCACCCTCTCGCCCGCCTCGGTGCACACCCTCGCGGTGCAGGGCGGTCCGATGACGCCGGCCGAGGCCGCCGCCTTCGCCGCACACCGCTACGGCGCGGACGCGGTGCGGCTGCGCCGCTGGGACGACGCCGCCAAGGACCCGGAGGCCCCCACCCCCGGATTCGACCACTTCCGCCCGCTGCTGGCCCGGTTGCTCACCGCGCCGCCGTCCGAGCAGCCGTCAGGAACCCCCGCGGCGCCCTGAGCGCCAGACCTCGGCGTAGCCGCGCAGGAACTCCGCCTCCACCTGGGCCATCCGCTGGATCTCGGTGGGGTCCACGCTCTCGTCCGGCGCGTGGATCGCGCAGAGCGGCTCCTCCACGCCCATCAGCACGATCTCGGCCTCCGGGTAGGTCCGGGCCAGGACGTTGCAGAGCGGGATGGAGCCGCCCTGCCCGACGTAGGCCAGCGGCTTTCCGTAGACCTCGCGGGCGGCCCGGTCCAGCGCCGCGTACGCCGGGCCGCTGGTGGTGGCGCTGAACGGGGAACCGGTGGACTCGCGCTCCACCTCCACCCGGGCGCCCCAGGGAGCGGCGGTGCGCAGATGCGCCGTCAGCGCCTGCAGCGCCGCCTCCGGGTCGGTGCCGGGCGGCACCCGCAGGCTCACCCGGGCCCGGGCGGTGGCCGGGACCGCCGCGGCCGAGCCGACCACCGGCGGGCAGTCGATGCCGAGGACGGTGACCGCCGGCCGCGCCCACAGCCGGTCGGCGACCGTGCCGCCGCCGATCAGCGAGACGCCGTCCAGCACGCCCGCGTCGGCCCGGAACTGCTCCTCGTCGTAGCCCTCGCCGCTCCAGCTCCCGGTGCAGTCCAGGCCCTTGATGACGGTTCCGCCCTGCGGTCCGCGCAGCGAGTCCAGGATCCGGATCAGCGCCGCCAGGGCGTCCGGGGCGGCCCCGCCGAACATCCCGGAGTGGACGTCGCCGCGCAGCGTGCTGACCGTGACCACCAGGTTGGCGACGCCGCGCAGCGAGGTGGTGGCGGTGGGCACGCCGACGGCGGCGTTGCCGGTGTCGGCGATCAGCAGGGCGTCCGCGAGCAGTTCGTCGATGTGGCCGGGGACGTACTGCTCCAGGCCGCCGGTGCCCTGCTCCTCCGAGCCCTCGGCGACCAGTTTGACGCCGACCGGCAGATCCTCGCCCAGGGCGCGCAGAGCGGTGAGGTGCATGACGATGTTGCCCTTGCAGTCCGCCGCGCCGCGCCCGTACCAGCGGCCGTCGCGTTCGGTCAGCCGGAACGGCGGCGAGGTCCAGGCGTCCTCGTCGAGCGGGGGCTGGACGTCGTAGTGGCAGTACAGCAGCACGGTCGGGGCGCCGGGCGGGGCCGGGCGGTGGCCCAGCACCGCATGGCTGCCGTCGGGGGTCAGCGCCAGGTGCACATCGCGCAGTCCGGCCTCGGTGAAGGCGTCGGCCACCCACTGGGCGGCGCGGCGGCACTCCTCGGGCGGGTACTGGCGCGGATCGGCCACCGAGGGGATGGCGACCAGTTCGGCGAGGTCCGCCTGGGCGCGCGGCATGAGCGCGGCGATGCGCTCGGCGAGGTCGTCACTCATCATCGATCGTCTTCCCGGTCCTGGGGTCGTCGTTCCGGTGTGCTTCCTGCTGCATGACGCGTCCCAGCCTGGGCGAGAGCGGCCGGGACGGCCACTCGTGGGCCGTCGAAGAGGCTACACACCACCCCGAACCGCCTCGGGGGCCGGTCGGGGACGGGAAAAACGGATGGCGGGCGGTCCTGGCCCGGACATAGCCTGAACGGTCGTGACCGATGATCAGAAGGCGCTCGCCGAGCGGCTGCCGTCGAGGGCCGGGGCGACCGCCGAGGGGCTCTTCTCCCGGCCGCACGCGGCCGTCACCGCGAGCCTGGCCGCGGTGATGTTCCTGACCGGCTTCGCCGCGCTGGCGGTGGTGCCGACGCTGCCGGTGGCCGCCCAGGACCTGCACGGGGTGTCGCTCTATCCGCTGGTGGCCGGCTGCTTCGTGGCCGCGAGCCTGTTCGGCGGGGTGCTGGGCGGCGACTGGTCGGACCGGGCCGGGGCGGACCGGCCGCTGGCCGCGGGCGTGGCGCTGGCCGTGGCCACCTTGCTGGTCTCGGCCACCAGCACCTCGATCTGGCAGCTGGCGGCCGGTCGGTTCCTGGACGGGCTGTCGGCCGGAGTGGTCGCGGTGGCCGTCAACACCGCCATCGCCCAGGCCTACCCGGACCGGCTGCGGGCGCGGGCCCTGGCGCTGATGAGCACCTGCTGGATCATCCCCTCGCTGGCCGGTCCGCCGCTGGCCGGGCTGGTGGCCGCCTGGTGGTCCTGGCGTGCGGTGTTCTTCGGCCTGGCCGCGCTGAACCTGCTGCCGGCGCTGGCCGTGGTGGTGCTGCTGCGCCGCCGCGCCGGACGGTCCGCCCCGCCCTCCTCCAACGCCATCGGCTCCACCGGCGTACGGCCGCCGCGCCCCGCGCTGGCGGTCGCCGCCGCGGTGAGCGCCGGCGCGGCGCTGGCCCAGTACGCCGTCTCCGGCTGGGACCTGCTTCATCTGCTGTGCGCGGGCGGCGGCCTCGGCCTGCTGGTGGCCTTCGCGCCGCGGCTGCTGCCGCCGGGCACCTGGCGGGCCGCCCGCGGACTGCCGGCCTCGGTGCTGCTGCGCGGGCTGGGCTCGGGGGTGTACTTCACCCTGGAGGCCTTCGTCCCGCTGCTGCTGGTCACCGTCCGTCATGTGCCCGCGGCGGTGACCGGTCTGGCCTTCACCGCCGCCGCCCTGGCCTGGGCCGCGTCCTCCTGGGCCCAGGGCCGGCTGCTGGAGCACGTGCCCCGGCACCAGTTGGTGGCGGCCGGGGCGCTGCTGCTGGCCCTGGCCGCGGCGCTGGCGGCGGTCGGGACGCTGCCGGCGGTGCCCGCGCTCACCGCGGCGTCGGCGATGGTGGTCGCGGCGCTGGGGATGGGCCTGCTCGCCCCCTCGCTCACGCTGCTCTCGATCGCCCACAGCCCGCCGGACCGCCGCGGCTACGCCGGAAGTGCGATGCAGACCTCGCAGAACCTGGGCCAGATCGCCGTCCTGGGCGCCGCCTCGGCGCTGTTCAACACGGTGCTGCGGACCCGGCTGCCCGACCCGGCCGGCTACGCCGCCGCCTTCGTGCTGCTGCTCCTGCCGTGCGTGCTGGCCGCGCTGTTCGCCGCCCGGGCCGGCGGTGTCCCGGCCGAAGGGCCTGGGTAGGGGACCGGTGAGAGGCCCGGGAGGTTCCCATGCGACATGTCACCGGCCACTTCGGCGGTCGCTTCGACCGCGGCGTCCATCTGTCCCGGGGGGAATGGCGGCGCTTCGCCAACGACGGTTCCGAGCCGCTGACGGCCCGCAGCGACCTCCCGGCCCGCCGGCTGCTGGCCCGGGTCTTCGGCGCGCTGTTCCTGGCCGGAACGGTCCTCTTCTGCCTGCTGGCCGCCGGCGCCCGGCCGGGCAGCAGCCCGGGGCGGACCTTCTTCGCGGTCTACGCGGCGGTCTGCGCCGCCTTCGTGCTGGTCGCCCTGGTGGACCTGGCGGTGGTCCGCCGCCGGGTCCAGGAGCAGCGCCGCTGGGGCCGCTGAGCCCGCCCGGCGGGCAGACCGCCCGGCGGGCAGACAGCGGTGGCGTTCGACGGCTGCTCACCGCTCCCGGCTGTGCGGGTCCGGCTGCTGTGCCTGCGGCTCCCCGCCCGCGCCCAGGTAGAGCCGGGCCACCCGGGGGTCGGCCAGCAGCTCGGCGCCGCTGCCGGTCAGCCGTACCCGGCCGCTCTCCAGGACGGCGCCCCGGTCCGCGGCGGCCAGCCCGGAGCGGGCGTTCTGCTCCACCAGCAGGATGGTGCGGCCGTCCGCCGCCAGCGCGCCGACGGTGTCGAAGACGGCCCTGCGGGCCCGGGGTTCCAGCCCGATGGAGGGTTCGTCCAGCAGCATCAGGGCGGGTTCCAGCAGCAGCGCGCGGGCCAGTTCCACCTGTTTCTGCTCGCCCCCGGACAGCGACCCGGCGCTGGCCCGGCGCCGCTCGGCCAGCAGCGGGAAGCGTTCGGCCAGGGCGTCAGCGCGCCGACGGACCTCGCGGCGGCCGCTGCGGGTGCCGTCCAACAGGTAGCCGCCCATCAGCAGGTTGTCCCAGACCGTCATCGCCGGGAACAGGCTGCGCTCCTGCGGCACCTGGACGATGCCGCGCAGCAGCCGCTCGCGCGGCGACAGCCGGTCGACCGGTTCGCCGCGCAGCAGCACCCGGCCGCGCCCGGTCCGCAGCAGCCCGCTGACGACCCTGAGCACGGTGGACTTGCCCGCCCCGTTGGGGCCGATCAGACAGAGCACCTCGCCCTGATCGAGCGTCAGGTCGACGCCGTGCAGCACCTCCCCGGCGCCGTAGCCGGCGGTCACCCCGCGCAGTTCCAGCAGTACCGGCACGGCGTCAGCCCCCCAGGTAGGCGTCGAGGACCCGCGGGTCGGTCTGCACCGAGCCGGGCGGTCCCTGGGCGATGACCCGCCCGCCGTCCATCACCACCACCGGGTCGCAGAGCCGCATCACCAGGCCCATGTCGTGCTCGACCACCAGGAAGGTGGTGCCGGTGGCGTGCCGGGCCCGGATGTGCCGCTCCATGGTGCGGACCATGGTCGGGTTGACCCCGGCGGTGGGTTCGTCGAGCAGCACCAGGGCGGGCGCGCTCATCAGCAGCGCGGCGAACTCCAGCAGCTTGCGCTGGCCGTAGGAGAGCTCCTCGGCCGGGTCCGCGGCCAGTGCGGCCAGGCCGAACTCGGCCAGCAGCGCCTCGCCGGCAGCCCGGTCCCCGGCCCGGGCCCGGGGGCCGGCCAGCGCGGGCCAGCGGTGGCCGGAGGCGACCAGCAGGTTCTCCAGCACGGTGAGGTCGGGGAAGACCCGGGGCTGCTGGAAGGTGCGGCACAGGCCGCGGCGGTACAGCCGAGCCGGATCGGGCCGGGCGATCCGGCGTCCGTCCAGCAGGATCTGCCCGGCATCGGCCCGGAGGTAGCCGGTGACCAGGTTGAACAGGGTGGTCTTGCCCGACCCGTTGGGGCCGATCAACCCGGTGACGGTGCCCCGCCGCACGCCGAACGAGCAGCCGTCGACGGCGGCGACCCCGCCGAAGCGCTTGCCCAGCCCGCGGACCTCCAGCAGCGGCGCGGTCACGGCTGCTCCACCGCGACGTCCGGACCGACGTCCGCCCGCAGCCGCCGGCGCCGCCACCGGTCCGTCAGCGTCGGCAGGACGCCGCGCGGCAGCACCAGCATCACCAGGACGAACAGCGCGGCGTAGCCGAGCAGGTAGAGCTGGCTCGCGCCGTACTGGTAGGCGAGGTACTGCTGGGCCGGGGCGATCACGAAGGCCCCCAGCACCGGCCCCCAGAGCGTGCCGCGGCCGCCGAGGAAGACCATCAGCACCATGGCGATGGTCACCAGCGGGTCCACCGCGAACTGCGGGTAGATGAAGGAGAGGTAGTAGGCCCACACTCCCCCGGCCATGCCGGTGATCCCCACCGACAGTGCGAAGGCGCCGAGTTTGGCGGTGCCGACCGGCACGCCCACCCCGCGCGCCTTGTCCTCGTCGGCGCGGACCGCCAGCAGCGCCAGGCCCAGCCGGCTGCGCAGCACCGCCCAGGAGAGCAGCAGCGCGAACACCAGCAGCGCCAGCATCGCGTAGTAGAAGGGCCGTTCGAAGGTGGCGGGGGCGAAGTCCGGTACCGGCATGGCCATTCCCTGCGCGCCGTGGGTGATCCCGCGCAGGTTGTAGGCCAGCGTCTGGGCGACGAACAGCAGGGTGATGGTGACGATGGCGAAGACGTCCGAGCGGGTGCGCATGGCGATCCAGGCCACCGGCAGTCCGGCCGCGGCGACCGCCAGGCCCACCAGCGGCAGTACCGCGAAGGGGGCCAGCCCCGAGCCGATGCCGTGGTGCTGGAACCAGATCGCCTCGGCGTAGGCGCCGAGCCCGAAGAAGGCGGCGTGGCCCAGCGACGGGTAGCCGGCGTAGCCGCCGACCAGGTTCCAGGCGCTGGCCAGCACCGCGTACATCAGCGTGAACAGGGCGATGGTCATCAGCCAGGGCGCGGTGACCAGGAACGGGAAGGCGGCGAGCAGGGCCACGAAGCCGGCCACCGCCGCGGCCGTCCTCACAGCGCCCCCCGCAGCCGGGCTCCGAACAGCCCCTGCGGGCGCACCAGCAGCACCGCGAGCAGCACCACGAAGAAGCTGAAGTCCGACCACACCGGTGAGATCAGCGCGCCCACCAGCGCCGAGACCACCCCCATCGCGAGCGCCGCGACGACGGTGCCGCCCAGGCTGCCGAGCCCGCCCAGGACCACGATGGACAGCAGCCGGGAGATCAGGTCGTAGTGGCTGTTGGGGTTGAAGGAGTACACCATCCCGTAGACCGCCCCGGCGGCGGCCGCGGTGGCCGCGCCCAGGCCGTAGCCCAGCGCGGCCACCCGGTCGCCCTCCACCCCCAGCAGCCTGGCCGCGGTCGGGTTCTGCACGGTGGCGCGCACCGCGCGGCCGAACCGGGTGCGGCCCAGCAGCAGCGCCAGCGCGCCCAGCACGGCCAGCGACAGCAGGCAGGCGGCCAGCCGCACCTCGCCGACCCGGTACCCGGCCACGGTCCAGGACCGGTTGGCGTAGCTCGGCTGGATGGTGCGGTAGTCGGACTTGTAGACCAGGGTGAGCACGCCCTCGATCCCCAGCGCCACCGCGAAGGTCACCAGCAGCGACAGCTGCGAGGCGTCCGAGCGGTGCAGCGGCCGCAGCAGGCACCACTGCACCGCCGCTCCGAGCAGGAACAGCGCCGGGGCGACGATCGGCACGGTCAGGAACGGGTCGATGCCGAAGGAGACGAAGAGGCTGGAACTGAGATAGGCCGCCAGGATCACCAGCGCCCCCTGGGCCAGGTTCACCACCTTCAGCACGCCGAAGATCAGCGTCTGGCCGCTCGCCATCAGCGCGTAGACGCCGCCGGTGAGCAGTCCGAGGATGATCGCCTGGATGGTCTCGTGCACGCCGCGATCACCCGCTCCAGGGCAGCTTGCCCAGGACCGGAGCCGACTGCGCCCGGTCGGCCGGGAAGACCGGCAGCAGCTTCCCGCCGATCCACTGGACCAGCACGTAGGAGGCGTTGGCCGCGCCGTCGGAGTTCCAGCTGAGGTCGCCCTCCAGGGTGGGCCAGCTGCCCGAGTGCAGGGTGCTGATCAGCGTGGCGTTGTCCACCTTGCCGGTCTTGGCGGCGACCTCCTGGACCAGTTGGCCGCAGGAGTACGCCTCGGCGGAGGTGCTGTCGATACTGGTCGCCGCGCCCCCGTAGGCCGCCGTGTAGGCGGCGACGAAGGCGCTGTTCCCGCTGGTGGTGGCGGTGGGGAACCAGTCGCCGGAGGAGAAGATCCCGTTGACGTTGCCGGCGCCGACGTTGCCGGGGAAGTTCAGCGGGTCGTTGGCGCCGTTGGACAGGTAGAGCAACTTCGGCGCCCACTTGAGCTGCACCATGGCCTTGACCAGGGCGTAGGCGTCGGCGGACTGGGTCCCGGCGACCACCAGGTCCGGCTTCTTCGCGGCCATCGCGGTGACCACCGAGGACAGGTCGGTCGCCTCGGCGGGGTAGATCTGCTGGTAGACGGTGCGGATCCCGGCGGCCTGGAGCCGGGTGCGCACCTCGGCGGCGATCGGCGAGGCGAAGGGGTCGTCCAGCGCCGGGTAGGCGGCGGTGGTCGGACGCTCGGACGCCGGCAGCGACAGGATGTAGTCGGCGAAGACGTCGCCCTGCTGGACCACCGGCGCGGGCTGCACGAAGAACAGGTTGTGCAGGTGCTGGCTGAACACCGCCGGGCCGCCGCCGGCGGGTTCCAGGAACGCGTAGCCGTAGCGCTTGGCGACCTGCGAGGCCGGGACGGTCAGCAGGCTGGAGAAGGGGCCGAAGACCAGGTCCACGTGGTTCTTGGTGATCAGGTTCTGATAGTTCGTCACCACCTGGGTGGGGCTGGAGGTGTCGTCGACGATGTCCAGCACCACCTTGCGTCCCAGCACCCCGCCGGCCGCGTTCACGGTACTGGCCCAGAGCTGGTAGCCGCGCTGCGCCGACTTGCCGGAGTCGGAGAAGTCGCCGGTGAGCGACAGTGAGATGCCGATGGTCAGCGCCGGTCGGGCGCCGGACGAGGCGGAGGGTTTGGCCGCCGAACTGCTGCAGCCCGCCAGCGCCAGCCCGGCCGCCGCCAGCGCCGCAGCGGCGGCCCGGACCCGGGTCCGCCCGGCGCCCCCGGCCGTGCCCCCGCCAGTGCCTATGCCCGTGCCTCTGCCTGTGTCCCTGCCCCTGCTGCGATTGCTCATGGTCCGCCGTCCTTCCTGAACGCGGCCAGAACACTGCGAACGATTGCAGTGGAGTCTGCTGCCGAGCTGATGGAGTGTCAACAATGTTGGGGCATCAGCAGTGCAAAGGATTGCGGCGGTTCCCGACCGCCCCTACGGTGACGCCATGGCCGGTCGACGCCCCACCCTCGACGACGTGGCACGCGCCGCCGGCGTGCACAAGGCGACCGCCTCCCGCGCGCTGAACCCGGAGACCCGGAACCAGGTCAAGTCCGAGACCGCGCACCGGATCACCGTCGCCGCCCGCCGCCTCGGCTACGTGCCCAACACCCTGGCCCGCGGACTGCGCACCAGCCGGTCCACCGCCGTCGGGGTGCTGGTCCCGGATCTGACCAACCCGCTGTTCCCGCCGATCGT
This sequence comes from Streptacidiphilus jeojiensis, assembly GCF_042510965.1. Taxonomy (NCBI): domain Bacteria; kingdom Bacillati; phylum Actinomycetota; class Actinomycetes; order Kitasatosporales; family Streptomycetaceae; genus Streptacidiphilus; species Streptacidiphilus jeojiensis. Next base: position 163,173 of record NZ_JBEUKS010000007.1, read on the forward strand.
GCGCGGCATCCAGGACCGCCTGGACGCCCACGGCTACACGGCGCTGCTGGTGAACACGGACAACGACGAGGCGCGCGAGCGGGCCCAGTTCGCCGAGCTGGCCAGCCGCCGGGTGGACGGCTTCATCGTCGCCACCGCCCGCCGGCAGCACCCGCTGCTCGCCGAGGCGGCCGAACGCGGCACCGCCCTGGTGACCGTCAACCGCACCGTGGAGCTCCCGGGCACCCCCGCGGTCGTCGGCGACGACGCCGACGGCGTCGCCCAGGCCGTGGCCCATCTGCGCCTGCTCGGCCACACCCGGATCGCGCATCTGGCCGGACCGCAGTCGGTCTCCACCGGCGCGGTCCGGCTGCGCGCCTTCCTGCAGCAGGCGGGCCCGGCCGGTGGCGCGGTGGTGGAGTGCGCCGGCTACACCGAGCAGGCCGGCCGCGCGGCGACCCGCCGGCTGCTGGACCAGTACCCGGGGACGACGGCGGTGCTGGCCGGAAACGATCTGATCGCCCTGGGGGCGCTGGCCGAGCTCGCCGCGCGGGGCCGCCGCTGCCCCCGCGACCTGTCCGTGGTGGGCTTCAACGACATGCCCTTCGCCGACCGCTTCCAGCCGCCGCTCACCACCGTGCGGGTCCCGCACCACGAGATGGGCGTGCAGGCGGCCCAGTTGCTGGTGGATCTGCTGACCGGTCCGCAGACCATCGCCCGGACCGTGGTGCTGCCGACCCAACTGGTCGTCCGCGACTCCACCGCGGCCCCGCCGCCCCCGCCCTGACCGGTCAGCGGTCCGAGCCCGCCCTGCTCCGCTCCCCCCGCTGCGGGACCGCCGCAAGAACCGCCCTGTTCCGGCGGTGCAGCGGCAGCCGCACTCCGGTCGCCCGGCGCGGATGCGGCCGCCGGGCCTGGGCGCACAGCGACGCCCTGGCGGTGGGGGGACGCGCCGCCGGCCCGGCCGCGACCAGGACCCGGTCCGGGCCGTCCGGCAGCACCGCCGGCTCCTCCGTCAGGTCCTCCGTACCGGCCGTCACCGCGACGCCGCCGGCCGTACTACGACGGCGCACCGCCGGTACGACGACGACCATGGCCAGCAGAACGGCGACGAAGACGGCCGCGCCGACCACGCCGACCGTGCGCACCAGTTGCTCGACCGAGGGGCCCAGGTAGTAGCCGGCCGCCACTGTGCCGACGCCCCAGAGCACGGCGGCCACCGCGCTGTAGGGGAGGAAGCGGCGGTAGGGCAGCCCGGAGCCGCCCGCGGCGAAGGGCACGAAGGAGCGGACGAAGCCGACGAAGCGTCCGGCGAACACGGCCGGGCCGCCGCGGCGCTGCAGGAAGCCGCGGGCCCGCGCGGTCCGCCGCCGGGTGCGCTCGGCGCCGGGGCGCCGTTCGAACCAGCGGCCCAGGGCGTACCCGGTGCTGTCGCCGATGACGGCGGCGACCACCACCACCGCGGCCAGCACCACCGGGTCCAGGTCGCCCCGGGCGGCCAGCGCGCCGGCGACCAGGATCAGCGACTCACCGGGCATGAAGACGCCGAAGAAGGCGCTGGTCTCCGCGGCGGTCAGCAGGAAGACGACGGCGTAGGACCAGAATCCGGCTGCCTCGACGATCTCGTTGGGGTTCACCGCGCTCACCCCCGGGTCGAGGCGCTGGGCCTCCGGGGCCGGGACTGCCGGACGGTGAGCCGCTGGGAGGCGAACCAGGCCAGCAGCGCCAAGGAGACGCTGGCGACGGCGACCGGCAGCCGGTGGTTGGTGATCAGTACGGTCGCCAGCGCGTCGCCCACCAGGGCGACCGCCCCCGCCGCCGCCCGGATCCAGGCGCCCGACGGCAGCGGGCGCGGACGGTGGGTGCCGTGCGTCATCGTGCTCATCGAATCGCCTCCTGGCCGGCCCGGCGCCCCCGCCCGTGCGAGCGCACGGACGGAGGACAGCCTCGTCAGCAGGGTCAACCGGAGGACTTCCTCCACCTATTCCCGAAATCTTGGATCAGGTGGGCGATTTTCGGCCGCAGTACGGCCGCACCGCGGCTGCACTGCCGCCGGCCGCTAGCTGAGCGTCCACTGCTGGTTGCTGCCGCCGTTGCAGGTCCACAGCTCCGCCAGGGCGCCGTTGGCGGTGCTCGCCCCGGTCACGTCCAGGCACAGGCCGGACTGGACCCCGGTGACGGTGCCGTTGGAGTTGAGCGTCCACTGCTGGTTGGTCCCGCCGTTGCAGGTCCAGGTCTCCACCTTGGTGCCGGCCGTGGTCTTGGCGCCGGTCGCGTCCAGGCACAGCGTCGAGCTGCCGCTGTAGACGGTCAGCTGGTTGGCGGAGCTGTGCGTCCAGGTCTGGTTGGTCCCGCCGCTGCAGGTGTAGATCTGCAGCTGGACCCCGGCGGTGGTGCTGGAGTTCGGCACGTCCAGGCACTTGCCCGCACCGACCGCGTGCAGCGCGCCGGTGCTGGACGCCGCGGCGGTGTAGCCGACCGAGACGATGTTGGCCTGGACGGCGTTGTCGGCCGCGTCGGTCGGGTAGCCGGTGGTCATCACGCCTTCGAAGAAGGAGCCGGCCGAGGAGTTGCTGTTGTCGCCGCCGGTGCCCAGGATGATCGCGCCCTCCTGGCTCATCGGGATGTACCCGCCGGTGGTGGGCAGCGAGCCGTTGTACCAGGTGGTGAGGGACCCGGACTGGGCGTTGCCGCCCTTGAGGGCGTAGGTGCTGGTGCCGTTGTTCTTCAGCAGCGCGGTGACGAAGGCACTGGAGTTGCCCGCGTTGGCGGTGTTGGAGCCGTTGCCACCGGCGAACAGGCCGTTCTCCAGGTCGGCCTGGACCCAGGGTCCGGAGCCGGTGCAGGGCGAGAACCAGCATTCGGTGCCGAAGTTGATGGCGTCCATGTGGCCGTTGCCGGTGTCGTCCCCGGAGGTCTCGGCGTTGCCGTAGTCGAAGCAGCAGCCGCTATTGACGTGGGTTCCGCTGGTGACCATGTAGGCGCCCTGGGCGGTGCTGCCGGTGGGCACGCCGCTGGTGCTGTTGTTGCGGTAGCCGACCCCGGGCGTCACATAGACGCCGTAGACCGAGTGGCCGCCGACGGTCAGCGGGAGCGCGTTGGCGATCGCGCCGACGTCCTGGCCGCCGTTGCCGCCCGGGCCCGCGATCGTGAGGTTGTTGTGTTCGGAGGTCTGGTCGTAGATCTCGGTGATGGTGCAGACGGTGCCGGCGCAGAAGGTGTCCTGGGCGGCGGCGTTGGCGTAGCCGCCGGCGGTCAGCGTGCCGATGTCGGTGGTGGTGCTGTCGGAGGCCCGCTTCACCTGGTAGAGCGAGCCGCTGTAGGCGGCGAAGAGCGCCCGCACGGTGCTGTGCGCGGCCACGCAGGGCGTGCCCGCGGCGGCGTAGATGTCACAGGGCAGGGAGGTGGCGGCCTGCGCCGTCCCCGCCGTGCCGGCCAGGACGGCGGCAAGGAGCGCCACGATGGTGCCCGCGGCCAGGAGTGCCTTTCTCAGGTGCCGGAGAATCACTGCGAACCTCTCATCCAGAGCGTGAGGAGCTGATGCAAGTGTGTTAGCGCTAACATGCCGTCATGGACCGTCGGGACATGGGGAAGTGTGCTGACTGATCGGATGACGTGCGCTACCGCCGCACCCCGGTGGAAGGTGCGGGAACTGCGCTGTTGCCAGGAAAGTGACGCTTGTTAGCGCTAACAAACGCGATGCCCAGGTACTGGCCCCGGCATGAGCATGCCGGGTGGCTGACGGCTACTCACATTTTTTACGCCTTGATCTCGAACAGGTCAACGGGTTGAAAATTATCCGTACATGACGACTCATCACCGTGAAAGCACCCACCAACGCTCAGATTCGACCGTTACCATGCACACCACGACGTGCCACCACCGGAGTTGGTGTCGGTTCTCTCAGCAGGCAGACGGAAGAGGCGAATGATGTCAGGCACCGACCCGATGGCCCAGGAGCCGCAGGACGACCGCTCGCCCGGGGTGGACCTGCGCATGGACATCCCGCATTCGGCTCGGGTCTACGACTACCTGATCGGTGGGAAGACCAACTTCGAGGCGGACCGGGTGGCCGCCGAGGCGTCGGTGCGGGCCTGGCCGGCCCTGCCGATCTCGATGCGCACCACCCGCACCTTCATGCAGCGGGTGGTCCACCACCTCGCCGAGGAGCACGGCGTCCGCCAGTTCCTGGACATCGGCACCGGCATCCCCACCTCGCCCAATGTGCACGAGATCGCCCAGGGCATCGCCCCCGAGGCCCGGGTCGCCTACGTCGACAACGACCCGATCGTGCTGACCCACGCGCGGGCCCTGATGTCCAGCACCGCCGAGGGCAGCACCTGCTACATCGACGCCGACCTGCGCGACGTCGACTCGATCATCGGCTCCCCGCGGCTGCGCGAGGTGCTGGACCTGAAGCAGCCGGTGGCGCTGTCCCTGATCGCCATCGTGCACTTCATCCTGGACGAGGACGACCCGCAGGGCATCGTCCGCCGGATCATGGACGAGCTGGCGCCGGGCAGCTTCCTGGCCCTGACCGTCTTCACCGGCGACACCGACCCGGTGGGCGTCGGCGGCGTCGGCCGCGAGTACAACGCGCGCGGGATCCCGCTGCAGATCCGGGACCGCAAGGAGTCCCTCGCCTTCTTCGACGGCTACGACCTGCTCGACCCCGGGGTCACCCTGGTCCACCAGTGGCGCCCGGAGCAGGACGCTCCGAGGATCCGCGACCAGGACATCGCCATGTACGGCGGAGTGGCCGTCAAGCGCGGCTGAGCAGCGGCGGGGCCGGGCCGGCGGGGCAGCGGGCCGGGCTGCCCCGGCCCGGCCCGCTGCTGTCCGACGCCACGACGACGCCCGCTACGGTTCGACCAGCGCCGCCCGCAGGTCCTGCAGTTCCGCCTCGGTCAGCCCCTGGCGGAGCAGCCAGCCCGCGCCGCCCCCCGAGCCGGTCCGCAGGGTCTCCAGGAACCGGTGCATCACCGCCGGGTCCGCGGACATCAGTCCGTGCTCCACGGCCGGCAGCCGCCCGTACGAGGGCAGTCGCGCCAACCGCTCGCCGATCCGCGCGGTACGGGACGCACTCAGCGCGTAGTCCTCGGCGATCGCGTCGGCGGGCACCCCCACCGCGTCCAGCAGCACCGCCGCCAGCAGTCCGGTGCGGTCCTTGCCCACGGCGCAGTGGAACAGCACCGCGTGCCGCTCCCGGTCGGCGACGATCCGTGCGGCGGCCAGCACCGACGGACCGCTGCCGGCCAGCATGGCCAGGTAGAAGTCGGCCAGCCGGCTGCCGCTGACGTCCGGCACCGCGTCGGCGGCCACCCCCCGCTCCTGCCGGACCGGCAGGTTGACCCGGCTGAGCCCGGTCCGTTCCAGCAGCCCGTGGCCCTCCCGGGCCGACTCGCGCGGACCGCGCAGATCGACGAGTGTGCGCAGCCCGAGCCCGTCCAACAGCACCTCGACATCGGCGGGCGTCGCCTCCTGCACGGTGCTGGCCCGGAACAGCACGCCCCTGCGGGTGGCGCCGCCGCCGCGCACCGGCAGGCCGCCGAGGTCCCGGACGTTGTCGACCTCGGCCAGCTCCACCCAGCGGGCCGCGTCGGCGGAACGGCCCGTCACTCCCCGTCCGCTTCCACCGGCTTGGCGTCCTGCACCGGCTTTGCGTCCTCGACGGCCGGCTCGTCGGGCCGGTAGGACAGCGCCAGCAGTGCGGCGGCCGCCGCACTGCCCAGGCCGGCGGCCAGCAGCGCCGGCACCGGTCCCTCGCTGCGACGCCGCAGCAGGCGGTCGACCGAGTAGCGCCCGTGCCCCAGCGCGGCCAGCGCGACCGCGGCCCCGGCGACCACGCCGGTGTACTCCCAACCGCCCTTGAAGACGAAGAAGCCCTTGCCCCGGTGATCGGTCCGGGCCGCCACCGCCATCAGCCCGACCACCGCCGCGGCCGGCAGCGGGTTGGCCAGACCCACCGTGAGCGCGACCCCGGCCGCCATCTCGGTCCCGGCCGCCATCCGGGCGTGCACCGCGGCGGGCTTGAGCCCCAGCGACTCGAACCACCCCGTGGTGCCCTGCAGACCGCCGGGCCCGGAGACCTTGTTCCAGCCGTGCACGAAGAGCATCGGCCCGAGCGTGGCGCGCAGCGCCAGCGCGGCGGTGTCCCTGGGGTGGTGCTGGGGTTCGCTCATGTGTCTTTCCTTTGGCGTCCGGTGACACTACGTCAGTGGAGTGGAAGGGTCGGAAGCGGGTGCTGGAAGACAGGTTTGCGCTTCTCGGCCCGGTCCGCCACCGTGCGCGATGGTGATCCGCGCCTCAGCCGATCCGTTCGATCCGGTCGACCAGCCCCCAGTCCAGCGCCCGCTCCGCCCCGACCGGTGCGCCGGACAGCACCAGGTGCAGGGTGCGCCAACGGCCGATGCGGCGCGGGATGCTCACCGTCCCGCCGGCTCCGGGGATCAGGCCCATGCCCAGTTCCGGCAGCAGGAACCAGGCGTCGGGATCGGCGACGACCCGGCCGGCGAAGGCGGGCAGTTCGATGCCGGCACCGACGCAGCTGCCGTGCACCAGCACGGTGATCCGCTCGCGCAGCCGGTGCAGCGGGGCGGCCGCGCCGCCGCGGGTGCGCACCAGGTGCGCCGTGGCCAGGTCCGGGGCAGTCCCGAACTCCGCCAGGTCGCCGCCGGAGCAGAAGCAGGGACCGTTGCCGTCCAGGACCACGGCGGTCACGCTGTCGTCGGCCTCGGCGATCCGCAGCGCCTCGACCAGGGCGTCGCGCAGTTCCCGGCCGTGGGCGTTGCGGCGCTCGGGCCGGTTCAGGGTGAGGTGGAGGGTGTCGCCCTTCCGCCGGACCAGTACCGTCTCGGTGGCCGCCGGGGGCGGGGCGGCCCGGTCCCCGCGGGCGGCCAGCCAGTCGGCGAACTCCTGGCCGCCCAGCAGCGTGGAGTAGGCCAGCGACTCGGCGTCCAGGGCCTCGCCCACGGTCAGCCGGGGACCGACCCTGAGCAGCCGGCCCAGCACCAGCGCGGCCTGCGGGTGGGCGAGGACGTTGGCGTGCAGGGTGCGCGCCTCCGCTGCGGGATCGTCGACGGCGACTAGGTGACGGTTGCCGCCGTCGTCGGGCCGGGCCGGGGGCAGGGCCAGGGTCAGGTCCAGCGCCTCGACCAGGGCGTCGGGTACCGACGCCGGCCCTCGCTCGCTGATGCCGACCAGCAGTCGGTCGCACTCCCGCGCCCGCTCGACGGCCTGGCGCAGCACCGCTTCGTGGCGGTCTCCGGCGAGGTCGACGAGCAGCAGCGGGTCCACCACCGTGCCGCCCTCGGCCAGCAGCGGGGCGTGGGCCGCACCGGCGGCCAGGTCGTCGAGGGAGATCGTCGAGGGCATCGGCAGCATGGCCCTGGCTTAGCATCCCGCCACGGTCGTTGGCGAGACCGAGGTGATCACATCAGCCCGGCGGGCTTGCACGACCGGCTCTGCTGGATGACTGTTGGCGGGTGGCCGAAACCGCTCCCTCCCCGCTGCCCCGCAAGCTCGGCATCAAGCCCGAGGCCAGGGTCGCCCTGCTCGCCGCCCCCGCCGGTCTGGCACCGCTGCTCGACCCGCTGCCGGGCGGGGTCAGCGTGTCCACCGCACTGGACGGGACCGAACCCTTCGACGTCGTCGTCGCCTTCACCACCCGGCGCGCCGAGGTGGCCGACGCCGTCGAGTCGGTGCGTCCGCTGATGGCCCCGGCCGGCGGGCTGTGGATCGCCTGGCCCAAGCGCAGCTCGGGCGTGCCCACGGAGGTCACCGACGACCTGGTACGGGAGATCGCGCTGCCGACCGGCCTGGTCGACAACAAGGTGTGCGCCATCGACTCGACCTGGACCGGCCTCCGCCTGGTCATCCGCCGGGAACTGCGGCCGCGCGCGACCTGACGGCCGCTGTCAGGGGGCCAGGATGCGCTGCTTGGCAGTGCTGAACTCGGCGTCGGAGAGCATGCCCTGCGCATGCAGGGTGCCGAGCCGCTCCAGGTTGGAGAGGGCCTGCTCGTCGAGGGCGGGGGCTGCCGCGGGGGCGGGCTCCGAAGCGGTGACAGGTGCGGGGGCCTGCTGGGCTGCTGCCTGCTGGGCCGCTGCCTGCTGCTGGCGGGCCGCCACACGTCCGCTCACCGCGGAGGCCGTCCCGGCCACGACCGCGGTGCGGGCCGCGACACCGATGAGTCCGGGGCGACCGCCCCGGCCGACACGTCGACCGATCATGACAGCGCCCCTTCCCGGGCGATCGCCTGCAGGTCCAGCTCCACCAGGGCCTCGGGCACCCGCTCGTGGGCCACCACCACCCCGCCCGCCGCCCGGACCGCCGCGGTCATCGGGGCGGCCCAGGTGTTCTCCCACACCAGCAGCGCCGCCGAGGATCCCGCCGGGATCTCCTCGGCCATCACCGCCAGGTCCTCCTCGCTCAGCAGACCGCCGACCTCGCCCTCGATGTCGGCGAACATCGCCGCCTCCTCCGCGTCCAACGAGTCCAGCTCCAGGAAGCTGACCACACCGTCCTCGTCACGTTTGACGAAGGTCAGGTCGAGGATGTGGATGACACCTCCGTCGACCAGTCTCTTCAGCTCCGGCAGCAGGTCGCCCCGGAACCGGGATCCCGGGAACGCCACCACCAGGTACTCGACAGGTCCGACAGCCATGGCGGACACCTCTCCGGACAGACGGAATCGACGCTCGGTCACCTCGATCCTCCGCCCGCCGCCATCCCCCGGCCACTCGGCGAGCGCCGACCGGGCGTCAGCCCCGGCCCGGCCGAACCTCCATCAGCGGCAGGACGCGTCCCGGGATCGAGCCCGAGGGCACCTCGCCGACCCGCACCGCGCCCATCGCCAGGTAGAACGGCTCGGCATGCGGGTCGGCGGCGATGGTCAGCAGGTCGAAGCCGAGCTCGCGGCCCCGGTCCAGGACGTGCCGGAAGAGCAGCCCGCCCACGCCCCGGCCGATCGCCGCCGGCTCGACGAAGAGCATGCCCAGCTCACCCTGCGGGGCCTCGCCCTCCAGGGTGGTGAAGCCCAGCAGCGTCCCGTCCTCCTCGGCGACGGTTGCCCTGCGGGCCGCCAACGTGTCCGGTTCCATCCGGAGTTCGTCGGCGCAGGCGTCCAGGAATGCCTGGTCGTAGCCCCAGTGGCCCTTAGAGCGCAGTGCCAGCCGGCTCAGCGCCTCTGCCTCCTCCTGCCGGGCCGGACGCAGTCGTACCGAGGGCGGTACCGCCGTCACGCCGGTCCCGGCTTGCGTCCGACGGCGCCGTAGGAGGAGATCTCGGCGTCGGTGAGTGCGGCGAACGGGCTGTCTGCCGGCTCCGGCCACCAGCGGGAGATCAGGTCGACCCCGGGGGCGGGCACCTCCAGGCCGTCGAAGAACTTGGCGACCTCGGCGTGGTTGCGGATCTTCGTACGGATCCCGGCCGCCGCGTAGGTGGCCTCGACCTGGCCCCATTCGTCGGGGGCGAAGTCATGGGTGACCTGGGACAACGCCAGGAAGCTCCCGGCCGGGAGGGCCTGCAGCAGTTCGTCGACCAGGCCGTAGGGGTTCTGGTCGTCGGGGATGAAGTGCATGATCGCGATCAGCATCAGCGCCACCGGCTGGTCCAGGTCCAGGGTGTCGAGGAGCTGCGGCGAGGACAGTATCGCGGCCGGGTCCCGCAGGTCGGCGTCGATGTAGGCGGTGCGGCCCGGCTTGGCGCTGGTGAGCAGGGCACGGGCGTGGGCGAGCACCATCGGGTCGTTGTCGACGTAGACCACCCGTGCCGCCGGGTCCACCGCCTGGGCGATCTCATGGGTGTTGGGCGAGGTGGGTATGCCGGTGCCGATGTCCAGGAACTGGCGTATCCCGTGCTCGGCCGCCAACTGGTGCACGGCGCGGCGCAGGAAGCGGCGGTTGGCGCGGGCGGCGTGGGTGACGAACGGCGCGTTCTGGATGACCTTGTCGCCGGCCTCACGGTCGGCCGGGAAGTTGTCCTTGCCGCCGATGAAGTAGTCGTACATCCGGGCCGTGTGCGCCACGTCGGTGCGCAGGTCGATCCTGGGCGGGGCCTCGCCCAGGTCCGTCTTCATCCACTCCGTCGAATCCGCCATCTTCGCTCCCGGAGCCTGGTTCTGATGAATGATCAACGACTCTAGCAGGCCCACCTGTGCCCACAGAGATCTCCCCACCCCCGCCCACCGTCAACCCCGGCCGGCAGAATGGCGCGATACCGTTGCTTTGATCCTCGAGGAATCTCAGCATTCCCGGCCTTTCGGTCGGGAAGGTCCGTACCGGTGTCACCAGAGCGTGAGGGCTTGGGTGTCCTGATGACGGTGTCCCGTTTCCGTCCCGCGCTGGGCGGGGATTGCGCCACCTGCCCGCCCGGACCGAGCAAGCTCGGTCCGGTTGCGGGTCTTCTGGTCGGCTCCACGGGCTTTCGACGCTTGCGCGTCCGGGTCTCCGGCCACTCCGGTACCCGTCTGTACGGCTGACGCGAGGTCGGCGAGGTTGCGTGCGGCGTTCTCGTCCCGGTCCAGGACCAGGGCACAGTTGTCGCAGGCGAACACTCGGACACCGAGGGGCAGTTTGGCTTTCACTGTCCCGCAGGCCGAGCAGGTCTTGGAGGACGGGTACCAGCGGTCCGCGACCACCAGGTTCCCGCCGTTCCAGGCGGTCTTGTAGGTCAGTTGGCGGCGAATCTCGCCGAACCCGGCATCAGCGATACGTCGGGCGAGTCTGTGGTTGCGGAGCATCCCGGTGACGTTGAGGTCTTCGACCACGACCGTGCCGTACTGGGCCGCGATGTCCGTGGTGAACTTGTGCAGGCCGTCGGCGCGCAGGTGCCGCACCCGGGCATGGGCCTTCCCCAGGTCGGCCTTCGCCTGCTGCCAGCCGGTCGAGGGGGTGCGGTACCCGCACCTGCGGCCGGTGTCGGGATCGATGACCGTGGGACCTTGCCGGCGCGCCATCACCCGGTTGGCACGGCGCAGGCCTGCGAGTGCGACGTCCAGGTGTTTCGGGTTGGGGACGTAGCGCACGGCGCCGTCGGAGTCGGCCAGGACCGCCAGGACCTTGATGCCCAGGTCTACGCCGACGCACGTCCCGGGCCGGGAAGCGGTTGCCACGGTGCGCTGAACTTCGACCTGGAACGAGCAGAACCAGCGCCCCGAGGACTCGCGCCGCACCGTCGCCGACAGGATCCGTGCCCGGCCGTCCGCCAGACGCCGCTCCAGCTTGCGGGTGTTCTCATGCGTGCGGATCGTTCCCAAGCGGGGCAGTGTGACGTGGCGGCGGTCCGGCTCGACGCGGATGCTACCGGTGGTGAACCGGCATGCCTGCGCCGCCTTGTGCTTCTTCTTGAAGCGCGGGAACCCGACCCTTTTGCCCTTGCGTTGGCCTTTGCGGGAGTCGTTCCAGTTCTTCATTGCCGCAGCGGCGTTGGCCAGCCCGGTGCTGTAGGCCTCTTTGGAGTTCTCGGCCCACCACGGTGCGGCCTCGTTTTTCGTCGCGTTCCAGTCCCGGCGCAGCGCGGGCAGCGACCAGCCCTGCCAGGGCGTCAGATCATCGCCGGTCATCTCGTACGAAGCTTCGGCGGCGCGCTGGTCCCAGTTGGCTTTGATCCGGCCGATCGCCCAGTTATAGGCGCGCCGCGCAGCCCCGGCATGGGAGGACAGCGCGGCGGCCTGCACGGGCGAGGGGTCCAGGGCGAAGCGGTACGCCTGCACCACGCAGCCCTCAGCAGTCTGGAACTTCTTCACACGCCGTCCTCGGCGATCGCGCGGGCAGCGTGGTTCTTCGCCGAACGCCGCCTGTACAGGCGTGCGCACATCGACGTCAGCACGTCGGTGATGTCGCCGACCAGGTCGTCAGTGGTCTCCTCCGGCTCCAGAACCACCAGCCGGCGTCCCGACACGGACAGGACGACCCGACAGTACGCCACGACCTTACCCGGCACCTGCTCGGCGGGTTCGGCGACAAGCCACATACCAGACGGCGTCTGCACGACGGGAACCGGTATCCGGCCCTCCTTCGCCCACCTCCACGCCGTCTGGTAGCGCACGCCGTTGTGCGCAGCCCACTCGGAAAGCCTCACCTGATCAGGATAAACCCGCAGGAAGGCTGAGACTCCTCGATGAAAAGCACAGCAGTTACCAACGCCCATCCCCATCCCTTACGCACCGTCACTCCGGGTCGGCGAGCGAGCGCCACACCTCCGCGCAGTCCAGCAGCCGGTGCAGCGGCGGGCGCACCTGGACCAGGCGCAGGCGGACCCCGAAGTTCGCGGCCCGCTGCCGGACCCGGAAGAGCGCTGCCACGCCGCAGGCGTCGACATACGACAGCCCGGCGACGTCCACCTCGATCCGCACCACCTGCGGGTCGATGAGCACCCCGGCCACCACCTCCGACAGCGCCCGGTCCGCGGTCGCGTCGAGATCGCCCGAGAGCAGGATCTCCACCGTCGGACAGTCGTCCAGAACGAGCATGCTCAGTGCAGGTCTTTCGGCCATCGAGACCCCCGTTGTCCCAATTATGAGGGGGCTCAAGCTAGTTGAACGAACGACAAGGCGAACACAGATTCTTCACGATCCGCGGCAACCGTTGCCGTGCCGTTACGCCGGCAGCCCCGGATCGGCCGTCTTCGCCTCCTTCGCCGCCTCCTCCAGCCTGTTCCGGTACTCCTCCCACCCGGAGGGATCGCCGCCCAAGTTGTCGTTCCCCTCCCGCAGCCCGGCCGAGCCGTCGACCAGCTCACGGACGATGTCGGCGTGTCCGGCGTGCCGGTCGGTCTCCGCGATCAGGTGGACCAGGATCTGGTGCAGTGTCACCTCGCTGCGCTCGGCCGGCCACCACGGCACCCGGCCGACGGCGTCGAGCGGCAGCTCGGCGAAGACCGTCTCGGCGTGCTGCCACGAGCGGCGGTACAGGCCGACGATGTCCTCGCGGGACTCGTCGGGGGTGGCCCACATGTCCGCATTGGGTTCGGCGTCGTCCTCGAACCAGGGCAGCGGCTCGCCGGAGGGCCGGCCGAAGGTGTCGCCGAAGTAGCCCAGCTCCACGCTGGCCACGTGCTTGACCAGCCCCAGCAGATTGGTGCCGGTCGGCGTCAGCGGGCGCCGGACGTCGTACTCGGAGAGCCCGTCGAGCTTCCAGACCAGGGCCTCGCGGGCGGTCTGGAGGTAGCGGACCAGGTCGGCCTTGGCCTTGTCTTCGTTCATGGATCGAGTCTTCCACCCGGTACTGACAATCGGCGCTCACGACGGGCAATCACGACGGGTACCGACGGCCGGCCGCGTTTGGCCGGCCGTGGCATCGGGCATCGCTCGCTCGTACGAGGGGGGCGGGGAATGGCCGACCGTCGCGAGCGACCTGAGCGGGTCGGACAGGTGGGCCCGCTCGAAGTACCCGGCGAGGAGTCCGCGGACGTCCCGTCCGGTCCGCCGGAGGAGGCGTCCGCCGAGGCGTTCCAGGGGCGGCTCGGGGCGTGGTGGCACGGCCTGGGCAGGTCCACCCGCCGTACCCTGCTCGCCGCGGCCGCCGTCGTGCTGGGCGTCCTGGCGGTTCCGGCGCTGCAGGCCGGGCAGCACGGGGTACCCGCGCCCGCGCCGTCCTCGCCGCTGCCGGAGCTGGCCCCCTGGCCCTCCGAGATCACCGACGTCACCTACGCCGGCATCATCCCGGAGGACCTGAGCGGACGCAGGTTCGTCATCCTGCTGCAGATCGCCGTCAGCGGGCCGATCCCGGTGACGGTCAGTCAGTTCGGGCAGTTCCACGCGGGCATGCTGCTCACCCCCGGCGACGGGCTGCCGCTCACCATCACCCCGGGCACCTCGCGCATCGTCCATGTGCTCGCGGACGTCCAGGACTGCGGCCGGGCCCCGGGCCAGTACGACCTGCCCTTCATCGACGTCACCCTGACCGACGAGCGGGCGACGCAGACCCAGAGCGAGTTCCTCGGCGGCACCTACGGGGACGACCTGCACCGACAGATCGCCCGGGGCTGCGCCGGCTACCCCACGTCCTTCGCCCCGGCCGCCCCCGCGCCGATCGTCAGTCCGGCGGGCTAGCGGGCCACCGGGCCAACGGCCACCGGGCTAGCCGGGGGCGACCGTCTCGCCGGAGCCGCGCGGGATCAGCCGGGTCGGCAGGCGGACCGTCCTGGGCGGGGTGGTGTCCCCGTCCAGGCGGCGGAAGAGCAGGTCGGCGGCGGTGCGGCCGAGGCCGGCCGGGTCCTGGGCGACCACGGTCAGGCCGGGGACCAGCAGTTCGGCCAGCTCCAGGTCGTCGAAGCCGACCAGGGCCGGGCGGTACGGCAGCGCCGGCAGCCGCCGCAGTACCTCCAGGGTGATCCGGTTGTTCCCGGTGAGCAGCGCGGTGACCGGGTGCGGGCCGCTGGTCAGCCGCTCCAGCGCGGCGGCGACGGTCGCCGGATCGGTGGGACCCATCGCCACCTGGTCCGGGTCCACCGGCAGTCCGGCCGCGGCCATCGCCTCCCGGTAGCCGCGCAGCCGCTCGGCGGCGGTGTGGATCTGCGGCTGGTCGCCGACGAAGCCGATCCTGCGGTGGCCGTGCCGGATCAGGTGCTCGGTGCCCTCCCTGGCGCCGCCCGCGCTGTCGCTGAGCACGGCGTCGGCCTCGATCTGCTCGGCCGGGCGGTCCACGAAGACGGCCGCGGTCCCGGCCGCCAGTTCCGGCAGCAGGTAGCGGTGGTCGTCCCCGGCCGGCACGATGACCAGCCCGTCCACCCGGCGGGCGCAGAAGGCCATGGCCAGTTCCCGCTCGCGCTGCGGGTGCTCCGCGCTGGAGCCGGTGAACAGCAGCGACCCGTGGAACCGGGCCACCGCCTCCACCGCCCGGCTGAGCACCGAGTAGAAGGGGTCGCCGATGTCCTCCAGCAGCAGTCCCACACTGGCGGTGCGGCCCTTGCGGAGCATCCGCGCGCTGTCGTTGCGGCGGAAGCCCAGCTCGGTGATGGCGCTGCGGACCCGGTCCGCGGTGGCCGGGGTGACGCCGGGCTCGTCGTTGACCACCCTGGAGACGGTCTTCAGCCCGACCCTCGCCCTGGCCGCGACGTCCTTCATGGTGGGACGGGTGCCGTACTGGGTGGTCATGCCACGGAGCATACGACGACCACCCAGCACAGCGGGCGAACTGCGTCGGCACCGGTCAGCAGGCGGCCTTGTAGAAGTACTTGCTGACGGCCGGGTCGTTCATGTTCTGCTGGGTGATCGCCACCATGGTGGTGCCGATGGAGGCGGTCACCGGCTTGCCGTCGAAGGCGGCGACCAGCTGGTCGACGGCCTGGGTGCCGATGGCCGCCGGGTCCTGGGCGACCAGTACCTGGATGGTGTTGGCCTTCAGCGCGGTGACCTCGTCCGGCTCGGCGTCGAAGGCCACCACCTTGACCGAGCCCTGCTTGCCGGCCTGCTTGAGGCCGGTGGCGATGCCCTGGGCGGTGTTGGTGTTGCCGGCGAACACCCCGCCGAGGTCGGGGTGGGCCGCCAGGGTGGACTGGATCTGCGAGGCGGCGGTGGCCGGCAGGTCGTTGTCGTAGAGGGTGGGGATGACGGAGATGCCCGGGTACTTGGCCATCTCCTGGGTGAAGCCCTTGATCCGGTCGTCGGTGGTGGAGACGCCCGGCTTGACGCTGATCACGATCACCGAGCCCTTCTCCCCCATCTGCTTGGCCAGCGCGTCCGCCGCGACCTGGCCGCCCTTGACGTTGTCCGAGGAGATCCGGGTGATGCCGATGGAGGGGTCGGTCACCGAGGTGTCCACCAGGCCGATCTTCGTCCCGGCGTTCTGGATCTGCTTCAGCGAGGGGGTCAGCGCGGTGGTGTCCACCGGCGACACCAGCAGGCCGGCCGGCTTGGCCGCCGCCACCGAGTCGATCAGCGGGCGCTGCACCGAGACGTCCCACTGCGCGGAGCCGTCGGCGGTGAAGCCGACGCCCTTGGCCTTGGCCTCGGCCTGGGCCGCGCAGGTCATGGTGATGTAGAAGGGGTCGCTCTTCACCCCGGTGATCAGGGTGATGTTCTTGGCGCCGCCCGAGCCGCCCGAGCTGCCCGATCCCGAGCTGCAGCTCGACAGGGTGAGCGCCAGTGCGGCCGCCGCGCCCAGCGCCAGCAGGGCTCTTGTGTTGTCTCGTGCCGTCGTTCCCATCGCGTCCGGTCTCCTTCTGCTGAGGGGTTTCTGACTGCTGAGGTCCGCTCGGGTCCGCTCGGGAGCCGCTCAGGTCCGTTCGCGGGTCTGCTTGCGGATCTGGTCCAGGTAGACCGCGCCGACCAGCACCGCGCCCACCGCCACGTCCTGCCAGTACTGCTGGACGCCGACGACGATCAGGCCGGTGGTGAGCACCGCGGGGATGAACACGCCGATGACCGTGCCCAGCACCGAGCCGCGCCCGCCGAAGAGGCTGGTGCCGCCCAGCACCACGGCCGTGATGACCTTGAGGTTGTCGGTCGAGTGCCCGGCGATGGAGGTGGTGCCGTAGGAGGCCAGCCACATCACCGCGCCCAGCCCGGCCAGCAGCCCCATCAGCGCGTACACCTTCACCAGGTGCCGGCCGACCGGGATGCCGGCCCGCCGGGCGGCGGCCGGGTTGGAGCCGATGGCGAAGGTGTGCACGCCGAACCGGGTGCCGCCGAGCAGCAGCCCGAAGACCACGGTGACCACCGCGGCGAGCACCACCAGCCAGGGGATGCCGAGCACCTTGCCGTAGCCGAGGCTGTTCTGCAGGTGCGTGGCGGCGGCGCCGGAGGGATCCTGGCCGCCGGTGGCGATCTCGGCCAGGCCGAGGGCGGCGCCGAGGCCGCCCAGGGTCACGATCAGCGCCGGGATCTTGCCGGTCGCGACCAGCGCGCCCTGCAGCGCGCCCCAGGCCGCGCCCACCGCGAGGGCGATCACGATGCTGACGGCGACGGTGAACCAGCCGGCCCCGGCCGCGCCGTGGTGGATGGTGTACTCGCCGGCCGCCACCGCGGCCAGCACCAGCACCGAGCCGATGGACAGGTCGATGCCGGCCGTGATGATCACATAGGTCATGCCGACGCCGAGCACCAGGTAGATGGCGGCGTTGACGGCGATCTGGGTGATGTCGTAGACGGTGAAGAACTTCCCCGGGGCGGAGATGGAGAAGTAGGCGACCAGGACCACCAGGATCGCGAAGGTCCAGGCCTCGTTGCGGCGCAGGGCCCTGCGGGCCCACTCCGGGAGTTGACTGCGGGTCACTCTCCTTCACCCCCATCGCCGTTGGCACCGCTGCCGTTGCCGCCGTTGCCCGCGTCGGGTTCGTCCAGCGATCCGGTCATCGCGCCGACCAGTTCCTCGATGGAGCTGTCCGCGGCCCGGAACGAGGCCACCCGGCGGCCCAGCCGCAGCACCTCGACCCGGTCCGCGACCGACAGCACCTCCGGCATGTTGTGGCTGATCAGCACCACTCCCACGCCGCGGTCGCGGACCCGGCGGACGGTGTCCAGCACCCGCCCGCGCTGGACCACGCCCAGCGCGGCGGTCGGCTCGTCCATGAAGATGACCTTGCGGGCGAAGGCCACCGCGCGGGCGACCGCCACCGACTGCCGCTGCCCGCCCGAGAGTTCGCCCACCGGCGCGTTCACGTCCAGCAGGGTCACCCCCAGTTCGGCGAAGGCCTGGACGGCCGCCCGGCGCATCGCCGGCCGGTCCAGCGCCTTGAAGGGGCGCAGGAAGCCGCCGCGGAGGATCTCCCGCCCCAGGTAGAGGTTGGCGGCGGCGTCCAGGTGCGGGGCCAGCGAGAGGTCCTGGTAGACGGTCTCCACGCCGTGCCGCTGGGCGTCCATCGGGCCGGTGAAGCTGACCGGCCGGCCCTCCAGGGTGATCTCCCCGCCGTCCGGCTGGACCACCCCTGAGAGGATGTTCACCAACGTCGACTTCCCCGCTCCGTTGTCGCCGATGAGCGCGACCACCTCGCCCGGGTAGGCGGTGAAGTCGGCCCCCTGCAGGGCCTGGACGTGTCCGAACCGCTTCACCACGCCGCGTGCCGCAAGCAGTGGATCGGGCATCGTTGCCACTCCTGTCGACATCGTTGTCAGCTTGGTATCGTTAACAGCGCTCCGATCCTCAACCTGTGTCTGATGCGACGTCAATAGCCTTGCAGGCGTTGTATCGTTACCGTTCGATCTCGCCGGAGGGGAACGGTCGTGCCCGCTCGACCCACGATGAAGGACGTCGCCCGGCAGGCCGGCGTCAGCACCATGACGGTCTCCCGGGTGGTCAACGGTGAGCCCGGGGTGATGCCCGAGACCGCCGCCCGGGTGCACCGCGCCATCCGCTCCCTGGGCTACCAGCGGGACGACGTGGCACGGCAGTTGCGGCGCAAGGGCCAGCTGACCCAGACCGTCGGCATCCTGCTGGACAACGTCGCCGACCCGTTCATGGCCTCGCTGGCCTCCGCGGTCGAGGACGTGGCCCGGCAGCAGGGCAGCGTGGTGCTGATCGGCTCCTCCCGGGACGACCCGGTCCGCGAGCGCGAGGTGGTCTCGGCGTTCACCTCGCGCCGGATCGACGGGCTGATCCTGATCCCGGTGGCCGGGAGCCACCGCTTCCTGCGCAACGCCGTCGCCACCGGCACCCGGGTGGTCTGCGCGGACCGCTCCGCCACCGGACTGAAGACCGACGCCGTGGTGGTGGACAACCGGGGGTCGGCCAACCGGGCCATCGCCCATCTGATCGCCCACGGCCACCGGCGGATCGCCTACCTGGGCGACCGGTTGGACATCTGGACCATCGAGGAGCGCTACGCCGGCTACCTCACCGCGCTGGCGTACGCGGGCATCCCGGCCGACCCCGCGATCGTGCGGCACGGGCTGCGGCTGGCCGACGACGCGACCGCCGCGATGACCGGGATGCTGGCCGAGGCGGACCCGCCGACGGCCGTGCTGGCCAGCAACGGCATCGTCGGACTCGGCGTCAGGGCCGCGCTGCCGGCCGGCACCGCGCTGGTCAGCTTCGACGACTTCCTGCTCGCCGCGCAGCTGGACCCGCCGGTCACGGTGATCGCCCAGGACCCGGTGGCCATGGGCAGCACCGCCGCCCACCTGCTGTTCTCCCGGATCCACGGGGACAGCTCGCCCCCGCGCACGGTGGTGCTGCCGACCCGGCTGGTGGCCCGCGGCTCCGGCGAGATCAGCGGACCCTACTGAGCCGCCGCCGCGCGGACGCTACCGGACCGGCCCCCGGCCCATCAGCGTCCCCAACCAGTCCAACTGCATCCGGCTCTGCCGCGACCCGCCTCCCTCGTGGTCGTTGTACGGGTACACCGTGATGGCCTTCCGGTCACCGCCGTAGTGGTTGTAGGCGGCGTAGACGGTCGACGGCGGGCAGGTTCGGTCCATCAGCGCGACCGAGAAGAGCGCGGGGGCCTCCGCCTGGGCGGCGAAGTTGACGCCGTCGAAGTAGCGCAGCGTGGCCAGGGCCCGTTCGGCCAGCTCGGGGCGGTTCGCCAGCAGCGCTGCGACGTCGGCGTACGGGGGCCGCTCGGCCAGCCGGACGGCACGGGGCCAGTGGCAGAGGAAGGGGATGTCCACCATCAGCGCGGTCACCGTCGGTTCCAGCGCGGCCACGGCCAGGGCCATCCCGCCGCCCTGGCTGGCACCGCAGACCGCGACCCGGGCCGCGTCCACCGCACCGAAGTCCCGCACCGCCTCGACCGCCCGGACCGCGTCGACCAGCAGCCGGCGGTAGTAGTAGCCGCGGTGGTCCTGGGTGCCCCTGGTGACGTAGGCCACCTCGCCGGGGGACGCGGCCGGGAAGCCGCCCGGGTCCTGGGTGTCGCTGCCCTGGCCCCGGGTGTCCATGACCAGGTGCGCGTAGCCCGCGCTGGCCCACAGCAGGTGGTCCCCGGGCCAGCCCCGGCCGCCGCCGTAGCCGAGGTACTGCACCACGGCGGGCAGCGGGGCCGCGACCGGCTCGGCCGGAAGGATCAGCCAGGCGTGGACGCGTTGCCCCTGGTAGCCGTTGAAGGAGACGTCCAGGGTGCTCAGCCGGGTCAGGCCGACGTCGACCGGAACGGCGCGCAGGTCCAGCGGGCGGCTGCGGCTGTCCGCCAGTGTGTCCTTCCAGAACTGCCGGAAGTCCTCGGGCTCGTCCCGCTCCGGCCGGTAGCGGATGAGCTCTTCCAGGGGGAGATCGAACTCGGCCATCGGTGCTCCTCGGTTCTCGGCTCCTACTTGACGGCGCCGGCCAGCAGGCCCCGAACGAAGTAGCGCTGCAGGGTCAGGAAGATCAGCAGGGGGAAGGCCATGGACACGAAGGCGGCCGCGGTGAGCAGTTGCCAGCCCTGGCCGGTGTTGGCGTTGACCAGGTTGCTCAGCGACACCGTCACCGGGGCCACGGCCGGGTCGCCGCCCAGGAAGATCAGCGCCAGCAGCAGGTCGTTCCAGACCCAGAGGAACTGGAAGATGGCGAAGGACGCCAGTGCCGGCGCGCTGATCGGCAGGGCGATCCGCAGGAACACCGTCGGCGCCGAGGCCCCGTCCACCGCGGCCTGCTCGAAGACCTCCTCGGGCAGGCCGGCCATGAAGTTGCGCAGCAGGTAGACCGCGAAGGGCATGGCGAACCCGGCGTGCACCAGCCAGATCCCGGGGAAGGTCCCGGCCAGGTGCAGGGTGTTGTAGAGGCGCAGCACCGGGGCCAGCGCCATCTGGGCCGGCACCACCAGCAGCGCGATCAGCAGGATGAACACGGTCCGCCGCCCGGCGAAGCGCATCCGGGCGAAGGCGTAGGCGGCGACCGAGCCCACGGCGGTCATCACGGTCACCGCGGGGACGGTGATCAGCAGGCTGTTGACGAACGCGCGGCCCAGGCCGCCGGTCGTCAGTACCTGGGTGTAGTTGTCGACGGTGAAGCGGTAGGGCGGCAGCAGTCCGTGCCACCAACCGGAACTGCTGATGTCGTAGGGCGTCCGCACCGAACTGACGAGCAGTCCGACGACCGGGACGAGCCACGCCAGGCAGAGCAGGACCAGGGTCAGATGGACGGGCAGGCGTCGCGCCGGGTTCCTGGCGGCCATCGGTGCTACTCCCTTCCCTCGCGGCGAAGGGTGCGGACGTTGATGGCCAGGATCGGCGAGATCACCGCGGTGAGCAGCACCGCCACGGCGCTGGCGCGGCCGAAGTCCTGGTTGATGAACAGCTGCTGGTAGAGCAGGTTGGCGATGACGTCGGTGTGGTAGTTGCCGTTGGTCATCACGTAGACCACGTCGAAGGCCTTGAAGGCGCTGATCGCGAGCAGCGTGGCGACCACGGTGAGGGTCGGCCGCAGTTGCGGCAGCAGGACGTGGCGCAGCAGTTGCCAGCTGTTGGCGCCGTCGATCCGGGCCGCCTCGGTGAGCTCGGCGGGGACCATCTTCAGCGCCGCCGAGATGATCACGGTGGCGAATCCGGTGGTCATCCAGATCCCGACGGTGATCAGCGCCGAGTTGTTGGTGGAGGTGTCGACCAGCCAGGCCACCGGTGGCTGCCGGCTCACCGTGGTCCAGGCGGCGTTGAGGGTGCCGGTCTGGGCGAAGCCGGCCGGCTGGTAGTCGAACATGAACTTCCAGATCACCGCCCCGGCCACGAAGGACACGGCGGTGGGCATGACGACGATCGACTTCACCCCGACCTCGTAGCGCACCCGGTCGGCGAGCAGCGCGATGGCCAGGCCGAACAGCAGGCAGCCGGCGGTGAGCAGGACCACCCACATCAGGCTGTTGCGCAACGCCGAGTGCGCCTCGCCGTCGTCCAGCAGGTAGCGGAAGTTGGCGAGCCCGGCCCAGCGGCCGGAGTCGGCGTCGCGGAAGCTCAGCAGCACCGTGTTGAGCATCGGGTAGAAGAGGAAGACGCCGATCAGGATCAGGGCCGGGGCCAGCCAGGCCCAGGGGCGAAACCGGCGCCTGGTGCGTTCGCTGAACGGCGTCAGGGCCTTCTCCACGGTCCAGAGGTAGCCGAACAGTGCGACGGGGACGCCGACGGTGACGCCGGCGGCGAGGAGTGCGGTCGTGGGCAGCGTCATCGCGGCGTCCCCTCCAGCAGGTGCTCGACCGGGGTCACTTGGCGTAGGCGGTGGCCGCGGTCCGGTCCAGTCCGGCCAGGATCGAGTCCAGATGGGCGGGGGTCTTCACGTAGTCGAGGACCGCGCTGAAGAACGCCGTCTCCATGGCGAGCGGCATCGAGCCCTGGGCGGTGTAGCGGACGTCGGGTGCGCTGTCGTAGGCCTGGGCCGCCTTCTGTTCCAGCACGGTGGAGTAACTGGTCGACGGGACGCTCTTGTTGGCGGCCAGCCACTGTCCGCTGGAGGCGACCATGGCGGCGAACTGCGGCGTGGCCAGGTAGCGCATGAAGGCCCGGGTCTGCGGGGTGTCGCGGAAGGTGGCCAGCATCTCGCCGGAGGTCTCGATCACTCCGCCGTCGCTGGTCCCGCCGCTGCCGACGGCCGGGAAGGTGAAGAAGTCGATGTCGTTGACCGGGGTGACCCCGGGCACCGTCTGGGCCAGGGTGTTGCCGAGCCAGTCGGCCTGGACGGTGAGGGCGCACTTGGCCGGCTTGGAGTAGAGGCCGTTGGGGCTGGTGCTGAAGCTGGTGGTGAGCACCGAGGTGGGGGCCCCGACCACCATCCTCGGATTGGTCGCGACCTGCCCGAACGCCTGGAAGGCGGCCTTGACCTGCGGCGAGGACCAGGCGAGCTTGCCCTGCCACCAGGCGTCGTAGGCCGCGGTGCCGGCCTGCCGGAGCATGAACTGCTCGATCCAGGCGGCCCCGGGCCAGCCGCTCGCCGAGCCCGACTCCAGGCCGACGCACCAGGGCGTGTGCCCGGCCGCGGCCTGCTGGGTCGCCCAGTCCTGCAGCTGGGTCCAACTGGTGGGCGGCTTGGGCCCGGTGTAGGTCTTGGGGTCGTACCAGACCAGGTTCTGCACCGAGGTGTTGTAGAACAGCCCGTAGAGGTGGCTGCCGGAGGTGCCCAGGTTCAGCAGTCCGGCCGGGAACTGGGACTTGACCTGGTCCATGTTCAGCCAGGAGTCGATGGGCGTCAGCTTGCCCTGCTGGGCGAGGGTCTGCAGTTGGCCCGCGCTGGGGTCGGAGACGACGTCCGGCGGCTTGCCGCCGCTGATCCTGGTCTGCAGCACCGCGAACAGGTCGGCCGTGGTCTCGTACTTGACCGTGATCCCGGTGGCGTCCTCGAACGGCTTCAGGGTGGCCAGATAGGCCTTGAGCTGAGCCCCGGTCAGTTCTCCCATGAGGTCGAGCGTTCCGCCGGGGTGCTTGCCCTCGGCGGCGGTACTGGCCGCGGCCTTCGCCGCGGCGACCAGCCCGCCCGAGGCGGTCGGCACCGGTGCGGTCGTCGGTGCGCTACTGCTGCACGCCGTGACCAGCAGTGCCGATCCCAGTACGACGGCGGTGGGTTTCCATCCGATCCTGATCATCGCGGCCTCCGGCCCGAGTGTTTCTCTGAAGTGCCTCACCCGATCATCGAAGTGCTACTGTCGAAGTTCTTCGAGTTGAGCACGGGGGCCTGGGGCCGTCAATAGAATGCGAGCTCAGCGCATATGCCAGCCGGGGCAGTTGGCGGAAAAAGAGCTACGATAGAACTTCGATCGTGAGGGGACCGTGTCTTGACGAATCGTCAGAAAGTGACTATCTACGACGTCGCGGCACAGTCCGGCGTGAGCATCTCGACGGTCTCGCTGGCCTTCAACAACCCGGGACGGGTCCGGCCGGAGACGCTGCACCGGATCCTGGACGTCGCCGAACGGCTCGGCTTCCAGCGCCGGGCCGAAGCGGTCAGCCGGGCCAAGCGGTCCCACAGCCGGGTCGGCGTGCTGGCCCCGTTCACCTCCTACACGTCCTTCGCCCTGCGGCTGAACGGGGTGCTCAGCGGCTTCGCCAGGAGCCCGGTCGACGTCGTCGTCTACGACCACAGCTCGGCCGCGGCCAGCGACTCCCCGTTGCTGGCCAGCCTGCCGCTGAGCGGAGCCCTGGACGGCCTGATCATCATGGGGCTGCCGATCGCCGACGAGGTCGCCGAACGCCTGGCCCGGCAACGGCTCAACGTGGTCCTGGTGGAGACCGAGCGCCGCGACTTCAGCAGCGTCTGCGTCGACAACGTCGGCGGCGGGGAGTCGGTGGCCCGCCATCTGCTGGCGAAGGGGCACCGAAGAGTGGCCTACCTGGGCGAGGAGCAGGTCTCGCACCTCTACCGGTCACCCTCCGAGGAGCGCTTCGAGGGGTTCACCAGAGAGTTGCGCCGGGGCGGGCTGGCCGAGGCCGACATCATCAAACTGATCGTCCCGCACAGCGTCGACGGTGCCATGCGGGCGGCCCGGGAGCTGTTCGACCTGCCGGACCGGCCGACCGCGCTGTTCGCCTACGACGACGCGCTGGCCAGCGGGGTGCTCCGGGCCGCGGCGCAGCGCGGGCTCTCGGTCCCGGGCGACATCGCGGTGGTGGGCTTCGACGACCTCGACCTGGCCGGCGCCCTGGGTCTGACCACCGTCAGGGTGCCGTTCGCCGAGTCCGGCAGCGCGGCGGCGGAACTGCTGACCGCGCAGGTGCTGCACCCGGAGCACAGCGCACGGCAGGTCAGTCTGCAACTCGCCCTGGTCCAGCGAGAGACAGCCTGACCTGCCGCGGAGGGGAAGACGGGTACGGCTCGGTCTCAGTCGGTCCGGTAGTAGCGCCGGACCGCCAGCGGGACGGCGACCAGCAGCGCGCCGGCGGTCCAGGCCAGGGTGACCGGCAGCGCCGATCCCGGCTGCTGACCCTGCATCAGGGCCCGGGCCGCGTCCACCGCCTGCGAGATCGGCTGGTGCGCGGCGAAGGGCCGCAGCCACTGCGGCATGGTGGACACGGGCACCAGCGCGCTGGAGGCGAACATCAGCGGGAACACCCAGATGAAGCTGGCCGCCAGTGCCGCCTCGGCGCCGCGGACGGTCAGCCCGATCAGCGCGAAGAACCAGTTGAAGGCATAGCCGAAGAGCACGATCAGCAGGATCGCCGCGGCCACCCCGGCCGCTCCGCCACGTGGCCGGAAGCCCACCGCCGCACCGGCCGCCGTCATCAGCAGCACCACGAACAGGTTGCGGCAGGCGTCCGCGAGGGTGCGCCCGGCCAGCGCCGCCGCCGGGGACATGGGCAGCGAGCGGAAGCGCTCCACGGTACTGGTGCTGACATCCTCGGCGATGCCCACCGCCGTCTGGGTGCTGTCCCAGGCGACGGTCTGCACCAGCACGCCGGGCACCAGGAAGTCGATGTAGCGCATTCCCGGTGTGGCCACCGCACCGCCGAAGACCTGGGCGAACAGCACCACCAGGATCACCGGCTGGACCGTGGAGAGCAGGGCCAGCTGCGGCTGTCTGATCCAGTGCCGGAGGCTGCGTCCGGTCAGCACGGAGGTGTCGGAGACGAACGCCGCGGCACTCGCGGTCGCGGCGCTCACTCGGAACCGCCCCGGAGGGTGAGTGCCAGGAACACGTCGTCCAGGGAGGGCCTGAGCAACTCGGCGCCGTCCAGGACGATCCCGGTCCCGTCCAGCCCGTGGATCACCTCGGTGAGCAGCCGGGCGCCGTCGGGAGTGCAGGTGGTGACCTCCCTGGCGACCGGGTCGGCGACGGCGGTGTGACCGCCGATCCGCCGCATCGCCTCGCTCACCGTGAACAGCTGCTCGAGCTCGTGGACCCGTACCGACAGCCGCTCGGAGCCGATGCTGCGCTTCAGTTCCTCGGGGCTGCCCTCGGCGACCACCCGGCCGTGGTCGACCACGGTGATGTGGTCGGCGAGCCGGTCCGCCTCGTCCAGGTACTGCGTGGTCAGCAGCACCGCGGTGCCGTTGCCGACCAGTTCGTCCACCAGGTCCCACAGATCGGAACGGCTGCGCGGGTCGAGACCGGTGGTCGGCTCGTCGAGGAACAGCACCGGGGCGCGGCTGACCAGGCTGGCGGCCAGGTCGATCCGGCGGCGGGTGCCGCCGGAGTAGCTGTGCGCCGGACGGTCCGCGACCGGGACCAGGTCGAAGCGCTCCAGCAGTTCGGCGGCGCGCCGCCTGGCCTCGCGGTGGGACAGCCGGTGCAGCCGGCCCACCATGATCAGGTTCTCGCGACCGGTGAGCCGGCCGTCCACGGCCGCGTGCTGCCCGGCCAGTCCGATCGAGGCCCGGACCAGGTGCGCCTGGCGGATCACGTCGTAGCCCGCCACCTCGGCACGGCCCGAGTCCGGCGCGGTGAGGGTGGTCAGGATGCGCACGGTGGTGGACTTGCCGGCTCCGTTGGGCCCCAGCAGCGCCAGCACCGTGCCGGCGCCGACCTCCAGGTCCACCGCGGCCAGGGCCCGGGTGGATCCGTAGCACTTGCTCAGCGCGGTGGCCCGGATCGCGGGCCCTGCCCCGGGCCTCATGTCACGACTCCGGCGGGCTGCTCGGGCCCGTCGGCCTGTTCGGGCGCCGCAGCGTCGGGGACCGGCGCACCGGGTGGCACCTGCTCGGCCGCCGCTGCTGCGGGCCGTATCGCCAGGGCGTACAGCCTGCTGAGGCTCTCCGCGTCGAGCGGCTGGCGGAAGAGTTCCAGATTCTCCTTGATCAGTGCCGGGGGCCACTCCCACCAGCGCAGTTCGAGCAGCTTCTGGATGACCGGATCGGGGAACCGCATCCGGATCCTCCGGGCCGGGATACCGCCGACCACCTCGTAGTCGGCGACATCACGGGTGACCACAGCACCGGCGCCGACCACCGCGCCGCAGCCGACGGAGACTCCCGCGCGCACCGTCGCTCCGGCCCCGATCCAGGCGTCGGCCCCCACCACCGTGCGCGGCACCTTCGGCCAGGGACCCTCGTAGAATCCGAACTCGGCGTTGAACGGGAAGACATGACTGGTCGGCAGTTCCGGCCAGTGCGGGCTGGCGCCGATGGTGACCTTCTCGGCGATCCCGCAGTAGGCGCCCACGTCGGTGTTGAAGACGGAGGCGTAGCGACCGACGATCGAGTAACGGCCGATGGTGCTCTGCCAGATCAGGGCGTACTCCATGACCAGGGCGTTCGGTTCGACGACGGCGTCCTTGAGCTCCACGTCGTGCAGGGCCACCGTGGCACCGCGGTAGCGGGCGCCGAGCACGGCGCGGAGGTTCTCCAGGGAGTGCCGGCGAGGCCAGGCATTGACCGTCCTCGGCATCGGACTGCGGTTCATCGCGCCTTCCTTTCACCGTGCATGGGGTTCTGTTGGCAGAGACCGGATCGGTCGAACGCGCCGGCGGCGCTCCCGCAGGAACCGTCCGCCAGCAGCAGGCGGAGCCGCCGCTTGTCGGCCCTGCCGAGCATGGACCGGGGCAGGTCGTCCACCACCACGATGCGGCGCGGCGCCGCCGGCCCGTGCCGGCCCCGGACATAGGCGCCGAGCGCCTCCGTGGCGAGGCCGGGCTCGGCCCGCACCACCGCTGTCACGCACTCGGTCAGCACCGGGTGCGGCACGCCGACCACGGCCGCCTCGATGACACCGGGGTATTCCATGATGCTGGCCTCGACGTCCAGGCTGGACACCTTCAGGCCGCCGGTGTCGATCAGGTCCGGGTCGCGGTCGACGAGGGAGAAGCAGCCGTCCGCGTCGAGCACGCCGATGTCCCCGGTTCGGGTCCACCCGTCGGCGAGGAACACCTCGGGGGCGCCGCTCTCCCCGTCGTAGCGCCGCTGCGGAGCGTCACCGCGCAGCTGGACGTCCCCGGCCGCCCCTGGCGGAGCGACCCGGCCGTCGGCGCCGACGATCCGCAGCTGTGATCCCGCCGAGGCATGCCCCAGCGACTTGGGCCGGGCCGGATCGTAGTCGGCCGCCATGCGGCGCGGCCACGACTCCGTGGTCGCGTAGACATTGCGGATCCGCGCGGTGGAGAACAGCTGCGCGAGCCGCTCCAGGGTGGCCGGGTGGATGGGTGCACCGGTGGTGCGGACCTGACGCACCGAACCCAGGTCGTAGGCACCGCCGGCCGCGGCGTCGACCAGCGCGATCGCCATGGCGGGCACCAGCACCACGTGGCTGGGCCGGTACTGCTCGACGGCCCGCAGCAGTGCCCGGGGGCCGAAGCGTGGCAGCGTCAGCACGCTGTGCGGGTTCGGCCCGAGCGGTTGCACCAGCAACCCCTGGCCCACCGTGGTCCCCGGCGGCAGGGAGTGCAGGGCAGTGCCGGCCTGCCGCGCCAGCGAGTGCATCAGCGGATACAGGATGTTGCCGTGGCTGGCGACAACTCCCTTGGGAGTCCCGGTGGTTCCCGAGGTGTAGCTGATCTCGGCGTCGGACGCGGGGGTGAGCGCCACACCGTGCCGGGTGGTCGGGATCCCGAACGTCGCCGTCGACCGGCCCTCGGCCAGCTCGGTGACGCTCGCGGCCCAGCCGCAGCGGAGTCCTGCGGGGACCGCCCCGACGGCACCCACGGCCCGGGACGCGCGGAGCACCGCGGCGGTCCGCCAGGCTCCGGCGGCCTGCGAGACCGGCACCGCCACCGCTCCGGTCTTGAGCACCGCGGCCCAGGCCACCGCGTAGTCGATCCAGTGCGCGGTGGAGCAGGGGAGCAGGACCCGGTCGCCGGGGCGGACTCCCCGCTCGACCAGCCCCCTGGCCACCGCGTTGGAGGACTCCTCCCAGGCGGCCATGGTCAGCGCGGCCCCGCCGACGATCCGGTGCGCCACCGCCTCCGGCCGCTCGGCGGCCCGCTGCCGCAGCTGCGCGGGGACGGTCCAGTCCAGCGGGCAGCGGTCCGGGTCGGCCCGGTACGGGCTGACCGTGTGGGCGGCGAACGGATACGGGGTGGTCGGGTGCGGGGCGGTCGAATGCGGGGTGGTCGGGTGCGGGGTCATGGCGGATTCCCTCCGGCAGGGCCGACAAGCCCCCTGCCGGAGCCCGGGAGTCCGCCTGCCACGCAGCGTCGCGTTTCAGTACCACGACGCTATGCCCGTGCCATTGGCATTGTCTTCCGGCATATGACGGAATCTCGGATCCGCCGTAAGGCGGACGGACCGCCCGTCACCTCAGCAGCTGCGCAGGAAGCGGTCCAGGACCCTGACGCCGAACTCCAGCGCGTCGACCGGGACCCGCTCGTCCACCCCGTGGAACAGCGCGCTGAAGTCCAGTTCCGGCGGCAACCTCAGCGGTGCGAAGCCGAAGTGACGGATGCCCAGGCGCTGGAAGGACTTGGCGTCGGTGCCGGCCGAGAGCATGTACGGCAGGATCCGGGCGCCCGGGTCCTCCGCGCCGATGGCCAGTGCCATGGCGTCCACCAGGGTCCCGTCGAAGCTGGTCTGCACCGGCGGCAGGCTGTCCCACTCGCGCTCCACCCCGGGGCCCAGGATCTCGGCGAGTTCGGCCTCGAAGGCCTCCTCCCGCCCGGGCAGCATCCGGCCGTCCACCGTCGCCCTGGCCGTCGACGGCACCACGTTGGCCTTGTACCCGGCTTCGAGCATGGTGACGTTGGCGGTGTCGCGCAGCGTGGCGCCGATCATCCTGGACAGGTTGCCGAGTCTGGCGACCGCCGCCTCCGGGTCCCGCTCGTCGAACGGGACGCCGGTCAACTCGGCGACGCCCTCCAGGAACTGACGGACCGGCTCGGTCAGGATCAGCGGGAAGCGGTGCGCGTCCAGCCGGGTCACCGCAGCGGTGAGCCTGGCCACGGCACTGTCCTGGTGCAGCATCGACCCGTGCCCGGCCGTGCCGGTGGTCCTCAGCCGCAGCCACATCACCCCCTTCTCGGCGGTCTCGACCAGGTAGGCGCGGGCGCCGCCGTCGAAGGTGACCGAGAAGCCGCCGACCTCGCTGATCGCCTCGGTGACCCCTTCGAACAGTTCCGGCCGGTGGTCCACCAGCCAGCGGGCACCGAGGAACCCCCCGGCCTCCTCGTCGGCGACGAAGGCGAAGACCAGGTCCCTCGGCGGCACCACCCCGTCACGCTTGAACTGCCTGGCCACGGCCAGCGCCATGGCGACCATGCCCTTCATGTCGACCGCACCTCGGCCCCAGACGTAGCCGTCGCTGACCTCGCCGGAGAACGGGTGGACCGACCACTCGCCGGGATCCGCCGGGACCACGTCGAGGTGGCCGTGGACCAGCAGCGCGCCGCGCCTGGGGTCCGCACCCGCCAGCCGGGCCACCACATTGCCGCGGCCGCGGGCTCCGGACTCGACGTAGGTGGTCTCGTAACCGACCTCGGCGAGCTTGGCGGCGACGTACTCGGCCGCCGCGCGCTCGGTCCCCACGGCGGCCGGGTCGCCGCTGTTGCTGGTGTCGATCGCGATCAACTCACTGGCCAGGGACACCACTTCGGACACGGCTGAGATCTCCGCAGAGCTCACGCCAGCGCCTCCGCGGCCTCGGCCGGGATCCGGACGGCCATGAAACGCACCTCGCGGCGCTGCCGGAACCCGAGCGACTTGTAGAGCCGGATGGCGTTGGTGTTGCTCGCGGCGGCGTGCAGGAACGGGGTCTCCCCGCGGGCCCGGATGCCGTGCGCGACGGCCAGCACCAGCCGGCCGGCAAGGCCCTGGCCGCGGTGGCTGTCGGCGGTGCAGACCGCGCTGATCTCGGTCCAGCCCGGCGGGTGCAGCCGCTCGCCGGCCATCGCCACCAGCCGCCCCTCGCGGCGGATGCCGAGGTAGCTGCCCATCTCGACGGTGCGCGGCAGGAACGGACCCGGCTTGGCCTGCTCCACCAGGGCCAGCATCTCCGGGACGTCGTCCGGCCCCAGCCGGACCGCCTCGTCGTCCGGGGCCGCGGCGACTCCGTCGTCGACCAGCTGGACACCGGGCAGGTCCATCACCGTCTCCCAGTCGGCCGGCGGCGCGCCCGCCATCCCGGCCACCGGCACCACCGCGCCCGGCCCCATCAGCGCGGCCACATCGCGCCAGGTCTGCTCGTCGGGCTCGTCCGGCAGCGCCACGAAGACCGTGACGTCGGCGGGGTAGCGGAGCACCTCCCCCTTCCGCTCCGCGAAGTGCGCGTGCGGTCCGAGCAGCGAGGCCCGGGCCGGATTGTCCAGCGGATGGGCGGCGGCGCTGTCTGGGGATTCTGCGGGCATGGCAGGAAGCCTCTCCGGTCATGGCGGTCGGTGGTCGTACCGCCGGGTTCGACGGGACACCGGCGGGCTTCGCGCTTACAGGACCCCTCGCACCTACCGGACCGGGGCGTCCTGTCGGGTCATCACCTGGAGCACCCCACCGCGGACGAGGGTTGCCGGTCAGCAAGCCAGGGCTTGACGCTGACACTCATGACCACAGATCACGGTAACCGCTCCGCCCAGTCCGGGCAATCCCCACTCAGCCAGTGGACATTGCCCGCTCCGGCGCAGGTCGGAGCGGGATCGGAGCCGGGTCAGAGCCAGGTCAGCAGCCCGTAGCCCAGCGCCGCCGCGGCCAGGCCCAGGCCCAGGCTGCCGACGGCGTTCAGCCCGGCCTCGGCCAGCGAGCCGTCCTCCATCAGCCGCACCGTCTCGTAGGAGAAGGTGGAGAAGGTGGTGAACCCGCCGCACACCCCGGTGCCCAGCAGCAGGCCGAGGTCGGGCACCAGGTGGTGGTGCGCGGACGCGGCGCCCAGGGCGCCGAGGACGAAGGACCCGGTGACATTGATGACCAGGGTGCCCCAGGGGAAGACGCTGTCATGGCGCCGCTGCACGGCCCGGTCGGTCAGGAAGCGCAGCGGCGCGCCGACCATCCCGCCGAGGAAGACCATCAGGACCGGCATCAGGGCTCCCTCGCCGTCGTGGCCGACGGATCGGCGGGCGGGTCGGCGGGCGGGTCGGCGGGCGGGTCCGCCGGCGGATCGGCCGGGGCGACGACCTCGACCTCCTCGACGGTGACCAGACTGTGCGGGCTGATCCGGCGCAGCGTGGGCAGGAAGCCGCGGATCCGCTCCGGGGTGTCGATGATCACCACCAGCAGCGGCAGGCTGTCGGCCAGGTCCAGCAGCCGGGAGGTGTGCACGATCCGGGAGTTGCGGCCGAAGCCCTCCATCCCCCGGAAGACGCCGGCCCCGGCCAGCCCGGCGCGGTGCGCCCGGTGCACGATCTCGGTGTAGACCGGACGGTGCTGGAACTGCTCGCCGTCGGCCAGGTGCACGGTCAGCCGCAGGGCCGTCCCGGTCAGTTCCTCGCGCGGCTCGGCCGACCGGTCCTCGTCCCGGTCGTGGTCCCGGCGGCGGTGCAGCAACGGGCTCATCTGGACACTCCTTCGGCTTCGGCGGAGGGCTCCTCGGCGGGGCGGCTCGCGCGGGGCGGTGCGGTGGCGGTGCGGCCGCTGTCGCTGCGGCGGCTGGGGCCGCGGCGCACCGGGAGCCCGAACAGCCGCCGGACCAGGGCGACCCCGGTCCAGACCGCCGCCAGTCCGGCGATCAGGCTGCTCAGCGCGTAGGCGTCGGCGAGCGAGAGGTGGCCGGTGGCGATCAGGCCGCGGGTCTCGTTCATGTAGGTGGAGAAGGTGGTGAAGCCGCCCAGGATGCCGACCCCGAGGAACGGGCGGCGGTAGCGCGAGGGCGGCCAGACCTCGATGACGCAGACCATCAGCGCGCCCAGCAGCAGGCTGCCGAGCACATTGGTGGTGAACGTCGCCCAGGGGAAGCCGCCGGCGGGGGTGGCCCAGGCCTGCGCCAGGCCGTAGCGGGCGACGCTCCCCAGGCCGCCGCCGATGGAGACGACGGCCAGGACATCCCAGAGCCGGGTCCGCCCCGGCTCCGGTTCGGATACGGGCATCAACGCTCCACGACGAGGTGAACGGGGCATGGCTCTCCTACCTGAAATCAGGGTCGCCGAAAGGTCGACCGCCAGGTAGGGACCGTTGGCAGCGGAATGCTGCGGTTCTACGGCGAGCCCCTCCGCCGTGGGTACGAGGATAGCGGGCGCCCACACCGGAAGCGCGCACCACCCCCGCCGCCGTGCTCCGGCGTGGCGTGCGGCGCTGCCCGGACCGCGTCCGGCGCTGCTCAGGCCGGGCGGCGGGCCAGTACCAGGCGGCAGCGCGGGGCGCCGTCGGGGAGCTCGCCGAGCGCGGTCAGCGGGACGGTGGAGACGGCGAAGCCGGTCCGCTCCAACTCGGCCCGTACCGCCGGGAGCGGGAAGGTGCGGTAGTACATCACGAAGGTCGGGCGCAGCAGTGCGTTGCGGACCCGCATCCCCGCGTCGAATCCCCACAGCGCCCAGTACGGCCACGAGCCGACCCGGGGCGGGGCCGGGACCGGGAAGGCGAACAGGCCGCCGGGCCGCAGCGCCGCGTACGTCTGGGCGAACAGCCCCGGACGCTCCCGGGGCAGGAAGTGGCCGAAGGCGCCGAAGCTCACCGCCAGGTCGAACTCCGAGGCGAACGGCAGCCGGCGGACGTCCGCACGCACCCATTCCGTGTCCGGTTCCGTGTCCGGCACGGCCGCCCGCGCCACCTGCAGCATGCCGGCGCTGAAGTCCACCCCGACCACCCGCTTCCCGCACAGCTCGCGCAGCACCGCGGTGCCCGCGCCGGTGCCGCAGCAGAGGTCGACCCCGGCGCCGAACGGCCCCAGCGGTTCGAGCGCGCCGGCCACCGCGTCGAGCACCGGCTCGGAGGTGCGGAACGGGGTCCGGTCGAAGCTGGGGGCCAGCAGGTCGTAGCCGTGCTCGATGGAGGAGAGCGCCTGGACGGTCAGTTCGCGAAGCGTGGGGCCCTGCGGAGAGAACACCCCGGCAGCCTAGCGCTCGGTGCCGTCAGTGGGCGTGCGACTGCTCCGGGCGCAGCACGTGCAGTCCGGGCAGGTTGACCACCACGGCCTCCTGGGTGCTGCGGGCGATCACCACCACGGCCTCGTCGTCCGGGTCCGGGTTCTCCTCGCGGTGCGGGACGAACGGCGGCACGAAGATGTAGTCGCCCGGACCGGTCCGCAGCCGGACCTCCCGCTCGAAGCCCCCGCCACCGTCCCCGTCGCCGTCGCCGTCGGCCAGGAAGACGAACTCCGGGTGTCCGCTGACCACGTAGATCGCCGTCTCGGAGGCGCCGTGGTGGTGGTCGGCCGAGGCGGTCGCCGGGGCGACATGGGTCTGCCCCATCCACATCCGCTCGGAGCCGACCCGGGCGCCGCTGATCGCGGCGAACCGCCGCATCCCGCCGGTCTGGGCGGTGTCCCCGTCCAGGTCGTCGGCGCGGATGTGGTGCACCTTGAAGCGGGCCGCCGGGTCGGCGCCGGCCGCGGGACGGTCCGGCAGGTCGGGGTGGAAGCCGTCGCAGGACGCCGGGCCTGCCGCGGCTGCCGCGGTGCTGCCGGGGGTGGCGGGCTGCGTGGTCATCGGTGCCGTCCAGGGGCTGCGGGAGGGGGCGGGGACGTCTGCGACCGTAGGAGCCGGACGGAAAGGATGTCAAGAGGTGTCCATTGCCCGCAGGGGCCGTGGCACGGGATACTGACGACCATGCACATATCCGCGAAGGCGGACTACGCCGTGCGGGCCCTGCTCGAACTCGCCCAGGACACGGCGCGTCCGCTCACCTGCGAGAGCATCGCCTCCTCCCAG
This sequence comes from Streptacidiphilus jeojiensis, assembly GCF_042510965.1. Taxonomy (NCBI): domain Bacteria; kingdom Bacillati; phylum Actinomycetota; class Actinomycetes; order Kitasatosporales; family Streptomycetaceae; genus Streptacidiphilus; species Streptacidiphilus jeojiensis. The sequence continues at coordinate 197,638 of NZ_JBEUKS010000007.1, forward strand.
GAGATCCCGTTCCGATTCCTCAAGTCCGTCTTCGGCGACCTGCGCCGGGCCGGCCTGGTCCGCAGCCAGCGCGGCTGCGAGGGCGGCTACTGGCTGGGCAGGCCCGCCGACCAGATCAGCCTGCTCGACGTGATCCTGGCCGCCGACGGTGAGTTGATGACGCTGCGCGGCGAACCGCTGGGCGCGCTGGACTACCCCGGCGCGGCCTCCGGGGTGCCCGACGTCTGGCGCGACATCGAGGAGAGCGCCCGGCGGATCCTCGGCGGCACCACCCTGGCCTCGCTGCCGGCCGCTCGGGTCGCGGTGTGACGGCGCCGGTGCTGGAGGTCGTCGAGTACACCGACCCGCTCTGTCCCTGGGCCTGGGGCTCCGAGCCGGTGTTCCGCCGGCTGCGGCTGGAGCTGGCCGGGCGGGCCCGCTGGCGCCGGGCCTACGCGATCCTGTTCGACACCGACGACGACCCGGCGCCCGACCCGGAGGCCGAGGCGCTCTGGTACAGCCGCTACGTCGCCGAGGTGGCCGCGCACACCGGGGCCCCGCGCACCGAGCGGCTGGACCGGGTGGCCCGCTCCAGCTGGCCCTCCGCGCTGGCGGCGCGCGCCGCCGAACTGCAGGGGCCGGCCGTCGCCGAGCGGGTGCTGCGGCGGCTGCGCGAGTCGGTGTTCGCCCTGGGCCGCCCCGCCGACACCGAGCAGCGGGTGCTGGCCGGCCTGCGCGCGGTCCCCGGGCTGGACCTGGACCGGTTGCACGCCGACGCCCGGTCCGACTTCGTGCTGGCCTCGGTGCGCTCGGACCGCGCCGAGGCGCGCGCACCGCTGCCCGAGGCGATGGACCCCGAGGACGCCACCGGACCGCACCCCGGCCGCGCCAAGGAACTGGACGACGGTTTCCGCTACGCGCTGCCGACCCTGCTGCTGCGCGGTCCGCTGGGGTACCGGGTGGTGCCCGGATGGCGCCCGCACAGCGCCTGCGCCGAGGCGGTGCGGGCGGTCGGCGGCACCCTGGACGCGGCCCCGGAACTGCCCTCGGCCGATGCCGCGCTGGAGCTCCACCGAAGCCTGACCGGACCGGAGTTGGCCCTGCTGACCACCCCCGGCACATGCCCTGAGCAGGGCCTTCGGGTGGACACTGCCGGCGGGCCGCTGTGGCTGCACCCGGACGAGGCGGCCGGGCATCCGGCGCTGACCGGATCGGCCGTCGGCTGACGTCCACTCAAAGAGACACCTCTTGGTGTCCATTGACAGCGGGCCTCCCGGCCCGCCACGATAGGCACATGCTTACGACGCACCCCGCCGTGGTGTGCCGCTACGTGGACCTGCGGCGCACCTCCAGCGCCCTCTGTCGCTGACCCGCCGCCCCGGGCCCATCCGGCCGCCGCACACCCGCGGCCACCGCGCCCCGGCCGTCCCGCGCCCCTCGTACTCGTGCTCCGACATTCCGGGGAGCGACCGGTCCCCTTCGGTTGAAGCCGAGTAGTCCACTGCTCCGCAGAGCATCTCCCGCAGACATCCGCAGGCAGCTGCGTCCCACTCGACCGACACCGCCGTCGGTCGGCGCCGCCCGCACCGCCCCGTCTGCCGCCTGCTGCTGCCCTCCCCCATGCCTGCCCGCGCCGCCGGCCGCCAGAGGCCCGGCGCCCCGCGCTGCCCGTGCTCCCCCGCCAGGGGGCGATTCGGCGCGCCCCGACCGAAGGTGACGCCCCATCATGACTTCTGCTCTCGCCAGACGCTCGTTCCTCGGACTCGGCCTCGGGGCCGGTGCCGCCGTCGCTCTGACCGCCTGCGGCAGCTCCAGCGGTGCGGGCGCCTCCGGCACCGGGACCGGCACGCTGAAGTGGGGCTGGGAGCTGCCGACCTCCTGGGACCCGGTGTTCTCCTCGGCCGGCTGGGACGTCCACGACCTCTCGCTGGTCTACGCGGCGCTGACCAAGCTCGACGCCAACGGCAACCCGGTCCCGGCGCTGGCCTCGCACTGGTCCTACAACGCCACCGGCACCGAGATCACCTTCACCCTGCGCTCCGGACTGACCTTCAGCGACGGCAGCGCGCTGGACGCGACCGCGGTGAAGAAGAGCCTGGACCGGGGCCGCACCGACCCCAAGTCGCTGGTCGCCGCACAGCTGGCGCACGTCTCCCAGGTGACCGTGGGCAGCCCGACCACGGTGGTGCTGAAGCTCACCCAGGCCGACTACCAGATACCCAGCCTGCTGGCCGGGAAGACCGGGATGATCGTCAGCCCCAAGGCCTTCGAGGCGAACGCCGCCGGGCTGGCCACCCAGCCGGTCGGCGCGGGTCCGTTCACCCTCAACTCCTACACCCAGAACGCCAAGGCCGTGCTGCGGCGCAACCCCGGCTACTGGGACGCGGCCAACATCAAGCTCACCGGCTTCGAGGTGTACCCGCTGCCGGACGCCTCCACCGTGGTCGCCTCGCTGCAGTCCGGCCAGTACAACGTGGCCCAGATACCCGGCAGCCAGGTCGCCGCCGCCAAGGCGGCCGGCCTGGAGGTGCAGGTGATCCCCTCGATGGTGGTCGCGGTGCTGGACGTCAACTCGGGCAAGGCCCCGCTGACCGACCCGGACGTCGCCCTGGCGCTGCAGTACGCCATCGACCGCCAGGCGCTGCTGAAGACCGCGCAGTTCGGCTACGGCACCGTCAGCAACCAGCCCTTCCCGCCCGGCTACGTCGGCCACGACACCGCCTCCGACAGCCTCTACCCCTACGACCCGGCCAGGGCCAAGGCCCTGCTGGCCAAGGCGGGACACGCCGGTGGCCTGGACCTGACGCTGACCACCACCGCCGCCGAGGGCGTCCCGGAACAGATCCAGGCGCAGCTCAAGGCCGTCGGCATCAACGCGAAGATCTCGGTGATCCCGGCCGCGCAGGCCACCCAGGTCGCCTACGTCCAGCACTCCCAGCAGGTCTTCGTGGACCAGTTCGCCGGACGCGACTCCGCGGCGCAGGCCTTCCAGGTGCTGTTCGGTCCGCAGGGGCTGATGAACCCGGGCCGCAGCACGCCGCCGGAGCTGCTGGCCGCGGTGGCGAAGGTCTCGGCGACCCCGCTGGACTCCCCCCACTACGCCGAGGTGCTGCAGGCGGCCACCGCGCTCGCGGTGCGCACCATGCCCAATGTCTTCCTCTACACCGTTCCGCGCATCCTGGCCCGGCACAAGAGCGTCTCGCAGCTCCCGGCCGACGTCGTGGTGCAGCGCTTCGAGGGGGTGACCGTCTCGTGAGCGCCGCCCTGCCGGCCCGCATCGCCCGGGCCCCCAAGCCGCTGGCCCAGGGGCTGCTCACCACCGCGACGGTGTTCCTGCTGGCGTCGGTGCTGACCTTCGGCCTGGGCGCGCTGTCCAGTGCCAACCCGGGTGCGGCGGTGCTCGGCGACACCGCCACCCCGGCCGACATCGCCCGGATGAACCATCAGTTCGGCCTGGACCGCCCGCTTCCGGTGCAGTTCCTCAGCTGGCTGGGCCACGCCCTCCACGGCGACCTGGGCCGTTCCTGGTTCACCACCGTGCCGGTGGCCCAGAGCGTCTGGCAGGCGCTGCCGGTGGACCTCTCGGTGGCCGGTCTGGCGCTGCTGATGGCGGTGCTGCTCGGCGGGGCCGGCGGGATCGCCGCCGCGCTGAGCAACGGCGGCAAGGTGGACCGGGCGGTGACCGCGGTCTGCGCGGTGCTGGGCACGCTGCCGGCGTTCGTGATCGCCATCGGCCTGATCGCGGTGGTCTCGGTGCAGTTGGGCGCGCTGCCCTCGGGCGGTTACGTCCCGTTCGGCCAGGACCCGGTCCAGTGGCTGCGGTTCTCGCTGCTGCCGGCCTTCGCGCTCAGCCTGGAGGCCGCCGCCGGGATCGCCCGGCAGCTGCGCACCTCGCTGGTGGGCGCGCTCCGGGAGAACTACGTGACCGGGGCGTCGATGCGCGGACTGTCCTCGCGCCGGGTGCTGTTCGGCCATGTGCTGCGCAACGCGGCCGGACCGGCGCTGACGGTGCTGGGGATGAGCGTGCCGATGCTGATCGGCGGCGCGGTGGTGACCGAGCGGATCTTCAACCTGCCCGGTATCGCCCAACTGGCGCTGCAGGCGGCCCAGGAGCACGACGTCCCGGTGATCCAGGGCACCCTGCTGGTCACCACGGGCGTGGTGCTGATCGCCAACCTGGCCGTCAACGCCGGGCTGGCGGCGCTCAACCCGGCCGCGCGGCGCGGGCGCACAGGCTCCAACGAGCCTGTTGCGATCAGCCTCCCGGAAGGGGCGACGGCATGAGGACGCTGCGCAACACCCTGCGGGTCCCGGTCGCCCGCGGCGCGCTGGCGGTACTGCTGCTGGTGGCCCTGCTTGCGGTGTTCGGCGGGCAGTTGGCGCCGCAGGACCCGCTGGCCCAGGACACCGCCCACGTCCTCCAGGGACCCAGCGGCGCCCATCTGCTGGGCACCGACTACCTGGGCCGCGACGTGCTCAGCCGACTGCTCTCCGGCACCGGACTGTCGGTGGCCGGCGCGCTGGAGGCCGTCGGGGCGGCGCTGGTGCTCGGCATCGTCCCCGGGCTGGCCTCGCTCTGGCTCGGCCGGGTCTTCGAGTGGACCGCGCTGCGCGCCGTCGACGCGCTGATGGCACTGCCGTTCACGCTGTTCGCCATCGCGGCGGTCGGTGTGCTGGGCAACGGACTGCACCAGGCGATGCTGGCCCTGGGCGTGCTGCTGGCCCCGCTGTTCTTCCGGGTCACCCGGGCCGCCGCGCTGGGGCTGCGTCAGGTCCCCTACGTGGAGGCGGCCGAGCTGATGGGGGCCTCGCGCAGCTGGGTGCTGCGCCGTCACATCTGGAGCAAGGTGCTGCCGACCGTGGCGGTGACCACCGCCCAGGCGCTGGCGACCAGCCTGCTCACGGTCACCTCGCTGACCTTCCTCGGTCTGGGGGTCCAGCCGCCCGCACCCACCTGGGGCGGGATGCTCGCCTCCGACCTGGGCTTCCTGGCCCAGCAGCCCTGGGCCCCGGTACTGCCCGGGGTGCTGATCATGCTGACCGTCGGTGCGCTGCACCTGCTGGCGGACGCCCTGCGGGACGGCGGCGCCGCGGACGCGGTGCGTCCGGTCCGGGCCGCGGCCGCCGTCCCCGTCCGAGAGGAGAAGGCCGATGCCGCTGTCGCCGCCTGAACAGGCCCGGGAAGTGCTGGCCGTGGAGGGTCTGCGGATCACCGTCAACGGCGGCCGGACCGAGGCCGTGCGCGACGTCTCCTTCACGGTCAGGGCCGGGGAGTCGGTCGGTCTGGTCGGCGAGTCCGGCAGCGGCAAGACGCTGACCTGCCGCTCCGTCCTCGGGGTGCTGCCTCCCGGCTGCGCCGTCGCCGAGGGGACGGCCCGGCTGGGCGACACCGAGCTCACCGCGCTGGACCGGCGCGGCTGGGAGCGGCTGCGCGGGCAGCGGCTCGGCGCGGTGTTCCAGGACCCGGCCTCCTACCTCAACCCCTCGCTGACGGTGGGTCGGCAGCTGGCCGAACCGCTGCGGGTGCGCCAGGGCCTGTCCCGGTCCGAGGCCCGGGAGCGGGCGGTGCAGCTGCTGGGCGCGGTCGGGCTGCACCAGCCGGAGGAGGTGTTCCACCGCTACCCCTTCGAACTGTCCGGCGGAATGCTGCAGCGGGTGCTGATCGCCACCGCGGTCGCCGGCGACCCCGAGCTGCTGGTGGCGGACGAGGCCACCACGGCGCTGGACACCGTGGTCCAGGCGGAGGTGCTGGACCTGCTGGCGCAGCTGCGCGCCGAGCGCGGCCTGGCGCTGCTGCTGGTCAGCCACGACCTGGCGGTGGTCGCCGAGGTCTGCGACCGGATCCTGGTGTTCTACGCCGGCGAGGTGGTCGAGGACGGCCCCACCGAGCAGGTGCTGGCCGCCCCCGCCCACCCCTACACCGAGGCGCTGCTGCGGGTGGCCTCCATCGGCGACTGGGGGCGGCGCGAGCTCGCCGTCATCCCCGGACGGCCGCCGGAGGCGGGCGAGGCCCCCACCGGCTGCCGGTTCGCGGACCGCTGCGAGTACGCGGCGCCGCAGTGCCGCAGCGACCAGCCGGTGCCACTGCGCCAGGCCGGCGAGGGCCGCAGGACCCGCTGCGTGCGCGCGGACGACTTGGCGCTGGCCGGAACCGGACGCGAGGAGGTGACCGCATGACCGCGGAACAGAGCACGGACGCGTTGCTCCAGGTCGAGGACCTGAGTGTGGCCTTCGGCCGGCGTGCCGGCCGGCCCGGGCAGGAGGTGCTGCACGGGGTGTCGCTGCGGGCCCGGGCCGGCGAGATCCTGGGCGTGATCGGCGAGACCGGCTCGGGCAAGACCACCCTGGCCCGCTCGGTGGTCGGGCTGTCCCCGGTCACCGGCGGACGGGTCCTGGTCGACGGCGCCGAGGTCACCGGTCTGCGCGGACGGGCGCTGCGGGAGTTCCGGCGCTCGGGCGCGGTGCAGTACCTGTTCCAGGACCCGCTGCGGTCGCTGGACCCCGATCTGACGGTACGTGAACTGATCGGCGAGCCGCTGGCCGTCGCTGCCGGACGGGCCGGCCGCGAGGAGCGGGCCGACCGGGTGCTCGGGGCACTGCAGCAGGTCGGCCTGGACGCCGCCCTGGCGGACAGGCTGCCCGGTCAGCTCTCCGGCGGCCAGCGGCAGCGGGTCGCCATCGCCCGCGCCGTGGTCACCCGGCCCCGGCTGCTGCTGGCCGACGAGCCGGTCAGCGCCCTGGACGCGTCCAACCGCAACCATGTGCTGCGGCTGTTCGACCGGCTGCGGACCGAGCTGGACCTGGCGGTCGTGGTGATCTCGCACGACCTCAGCTCGCTGGCCGGGATCGCCGACAGGATCGCGGTGCTCTATCGCGGCCGGCTGGTCGAACAGGGCCCGACCGCCGAGGTGCTGTCACGACCGCTGCACCCCTACACCGCGCTGCTCACCGCCTCCGCGCCGAGCGTGCGCCGCGAGCACGACCTGCACCCGGCCCAGCTGCGGGCGGGGCTGCCGCGCCCCGCCTGGACGCTGGCGCAGCCGGCCGAGGGCTGCGGCTTCGCGGCCCGCTGCCGGTTCGCCGAGGACGCCTGCCGCGCGCAGCCCTCCGTGCAGCCCCGGGTTGGCGGTCGCGAGGTGGCCTGCCACCACGCGGACGACTGGCGGGCCGGGCTCACGAAGACCGAGCCCGTGCTCACCCACTGACGACTGATCAATTAATCGACAAAGATCCAGAACAGAAGGGACAGCCATGTCCATCGAGTTCATCGGCATAGCCGCCACCGCCCCCTTCAGCGAGTCCGGCGGCGGCAGTTCCTGGAACGCCATCGACCCCGGCTATGTGAAGGAGCTGGCCCGGGCGCACGAGACGGCCGGCTTCGACCGGGTGCTGGTCGCGCACTCCTCCGCCAGCCCCGACGGCTTCACCGTCGCCGACCAGGTACTGACCCACACCGACAGGCTGGGCGTGCTGCTGGCGCACCGCCCCGGCTTCGTCTCGCCCACCCTGGCCGCCCGCAAGTACGCCACCCTGGACGCCTTCCACCCGGGCCGGATCGCGCTGCACGTGATCACCGGCGGCGACGACGCCGACCAGGCCAGGGACGGCGACCTGAGCGACAAGCCGACCCGCTACCGGCGCACCGACGAGTTCCTGGACGTGGTCAGGAAGACCTGGACGGCCACCGAACCCTTCGACTACGACGGCGAGTTCTACCAGGTCCGCGGCGGGAGGTCGGCGCTGCTGCCGTCCCGTCCGATCCCGGTGTACTTCGGCGGGGCCTCCGACGACGCGGTGCGGGCCGGGGCCAAGCACGCCGACGTCTACGCGTTCTGGGGCGAGCCGCTGGCCGGCATCGCCGAGCGGATCCAGCAGGTGCGCGAGGCCGCCGCGCCGCACGGCCGCGAGCCCAGGTTCAGCGTCAGCCTGCGCCCGATCCCGGCCGCGACCGAGGCCGAGGCCTGGCAGCGCGCCGAGGAGATCCTGCGGCTCACCAAGGAGCGCGCCGGCGAGCTGCGCAAGGTCATCAACCTGGACCACTCGGCCCAGGAGGGCTCGCAGCGGCTGCTGAACGCCGCCGCCAAGGGCGACGTCCACGACAAGCGGCTGTGGACCGCGGTGGCCAAGGCCACCGGCGCCGCCGGGAACTCGACCGCGCTGGTCGGCTCCTACGAACAGGTCGCCGAGTCGCTGCTGGACTACACCGCGCTGGGCGTCGGCACCCTGCTGATCCGCGGCTTCGACCCGCTGGCGGACGCCCGCGACTACGGCACCCTGGTGTCCCTGGTCCGCGAGCAGACGGAGCGTCAGCAGTTCGTCGGCAACCGGGTGCTGGTCGACGCATGAGCTCCCCGCCGCTGCTGGAGCTGACCCCACCGGCCCTGGACCGGCTCCCGGAGCTCACCGCCGTCCTGGCGGCCGACGCCGCCGAGCACGACCGCGACGCCCGCTTCCCCCACCGGGGCGTCGCCGCGGTCCACCAGGCCGGGCTGCTGACCGCCACCGTCAGCCGTGCCCACGGCGGCCCAGGCGCGGGGTTGGCCGACACCGTGCGCATCCTCCAGGCGCTCGGCGCCGGCGATCCCGCGGTCGCCCTGGTGACGGCGATGACCCTGTTCACCCATGCCGCCCAGGCCCGCTCCGGCGACTGGCCGCAAGAGTCCTACGAGCTGCTGCTGCACGAGTCCGCCACCCGCCCGGTGCTGGTCAACGCGCTGCGGGTGGAACCGGAGCTGGGCTCGCCGGTGCGCGGCGGGCTGCCGCGGACGGTGGCGGTGCCGCGCGGCGACCACTGGGAGCTGACCGGCCACAAGATCTTCTCCACCGGCGCCGAGGCACTGGGCTGGATGCTGGTCTGGGCCCGCACCGACGAACCGGTGCCCCGGGTCGGATCGTTCCTGGTCCGGGGCGGCAGCGAGGGCGTCACCGTGCTGCCCACCTGGAACCACCTGGGCCTGCGCGCCTCGCGCAGCGACGACGTGCTGCTGGAGGCGGTGCGGGTGCCGCTGGGCCAGGTCGCCGGGCTGGCCGAGCCTGGCAGCGGCGGCGGCCGGGACGAGACCGGCGGGGCCTGGAACTCGCTCGGGCTGACCGCCCTCTACCTGGGCGTCGCCCGGGCCGCCCAGCAGTGGCTGACCGGCTTCCTGCACGAGCGCGTCCCCAGCGCCCTCGGCGCCCCGCTGGCCACCCTGCCCCGCTTCCAGACCGCGGTCGGCGAGATCGACATCGCCCTCAGCGGTGCCGAACGCCTGGTCCGCGCCCTGGCCGCGGACGTCGACGCGGGCGACCCGGCGGCGGCCCGGCAGGCTGGCGGCGCCAAGGTGCTCGGCACCCGCGCCGCCATCGGCGCCGTCGAGCAGGCCGTCGCCCTGGTCGGCAACCACGGACTCACCTATGACAACCCGCTGCAGCGGCACCACCGCGACGTCCTCTGCAGCCGGGTGCACACCCCGCAGGACGACATGTCCCTGCTCGCCGCCGGACGGGCCGCACTCGGCCCGGTCGCCCCTTCTGTGAAAGGCAACTGACCCCATGCCAGTCGAGTTCATCGGAATGATCGGAACTCGGGACGTCTCCGAGACCCGTCCGCCCAGCGGCCCGGTCGTCGACCCCGACTACACCCGCCGCTTCGCCCAGGCCCACGAGCAGGCCGGCTTCGACCGGATCCTGATCGGCTACGGCTCCAGCAGCCCGGACGGCACCCAGGTCGCCGCCCATGTCGCGGCCCACACCGAGCGGTTGGGACTGCTGGTCGCGCACCGCCCGGGCTTCGTCGCACCGACCCTGGCCGCCCGCACCTTCGCCACCCTGGACCAGTTCTCCGGCGGCCGGGTCGCCGTGCACATCATCACCGGCGGCCACGACGCCGAGCAGCGCCGCGACGGCGACCACCTGCCCAAGGACGAGCGCTACCAGCGCACCGACGAGTACCTGGACATCCTCACCCGCTCCTGGACCGAGGACGAGCCCTTCGGGCTGGACGGGACCTACTACCGCTTCGCCGACTTCCACTCCGAGGTGAAGCCGGCCCAGCAGCCGCGCATCCCGCTGTACTTCGGCGGCTCCTCGGCCGCCGCCTACCGGGTCGGCGGCAAGCACGCCGACGTCTTCGCGCTGTGGGGCGAGCCGCTGGCGGAGACCGCCGAGCAGATCGCCTCGGTCCGCTCCGCCGCGCTGGCGGCGGGCCGGACCACCCCGCCGCGGATCAGCGTCTCGTTCCGGCCGATCCTGGGCGCCACCGAGGAGGCCGCCTGGGAACGCGCCCACGGCATCCTGGACACCATCAGGTCCCGGGGTGCGGCCGGCTCCTTCGTCGGCAGCCGCCGGGACATCCTGCCCACCGGCCCCGGTGCGCAGCCGCAGAACGCCGGCTCGCAGCGGCTGCTGGCCGCCGCGGCCAAGGGCGAGCTGCACGACCGGGCGCTGTGGACCGCCCCGGCCGCCGCCACCGGCGCCGCCGGCAACTCGACCGCGCTGGTGGGGACCCCGGAGACGGTGGCCCAGGCGCTGCTCGACTACGTCGACATCGGGGTGACCACCCTGCTGATCCGCGGCTACGACCCGCTGGAGGACGCGCTGGACTACGGCCGCGAACTGCTGCCGCTGGTGCGCGCGGAGGTCGCCCGCCGCGACCGCGCCGCCGGTGCCGCCGCAACCGGTGCCCCCTCGACCGGTGCCGGCTCCGCCGACGCCCGGGTCGCCGTGGCGGGTGCCCGATGACCGCCCCCGTCGCCACCCGCACCGCCAGCTGGTACCCGTCCGAAGGCCTGCTGCAGCGCGGCACGGTCGTGCTGCTCCCCGGCCGCGGCGAGCACCCCGGGGTGTACGAGCGGCTGGGCCGCAGGCTGTCGGCCGACGCCTATGTGGTGCACGTCCTGGAGCTGGACCGGGCCTCCGACACCGAGCGGACCGCGGCCGACGTCGCCCAGGTCGCCCAGGGGGCGGCCGCGCCGCTGGTGCTGGCCGGCTCCGACACCGGGGCGCTGCGGGCCCTCGCCGTCGCCGCCCACCCGTCGGCCGCACCGGACGCGCTGCTGCTGGTGGGCGTCCCCACCACCGGTGACGCACCGTCAACCAGCAACTGGGACGAGCAGTTGACGGCCCGTACGGCCTGCCCGACGCACCGCGGCCGGCTGGCCGCCGACCCGCTGTTCGACCGGACCGCGCTGGACGCCCCGGTCCCGCCGGACCTCGCGGCCGAGGCGGCGCAGGCCGTCGCAGGGCTGGCCGCGCTGCCGGTGCTGCTGGTGCACGGCGAGGCCGACCCGGTCAGCCCCGTCGCCACCGCGCGGGAGTTGGCGGCGCGGCTGCCGGAGTCCGCGCTGGCCACCGTCGCGGACGGGCGGCACGACTCCCTCAACGACATCTCGCACCGCAGTGTCGCGGCGACGGTCGTGCTGTGGCTGGAGCGGCTGCGGGCCGGTTCGCACCGCACCAGCGTGGTCACCCTCCACCAGCCGTCGACCGACTGACGACCCGTCCGCAGCACCATGTCCCCGCACCCTGTCTCCGCAGCATCCGTCCGTTCGCCCGAGGAGGACCGTTCCATGGCCCTGCATCCGCACTGGTACCTGCCCACCTCGGGCGACGGCCGGGACGTGGTCGGCTGGGTGCACTCCCGCATCGCCACCGCCGCGCCCCGCCCCACCGACCGGGCCCCGGACATCGACTACCTCGCCGACGTGGCCAGGGCCGCCGAGCGGCTGGGCTTCGAGTCGCTGCTCACCCCGGCCGGGACCTGGTGCGAGGACCCCTGGATCACCACCGCCGCGCTGCTCAGGGAGACCCGGCGGATCCGCTTCGTCGTCGCCCTGCGCCCGGACGCGCTCAACCCGACCCTGGCCGCGCAGATGGCCGCCACTTTCCAACGGGTCTCCGGCGGCCGGCTGCTGCTCAACGTCGTCACCGGCTCCGACGACGAGGAGCAGCGGCGCTTCGGCGACTGGCTGGACCACGACGCCCGCTACGCCCGCACCGAGGAGTGGCTGACCGTGCTGCGCGGCGCCTGGTCCGGCGAACCGCTGGACCACGACGGCGAGCACTACCGGGTGCGCGGCGCGACCGTCGCCGAGGCGCCCGACCCGCTGCCCCCGGTCCTGCTCGGCGGCTCCTCCGCGCCGGCCCTGCGGATCGCCGCCGCCCACGCCGACGTCCACCTCAGCTGGGGCGAGCCGCCCGGCGAACTGGCGCCGAGGCTGGCCTCGGTACGGGAGCTGGCGCAGCGTCAGGGCCGCAGCGTCGGCTTCGGCGTCCGGGTGCATGTGATCACCCGGGACACCGCCGCCGAGGCCTGGGCCCAGGCCGAACGGCTGCTGGCCGCGATGGACCCGCAGGCTGTCGCGCTGGCGCAGGCCCGGGCCGCGCGCACCAGCTCCGAGGGGCAGCGCCGGATGACCGCCCTGCACGGCGGCCGCCGCGACGCGCTGGAGGTGTCGCCCAACCTCTGGGCCGGCTTCGGCCTGCTGCGCCGGCACGCCGGGACCGCCCTGGTCGGCAGCCACCAGCAGGTCGCCGAACGGCTGGCCGAGTACCACGCCCTGGGCGTGGAGCACGTCCTGCTCTCCGGCCAGCCGCACCTGGAGGAGGCGCACTGGTTCGGCGAGGGGGTGCTCCCGCTGCTGCGCCGCGAGGGGTTGCTGGCCGCGGAGCCGTCCCGCACCCGTCACCTCACCCCGGTGCCGACCACGGCAGACCTCTGACCAGGACAGCAGACCGCCCCCGATGACCACCAGAGACAGGGAACCCGCCATGACCTCGACCACGGACCTCTCCGCGCCCGCCGACCTCAGCCCGGCCGACCTGCTCCGCCGCACCCTGCGCCGGCACGCCGCCGGGGTGACCGTGCTGACCGTGCCCGGGCCGGCCGGCTTCACCGCCACCTCGTTCACCTCGGTGTCGCTGGAGCCCTCCCTGGTCTCCTTCTACCTCTCCAGCACGGCCTCGACCGCCGCCGCGGTGCTGGCCGCCGACATCTTCGCGGTCCACGTCCTCGGCGAGGACCACCGCGAGCTGGCCGAACGCTTCGCCCGCAGCGGCACCGACCGCTTCGCCGGCACCGGCTGGTCCCCGGGACCCCGGGGCGTGCCGCTGCTGGACGGCGTCCCGGCCTGGCTGACGGCGCGTCCGGTGCTGCGCCAGGAGGTCGGCGACCACCTGCTGGTGGTCGGCGAGGTGCTGGACGCGGGTGGCGACGGCGAGGCCCCGCCGCTGCTGCACCACAGCGGCTGCTTCGGCTCCTTCCGCCCGCACTGAACCGGCGGCGTTGAGCGGGAGGGGGTGCGGCGGGCTACCGCCAGTCGGCGGTGAGCGCGGGGCCGAGCTGGTCGAAGTGCCGGTCCAGCACCTGGACCAGGTCCTCCACGTCCACACCGCGGTCGGCGACGCCGGCGGCCCACTCGTGCTGGGCGGTCCGTCCGACCGCGCTGAACACCGCGGCCAGCACCCTGGGCCGCAGGTCGACGGCCGGGTCGACGCCCTCGCGCTCGGCGAGCACCTCGGCGATCAGCTGCTGCTGCTCGGCGAGCCGGTGCAGGTAGGCGGCGAGCAGCGTCGGGGTGCACTCGATCAGCTGGAATATCTCCAGCGCCGCGGTGGCGGGGGAAGCCCCCGGCTCGGAGATGTCGCGGCTCTCCCAGGTCTCCCGGGTCGCGGCGCGCAGGGCCTGGAGCGGGTTCTCATGGCTCGGCCGGGACCGCAGGTAGTCGACGAAGTCGTCCGCGCCGTCCTCCATCAGGGCGAGCGCCACCTGCTCCTTGTTGGCGAAGTAGCGGAAGAAGGTGCGCTGCGAGACGTCGACGGCCGCGGTGATCTCGTCCACCGTGGTGCGGGCGTAGCCCTGACGGAGGAAGAGCTTCTGGGCGGCTTCCAGCAGCTGGCAGCGGGTGCGCTGCTTCTTGCGCTGGCGCAGTCCCGCGACGGGCCCGACCACGCGGTCCACGGGGGCCGCAACCTGCTGGACCAAGGGATGCCACCTCCATAAAACCGCCCCCGGGTTTCTGCCGACTATACCTCGCTGACACATGTCATTAACATGCATAAGTCAGTCTTTGCCAAGTGTCAGTAGCTGACATATTGTGACGGGAGACAGCACCGACCAAGGAAGTCAGGCAGCATGACTGAGCGCGTGGTTGAAGCAACCGAGGACCGGCTCGACGCAATACCCGACGGCCGCCGGGGGCTGCGCGGCCACCCCTGGCTGACGCTGCTGACCGTCGCGGTCGGCGTGATGATGGTGGCGCTCGACGGCACCATCGTGGCCATCGCCAACCCCGCCATCCAGACCCATCTGCACGCCTCGCTGGCCAGCATCCAGTGGGTGACCAACGGCTACCTGCTGGCCCTCGCGGTCTTCCTGATCACCGCCGGGAAGATCGGCGACCGGTTCGGGCACCGCACCACCTTCCTGGTCGGCGCGGTCGGCTTCGCGGCGGCCTCGGCGGCGATCGGCTTCTCCGGCAGCATCGAGCTGGTGATCGTCTTCCGGGTGCTCCAGGGGCTGTTCGGGGCGCTGCTGCAGCCCGCCGCGCTGGGCCTGCTGCGGGCCACCTTCCCGCCGAACAAGCTGAACATGGCCATCGGCATCTGGGGCGGCGCCATCGGCGTCTCCACCGCGGCCGGACCGATCGTGGGCGGGCTGCTGGTCCAGCACATCAGCTGGCAGTCGGTCTTCTTCGTCAACGTCCCGGTCGGCCTGCTCACCCTCGGCCTCGGCCTGTGGATCCTGCGCGACGCGCGCCCGCAGAAGAGCGGCCAGTCCTTCGACATCCCCGGCATCGTGCTGCTGTCGGTGGCGATGTTCCTGCTGGTCTTCGGCATCATCAAGGCCCCCGCCTGGGGCTGGGGCGACGCCCGCACGCTCGCCTTCCTGGGCGGCGCGGTGCTGCTCGCGGCGGCCTTCACCTACTGGCAGACCCGGTCCTCGCACCCGCTGCTGCCGCTCAGCCTGTTCCGCTCGGTGTCGCTGTCCGCGGGCACCGTGCTGATGATCCTGATGATGTTCGGCTTCTTCGGCGCGCTCTTCTTCGTCACCTTCTACCTGCAGAACGTGCGCGGCATGTCGCCGGTCGCGGCCGGGGTGCACCTGCTGCCGATGACCGCGATGCTGATCGTCGGCTCGCCGGTCGCCGGGCTGGTCATCGGCAGGATCGGTCCGCGCATCCCCATCGTGGCCGGCATGCTGATCACCGCCACGGCCATGTTCGGGATGTCCGCGCTGCACACCGGGACCAGCACCGTGCTGCTGTCGCTGTGGTTCGTGATGCTGGGCCTCGGACTCAGCCCGGTCATCGTGGGCGCCACCGAGATCATCGTCGGCAACGCCCCGGTGGAGCTGGCCGGGGTGGCCGGCGGACTCCAGCAGTCGGCCATGCAGGTCGGCGGCACCCTGGGCACCGCCGTGCTGGGCGCGGTGATGGCCGCCAGGGTGGACAGCGTGCTGCCCGGCAAGTGGGCGGCCGCCAAGCTGCCCGCCGTCTCGGCGCAGGACTACGCCGGACTCAAGCAGGCCGTCCAGGTCGGCACGGCCCCGATCGCCAAGGGCACCCCCACCCAGACCGCCCAGGCCATCACCCAGGTCGCCCACGACTCCTTCCTCAGCGGGATGTCGCTGGCCTTCACCGTCGCCGCCGTGGTCGCCCTGCTGGCCAGCGCCGTCGGCCTACTGACCAAGCGCGGCGCCACCGACTCCGGCCCGGCCGTGCACATCTGAGCTACCGTCACCGCGACGACCGGCACCGTGCCGACGGTCAGTCGCCCCGCAGCGCCCCGTCCACCCCCGACGGGGCGCTGCGGTCCTGCTGCAGCAGCCAGAGGTCCCGCATCAGGCCGGGACGGGTGGTCAACTCCTGGAAGCTGCCCTGCTGGACGATGCGTCCCCGGTCCATCACCACGATCCGGTCCGCGATCACGGTGTTGGACAGGTTGTGGGTGACCAGCACGACGGCGCGGTCCTCGGCCAGCCGGCGCAGGCCGGTGAAGATCCGGTGCTCGGCCCGCGGGTCCAGGTCCGAGGTGGGCTCGTCCATCACCAGCAGGCCCGCGTCCCGGTGGGTGGCCCGGGCGACGGCGATGCGCTGCCACTGGCCGGAGGAGAGCGCCACGCCGCCCCACCACTCGCGTGCCAGCAGCGTGTCCAGACCGCTGCGCAGCCGGGCGACCACGTCGTCGGCGCCGCTCGCCGCAGCCGCCCGGCGCACCTCCTCGTCACCGCCGGGACGCGGCTGGCCCAGGTGGATGTTCTCCCGCGCCGACATCGGCCAGCGGGCGAACTCCTGCGGCACCACCGCGGTCTGCCGCCACAGCGCGTGCGGGTCCAGGTCCCGGGTGCTGACGCCGTCCCAGGCGACCACGCCCTCGGTCGGCAGGTTGAGCCCGGACAGCAGCTTCATCAACGTGGTCTTGCCCGAGCCGTTCTCCCCCACCACCGCGACGATCTCACCCTGCCGCACCTCGAAGTCCACCTCGTGCAGGGTGTCCTCGTCCGCCTCGGGGTAGCGGTAGCCGACCCGGTGCAGGGCGACGTGGCGGGGCCGCCCCGGTACCAGCGCGCCGCGGTCCAGCCGCTGCCCGGCGGCCTCCTCCACGAACGACTCCCAGTCGTCCATGTAGCGGCCGGTGCGCATCAGGTCGCTGCCGTAGCCGACGATGCCCTGCAGCCCCTGGGCCGCCGAGCGCAGCGCGAAGACCACCGTGCCGGCCGAGGCCGCGCCGATCCGCCCGGTCCCCAGCAGGAACATGACGCCGCCCCACATCAGCGCGGCCGCCAGGCCCCCGGCGGCGGAGCCGAGCAGGGTGACCCGGGCGCGCTGCCAGGCCGCTCGGTCGTTGGTCCGGTCCACCTTGGTCCCGCTGGCCCGGTACTTCGCCAGCAGGTACGGCGCCAGGGTGTCGGTGCGGATCTGGTCCGCCTGGTCCTTGTGGGTCAGGTTCCAGCGCAGCATGTTCAGCATCCGCCGGTCGTGGAAGGTGGCCAGGAACGACAGGTAGGTGATCCGCTCCCCCTTCACCGAGGCGAGGGCCTGCGGCACCGCGGTGAGCAGCAGCAGCGGGAGCAGCACCGGCGCGAGCGCGGTGATGACCACCGCGGCGGCGACCAGGGTGGCCAGCGAGGAGACCAGGTTCTGGCTCTGCCCGATCATGTCCCGGCTGACCTCGACGCCCCGGTCGGCCTTGTCGTAGCGGTCGTTGAAGCCCGGGTGGTCGTAGGCGGCCATCTCGGCGTTGGTCGCCGCCTCCAGCATCCTGAACTCCGCCTCCCGCGAGATCCGCGGTGCCAGCCGGTTCGACAGGCCCTGGATCGCCACGCCCAGCACCGCCCGCACCCCGGCCGCGGCGGCCAGCACCAGCACCGACGGCACCGCCGAGCCCAGGTGCCCCGGGTTCTGCGCGGCCCCGATCAGCGCGCCCAGCGCCCGCGTCGTCGCGAACAGCCCCAGCGCACCCGAGAGCCCGGACACCAACTGACACACCAGCAGGGCCACCACCGCCCCCCGGTCCACCGCCCAGGCCAGCGCGAACGACCGACCGACCAGCCTCGGCAGCCGACTGCCCAGCCTGCGCCCGGTCAGATCGCCGGCCCACTCCTCGGAGTCCCCGCCGCTGTAGGCGAACCTGAGCTCCTCGCCCGACTCCCCCGTCCCGCTCGACTCCCCCGGCTGCTCCGCACCGGTGTCGGCCACAGCGGTCTCGTCCGCCACCCCGCCGTCCCCCTCCCACCCTCGGGCCCAGCCTGCCGACCCGGACAGCACCGCGTCTGCGGCGTGGAACCGGCGCATCGTGGACCCAACGGGCGCACTCCGGGTGCGCGCCGCCCGAACGGGCACCTGGCAGGCCACCCGTGGTTCCCGGCCCCTTCTCTGACGGCCCGTCGCGTTGGAGATTGGAGTCAGGCAGGCACGCATGCACGCATGCACGCTCCGGCGAAGGGACAGCGGATGGGAAGCGTCACCGTCGGGGTGCTGCGGGAGCGGGCGCGCGGGGAGTGCCGGGTGGCGCTGGTGCCGGAGTCGTTGGCCCGGCTGGCGCCGGGGGGTGTGCGGGTGCTGGTCGAACCGGGAGCGGGAGCTGCCGCCTGGTTCGCGGACGCCGACTACCTGGCGGCGGGCGCGGAACTGGTCCCGGCCGCCGAACTGCTGCAGCGGGCACGGGTGCTGCTGTGCGTGGGCCCGCCGGACCCGGCCACTACGGCCGGGCTGCGGCCGGGAACGCTGCTGGTCGGTCTGCTGGACGTACTGCGGAATCCGGTCACGGCGGGAGCCTGGGCCGAGGCCGGGGTCACCGCGCTGAGCCTGGACCTGCTGCCGCGCACACTCAGCCGGGCCCAGCCGATGGACGCGCTGACCTCGCAAGCGAACATCGCCGGGTACAAGGCCGTGCTGGTGGCGGCCGATACCTTCACCCGCTTCTTCCCCATGCTGACGACCGCGGCCGGTACCTCGAAACCGGCGGCGGTCCTGGTCCTGGGCACCGGAGTGGCCGGACTGCAGGCCGTCGCGACGGCGCGGCGGCTGGGAGCCGTGGTGACCGGGTACGACGTGCGGCCGGAGTCCAGGGAGGAGGTGGAGTCACTGGGTGCGCGGTTCCTGGAGATCCCGGCGGTACCCGCGGTCCGCACCGGCGTCGACGGCTATGCCGGACGGCTGGCCGAGGCCGAGCAACTCGCCCAGCAGCAGGCCCTGGAGGAGGCCGTGGCCCGCGCCGACGTGGTGATCACCACCGCGCAGGTGCCCGGCGGGCGGCCCCCGGTGCTGGTCACCGCCAGGGCCCTGGACCGGATGCGGCCGGGGTCGGTGGTGGTCGACCTGGCGGCGGGCGGGTCCGGCGGGAACGTGGAGCGCTCCGAACCGGACGCCACCGTCGTCACGGCACAGGGCGTCACCGTGATCGGGGCCGGCCACCTGCCCTCCGCCATGGCCGCGGCGGCGTCCACGGCCTACGCCCGCAACGCCGAGGCGATGCTGACGTACCTGCTCCATGACGGCCACGACGGCCACAACGACCACGACGGCGGTCCGACCGTCGACCTCAGCGACGAGATCCAGGCCGCGGTCGTGGTGACCCACGCCGGTTCCGTCGTCCATCCGGCCGTCGCCGCACTGCTCGACGGCCGAGCCCGCCTGGGAGGCAGCCGATGAGTCTCGACCTGTCCACCGCGATCACCGTCTTCGTCCTCGCCGTACTGGTCGGCTTCGAGGTGATCAGCAAGGTCCCGGCGACCCTGCACACGCCGCTGATGTCCGGGGCCAACTCGATCCACGGCATCGTGGTGATCGGCGCCATGCTGATCGCCGCGCAGGCCCACGGACCCCTCGGCTACGTCCTGGTCTTCGTCGCGGCGGCCTTCGGGGCCATGAACGTGGTCGGCGGATACGTCGTCACCGACCGGATGCTGCGGATGTTCCGGACCCGGCCGCCGGAGCAGGGCGCGGACCAGGGGCCACGCGAATGACCCCGGTGGAGTCGGCCGTCAGGTACGTCCTGCTCGCCGCCGCTGCCTGCTTCGTCTTCGGCCTGCACCTGATGAACTCGCCGCGCTCGGCCCGGCGCGGCAACGCGCTCTCGGCCGGGGCCATGGCGGTGGCCGTCGTCGCCACCGCCGTGCTGCTGCTGGACCGGGGCTCGGTCACCGGCACGGGCTGGCTGGTGCTGGTCCTGGGCGGTGCGTTCGGGTCCGGCTGCGGGCTCTACGCGGCGCGGTCGGTCGAGATGACGGCCATGCCGCAGCTGGTGAGCCTGTTCAACGCGGTCGGCGGCGGAGCCGCGGTGCTGATCCCGCTGCAGGACCTGCTCGGCAGCCCGCACCCGGCCGCACTCGGCGCGCGGGTCACCGTCCCGGGCGCCCTGGACGTGGTGATCGGCACCGTCACCTTCGCCGGCTCCCTGGTCGCCGCCGGCAAGCTGCAGGGCACCGTTCCGGGCCGGCCGCTGGTCTTCCCCGGTGCCCGGGCGCTCGCGGTGCTGCTGCCGCCGGCCTTCGTGGCGGGCACGGTGTGGCTGGTCCTGACGCCCGATCAGACCGCGGCCCCGCTGGTGCTGCTGGCGCTCGCGCTGGTCTTCGGCGTGGCGATGGTGCTGCCGATCGGCGGTGCGGACATGCCGGTGGTGATCTCCCTGCTCAACGCCTTCACCGGGACGGCGGTCGCGATGGCGGGCTTCGTCCTCAGCGAACCGGCGCTGATCGTCGCCGGGGCCCTGGTCGGCGCGTCCGGCACCATCCTCACCAAGCTCATGGCGGACGCCATGAACCGCTCGGTCGCCGCCGTCATGGTCGGCGGCTTCGGCACCGACGGCGGTGGGGCCGCGACGGACGCGGGCGGCGGCGCGGCGTCGGTGCGGCCGCTCTCCGCGGACGACGTGGCGATCCAGCTCGCCTACGCCCGCAAGGTGATCGTGGTCCCCGGCTACGGCCTGGCCGCCGCCCGGGCCCAGCACGAACTCGGCGACCTGGTCCAGCTGTTGGAGGCGCACGGGGTGGAGGTCAGCTACGCCGTCCACCCGGTGGCCGGACGGATGCCCGGCCATATGAACGTGCTGCTGGCGGAGGCGGACGTGCCCTACCCGCAGCTGAAGGAGATGGACGAGGTCAACCCCGAGTTCCCGCAGGCGGACGTCGCCCTGGTGGTGGGGGCCAACGACGTGACCAATCCGGCCGCCCGGCGCCCCGGCACCCCAGTCTCCGGCATGCCGATCCTGGACGTGGACCGGGCCAGGAGCGTGGTGGTGATCAAGCGTTCCATGGGACACGGCTACGCGGGGATCGACAACGAGCTCTACACCGACCCGCGGACCGGGATGTTCTTCGCCGACGCCAAGCAGGGGCTGATCGAGCTGCGGGCCGCGGTCCGGGCCTTCGTCGGGTGACCGGGGGCCCGGGGCGCCGGGGGTGCCGGGGCCGCTGGGTCACCCGTGAGATCCTGGTGCGGTGACGCAGGCGTTCGGAGTGCAGGAGTTCCAGCTGGTCCTGCTGCGGCGGATGGCCGACTTCCAGCCGGTGCTGGTCGAGCGGGCGCGCAGCGGGATGGGCGTGTCGGTAGGCGAGATGCGGCAGGTCAACGCCGCCTGGCAGCGCTTCGTCCGGGCGAAGGGCGCGCCGCGCGGGATGTCCCGGCTGGTCGCGGTGCTCGGACCGCAGCTCTCGGTGCGGGAGCAGCGCACCGGCGACCTCACCTGCCGGCTGCACCAGTGGGCGCTGCCGCTGTGGCCGGCGCTGCGCTTCGAGGCGGTCGCGGGTCCCGACGGCGGGGTCTGGCAGGAGTGGCTGGTCCGCGCCCCGGAGACGGCCCCGCCACCGGTGCCCGCCGCCGGCGAACTCACCCCCTGGGAGTACGTGGTCAGCGATCTGGAACGGCTCTTCCCTGAGGTCCGGCACCTGCCGGAGGACGCACCCAGCCGCTGGACCAGCCGCTTCGCGGCCCCCGACGGGCAGGGCGGCACGCTCCGGCGCCAGGCCCGCTTCGTCCACGGCCTGCTGCAGGAAGTCACACCGGTCGACTGACGCCGGCCGGCGCCTACCCGTCCGCCCCCGCCGGCGTGAAGACCAGCACCGCCGCCGTGCCGCGGAGGTCGAGCACGTCCCCGGCGCCGCCGACCAGACGGACCGCGTCCAGCGCCCCCAGCTCGGCGCCCTCCCGCTCCAGCCCCGCCGTGCCGTCGAGGAGGACGACAAGGGTGTCCGGACCGCTGAGCACCGTCCGCCCGGTGACGATGTCCACGCGGGCCGCGACACGGTCCCGACGGGTCATCACATTGAAGTCCAGCAAAGGTCCTTGGAGCAGACGGCAGTCGGTGTCCGCGTCCCCGGGGAACGCGAACGGACGGTAGCGCTGGTCGATGCGGTGCTCGACGCCGTCGACGGTCAGCACCATGCCGGCGCCCCGGACCACGGTGATCACCCGGTCCACCCCGCTGAACGCCGAGAACGGCCCGCCCCGCGCGACATCGGCCAGGCTCACCCGCCAGTGGAACCCGTCCAGCCCCGAGCCCTCGGGATGCGCCGCCACCTCCCGGGTGACCCCGCCGCCGTTCTTCCACGGCGCGGCCTCCCGCTCCGCCGCCCGCAGCACCGTCACACCCGAAACGCCCGCCATCGACCGCACTCCTCGCCTGTGCTCTGCCCTGCCCTGCCCGGCCGACCCCCACCGGTGATCATCACCCTATTCGCCGGCCAGCCCGCGCAACCCCTTCCAGGCCGGCTGCCGCAGGCTGCCGCCGTCGGTGACCTCGGCGTACTGCACCTCGCCCCGGAGCAGCGGACGGACCCAGCGGACGTCGGCCGGAGGCCGGGCCAGCCGCGGCAGGTCCAGCCCCGCCGTGAAGGGCGACTCCGCCGCAGCGGCCTCGGTCAGCAGCGGCAGCAGCAACTCCCGCTGGACGGCGGAGAGACCGGACCCGACCGAGCCGACGTACCGCAGACCGCCCGACACCTCCCGACCGACCAGCAGCGAACGCGGCTCGCCGCGCTCGTCGGCCAGCCAGCCGCCGATCAGGACGTCGGCCGTGGGACGGAACTTCACCTTGATCCAGTCCGGGGACCGCCGGCCCGGCTGGTAGCCGGAGGCCAGGCGCTTGAGGATGACGCCCTCCATCCCGCGCTCCCGGGTCCACTCGATGCCGATCGCCACATCGGCTCCGATCCAGGCGGGCGGCGCGACGACCGAGCCGTCCGCCGGGAGGTCGAGCCGTTCCAGCAGCGCGCGCCGCTCCAGGTAGCCGCGGCGGGTGACCGCCGTTCCGCGGTGCCGCAGCACGTCGAAGGCCATGAATGTCACCGGGGTCCGCAGCCGGGCGGCCGCGATCCGGTCCTGCTGACGCAGCGTCATCCGCTGTTGCAGCCGCTCGAAGGAGGGGACTCCGGTGGCCGGGTCCAGGGCCACCGCCTCGGCGTCCAGGACCAGCGGCGCGACGGCCGCCAGACGGCCCAGTGACTGCAGTTCGGGGTAGCGGGCGGTGGCGTCGGCGCCGGAGCGGGCGAACGCCCGGACCGTGCCCCGCTCGTCCACGCTGACGACGACCCGCATGCCGTCCCACTTCACCTCCGCCGCCCAGCCGCTGGTGTCGGCCGGCACCGGACCTTCGCCGGCCAGCATCGGCGCGATCCAGCCCGCTGCCGCCGCCCCGCTCATCCGGGCAGCCTCCGGGCCACCGAGGGGTCCAGCAGCGGCGCATGCAGGTCGCCCAACCGTGCGAGCCGCTCCGGGAGGTCGTCGGCGGTGAACGACAGCTCCGCCGGGTCCCGGCAGTCCGCGATCTCCTGCCAGCCGACCGGCGTCGACACCGTCGGCTCGGCCAGGGCCCGCAGCGAGTAGGCGGCGACGGTGGTCTTGGCGGAGGCGTTCTGGGACCAGTCCAGCAGCACCCGGTCGCGCCGCAGCTCCTTGCCCATCCGACTGACGATCAGCTGCGGGTACGCCGCCTTCAGCCGCTGGGCCAGCCGCTTGGCGTAGGCGTTCACCTGCACCGCGGGCGCCGGAACCAGTGGCACCGTCAGATGCAGCCCCTTGGATCCGGAGGTCTTGGCCCACACCTCGAACCCGTCCTCGGCCAGCACGGTCCGCACCGCCAGGGCGGCGGCGCAGCAGTGCAGCATGTCGGCGCCCTCACCGGGGTCCAGGTCGACGATCAGCCGGTCGTGCAGCTCCGGGGCGTCCCGCCACTGCGGCACATGGAACTCGATGGTGTCGAGGTTGGCCGCCCAGATCAGCGTGGCCAGGTCGGCGACCACCACCTGGCTGGCGGGGCCGGTGCGGAGCTCCACCTCCAGGTCGGAGATCCAGTCGGGAGCGCCCGGCGGCACCCGTTTGGCCCAGAACCGCTCCCCGTCCACCCCGCCGGGGCAGCGCACGAAGCTGGCCGGCCGCCCGTCGAGGTGCGGCAGCATCAGCGGCGCCACCTGCCCGTAGTGGTGCAGCACGGCCGCCTTGGTGAACCCGCTCGCCGGGTACATCGGCTTGTCCAGGTGCGAGAGCGACAGCCGCCGGCCCTCCACCTCCACCACGGTGCGTTCGGCCGGCATCACGCCTCCCGAGTCCGGGCCGGCACCCGCCGGGTGCGGGTCCAGGTCAGCAGCTCGCGGGCGGTCCAGGTGGTGACGACCCGTTCGGCCGGCACCCCGGCCTCCTCGGCGCGGGCGCAGCCGTAGCCCTGCCAGTCCAGTTGCCCCGGGGCGTGGGCGTCGCTGTCGATGGCGAACAGCACGCCGGCGTCGAGGGCCTGGCGCAGCAGCCGCCGGGGCGGGTCCAGCCGGTCCGGGCGGCAGTTGATCTCGACCGCCGTGCCCCGTTCGGCGCAGGCGGCGAAGACGGCCTCGGCGTCGAAGACCGACTCCGGGCGCGGCTTGGCGCCCAGCAGCCGTCCGGTGCAGTGGCCCAGGATGTCCACCCGGGGGTCCGACACCGCCCTCAGCAGCCGCCGGGTCATCGCCTCCCGGCCCATCCGCAGCTCGGAGTGGACCGAGG
Organism: Streptacidiphilus jeojiensis; assembly: GCF_042510965.1. Taxonomy (NCBI): domain Bacteria; kingdom Bacillati; phylum Actinomycetota; class Actinomycetes; order Kitasatosporales; family Streptomycetaceae; genus Streptacidiphilus; species Streptacidiphilus jeojiensis. Next base: position 222,066 of record NZ_JBEUKS010000007.1, read on the forward strand.
CGACCACCACGTCCAGCCGCTCCAGCAGGTCGTCCTCCTGGTCCAGCGCCCCGCCGGAGAGGATGTCGCACTCGATACCGGTCAGCAGCCGGAACGGGGCCGTCCCGGCCTCGGTGCCGGACTGCTCGTTGTACCGGGAGACGACGTCGAGCTGCTCGCGCAGCCGCTCCGCGCTGAGCCCGCGGGCGATCCGCAGCCGGGGCGAGTGGTCGGTGAGCACCGCCCAGCTGTGGCCGAGGCCGCGGGCCGCTTCGGCCATCGCCTCGATCGGGCTGCCGCCGTCCGACCAGTCGGAGTGCAGGTGGCAGTCGCCGCGCAGCGCGGCCCGCAGCTGCGCACCGCCGTCCGCGAGCGGCTCGGCGGCCCGTTCCTCCAGGTCGGCGAGGTAGTCGGGGGTACGTCCCGCGGCGGCCTCGGCGATCACCCGGGCGGTGGTCCGGCCGATGCCCTCCAGGTCCGTGAGCCGTCCGCCCACCGCCCGCTGCAGCAGTTCCAGCTGCGACAGCCCGGCCACCGTCCGGGCCGCGTGCCGGAACGCCTGCACCCGGTACCTGGGCGCGTCCTCGCGCTCCAGCAGGAACGCGATCCGTTCCAGGGCTTCCCTCGGTTCCATCTCCGGCATATCCCCGGCTCCCGGCCCACTCAACCGATTCCGGCATAACAGGACAGAATGGTCGGACGGCAGCGAGTCGGAGGAGGTGTGGACATGGACTTCGACGAGGACACCGACCAGGATTTCGACGAGGTCGCCGACCGGCTCTACGCCCTGCCCCCGCCGCAGTTCACCGCGGCCCGCGACGACGCCGCCCGGCGCGCCGCCGACGCGGGCGACACCCCGGCGGCCGCACGGATCCGCGGGCTGCGCCGGCCCACCCTGGGCGCCTGGCTGGCGAACCTGCTGGTGCGCGAGCACCGCACCGAGTCGCAGGCACTGCTCACGCTCGGCACCGACCTACGGGCCGCCCAGGACCGGCTCGCCGGCGAGCGTCTGCGTGAACTCACCGCCGGGCGCCGCGCCGTGGTCGGCGCGCTGGTCCAGCAGGCGAAGGCGGCGGCGGTACGGGCCGGCCTGCCGGTCGGCGAGGGCCCGCTGGAGGACCTGGAGCAGACGCTCACCACCGTGCTGACCGACCGGGAGGCCGCCGAGGCCTTCGCATCAGGCCGGCTGACCAAGCCGCTGACCGTGCACGCCCCCGCCGCCGCGCCCGCACCACGACGCGGCCCGGCAGCGCCCGCGCCGACCGCCGGACCGACCGCCGGGCCGCGCACCGATCCGGACGTCCTGGCCCGGGCCCGCCAGGGCCTGAAGGAGGCCGAGCGGCAGGCCGCCTCCGCCGCCACGGCCGCTGCCTCGGCCCGCAAGGCGCTGGACCGCGCCACCACCCGGCACCAGCGCGCCCGCAGCAGCGCGGAGGAGCTCTCGGCCCGGCTGGACCGGGCCCGCGCGGCCGAGCGCACCGCCGCGGAGGAGGAGCGCACGCTGCGGACCCGGGTGGAGACCACCGACCGCGACGCCCGCAGGGCCGCCGGCCGCGCCAGGGACGCCGGCGTCCGCGTGCGGCATCTCGACAACAGGCGTATCAGGGATGAGAAGCAATAGATCGACAGCTCGATTGCTCGACGACCCGATCAGTCGACCGACCGCGGAGGAGCAGAACCATGGCCCGAGCGACCTGGACCGGCGCACTGACCTTCGGCCTGGTCACCGTCCCGGTGTCGATGTTCTCGGCGACGGAGGACCACACCACCCGCTTCCGCCAGATCCAGCGCGGCACCGCCGACCGGGTCAGGATCAGGCGCACCAACGAGCGCACCGGCGACGAGGTCCCCTTCAACGAGATCGTCAAGGGCTACGACCTGGGCGACGACCAGTACGTGGTGATCGAACCGAGCGAGCTGGACGAGATCGCCCCGGGACGCTCCCGGCTGATCGAGGTCTCCGGCTTCGTCGACCTGGCCGCCGTCGATCCGGTCTACTTCGTCTCCGGCTACTTCCTGGCGCCGCGCGGGGAGGAGTTCACCCAGGTCTACTCGCTGCTGGTGGAGGCCCTGGAGGAGTCCGGACGGGCGGCCGTGGCGACCATGGTGATGCGCGGCAGGCAGTACCTCACCGCCATCCGTCCCACCGGTGACGTGCTCGAACTGCACACCCTGCACTGGGCCGACGAGGTCCGCGACCCGGCCGAGGAGCTGCCGAACCCGCCGGTGCGCACCCGGGTCTCGGCCGAGCAGCTGAGCGCCGCCAAGCAGCTGATCGAGGCCATGAGCGTGGAGTGGACGCCGACGGAGTACCGCGACGACTACGAGGACCGGGTGCGCGAACTGATCGACGCCAAGCGTGCCGGGCAGGAGATCGTCACCGCCGAGGCCGCCCCCGAGGCCACCAATGTCATCGACCTGATGGAGGCGCTGCGCCGCAGCCTGGACCGGTCCGCCGGCGCACCGGCCGCAGAGGCCGCACCGGCCGGGCGGTCGAAGGCCACCGCGGCCAAGAGGCGTTCGCCGAAGGCGGTCTCCACGGCCAGGAAGAAGGAGGACCTGGGCGCGCTGAGCAAGGCCGAGCTCTACCAGCGGGCCGCCGGTCTCGACCTGCCCGGGCGTTCCAAGATGACCCGGGACCAGCTGGAACGCGCCATCGCCAAGGCCGCCTCGGCCAACCGCCCCAAGGCGGTGGCCTGACCCCTGACTCGGGCCGGCGACCGCGGCCGGCCGCACGGCGGAACCAGCGGAACCGGCGGGACCCGTGGGACGGTTCGGCCATGGCGCGATTGGGACCGTCCGGCAGGGGGAGAAGACCTCCCGGGCCGCGCAGGCACGGCACCCGGGAGGACACACGGTGGAGTTCCAGCTGCTGACCGAGGGCGTGGGCGCCCCGCAGCTCCGCCTCGACCTCGACGGCGGCAGCGGAACGGCGGGCCGCGCCAGGGCGGCCGTCGCCGCCTTCCTGCGCGCCCTCACCCGCAGCTGCCTCCCGACCGACCCGGGTGCGCCCGGGGACGTCCTGCTGGTGGTCTCGGAGCTGGTCACCAACGCGGTGCGCCACGCCCCGGGCGCGTTGACCCTGTGCCTGGCCCGGCAGCCCGGCGAGGTGCAGATCACGGTCCGTGACGGCAACCCGGTGGCGCCGCTGGCCCGCCCACCGGACCTGGGAGCCGGGACCGGCGGCTTCGGCTGGCCCACCGTGCAGCGCCTGGCCCGGGAGGTCAGGGTGGTCCCGCACCGGGACGGCAAGGAGATCCACGCCTTCGTGCCCTGGGACCCCCGGGACCCGGCCGGGCCGGGCGGCGCTACCGCACCGGACGGCGGTGGTTGCGGGACCAGCGCGCCCCCATCCAGACCAGGTCGGCGGCCAGCAGCAGACAGCCGATGACCAGCAGGTAGAGCAGCCCGTGCACCACGAAGCCGATGATGCCCAGCACGATCGCGATGATGATCACCGTGAGGAAGACCGTCATGGCCGCATCCCCTTCTCAGCCCCGGGCGAGCTGGCGCTCGCCGTCCGTTCCCTGCTGGTACGGGAGCTCGTAGTGGTCGAACACCGCTTTCTCGTTCTCGGCCGCCAGCACGTCGTCGGTGCCCATCGACGGCGCGCTCTTCACCAGGCTCTTGGCGTAGGGGACCTTGACGTAGCCGGGGCCCACCACCGCCTCGGCCAGCGGCACGAACACCAGCCGGCGCCGGGACGGCAGGCCGATCAGCACCGTCGCCATGGCCGGCTGGTCCGTTCGGGTGTCCACATAGACCGCCTCCAGCGAACCGATGCGATGTCCTGATGTATCGACCACGTCATGGGTGCGCCACTCGCGGATGTCCCCGACCTCGATCACTGCGATTCCTCTCCGAACCTTCGGTGCCGCTGCGTCGGACGTAGTGTTTGTCTGCTGTGTTATCTGCCCCCGGTCCGCCCCGCGCACGCCCTGGCGGAGCGACCGGCCGCCCTACCGGGAGGACACCGCCATCATGGCCGTGACAAGCACCGATCTGCTCGCCGACGCCTTCGGCCGGATCAGCGGGACCGTCACCGACGTGCTCCAGGATCTCAGCGGCGACGACCTGGTCGCCCGGGTCGGCCCCCGGGCCAACTCCATCGGCTGGCTGGTCTGGCACCTGACCCGGGTCCAGGACGACCACATCGCCGCGGCCGGCGACCTGGAGCAGGTGTGGCTCGCCGACGGCTGGCAGGAGCGGTTCCGCCTCCCCTACCCACCGGAGGCCATCGGCTACGGCCAGTCCAGCACGGAGGTGGGCGACTTCCAGGGCGTCTCGGTGCACCTGCTGCAGGAGTACCACCACGCGGTGTACCAGCAGACCCTGCGCTTCCTCAAGGGCCTGGGCGAGGGCGAGTTGGACCGGGTGGTGGACAGTTCCTACCGTCCGCCGGTCACCCTCGCGGTCCGGTTGGTCAGCATCGTCTCCGACGACCTGCAGCACGTCGGCCAGGCCGCCTACGTCCGCGGGCTGCTGCGACGGCGCTGACGCCGCCCCGGGTGACGTACCGTCGGATGTGTCACGCCGTTCGCGGCGGGCAGGGGCCTTGGCGAGCCCGATCCGTCCGGCAGGGGGTTGTGGACCATGCGCGCAGGGAAGCTCTGGCGGTTCCGGTCAAGCACGGCGCGGCGGGAGCCGGAGCCGGCCGTGCGCTACGGCATCCCCCAGGTGACGCCGGCGCACCCGGTGGCGGGCCTGGACCACGCCCTGGCGCAGGCGACCGCGCTGCTGTCCCGGGCCCGCTCGGCCCGGGACTGGGCCGAGGTGCAGCGGCTGCTGGGGTGGATCGACGCGCACCTGGACCAGCGGCTGCGGCTGACCAGGCCGCCCACGCCCGCGCCCTGAGTGACGGACGGGGCACCCCGAGTTGCGGGTCCGAGGGGTCGGGCGCACCGTCGAGGCGTGGCGTTTCTCTGTCGCTGTGCGGATGCCGGCGTGGCCGCCGCACCCCCTCACCTCCATGGAGGTAGTTGTGAGTACGACGCTTGACCCGGCCCGGGTGATCGGGCACAAGGTTCTCGACGCCGAAGGCCACAAGATCGGGCAGGCCGACGAGGTGTACCTGGACGACAGCACCGGCACCCCGCAGTGGGTCACCGTGAAGGGCGGTCTGTTCGGCGGCAAGGGCCATTTCGCCCCGCTGGGCGGCGCGGTCCTGGTCGACAACGACGTCCGGCTGGCCTACGCCAAGTCCCAGGTCGACAGCGCCCCCGAGCTGGAGACCGGACGGCACCTCTCGGTGGAGGAGGAGATGACCCTCTACCGGCACTACGGGCTGGGACAGCCGGAGGCCGCCGGCAAGGGCATGAACGGCACCGCCGGCGCGGCGGGCACGGCGACCGGCACGGCGACGGGCACCGCGGACGGCAGGACCGCCGGCGGGACCGACACCATGGCGAACGGCATGACGACGAGCGGCATGGCCGGCGGTATGGCCGGCGGCATGACCGCCCCGACCGGGATGGACCGGCTCGGCACCACCGACGCCCACCCCGACGCGGTCCAGGACCAGTTGGCCATGGGCGCCCGGGACGGCCGGGTGATGACCCGCTACGAGGAGCGGCTGCACATCGGCACCGAGCGGGTCGAGGCCGGCCGCGCCCGCCTGCACAAGACCGTGACCAGCGAGAAGGTCGAGCGCACCGTACCGCTGATGCACCAGGAGATCCGGGTCGAGCGTGAGCCGATCCCGGACGGTGAGCACGGCGCCGCCATGGGCGACGCCGACTTCGCCGAGTCCGAGCTGGACGTGACGCTCTACGAGGAGCGCCCCGTGGTCAGCAAGGAGGCGGTCGCCGTGGAGCGGGTCAGGGTGCGGGTGGAGGACGTCACCGAGCAGGTGGTCGTGCACGAGGAGGTCCGCATGGAGCGGATCGACCTGGTCGACGACCCCAGCGCCGACGCGAAGGCCCGCAGGGACATGTGACCCTCCCGGCCGTGCCGACCGGCGCCGCTCCCGCCCGCGTGTGACCCGTCACACCGGCGCGGGAGCGGCGTCTGCGCGGGCAGGGGGCAAGCGACAGGTGACAGGTGACAGGTGACTGGCAGAAGGAGAGACATGGACGACTTCGCCGTACCCACCCCCCAGGACCAGGTCTCGCTCTATCTGGAGGCCCTCGAACTGCACATGGACCCCGACCAGTTCCGGGTCCTCGGCGCCCTGCTGGAGGGCGCCGGCCAGCTGTACGAGTCCGGCCTCGAACAGGTCGACACCGCGGTCGACGAGGCCGACGAGGAGTTCCTCACCGAGGACGTGATGGAGGAGTTCCTGGTCATCGTGGGCATGCTCACCACCGGCCGGATGGACCAGCAGGTCGTCGACATCGGCGGCGGGATCACCACCGTGGTGACCCAGGACGTCGCCACCGACCCGGTGCGGATGCGGGAGCTCCGCAGCTGGGCCGCCGAGCAGCGCGAACTGCGCGACGCGGACGGGCCGACCCCGGACGCCTGACGGGCTGCCGGGCCCTGGGTCAGCCGGTCGGCTCCGGGCTGACCCGCAGCGACGCCCGGTCGACGGGCTCGCCGCAGTGCCGGCAGACGCTGACCGCGTCCAGCGGATGGCCGCAGTCGTGGGCGAACTCGGCGGTGCCGCCGGGGCCCCACTTCTGCCCCCACTGGGCCAGGGCCTGCAGGATCGGGCCGATCTCCTCGCCCGCGGCGGTGAGGTGGTACTCGTGGCGCGGCGGGTGCTCGGAGTACTGGCGGCGTTCGACCACGCCCGCGGCCTCCAGCTTGCGCAGCCGGTCGGCCAGGATGTCGCGCGAGGCGCCGGTGAACCTGGTGATCTGCTCGAAGCGGTGCACCCCGTAGCGCATCTCGCGGACGGCCAGCAGCGTCCAGCGCTCCCCCAGCAGCTCCAGCGAGGCCGCGGCCGGGCAGGGGCGGGGCCTGGGCTCCCGGTCGGCCATGGTCTCCATCCCGACCATCGTGTCGATGTCCATACGACCCATCGTAGTCAGTTGTGGTTTCCAACGCACATGGCTATCGTCGAAGAGTCCGTAGGAAATCACAACTGACTCCGTGGAGCCGCCATGTCCGCCACCGACTCGACCGCGCGCGGACTGGCGGAACCACCGCCCCGGGCGCAGGCCGACCCCCATGACGACCCCGCGGTCCGCAGGCACGCCCTGCGCGTGCTGGCGCTGGGCAGCCTGGGCGTCTTCGTGGTCTTCCTCGACACCACGATCGTCAACATCGCCTTCCCGACCATCAGCCGCAGCTTCCACACCGGCCCGGCGCACCTGTCCTGGGTGCTCAACGCCTACAGCCTGGTCTTCGCCGCGGTACTGGTCCCGGCCGGACGGCTGGCCGACCGCTACGGGCGCAAGCGCGTCTTCCTCACCGGGATGCTGGGATTCGCCCTGATGAGCGGGCTCTGCGGACTGGCCACCGGCACCGACGTGCTGATCGCGGCCCGCGCCCTGCAGGCGGTGTTCGCCGCCCTGGTGGTGCCGACCTCGCTGGCGCTGGTGCTGCCCGAGTTCAGCGCACCCCGGCGCCATGTCGCGGTCGGCACCTGGGGCGCCATGGGGGCCGCGGCGGCCGCACTTGGACCGACCATCGGCGCACTGCTCACCGAGTACGCCTCCTGGCGCTGGATCTTCCTGGTCAACGTGCCGATCTGCGTGCTGGTCGCGGTCCTCGGCCGGCGGCTGCTGCCGGAGACCCGCGACCCGGCGGCCACCGGCATCCCCGACCCGCTCGGCGTGCTGCTGGTCGCCGGCGCCCCGGCGATGCTGAGCCTGGCCATCGTCGAGGGCCCGGACTGGGGCTGGTCCGACCCCCGGGTGCTCGGCGCCTTCGTCCTCTCCGCGTTGCTGCTCGCGGCCTTCCTGCGGCGCTCGGCCACCGCCGCCCAGCCGGTGCTGGACCTGTCGCTGTTCCGGGAGCACCAGTTCCGGGTGGTCAACGCGGCGACCCTGCTCTTCTCCACCGCGTTCTACGGGATGCTGCTCGCCAATGTGATCTTCCTTCAGACCGTCTGGCACTACTCGGTGCTGCGCTCCGCACTGGCCAGCGCCCTCGGGCCGATGCTGGTCGCGTTGATCGCCCGGACCTCCAGCCGGATCGCGGCGCGGACCGGGCACCGTCCGGTGCTGCTGGCCGGAGCGGTCGCCTGGGCGCTGGCCGCCGCCGGATTCGCCACGGTCGCCGGCGGCTCCCCGCACTGGCTGACCCACTGGCTGCCGTGGACGCTGCTGATGGGCCTGGGGATCGGACTGACCCTGCCGGTCCAGTCCGGCGCCGCGGTCAAGCACCTGCCGCCGGAGCGCTTCGCCATCGGATCGGCCGTCAACTCCAGCTTCCGGCAGCTCGGTGCGGTGCTGGGGATCAGCATCTTCGTCGCCGTCCTGGGTGCCCCGGCACCGTCCGCCGCCGTCGCCGCCTTCGACCACGTCTGGTGGGTCTTCGCCGGCCTCGGTCTGGCCGCCGGACTGGTCCAACTCCTGCCTGCGCGAGGTCGGATGACCCGGCCCTGATCTGCCGTCATTCCCCTCTACACTGGGGCTCACCCCCTCGGAGAGCCGGAAGGACGCGATGACCGATCAGGCCTGGATCCCGGAGGACGTGGACGCGGAGCGACCCAGCATCGCCCGTATCTACGATTTCCACCTCGGCGGGAACCACAATCTGCCGGTCGACCGCGCTGCCGCCCGTGAGGTGGTCGCGGTGATGCCGGAACTGCCCGGCATCCTGCGGGCCAACCGGGCCTTCCTGACCCGGTGCGTGGGGTACCTCGCCGAACAGGGCGTCAGGAAGTTCCTGGACCTGGGCTCCGGCATCCCGACCGTGGGGAACGTGCACGAGATCGTCCAGGCGGCGCACCCCCGGGCCGCCGTGGTCTACGTCGACAACGACCCGGTCGCGGTGGAGCACAGCCGGCGGATACTGCTGGGCAACGACCGTGCCGAGGCCGTCGACGGGGACCTCAGGGACCCGGTCTCGATCCTGGCCGACCCGGTGGTCGAGCGACTGCTGCTGGCCGACGACGCACCGGTCGCCGTGCTGATGAGCGCCGTACTGCACTTCGTCCCGGATGACGCCGAGGCGGCCGACCTGGTCGCGGCCTACCGCGACGCGGTCCCGGCCGGCAGCTGGCTGGCGGTGTCGCACGGCAGCCACAAGGAGGAGTCCGCCGCCCGGATCGGGCGGGCGGCGGAGCAGTACTCCCGCACCGTCGCACCGATGCGGCTGCGCTCGCTCGAGCAGGTCACCGACCTGCTGAAGGGTTTCGAGATCGTGGCGCCCGGCGTGGTCTACTGCGAGCAGTGGCGCCCGGGCCCCGACGACGACCCGGCGCCGGTCTACCCGCTGCCCCAGCTCTGCGCGCTGGCCCGCAAGCCCTGACGGCGGCCCGCCCGGTTCCGGATGCCCGGTTCCGGATGCCCGGTTCAGAGCTCCAGGTCGACCTGGACCCGCTTGCCACCGGCCTGGCGCTCGACCTCGAAGCGCCGGCACAGCGCCAGCACGATCTCCAGGCCGTGCCGGCCCACCCGGGCCGGGTCGGCCTCGCTGGGCACCGGCAGCGACGGCTGGGTGTCCCACAGGGTGATCCGCAGGATCCCGGCGTCGAGCTCCAGGTCCAGGTCCAGCAGGCACGGCCCCGGCGCGTACTTGGCGGCATTGGTCACCAGCTCGCTGGTCACCAACCGGGCGTCCTCCAGCAGCGCGGCGGTGACGGCGACACCGTGCTCGTTCTGCGCCCGGTCCAGGAAGTCGGAGACGAAGACGCGTGCGGCGCCGACGGTCCCGCGCCTGCCGTCGTAGGTCGCCCCCTCGCTCAGCCCCGTCCGCCGCGGCCACACCACTTCCCGCGCCTGCTGGCCTTCCATCGGCTCTTCCTGCCTCTCGCACCACCTGTCGGCCCGCCCATGATCGGTGGCCGACAGCCGCACGTCTACCCTCGTTGCCGGCGTCCAATCCGGTCCGGCCGCCCGTTCCGCGGGTAGGAGCCCGGCATGGAGCGCGAGACGAGCAGGACCACGGACGAACCACCGCAGCGACAACCGGACTTCGGGCTGTTCGGACCGCAGTCGGTGACCTGGCGGGTGCACGCCGACCCGATGATGCTGCCGGCCGGGCTGCGCGCGCTGCTGCTCCAGGCGCTGCACCCGCTGGCGATGGCCGGGGTGGCCGAGCACTCCCGGTACCGGGAGGACCCCTGGGGGCGGCTGTTCCGGACCGCGCAGTACGTCGGCGCGGTCACCTACGGCAGCACCGCGCAGGCCGAGGCGGCGCTGGCCCGGGTGCGCGCGGTGCACCTGCGGGTGCGCGGGACCGACCCGGACACCGGCGCCGGCTACCGCGCCGACGACCCCGAACTGCTGACCTGGGTGCACTGCTGCGAGACGGACAGCTTCCTGCGGGTCACCCGGGCCGGCGGGCTGCGGCTGACCGCCGCCGAGGCGGACCGCTACGTCGCCGAGCAGCGGGAGACGGCCTGGCGGCTCGGCGTCCCCCGGACGGCTCCGCTGCCGGCCACCGTGGACGAGCTGGACGACTACTTCGACCGGATCCGCCCGGAGCTGCGGGCCGGTCCAGCGGCCCGCGAGGCCGCCCGCTTCGCGGTGCTGCCGCCGATGCCGCTCTGGGTCGCGCTGGCCACCCCCGCGCGGCCGGCCTGGACCGGGATAATGGCGCTGGGCGTCGCCTCGCTGCCGCGCTGGGCCAGACGCCTCTACGGGCTCCCGGGCTGGCCGGTGGCGGACCTGGGCGCACGGGTGGCGACCCGCTCGCTGCGCACCTCGCTGCTGGTGCTGCCCGCCGCACTGCGCGAGGGCCCGCACCTCAAGGAGGCACGGGCCCGACTCGCCGCCCACGGGTAGCGGGGCCGCGGGGAACAGGACGCGGGGAACAGGACGCGGGTGGCAGGACACGAGAGAGGGAGGAAGCCGTGCCCGAGGGCGACTCGGTGTTCCGCACCGCCCGGATGCTGCACTCCGCGCTGGCCGGACAGCGGCTGACCACCGCCGATCTGCGGGTACCGGCGCACGCGACCGCCGATCTGACCGGCCGCCAGGTGCTGGAGGTGCTGCCGCGCGGCAAGCACCTGCTGGCCAGGTTCGAGGGCGGGCTGACACTGCACACCCACCAGCGGATGGACGGCCGCTGGTCGACCTACGGCAGCAGCGAGCGCTGGGACGGCGGCCCGTCCTGGCAGATCCGGGCGGTGCTGGGGAACGCCGGGCACACCGCCGTCGGCTACCGGCTTCCCGTGGTCGAACTGCTGCGGACCGAGGACGAGCAGCGCGCGGTCGGCCATCTGGGTCCCGACCTGCTGGGACCGGACTGGGACGCCGCCGAGGCGCTGGAGCGGCTGTCGAAGGACCCGGGCCGACCGCTGGTCCTCGCCCTGCTGGACCAGCGCAACCTGGCCGGCATCGGCAATGTCTACGCCAACGAGCTCTGCTTCCTGGCCGGAGCGGCCCCGTGGACCCCGTACGGCGAGGTGGCCCGCCCGGAGCGGACGGTGGCGCTGGCCCGCCGGCTGCTCTGGCTGAACCGGCTCCGGCCGGGACACACCACCACCGGGGACACCCGCTCCGACCGGCGGAACTGGGTCTACGGACGCACCGGGCAGCCCTGCCGCCGCTGCGGCACCCGGATCGCCCGCTCCACCGCCGGCGACCCGCCGCAGGACCGGGTCGCCTTCTGGTGCCCGCGCTGCCAGCCTTAGCCCCCCTTGGCGCAGCCCGGGGCCCCGGGGCCGTCTGCGGACTCCGGGGCGCTGCTGTCGCGCCGAACGGAGCATTCGCCCGAAACGGTCTAAAGTCGTCGCGGTGGGCAAACCTGAGTCCAGGAGGAAGCGATGACGGCACCGGCCGAGAACCGGACCACCCCTCGGGTCCCCTGCATTCCGGGCGCCCCCAGCTGGGTCAGCCTGCTCGCCCGTGACCCAGCCGCCCAGCAGGCCTACTACGGCGCGCTGCTCGGCTGGCACTACGAGGAGGTCGACGAGGAGTGGTGGGGCTCCTACGCCTTCGCCGTGGCCCAGGGCCAGCGGGTGGCGGGTATCGGCTCGCAGCCGCAGGGCTGGGCGACCGCCCCGACCACCTGGACGGTGTTCTTCGGCGTCGAGGACATCGACGGCGCCGCCCAGCGGGTGCGCGAGCGCATCGGCACGGTGGGCGTCGGCCCGGTCGACGTCAGCGCCGGACGGGTGGCCATCGCGGTGGACCCGTCCGGGGCGGTGTTCGGCCTGTGGCAGGGGACGCCAGGGCCCACCCGGATCCTGGAGATGTCCGGCGCGCCCTCCTGGATGGAGCTGCGCACCGACCCGTTCGCGGCCGCGCTGTTCTACGGCGAGGTGCTCGACTGGGCCGGACAGGACCGCGCGCACCTGGACGTGCACTGGGAGAACGAGCGGGTGGTGCTGCGGGCCGGCGGCCACCGGATCGCCGCCCTGCGCGAGGCGGACCCGCTGCTCGCCGGCGGCTCCGTGCAGGCGGAACGCCCGTACTGGCACGTCTCCTTCGCGGTGGACGACGCCGACAGTGCCGCCGAACGGGCGGTCCGGCTGGGCGGCAGCTCGGTGGTGCCGGTGGTCGACTCCCCCTACGGGCGCGTCGCCGAACTCCGGGACCCCGAGGGCGCCCGTTTCGCGCTGATCAGCAACGACTGACCCCGGTCCGCGGGGCGGTCCGGGCCGGACTTCCGGAAGCCGCGCCGATCCGGGCCGCTTGTGGCACTGTCGTGTCCGTGGACCATCCGTCTCCTGATTACCTGGAGTGAGCATGCGACAGGACTCCCACCCCGACTACCACCCCGTCGTGTTCCGGGACCGGTCGGCCGGCTACGCCTTCCTCACCCGGTCCACGGCGACCAGCGAAGAGACCATCGAGTGGGACGACGGCGCTACGTATCCGGTGGTGGACGTCGAGATCTCGGCCGAGAGCCACCCCTTCCACACCGGCCGGGCCCGGACCGTGGACCCGCAGGGTGAGATCGCCAAGTTCCAGCGCCGCTACGGCGGCGGTGGCACCGGCAGCGCCGGCGGGGGCGGTGGCGCCAACGACGGCGGCGGTGACGACGAGGCGGTGCGCACCCCCACTCCGGGCGAGGTCACCCCGGACGCGCTGCTGCACACCGGCAGCGACGGCGAGCTGTCGCCGGAGGACCTGGTGCTGGCCAGCGGACGGGACGTCACCCCGGCGACGCTGGAGTGGGCCCGCCGGCGGCTGGCCGAGGAGGGCCGGGCGGCCCTGGACAAGCAGCTGCCCTGAACCGGACGCGGACAGGGGCCCGGTGACGGTTCGTCACCGGGCCCCTCGGGTTCACCGTCTGCGGCAGGACCGCTCAGGACCGGTAGCCCTCGACCTCGGACGCGGGCCGGATCGCCGCGGCGTCCTCGCCCTGCCCGAACTCGCGCAGGGCCCTGCGCTGGCGCAGCAGGTCCCAGCACTGGTCCAGCTGCACCTCGATCTCGGCGAGCTGCTTGTGCGCCTGGTCCGGGTCCGCCTCCCCCGAGGCGACCTTGGCCCTCAACTCGTGCTCGGCGGTGACCATGCTGGTGATGGCCTCCAGGATGTCGGGGTCGGGCATGCGCTCCTCCTGGTGCTTCCTGGTGGGGACTGCCCCCGATGCCCCATCCTGCCCGCGCCGCCCGCACTGTGCACGGCGATCAGGGCACGGCACTCACGCCGCGCGGCCCCAGCCGTCCTCAGCTCCGGGCCGGTCGGCCCGGCGGCGCTCCACCCCGAGCCGGGGGATCAGCACGGTACCGGCCAGGAGCAGCAGCAGCACGACCGCGACCAGGGCGGCCGGCCCGGGACGCCCGGGGACCTCGGCCGCCAGCAGCACGCCGGCCGCGACCACCAGTACCAGCGCGACCGCGCCGCGCGAGCCGCGCAGGAACAGCCACAGGTGCCACAGCCGGTGCAGCCGCATCGTGCTCAGTCTCCGGTCCAGCTCGGTGTCGGCACGCAGCCGTTCCTCGATGCCGTCCAGGATCCGCTGCTCCCGCAGGGTCAGTGCCGGTCCGTCAGTCATCGCCATGTCCGCAATCCCCGCCCTCCGCCATGGAATGCGGCTTCCCGGACCGGGCGCACTTCTAACCTCCGGACACCACCCGGTTCTCCCGGGCCTGCGTCGCCACCGGCTCGGGCACCGGCTCAGGAGCCTTCTCGGACACCGGCGCGGAGGAGGCCACCAGGACGGAGCGTCCGACCGCGGGACCGCGGCTCTGGCGGACCAGGCCGAGCAGCGCGAGCGCGGCCAGGGCCATCACGGCGACGCCGTACTCGCGGGTGGTCGCCAGCAGCCCGCCGCCGTGCACCACCAGCACCCCGCCGATCACCGCGGGCAGGCCCATGGCCAGGTAGGACACCACGTAGAGGGTGGACAGCAGGCCGGACCGCTCGTGCGGGGCGGCCAGCGGGACGGTGGTCCTGATCGCGCCCTGGAAGCCGCCGCCGAAGCCGGCCCCGGCCAGCGCGGTGGCCAGGAAGAACCCGGCGGTGGAGCGGTGGTCGACCGAGAGCAGGGTGCCGCCGACGCCCAGGATCAGTGCGGCGATGCCGAGCAGCATCACCAGCCGCGGCCGGGCGTCGCGCAGCAGCAGTACGGTCAGCGCGCCGCTGCCGGCCAGTACGAACAGGGCCAGGCCGCCGAGCAGCGAGGAGTCGGAGCCGACGACCACCCGGACCACGGCGGGCGCCACCGAGCCGTAGAAGCCGGCCAGCGCCCACACCGCCACCAGCACCGGCACGGCGGTCAGCACCGGGCCCACGGCGGTCCTGGGGATGCCGAGCCGGGGCCGCAGCGAGGCCAGCGCCCCGGGCTTGGGCTCGGAGGTCTCCGCCATCAGCCACACGCCCACGCCCTGCAGCAGGAAGACGCCGAGCAGGGCCAGGTAGACCAGGTGCACCGGCCAGGGCAGGTACTGCACCAGCAGGCCGGAGGCGATGGAGCCGGTGGCGGTGCCGGTCATCGGCGCCACGGCGTTGGTGATGGTGCCCTTGGCCTTGTCGATGTCCAGCATCCCGGCGCCGACCGCGCCGACGGCCAGTCCGGTGGCCAGGCCCTGGACCACCCGGGCCAGCAGCAGTTCGGGCACCCCGCCCGCGGTGGTCAGCACCACCATGGTGACGGCCTGCAGGGTGATGCCGGCCAGCAGCACCGGACGGCGTCCGACATGGTCCGACAGCGAGCCGACGACCAGCAGCGCGGCGAGCACCGCGAGGGCGTAGACGCCGAAGACCACGGTGGTGGTGATCGGGGAGAAACCCCATTCGCCCTGGTAGACGGCGTAGAGCGGGGTCGGGGCACTGGAAGCGGCGAGGAAGGAGACCACGATCGACGCCTGGAGGTAGAAGGCGACGCCGCGCGGCAGGTGCCACCGTCGGGTGTGCGAGGTCACGGGTGCTCCCAAGATTAGTCAGACAGGTCTGTCTAGTAGCCCCTTACACTAGACAGACCTGTCTGTTAAAGTCAAGGCATGGCTACCACCGCGCGGGAGCGGCTCCTGAACGCCGCCACGGAACTGTTCTACGAAGAGGGCGTGCACACGGTCGGCATCGACCGGGTGATCGAGCGGGCCGGTGTGGCCAAGGCGACCCTCTACAACACCTACGGCAGCAAGGACGGGCTGATCCGCGCCTACCTGGCCGACCGCCACGAGTCGCGCCGGCGCCGGATCACCGCCAAGGTCGAGCAGCACCAGGACCCCCGGGCGCGGCTGCTCGCGGTCTTCGACGCGCTCGCCGACTCCATCGCCGCCCCCAACTACCACGGCTGCGCCTTCGTCAACGCCAGCGCCGAGGCGAGTCCGGACAGCGGGATCCAGGAGGCCACCGCCGAGTACCGGGGCTGGGTGCGCGGCCTGCTCACCGACCTGTCCAGGGAGGCGGGCGCCGAGGACCCCGAGCGGCTGGCGCGGACCCTGATGCTGCTCTACGACGGCACCTCCATCTCGGCCCGGATGGACCACGACCTCACCGCCGCCGAACTCGCCAGGAGCACAGCCGAGGCGCTGCTGGACGCGGCCGCACCCCGCTGAGCCCGAATCTTTACCCAGCCTTTACGTGTCCTCTGCAACCACATGCGTAGAGTTCCGACTCTTTGGACTCGGATATCCAAATGCCATGACGTGAGTGGAGCGAGTACGTGCGGCGGATCATGAACACCATCGGGATAGCCCTGGTGGCCGGTGCGGTGCTGGGGAGCGCGAGCGCCTGCGGCCCGACCTCGACGGCGAAGAGCGCGGGGTCGTCGGACGTGAGCGTGGCCCCCGGGACCAGCGCGAGCGCCGGGGCCGGCACCGGTGCCGGAGCCGGGACCAGCAGCAGCGCCTCCCCCAGCGCCAGCCCGTCGCCGACGCACCCGGCCGGACCGGCCATGCTGCTGGACTCGATCACCCCGGCCGACACCGCCAACGTCGGCGTCGCGATGCCGATCTCGATCGTCTTCACCAAGGCCGTCGCCACCTCCGCCCGCAAGGCCATCGAGCAGCACCTCACCGTCTCCGCCTCGGTCCCGACCACCGGCGCCTGGCACTGGTTCAGCAGCCGGCGGGTGGACTGGCGGCCGCAGAACTACTGGAAGTCGGGAACCAAGGTCTCGGTCACCGCCGACCTCACCGACGTGGGCGACGGCAACGGCGACTACGGCACCCACTCCTACCAGCACACCTTCACCATCGGCAGCGACGTCGAGACCACGGTCTCGGTCACCGGCCACTCGATGACGGTCAGCAACGCCGGCAAGGTCGTCCGCACCATGCCCATCGACGCCGGCAGCTCCGCCTGGCCCTCCTGGGACGGCACCATGGCCGTGATCGACAAGTCGAAGGAGGTGCGGATGACCTCCTGCAGCGTCGGCATAAGCTGTGACAAGTCCAGCCCCGACTACTACGACCTGACCCTGCCCTGGGACGTGCACCTCACCGACTCCGGCACCTATGTGCACTACTCCACCGGCGACCCCCAGCCGGGCCACAGCGTCGGCTCGCACGGCTGCGTGCACCTCTCGCTGACCAACGCCGAGTGGTTCTACAACTACGTCAAGCAGGGCGACCCGATCACCATCACCGGCTCCCCCCGCGGCAAGGCCGCCGCCGACAACGGCTACGCCTCCTTCAACCTCAGCTGGTCCCAGTGGCTGGCCGCCAGCGCCACCGGCGCCCAGCAGACCGGCACGCTGTAGCAACCGCGCGCCTGCGACGTACCTGCCCCTTCCCGGACCCACGGGGAGGGGCAGGCTCGCGTTGGCTCCGTACAATCGGCGCTCATGGCTGACCTCTACGCTCCGACGAGTCCCTACGACAGTGGTTTCCTCGACACCGGGGACGGCAACCGGATCTACTACGAGCAGTTGGGCAATCCCGAGGGGAAGCCGGCGCTGAACGTGCACGGCGGGCCGGGGGCCGGGGCGCCGCGCCGGCCGACCCGGGCCTGGGACCCCGAGCGCTACCGGGTCGTCCGCTTCGACCAGCGCAACTGCGGTCGCAGCACCCCGCATGCCAGCGACCCGGCGGCGGACATGAGCCTGAACACCACGCAGCACCTGGTCGACGACATGGAGCGGCTGCGGGTGCACCTCGGCATCGACAAGTGGCTGCTGAACGGCGGCTCCTGGGGATCGACGCTGATCCTGGCCTATGCGCAGCAGCACCCCGAGCGGGTCAGCGAGATCGTGATCCCGGCGGTGACCACGACCCGCCGGGCCGAGACCGAATGGCTCTACCGGGGCGCCGGGCGGTTCTACCCCGAGGCCTGGGACCGGTTCCGCGACGGCGTCCCCGCCGACGAGCGGGACGGCGACCTGCTCGCGGCGTACGCCCGGCTGATGGAGAACCCCGACCGGGCGGTCCGGGAGCAGGCCGCCGCCGACTGGCTGGCCTGGGAGGACGCGGTCATCTCCGACGAGCCCAACGGCGTGCCGGGCATGTACAGCGACCGCGACGTCGATGCGCAGATCGCGTTCGTACGGATCTGCGCCCACTTCTTCAGCAACGGCGCATGGCTGGAGGAGGACCAACTGCTGCGCGACGCCCACAAGTTGGCGGGTATCCCGGGGGTGTTGGTGCACGGCCGGCACGACATGGGCTGCCCGGTGCAGACCGCCTGGGAACTGGCGAAGGCATGGCCGGACGCGCGGCTGCACATCATCGAGGACTCGGGCCACGGCGGGAGCGAGACGATGCAGTGGACCGTCCGGGCGGCCATCGAGGAGTTCAAGGACCGGTGATCCGGCGCTGCGACCGGGCCGGATCAGGTGCAGGTCGGAGTCGGTAGCGGTTGGTCGGCGCCGTTGACGACCATGCCCCAGGTGGTGGAGGCGCCGGGGCTGAGGGTGCCGTTGTAGGCGGCGTTGGTGGCGGTGACCGCGTTGCCGGTCTGGGTGACGGTGGCGTTCCAGGAGTTGGCGACGGTCTGGGAGCCGGCGAAGGAGAAGCCGACCCTCCAGGCGGCGATCGGCGCGGTCCCGCTGTCGGTGACGGTGAACTGGAGCTGGTAGCCGCCGGTCCAGGAGCTCACCAGGCCGGCCGTGACGGTGCAGCCGCCGGCGCCGGCCGAGGCCGACGGAAAGGCTGACGCCGAGGCCGAGGCCGAAACTGACGGCGACGCGGAGGGGCTGGGTGACGTGCTGGTCGGGGTGCTCGTGGAGTAGGTCGCCGCCGTGTACGGCTGTCCGCAGGACGAGGCGCAGGAGGCCGGCAGCGAGAAGGAGTAGATCCTGCCGCCGTTGAGGAGGGCGTCGGAGGCGTCCACCACCTGGATCTGGTACTGCGAACCGCCCGCCGTGGTCGGGGCGATGATGTAGTCGTCGCCCATGTCGCTGTTCATCGCGGCGCTCTGCCAGCTCCCGGCCGAGTAGTAGCGGATCCCGTGGATGCCGTTGGGCAGGTGCGAGACCGCGATGGCCGGCCAGTAGACCTGTGCCGACTGCAGGAAGCCGATGTTGATGTCACCGGTGTAGTCCGGGGCGGGGACGAACTGCCAGGACACCTGGCGGTTGTTCCAGTGGTTCGGGTACATGTCCCCGACCGCCTTGCCGTTCAGCACGAACTGGTTGAGCGCGGCCTGCGCCAGGTCCACGTGGTAGGGGTCGTCCCGGCACCAGGCGTTGGAGTCGCCGCAGCTGTCGGCGACCACGAAGGTCAGCGTGGCCCCGTTGTAGGCGTCCGTGGTCCAGCTGCCGTTCCGGCAGAAGGGCTGGTTCTGCGCGCCGTCGTTGGTGCCCGAGCAGTAGTCGCCGACCGTCACCCGGACGTAGCGGCCGCAGTTCAGCCCGTTGTCGAACATCCCGATGGTGCCCGCCGCCGAGGCCGGGATGGGCCGGGTCAGACTGCCGTAGTTCCCAGGGGTGTTGAAGACGTTGAGGGCCAGGAAGTCCTGGCTGTCCAGCTGCGCCTGGGGCAGGCCGCAGCCGCCGTAGGGCGACCCCAGCGAGCTGAACCAGGTGGCGTTGCCGGTCACCGGTGTCGAACCGCCCGTCACATCCAGGGCCCGGGCGGTCAGTTGGAAGGACAGCACCAGGGCGAAGGCACACACGGCGGCGGCCAGTGACATCCAGACTCTCTTGTCCGTGTTCATAGGAGGTTCCTAGGAGCACCGGGGGCCGCGGCGCAATCGGTGACCGTCCTCTCCGGACAGGGGCGCAGGTCAGCGGAGTGCGGGCGCGGGCAGAAGGTGAAACTTTCGCCCCGATCGGGCCAGGTCGACTCTTGCGACCAAAAGTTAGAATCCAGCGAAGATGTGTCTAGATATTGCGCCGAGTTGTCGACACCGTTACGGTCCAGCGTGCACCCGTCAACCCTCTCCTGTGTTCCCCTCCACCCCACCTGACTGCGGAGCCGCTTCGGGTCCGGCCCTCCGCGTCGAAGGGAGCAGAAGGTGTTCCATTCCATCCACCGGCTGAGGCGAGCTCTCGCCATGGCGGTCGGCACCGCGGTGCTGGCCGCGATCAGCCTGGTCGCGCTGGCGGTCCAGCCCGCCTGGGCCGCCGCCACCGGCGGCAGCGGCGCGAGCCTGCCCTACGTAGAGGTACAGGCGGAGAACTCCGCCACCAACGGGACGGTCATCGGCCCGAGTTACGCCCAGGGCCAGCTGGCCGACGAGGCGTCGTACCGCAAGGCCGTGACCCTGCAGGGCAGCGGCCAGTACGTCACCTTCACCACACCGGTGGCCACCAACTCCATCGACTTCCGGTACAGCATCCCCGACACCTCGGGCGGGTCGGTCTACAACGCGCCGCTGTCGCTCTACGTCAACGGCACCAAGCAGACCGACTTCACCCTCACCAACGCCTACAGCTGGTACTACGGGAGCTACCCGTTCACCAACTCCCCTGGCAGCAACCCGCACCACTTCTACGACGAGGTGCACCGCCTGTTCAGCACCACCTATCCGGCCGGGACGACCTTCAAGCTGCAGGTCGACTCGGAGGACACCGCCTCCTCGTACACCATCGACTTCGCCGACTTCGAGCAGGTCGGCGCGGCGCTGACGCAGCCGGCCGGTTCGGTCTCGGTCACCAGCGAGGGCGCCGACGCGACCGGCGCGGCCGACGCCACCAGCGCCTTCAACGCCGCGATCAGCGCGGCAGGTCCGGGCGGAACGGTGTGGATCCCGCCGGGGACGTTCAACGTCCCGGGCCACATCAGCGTCAACAACGTCACCGTGGCCGGCGCCGGCATGTGGTACTCCACCGTCACCGGTACCGCGCCCGGCTTCTACGGCAACTCGGCCCCGTCCCCGAGCACCAACGTCCACCTGCAGAACTTCGCGATCTTCGGCAATGTCCAGGAGCGTGACGACAGCGCGCAGGTCAACGGCATCGGCGGCGCGTTGAGCAACTCCTCGGTGTCCAACATCTGGATCGACCACATGAAGGTCGGCGCCTGGATGGACGGCCCGATGGACAAGCTGACCTTCAGCGGGATGCGGATCCGCGACACGACCGCCGACGGCATCAACTTCCACGGCGGCGTCACCAACTCCACCGTCACCAACAGCGACATCCGCAACACCGGTGACGACGGCGTGGCCACCTGGGCGGACTCCTCGCTGGGGGCCGACGCCAACGACACCATCTCCAACAACACGGTCCAGCTGCAGATCCTGGCCAACGGCATCGCGATCTACGGCGGCCACGACAACACCGTCAGCGGAAACCTGGTGCAGGACACCGGGATCTCCCAGGGCGGCGGCATCCACGTGGGGCAGCGCTTCACCTCCACCCCGGTAGGCACCACCACCATCTCCAACAACACCCTGGTCCGGGACGGCGACCTCGACCCCAACTGGCAGTTCGGCGTCGGCGCGCTGTGGTTCGACGGCAGCCAGGGCGCCATCACCGGGCCGATCAACGTCACCAACGCGCTGATCGAGCAGAGCCCCTACGAGGCGGTCCAGTGGGTCGAGGGAACGATCAGCGGGGTCTCGCTGAACAACGTGACCATCGCCGGCACCGGGACCTTCGCCCTGCAGGAGCAGACCGGCGGCGCGGCGAGCTTCACCAACGTCACCGCGACCGGCGTCAACGGCCCCTCCCCCGTGTACAACTGCGAGGGCGGCAACTTCGTGGTGACCGACGGCGGGGGCAACTCCGGCATCAGCGGCACCCCGTACTGCAGCGGCTGGCCGACCCCGGTCTTCCCGCCCTACCCGGCCACCGGGGTGACCGCCACCCCGAGCGCGCTGAACTTCGGTTCGGTGGCCACCGGAGCGACCAGCACCGCGCAGACGGTGACCGTCTCCAACCCCACCGGCTCGGCCGCGGCCGTCTCGTCCATCGCGGCCAGTGGTGACTTCGCCCAGACCAACACCTGCGGTTCGTCGATCGCGGCGAACGGCTCCTGCACGGTCAGCGTCACCTTCAAGCCGACCGCGACGGGCAGCCGCTCCGGCAGCCTGACCGTCAACGCCGGCGGGGTGACCAACACCGTCGCCCTCTCCGGGACCGGCACCGCGCCGGGTCCGGTACTGAACGCCTCACCGGCCAGCCTGAACTTCGCGGGCACGGTGGTCGGCTCCTCGGCCGCCGCGCAGAGCATCACCGTGACCAACTCGGGCACCACCTCGGCGACCGTCTCCGGCGTCTCGGTGACCGGTGACTTCAGCCAGACCAACAACTGCTCCACCATCGCGGTCGGAGCCTCCTGCACGGTCAACGTCGGCTTCCAGCCCACCGCCGGCGGCTCCCGCTCCGGCACGCTGACCGTCACCAGCAACGCCAACAACAGCCCCACCACCGCCTCGCTGACCGGCACCGGCATCGACAGCAGCACCAACATCGCCGCCGCCCGCCCGGCCACCGCGAGCTCCAGCAACGGCGTCTACACCCCCGCCAACCTCACCGACTCGGACGCGTCCACCTACTGGGAGAGCGCCAACGGCTCCTTCCCGCAGTGGGCCCAGGTCGACCTCGGCGCGAGCTACAGCATCGGCAAGATCGTGCTCAAGCTCCCGCCGGCGACCGCCTGGAGCGCCCGCACCGAGACCCTGTCGGTGCAGGGGTCCACGGACGGA
Source organism: Streptacidiphilus jeojiensis (assembly GCF_042510965.1). NCBI lineage: Bacteria > Bacillati > Actinomycetota > Actinomycetes > Kitasatosporales > Streptomycetaceae > Streptacidiphilus > Streptacidiphilus jeojiensis. The sequence goes on from NZ_JBEUKS010000007.1 coordinate 244,529, forward strand.
TCCACCTTCAACACGATCGTGGGCTCGGCCGGGTACACCTTCGACCCCAACGCCAACAACAACACGGTGACCATCCCCTTCAACGCCGCCACGGCGCGCTACGTCCGGGTGAACATCACCGCCAACACCGGCTGGAGCGCCGGCCAGCTCTCGGACTTCGAGATCTTCCCCAGCGGCAGCGGCGGCACCACCCCGTCCGCGACGCTGTCGGCCAACCCGGGCTCGCTGACCTTCGGCACCCAGGCGCTCAACACCAGCAGCACCGCGCAGTCGGTCACCGTGAGCAACACCGGCACTGCGGCCGCGTCGGTCTCCGGCGTAGCCGTCACCGGTGACTTCTCGCAGACCAACACCTGCGGCACGTCCATCGCGGCGGGCGGCTCCTGCACGGTCAGCGTCACCTTCAAGCCGACCGCGTCCGGCTCCCGCACCGGCAACCTCACCGTCTCCGGCAACGCCTCCAACAGCCCGACCACGGTCGCGCTGACGGGCACCGGGGCCGGCACGGTGGCCACCAACCTGGCGGCAGGAAAGGCCACCAGCGAGTCCAGCCACACCGACGTCTACCCCTCCTCCAACGTCACCGACGGCAACCAGAGCAGCTACTGGGAGAGCGCCAACAACGCCTTCCCGCAGTGGGTGCAGGTCGACCTCGGCTCGGCGCAGAGCGCGGCCCGGGTCGTGCTCCAGCTCCCGGCGGGCTGGGGCGCCCGCGACCAGACGCTGTCCCTGACGGGCAGCACCGACGGTTCCACCTTCAGCACGCTGAAGGCGTCGGCCACCTACACCTTCGACCCGAACGCCAACAACACCGTCACCATCACCTTCCCCGCGACCACCCAGCGCTACTTCCGGGTGACCGTCACGGCGAACACCGGATGGCCGGCCGGACAGGTCTCCGAGTTCCAGGTCTGGAACAGCTGACCTGAAACGTGACTGTGCCGCCGAGTACGGGGGTACTCGGCGGCACAGTCACGTCCAGCTGAGGTGCAGCACCGCCAGGTCGTCCGCGTGCCGTCCGGCGTTGAGCGTGTTCGCGGTACCGATCAGGTGGTCCAGCAGCGGGTCGGGGTCCTGCTCCGGGGCCCGGGCGATCAGCTCGACCAGGCCCTCGGTCTCCAACCGCTCCTTGCCGGGGCCGCGGTAGCCCTCGATCAGGCCGTCGGTGTAGAGCAGCAGCGCGCCCTTGTCCGGCAACGGCACCTCGGTGGGACGCCAGCGGCCGCCGCCGGGGACGATCCCCAGCGCCGGGCCGTGGGCCGCCCGGACCACCCTGGCCGCCCCGTCCGCGCACAGCAGCGGCTCGTGGTGGCCGGCCAGGTAGACCGTGGCGGTGCGCTCCCCGGGGTCCAGGGTGACCGTGCTGCAGGTGGCGAACATGTCGTCGCGCGGGCGTTCGGCGACCAGCACCTGTTCCAGCAGGCCCAGCAGTTCGCTGCCGCGGTGCCCGGCCAGCACCAGGGCGCGCCAGGTGATCCGCAGGCAGACGCCCAGCGCGGCCTCGTCCGGGCCGTGGCCGCTGACGTCCCCGATCACCGCGTGCACGGTGCCCTCGCCGCCGGTCTGCACCACGTCCAGGAAGTCGCCGCCCAGCAGCGCCCGCTGACGCCCCGGCAGATAGCGCATGGCGGCGCCGACCCGGTCGTCGTGCAGCAGCGGGGCGGGCAGCAGGCCGCGTTCCAGCCGGGTGTTCTCCTGGGCGTGGATCCGGTTCTCGCGCAGCTCCGCGTTGGCCCGCTCGGCCTGCTTGCGGTGCACCGCGTAGCGCACCACCCGGTTCAGCAGGTCCGCCGTCACCTGTCCCTTGACCAGGTAGTCCTGGGCGCCGTTGGCCACCGCCTGCACCCCGGCGCGGGACTCGGCCAGCCCGGTCAGCACGATCACGGCGGTGTGCGGGCAGGCCGCCTCCAGGGTCTGGATGGCGCCCACGCCGCTGGCGTCGGGCAGGTGCAGGTCCAGCAGCACGCAGTCGGGCGTCTGCCCGCCCAGCTCGGCCAGGGCGCCGGCCATGGTCTGGGTCCAGGTCAGGCTGTGGGTCAGCCCGGTGTCCGCCAGCAGCTCCTCGACCAGCAGGGCGTCGCCGGCGTCGTCCTCGACCAGCAGGATCCGGTAGCTCTCGGTCGGGGCCGCGGCCTGGGCCGGGATCCCGGCACCGGTCACGGCGCCGGTCAGCGCGCCGGTCAGGGCGGCCCGGACGTGCGTGCTCATGCGACCACCTCGGTGCGCTCGGGCTCGCCGGGGTCGGCGACCGGGACGGCGGGGGCCAGCGGCAGGGTGAAGCTGATCCTGGTGCCGCTGTCGGTGTCCGGGTCCACCGCGATGGTGCCGCCGTGGAACTCGACGATCTTCTTGCACATGGCCAGGCCGATCCCGTTGCCCGGATAGGCCTCCTTGGTGTGCAGCCGCTGGAAGATCACGAACACCCGGTCGGCGAACTCGGTGCCGATGCCGATGCCGTTGTCCTGCACCGCGAACTGCCACCGGTCGCCGTCCCGCACGGCCGACAGCCGGACCTCCGGGGCGCGGTCGGGGGCCCGGAACTTGATGGCGTTCCCGATCAGGTTCTGGAACAGCATGCCGATCTGGGTGCGGTCGGCGGTCAGCACCGGGAGCGGGTCGTGGGTGATGACCGCCCCGGACTCCTCGACCGCGATGCTCAGCGCGTCGACCGTGGCCGTGAACACCTGCTCCAGGTCCACCGGGGCGTACTCCTGGTGCATCCGGCCGACCCGGGAGAACGCCAGCAGATCGTTGATCAGGGTCTGCATCCGGTTGGCCCCGTCCACCGCGAAGGCGATGTACTGGTCCGCGCGCTCGTCCAGCTTGTCGGCGTAGCGGCGCTGGAGCAGCTGGCAGAAGCTGGCGACCTTGCGCAGCGGTTCCTGCAGGTCGTGCGAAGCCACGTAGGCGAACTGCTCCAACTCGCCGTTGGACCGCCGCAGTTCCTCGGCCTGCTCGTCCAGGCGGGCCCTGGCCTGGTCGGAGAAGGCCAGTTCGTCGGCGAGCCGGCGGCGCATGCGCTCCACGTCCTCGGCGAGCAGGCGCAGGTCCGCGGGGCCGGTGGTGGCGGAGACCGCGTGCGAGAACTCGCCGGCGCCGACCTCCCGGACGTCACGCTGGAGCCGCTCCAGCGGCGCGGTCACACCCCGCCGCAGTGCGGTCACCACCAGGGCGGACAGCAGCAGGATCACCAGGGCGACGGCGCTGAAGACCCAGTTGCTCTGTCGCTGCGCCGTCTGCAGCTGCTGGGCGGCGGTGTTCCTGGCGGCCTGCAGATGCGTCTGCTGCACGGCCGCGGCCGCCCGGATCGCGTCGAAATCGTTCTTGCCCTGGTCGGACCGCTGCGCCGCCAGCTCCACCGGGGCGCCCGGCGGGGCGGCCGCGACGGGGGCGGCGAAGTCGGTCTGCCAGGTCCGGATCCGGGCCAGCACCGTGTCCAGGTCCGCCGCCGCCTTCGCGTCCCCGGCGGTGAGGGTGCGCAGCTTGGTGACGGCCGCCTTCTCGTCGGCCATTCCCTCGGTGTAGGGGTCCAGGAACGAGGACTGACCGGAGAGGCCGTAGCCGCGGATCCCGGTCTCCTGGTCGAGCATGGCCGACTCCAGCCGGACCGCGGTGGTCAGCGCCGGCGAGCTGTGGTTGACCAGGGTGTCGGTGACCGAGGAGGCCCGGTCCAGCGCCCAGAAGCCGAGCAGGCCGAGCACCAGCAGCACGGTCAACGAGCCGGCCACCCCGACGGACAGCCACCTCCGGGTGGTCCAGCGGCTCCAGGCCGTCGCTATGGACCCGCCCGCAGACTGTTCCGCAGTTCCTCGCGCCACCACGTGGATTCCCTCCCTGAAGCAGCCGCGCCACGGCTCGCGGCACACACCTTACCGCCCATCAGGACAACAGTTGTTGTCCGTGGGCGACCCGGGGGCCTAGGGTGGCCTGACACGCTCTGACCCGAGCTCAGACCGGTGCCCCGCCCCGTGCTCAGCCCCCTGCTCTGACCGATGTTCTGACCCATGTTCTGCCCGACGACCCGCGCAGTCCACGCCCCGACCGACCGGAGCCCCCGATGGCCGCTCTCGCAGCCCCCCGCCCCTTCGACATCCTGCTGGTCGAGGACGATCCGGCCGACGCCATGCTCATCGAGGAGGCGCTGCTGCAACGCGGCGCCGACCGCACCATCGCCCTGGTCGCCGACGGGATCGCCGCCCTGGAGCGGCTGCGCGACCCCGCGGTCCGACTGCCCGACCTGATCGTGCTCGACCTCAACATGCCGCGGATGAACGGCCGGGAGCTGCTCAACGTCCTCAAGAACGACGAGGAGCTGAAGGTCATCCCGACCGTGGTGCTGACCACCTCCAGCGCCCCTGACGACGTGTCGGGCGCCTACCGGGGCCACAGCAACGCCTACATCACCAAGCCGGTCAACCTGGACGACTTCATCCAGGCCGTGCAGAGCATCGACGCCTTCTTCCTGGACACCGCGACGCCCCCGCGCAACCCGGAGCTCTAGGGCCGGAGCGCCGGCAACGGGCCGTCAGGCGTACCAGACGGTGGTGATGTTGCAGAACTCCCTGATCCCCTGCGCCGAGAGCTCGCGCCCGTAGCCGGAGCGCTTGACGCCGCCGAAGGGGAAGGCCGGGTGCGAGGCCGTCATGCCGTTGAAGTAGACGGCGCCGGCCTGGAGTTCACGCTCCAGCAGCTCCTGCTCCTGCGGATCGGTGGTCCAGGCGTTGGAGCTGAGGCCGAAGGAGCTGTCGTTGGCCAGCGCCACGGCCTGCTCCAGGCTGTCGACCCGGTAGAGGGTGGCGACCGGGCCGAAGCACTCCTCGCGGTGGATCCGCATCTCCGGGGTGATCCCGGTGAGCACCGTCGGCTCGTAGAACCAGCCCGCGGGGCGGTCCTCGGGCCGGCGCCCGCCGCACTGCGCCTTGGCGCCGTGCCGCAGCGCGTCGTCGACCAGTTCCTCCAGATCGGCCCGGCCGCTCTCGGTGGCCAGCGGGCCCACGTCGGTACCGGCCGCCATCGGGTCGCCCACCCGCAACGCGGACATTCCGGCCACGAAGGCGGCGGCGAACTCCTCGTAGACGTCCGCGTGGACGATGAACCGCTTGGCGGCGATGCAGGACTGACCGTTGTTCTGCACCCGCGCGGTCACCGCCACCTCGGCCGCCCGCCGGACGTCCGCCGAGGGCAGCACCAGGAAGGGGTCGCTGCCGCCCAGTTCCAGCACGCTCTTCTTGATCTCGTCCCCGGCGATCGCGGCGACCGAGCGGCCCGCCCCCTCGCTGCCGGTCAGCGTCACCGCGGCGACCCGGGGATCGCGCAGCACCGCCTCGATCGCGCCGGAACCCACCAGCAGCGTCTGGAAACAGCCCGTCGGATAGCCCGCACGGGTGAAGAGGTCCTCCAGCAGCAGCGCCGTCCTGGGGACGTTGGAGGCGTGCTTGAGCAGCGCGGTGTTCCCGGCCATCAGGGCGGGCGCGGCGAACCTGACCACCTGCCAGAGCGGGAAGTTCCACGGCATCACCGCCAGCACCGGGCCCATCGGCCGGTAGCGGACGTGCGCGGCCGAGCCGCCGGAGTCGGCGATGTCGGCCGGGTCCGGGTGCTCGTCGGCGAGCAGCGCCTCGGCGTGCTCGGCGTACCAGCGCATGGCCCGGGCGCACTTGTCGACCTCGGCCAGTGCCTGCGCCAGCGGCTTGCCCATCTCCTGGGTGAGCAGCGCGGCGTCGGCCTCCCGCTCGGCCGACAGCAGGTCGGCGGCGGCCCGCAGCAGCGCGGCGCGCTCGGCGAAGCCGGTGCGGCGGTGCACCTCGAACGCGCTCGCGGCGCGGGCCAGCCGGATCTCGATGCCGGCCGGGTCCAAAGCCTCGAAGGTCTCCAGGGTCTCCCCGGTGGCGGGGTCGATGGTGGCGATCGCCATGGCGGCGGTCACCACTCCCCGTCGGGAACCACGTGCACGGCGGCCTCCTCGGCGGAGGCGCCGGCCCCGTCGATGCCCTGGTCGTAGGCGATCAGCCCGTCCGTCTCCAGGTGCGAGCCCTCGCCCGGGGCGACCAGCCGACCGGCCCGGACGTCGCCGACCTCGTCGTCGATCTCCTCGCCGTCGGTGTCCCAGGTGTCGCCGACGCCGTCGCCGCGCTCCGCCTCGACCTCGGGCAGTTCCTCGGCCAGCCGCTCGTCCAGGCTCTCGTCGCCCTCGTAGCGGTTGACCGCCAGCGGGCGGTCGGGCGGCGAGTAGCCCTCGTCCAGGGCGTCGTCCAGGCCGCGGTCGATCAGGGTGTCCTCGGAGTCGAGCAGCCCGTTGTCGTCGTGCTCGTCCTCGCCGGGATCGGGCTGGTAGACCCCGTCACCGGTCATGTCGTCGCTCACGGTCGCTCCTCCTCGTTCGGTGCGCCTGGTCGTTCGGTACCGCTGCTCCATCCAATCGTGCCTCGCCCGCCCGCGCCCGGCAGTCGCCCGGATTCGCCGGTCAGCCCGCCTCGAAGGCGGTGAACCACGAGGCCGGCTCCTCCAGTGCCGGAGATATGGCCTCGTAGCGCAGCAGTACGTCGGCGTGGCGGAAGAAGGTGGCGCGGCAGCCGCTCCAGTCGTAGTCGTAGACGCTGACCGGCAGGCCGGCGACGTCGCTCTCGACGCCCTCGGGGACGTCGGAAAGCGCTTCCTCGGCGTCCAGCAGGGCCAGGTGCAGCGCCATCTCCTCCGCCGGGCAGCGCGGCCGCGGCCACTTCCCCGCCGCCAGGTCCGCGGCCAGGGCGCAGAAGGAGGAGATGAAGCGGGTGCGCCAGTCGGCGTCCTGGCCCCAGGTGGGCTTGGGCAGGGCGGCGAAGACCACGCCGCTGCGGGTCTCCGGGCGGACCGGGGCGCCGCCGAGCTCGTCCAGCTCGTTGCGGGCGCAGTCGGCGAGTATCCGCAGTTGGCCGTGGAGCACCGCAGCGGTGCGCGGGGTGAGCAGCCAGGGGTTCTCCGACCCGGACGGCGGGGTCAGCGGGAACAGCGCGCCGAAGTCCGGGGCCTGGATGCCGCCGAAGCTTCCGGGCGCGCCGACCGCGACCACCGAGGTCACCGCCTCGACGCTGTCGATCCCGGCCAGCAGCCGGTCCGGGTCGATGAGTACGGCGAGCGCGCCGTAGGGCCCGGACGCGACCTGTTCGGCCCTGGCCCGTACCTCCTCGGCCCCGGCTCCGCGGGACACCGCGCCGAGACCGGCCGCCCGCAGGCCGTCCCAGTCGGTCAGCCGTACCCGCAGGGTCAGGCTGACTTCAATCTCCTCCGACATGACCACAGGATAGGTCGACCCGCGTCCACTGCATCCGTCGCAGGTGTAATGGTCACGCAAAAGCTGGGTGCTTCCTGGGCGTCTTCTCCCTTTCTCCCTTTTCGTCTTCTCCCTATTCGTCGACCAGAAGTCTGCTCCTCAGCCGCCCCAGCGCCCGCGACAGCAGCCGCGAGACGTGCATCTGGGAGATGCCGAGCCGCTCGCCGATCTGGGACTGCGTCATGTCGGAGACGAAGCGCAGCGACAGGATCAGCCGCTCCCGGTCGCTGAGCTCGGCGATCAGCGGTTTGAGCGACTCCAGGTTCTCGATGCCCTCCAGTCCCGGGTCCGGTTCGCCCAGCCGCTCGGCGAACGAGGAGCCGTCGTTGGCGTCCTCGGCCGAGGCCAGTCCGGCGTCGATGGAGCTGACGGAGTATCCGTTGGCGGCGACCAGGCCCTCGCGCACCTCGTCCTCGGTCAGTCCGAGGTGGGCCGCCAGTTCGGCGGGGGTGGGCGCGCGGTCCATCGCCTGGGACAGCTCGTCGGTGGCCCGGGCCAACCGCAGCCGCAGCTCCTGCAGCCGGCGCGGCACGTGCACGGCCCAGCTGGTGTCCCGGAAGAAGCGCTTGATCTCGCCGACGATGGTGGGCATGGCGAAGGTGGGGAACTCCACCTCGTGGTCCAGGTCGAACCGGTCGATGGCCTTGATCAGGCCGATCGTGCCGACCTGGACGATGTCCTCCATCGGCTCGCTGCGGGTGCGGAACCGCCCGGCGGCGAACTTCACCAGCGCCATGTTCAGCTCCACCAGGGTGTTGCGCACGTACTGGTACTCGTGCGTGCCCTCCTCCAGCGTCGCCAAGCGGGCGAACATCACCTTGGACATGGCCCGGGCGTCGGTGGGACTGACCCCGGACGGGTCGGAGAGGTCGAAGTCGGGGAAGAGTGCGGGTCCGGCCGCTGTCTGCCGCGTGCCGGCGTGCTGGAGCACTGCCTGCGTGCTGGCGTTCATGGAGCCCCTCCCGAGGGTTCGTCGTGCGATACGAATCGAACCGTGTTGGTGCGCGTCTGCAAGGTCGCGTACCCCGGGGTCCGGTTCCCATGCCCCGTCAACTGGTTCTTCTTTCGTCCAGGTTCGCCCGCATCCCGGTCCGCGGCAGGGGTAGGCGGGTTCCGGACAGAACTTCAGTCTCCAGCCGTCACACCGACCTCCTCGGGGGCACAGCGTGAGCACCGACCGCCCAGGAGCGGACCTCCGCGTTCGCAGCAGCCGTCTGCCGCTGAGCGGAGCCGCGGGCACCTCGCCACGGGCCCGGGACCACACCCGGGCCTTCCTGGAGCACTGCTCGCCCCCGCTGGCCCCCGAAGTCCTGGACGACGTCCTGATCGCGTCGGGCGAGCTGGTCTCCAACGCGCTGCGGCACGCCCCCGGCCCCTGCGTACTGCGGCTGACCGACGACGGCAGCCGCCTCACCGTGGCCGTCAGCGACTCCAGCACCGAGGCGCCGGTACCACGGCGCCCGGACCTGACCGCTGGGGGCGGCGGCTTCGGCTGGCACCTGCTGCTGCGGATCGCGGCCGACGTGGAGGTCGACCGGGACCCGCTGCGCGGCAAGACCATCACGGTGACGGTGCCGGCGAGGTCTCCCACCTGCGGCCGCTCCGATGACTGAGGAGCGCGCCGAGAGCGCGTCACGATGGCATACGCTGCGACGGCAGCTCACCCGGACGGCCGCATCCGCGCCGTCCCCCACCCGAGCTCGACGAAGAGGAGCGCCCCCGTGGCCGACCCCGACAACTCCCGGCAGCTGATCGACCTCCTGTCCGCAGACGCCGAGGACCTCTCCGCCGAGTGGGTCCGCATCGTCTCGACGACCCTGCGCGGACGGGTGAGCACCGCCGAGATAGACCAGGAGCTGCGCGAGCTGTACTCGGCCCTGCTGGCGGCGCTGCGCACCGGCTCCCTCGCCGCGAAGGACGATGCCTTCGCCGAGGTGCGGGCGCTGCTGACCGAGCTGTCGCGGACCCGGGCCCGCCAGGGCTTCACCCCCAGCGAGACCGCGATCAGCGTGTTCGCGCTGAAGCAGGCGCTGGAACCGGCGCTGGCCAAGGACCCGGACGGCGGATCGCTCCGCAGCTACCTCCAGCTCTCCTCGCTGCTGGACGATCTGGGCCTGTTCACGGTGGAGACCTACGCCCGTGCCCGGGAGGAGCTGATCAGCTCCCAGTCGGAACAGCTGCTGGAACTGTCGACACCGGTGGTCAAGCTGTGGGACGGGGTGATCTGCGTACCGCTGGTCGGCACGCTGGACTCGGCGCGCACCATGGTGGTGATGGAGAAGATGCTCCAGGCCCTCATCGACACCGGGTCCGAGCAGGCCATCATCGACATCACCGGGGTGCCCGCGGTGGACACCCAGGTCGCCCAGCACCTGCTGAAGACCGTGGTCGCGGCCCGGCTGATGGGCGCCGAGTGCACCATCTCCGGCATCCGCCCGCAGATCGCGCAGACCATCGTCGCCCTCGGCATCGACTTCGGGGACATCGCCACCAAGGCCAGCCTGGCGGACGCGCTGCGGCACGCCCTGCGGCGCTCCGGCATCGAGATCGGCCGCCGCGGGGACCGGGTGGCGAAGTGAGCGAGCGCGTGCCGATCCTGCAGATCGGCGACATCCTGCTGGTGTCGATCCAGACCGACCTGGACGACCAGTCCGTACTGAACCTCCAGGACGACCTGGCCGCCCGGGTGGTCGAATCGGCCGCGCACGGCGTGGTGATCGACATCAGCGCGGTGGAGATCGTCGACTCCTTCGTCGGCCGGATGCTGGCGACCATCGCCGCCATCTCCCGGATGCTGGACGCCGAGACGGTGGTCGTGGGCATGCGCCCGGCGGTCGCGATCACCCTGGTCGAACTGGGGCTGTCGCTAGGCGGGGTGAGCACCGCGCTCAACCTCGACCTGGGCCTGCGGCTGCTGGAGCGGGCCCGCGGCGGCCGCGACGGGCTCACCGCAGAACCGACCGCGTCGTGACCGTCGAGGCCGGGGAGGGACTGCTTCCGATCGTCGCCAACGACGACGTGGTCCGGGCCCGGCAGCTGGTCCGGACCCTGGCCCAGGACTGCCGGCTGTCGCTGGTGGAGCAGACCAAACTGGTGACCGCCGCCAGCGAACTGGCCCGCAACACGCTGGTGCACGGCGGCGGCGGGACGCTCCGCGGCGAGCTGATCCGGAACGGGCTGCGCCGGGGCGTCCAGGTGGTGTTCCGCGACTCCGGCCCCGGCATCGCCGACCTGGAGCTGGCCCTCACCGACGGCTGGAGCTCGGGCACCGGAATGGGGCTGGGCCTGAGCGGCTCGCGCCGTCTGGTGGACGAGTTCGCCATCGAGTCCGAACCGGGCCGCGGCACCACGGTGACCATCACCAAGTGGGCCAGGTGAGCATCCTGCTGCTGGAGTCCGAGGACATCGCCTGGTTCCGCAGCGAGCCCGGGGCCGCCCGGGGCGCGGCCGCGGCGCTGGCCCGGCGGGTCGGGCTGGACGAACGGCGCTCCGGCGAGGTCGCGCTGGCCGTCTCCGAGGCGGCGTCCAACCTGGTCAAGCACGCCGTCGACGGGGCCATCCTGCTCCGGGTGGTACGCACCGAGCACCAGGCCGGAGTGGAGTTCCTGGCCGTCGACTCGGGCCCGGGCATGGCCGACGTGCCCGAGGCCATGCGGGACGGCATGTCCTCGGCCGGGACCCTGGGCATCGGCCTGGGCAGCGTGGCCCGCCTCGCCGACGTCTTCGACGTCCACTCACTTCCCGGTCGGGGCACGGTGATCGCCGCACGCTTCTGGGCGACCCGGTCCGCCGGGCAGCAGCGCGAGCCGTCCGTGGCCGGGCTGACCCGGGCCATCAGCGGCGAGCAGGTCTGCGGCGACGCCTGGGCGGCCCGGATCGACGAGGGCAGCGGCCCGGCGGCCCTGCTGATGCTCTGCGACGGCCTCGGGCACGGTCCGATGGCCGCCCTCGCCGCCGCGGCCGCCGTCCAGGCGTTCCGCTCCGGCAGGGCCCGGCAGCCGGCGGACGTGCTGGACGAGATCCACCGCGCGCTCCGCGGCACCAGGGGCGCCGCGGTGGCCGTCGCCAGGGTCGAGCCCGACGCGGGACGGCTGCTGTACTGCGGCGTCGGCAATGTCGCGGCCGCGCTGATCGGCGACGACACCCGTTCCAGCCCGCTGTCCCACCCGGGGATCGTCGGCCACCGGATGCCGCAGCTGCGGACCTTCGAGTACCCGCTGCCTCCCGGCGGCGCCCTGGTGATGCACTCCGACGGTCTGACCGACCGGTGGGACCCCGACTCCATGCCGGGGCTGCTGCGGCACCTCCCGGTGGTGGTGGCCGGGCACCTGCTGCGGCAGGCCGGGGTGCGCAGGGACGACGCCGGGGTCCTCGTCGCCAAGGGAATGTGGTGAGCCGACGGTGAGTCAGGACCACTGGGAGACCGCCCCGGACAGCGCCGAGACGCTGCTCGTCATGGCCGTCGGCGTCGAGCGGGACGTCTTCGTGCTGCGCCGCACCGCCAAGGACTGCGCCGGGGCGGCCGGACTGGAGAACCAGGACCGGGTGCGGCTGGCCACCGCGCTCAGCGAGCTGGGACGCGACCTGCTGCGGCCGCAGCCGCTGCGGGCCGTCTTCGCCCTGGGCCACCGGGAACTGGCCGTCAGCCTCGACTGGACCGACGCGCGCACCCCCGGGGCCGAGACGCTCGCCGCGGTGGCCCGGCTGCTGCCGCAGGTGCGCTGGGAGCCGGCCGGCGGCGGAAGGCCGGGCGGCAGCGTCGTCATCGCCTGGCCGCTGCCCGCGTCCCCGGAGCCCGTCGCCGACCGGGCCGCGCGGATCCGCGAGGCGCTGCGGACCGTCGCCGGCAGCGGTGACAGCCTGACCGAGGACCTGCGTGCGCAGACCCTGGACCTGATGGCCGCGCTGGAGGAGTCCCGCCGGCAGCAGGAGGCGCTGCACCTGCTCAACCAGGAGCTGGAACAGACCAACCAGGGTGTGGTGGCGCTCTACACCGAACTCTCCGAGGAGTTGGAGGAGACCAACCGGGGTGTCGTCGCCCTCTACGCGGAGCTGGACGAGAAGAGCCGGCTGCTGCGCGAGGCCAGCGAGTCCAAGACCCGGTTCTGGTCCAACGTCAGCCACGAGCTGCGCACCCCGCTCAACTCGGTGATCGGACTGAGCCGGCTGCTGCTGGACCCCGCCGCCGAGCCGCTGACCGCCGAGCAGCGCCGCCAGGTCGCCCTGGTCGGCTCGGCCGGCAGCATGCTGCTGGTCCTGGTCGACGAACTGCTGGACGTCGCCAAGGCGGAGGCGGGCCGGCTGGAGCCCCGGCCGGCCCCGGTGGACCTGCGCGCGCTGCTGGCGCAGGTGCGCGGGCTGATGGTCGGCGCGGCACCGCGCGGCGAGGTGGCCCTGGTGGTCCCGGACCGCGAGGACCTCCCGGAGCTGCTGACCGACGAGGTGATGCTGGCCCGGATCCTGCGCAACCTGCTCTCCAACGGCCTGAAGTTCACCCGCAGCGGCGAGGTGCGGCTGGAGGTCGGCACCGAGGACGAGTGGCTGGTGCTGGTCGTCAGCGACACCGGCGTGGGCATCCCCGAGGACCAGCAGACCCGGGTGTTCGAGGAGTTCTACCAGGTCCCCGGCCCGCACCAGCGCAACCGGGCGGGCACCGGCCTCGGCCTGCCGTACGCCCGCAGGCTGGCCGAACTGCTGGGCGGCAGCCTGCAGTTGGCCAGCCGCCCGGGCCAGGGCACCACGGTGACGCTGCGGCTGCCGCTGCGCACCGTCGCCGCGCCCGCGCCGGTGCGGCGGCTCGGCACCCTGCTCACCGTCGACGACGACCCGGTGTTCGCGGAACTGTTCCGCCCGGTGCTGGAGCAGTTGGCCGAGCAGGTGGTGCAGGTTCACGAGGGTGCCCGGGTGGTGGCCGAGGTGCGCCGGCTACGGCCCGACGCGGTCCTGCTCGACCTGCAGATGCCCGGAACCGACGGCTACGCCGTGCTCGCCGAGCTGTCCGCCGATCCGGAGCTCAGCACCGTGCCGGTGGTCGTGATCACGGCGGCGGACCAGGCCGAGCGCGCCACCGAACGGCTGGGCCACGCCCGCGCGGTCCTGTCCAAGCACGGCGCCACCGCCGCCCGGCTGGCCGACATCCTCTACCCGGCCGTCCGGGCCGGCACTCCCCCCGACACGGACGAAGGACGGCGATCATGACCCACGCCGAGGGCGACGACATCCCCGCCGTGGTGCTGATCGTCGAGGACAACGCCACCAACCGCTACATCCTGGGCAGTTGGCTCTCCCGGGCGGGCCACACGGTGCTGGAGGCCGAGGACGGCGGCCAGGGCCTCGCCCTGCTCGAGGAGCGCCGCAGCAGCGGCGAGCCGATGCCCGAACTGGCCGTCGTGGACGTGCACCTTCCCGACATGAGCGGCTTCGAGGTCTGCGAGCGGATCAAGGACGATCCGTTCACCACCGGCATCCCGGTGATCCATGTGTCCGCCACCGCGATCGGCACCGGCGACCGCACCCAGGGCCTCTACCGGGGCGCCGACGCCTACCTCACCGAGCCGATCGCCCCCAGCGAGCTGCTGGCCACGGTCACCTCGGCGCTGCGCTACAGCCGGGCCAGGTCCCGGGCCGAGCGGCTGGCCCAACGGCTGACCACCCTCAACGAGGTGACGCTGGAGATCTACGCGGCTCCCGGCGCGGAGACCCTGGCCGCCGCCGCGGCCCGTGGCGCGAGCGCGTTGATCGGCTCGGCCGCGGCCGTGCTGACCCAGTCGCCGCACGCCGACACCGTCCATCTGACGCACATCACGGCGGCCGGTCGGCCCTCCTCCGGCCAGGCCACGACGGAGCTGCTGGCCCGGCTGTCGGCGCCGGGCCTGGGCAGCCGTACCGGGGTGGCCGTCACCGACCTCCCCGAGGTCGGTGCGCTGCCGTTGCAGGGCGCGGTCACCTTGGTCGCCGCCCGTACCAAGCGCGGCCGGCCCCCGGTCTGCATCGCCGTGGAAGCCGCCGCGGCGACCACCGGCGAGGACCGCAAGCTGCTGACCCAGTTCGCCCAGGCCTGCGCGCTGGCCCTGGAGGCGCTGCGCAGCTACACCGAGGAGCACACCCTCGCGGTGACCCTGCAGCGGGCCTTCCTGCCGGGCCGGCTGCCGCAGCGGCCGGGGGTGCGGCTGGCGGTCCGCTACATCGCGGCCACCGCGCAGAACGAGATCGGCGGCGACTTCTACGAGGCCGTGGAGACGCCGACCGGGCTGCTGCTGGCGGTCGGTGACGTGGTCGGCCACTCGCTGGAGGCCGCCGTGGTCATGGGCGAGCTGCGGCACGCCCTGCGTGCCTACGCCATCGACGGCCACGGACCGCGGGCCGTACTGGAGCGCCTGGACACCCTGCTGACCACGGTGCGACCGGGGTGGACCGCGACCATCTGCCTGGTCCTGGTCGCGCCGGACGGCGGGAGTGTGGAGATCGCCAACGCCGGCCATCTGCCGCCGCTGCTGCTGGAGCCCGTCGGCGGCGAGGGGCGGTTCGTCCGCGAGCACGGCCCGCTGCTCGGCCTGAACCTGCCCCAACCCGACTCGGTGCGCCGGGAGATCCCCCCGGGTACGGTGCTGCTGCTGGTCACCGACGGCCTGGTGGAGGTCCGCGGAGTGGATCTGACGGTCAGTCTGGAGCAGCTGCGGACGGCCGCGGCCGGCGCGCCCCGCGATCCCGAGCAGCTGTGCCGGGCCCTGCTGGACTCCTTCGACCGGCCCCAGGAGGACGACATCGTGCTCTTCGCCGCCCGGATCGGGGCCGTCACCGCGGCCCATGAGCCGCCCGGGGCTCCGGGGACCGTGACCATGACGACCGGCGCTGGGGCATGATGGGCAACGACGCAACGGGCAGCGGGCGAGGAGCGAACTGCATGGACCGAGGAGTCGCGGGAGCGACCGACCAGGGCGCCGACGGCGGGCGCTTCACCGTCTCCGTCGACCCCGCTCCGGACGCCACCGTGCTGCGGCTGGCCGGGGAGTTGGACCACGACACCGCCGACGTGCTCAGCGGCGCCCTGGAGACGGTGCTGGACGGGGGCACGCCACGGGTGCTGGTGGACTGCGAGGGCCTGGAGTTCTGCGACTCCACCGGTCTGAACGTGCTGCTGCGGGCCCGGCTGTCCGCCGCCGACGCCGGCACCGCCGTGGAACTGTCCGGCCTGCGCGCGGCCGTCGCCCGGCTGTTTGAGATCACCGGCGCCGACGGGGTGTTCCGGACCTACCCCACGCTCGCCGACGCGCTCAACGGTGGCGCCACGGCCGGGGTGGAGGAGACATGACGGGGCGCAGCCGCTGCCCCCTGCGCGGTGCACGGTGAGCCCGGACGCCCGGCCGGGTCTGCCTGCGGGCGGGCAGACCCGGCGGCTGGCGCTGTCCGGCGGACGGGGCCTGATCGGACGCTGCCGCGACTTCACCCGGGCCGCCCTGACGGACTGGCAGTGGATCCCGGCCGACGAGTCGACCGACACCGCCCAGGAGCAGCTGCTGGTGGTCGAGGACGTGCTGCTGCTGGTCTCGGAGCTGGTCACCAACGCCTGCCTGCACGCCGGCGGTCCCGAGGAGCTGGCCCTGCACTGCACCGACGAGCGGCTCCGGGTCGAGGTCACCGACCCCAGCCCGACCGCTCCGTCCCCGCGCGCGGCCAGGCCCTCGCTCCCCGGCGGCCACGGGCTGCACGTGGTGGAGCGGCTCAGCCGCGAGTGGGGTACCACCCCGCGCGGCTCCGGCAAGGCGGTCTGGGTGGAGGTCGCCTCCCCGCTGCGGGCGGCGGTCGTCAGCGAGGACTGAGGTCCTGGGGTCCCAGGGACGGAAGGGGGGCATGGGCCGGGTGATCGGGGGCAGACGACCGTCCAGCCTGTCCCGCCACGCACAGAACGGTCTCCCACCTTGACGACGGCCCCCAGTACCAGCGCCCGTTTCGACACCCCGCGCTTCGAACTGACCTTCGCCCAGCCCCTGTCCGGGGCCGACCGCCCGGCCCCCGACCGCCCGGCCCCCGACCACGCCGCTCCAGACCACGCCGCCGCCGACCGCAGGTCCCCGGACGGCGTGGTGGTCCACCGCACCAGCAGCCGGGGCCCCGGCGGCCACCCCGTCTACGCCGACGACACCGGCATCATCCGCGCCGAGATCAGCGACCGCGGCGAGGTCCGGATGCTCGCCACCAGCGCCCATCAGCGCCCGCGCCGCCCCTCGGGCTGCCGCCCGCTGCCGGCTCAGAGCAGTCGGCGGGCCGCCACCTGCACCGGGTCCCAGACCGGCGAGAACGGCGGCGCGTAGCCCAGGTCCAGCGAGACCACCTGATCGACCGTCATCCCCGCGGTCAGCGCGACGGCGCCGATGTCCACCCGCTTGGCCGCGCCCTCGCGGCCGACGATCTGCAGGCCCAGCATCCGCCCGCTGCCCCGCTCGGCGGTCATCTTGACCGTCATCGGGGCGGCGCCCGGGTAGTAGCCCGCCCTGCTGGTCGCCTCGATCACGGCCGACTCGTAGGCCAGCCCGGCCGCCTCCGCCTCGCGCTCCTTCAGCCCGGTGCGGGCGATCTCCAGCGCGCACACCTTGCTGACCGCGGTCCCCACCACGCCCGGGAACACCGCGCTGCCGCCGCCGAGGTTGATGCCGATCACCCGGCCCTGCTTGTTGGCGTGCGTCCCCAGCGCGATGTGCCGGTACCGGCCGGAGACCTGGTCCAGCACCTCGACGCAGTCCCCGCCGGCCCAGATCCCCTCCTGCCCGCGCACCCGCATGGTGTCCTCGGTGCGCAGCCCGCCGGACTCCCCCAGCGGCAGCCCGGCGGCGCGCGCCAGCTCCGTGCGCGGCCGCACGCCCAGACCCAGCACCACCACGTCGGCCGGGTGCTCCCCGGCGCTGCTGACCACCGCCCTGGGCCGCCCGTCCGGGCCGAGCAGCACCTCCTTGGCCTCGGCGCCGGGCACCACCTCCATGCCCATGCCCTCCATGGCCTCGCGCACCAGCCGTCCCATGTCCGGGTCCAGCGTGGACATCGGCTCGGGCGCCCGGTGCACCACGGTGACGTCGAGCCCGCGCCGCACCATGGCCTCGGCCATCTCGATCCCGATGTAGCCGCCGCCGACCACCACCGCCCTGCGGCAGTCCCGCTCCAGCGTCCGCAGCAGCGCCTGGCCCTCGTCCAGGGTCTGCACACCGTGCACCCCGGGCGCGTCGAAACCCGGCAGCGGGGGCCGGACCGGCTCGGCCCCGGTGCCGATGACCAACTGGTCGAAGCCGGTCCAGGCCTCGCTGCCGTCCTCCAGGTCGCGGCTGCGCACCCGGCGCCGGTCCAGGTCCAGCTCGACCACCTCGGTGCGCATCAGCAGATCGATCCCCTGAGCGCGGTGCTGCTCCGGGGTCCGCGCGATCAGCGCGTCCCGCTCGGGCACGTCGCCGCCGACCCAGTAGGGGATGCCGCAGGCCGAGTACGAGCTGAAGTGCCCGCGCTCGAACGCGGTGATCCGCAACCGCTCCGGCCCCCGCAGCCGTCTCGCCTGCGCCGCCGCGCTCATCCCCGCTGCGTCCCCGCCCACGACCACCAGATGCTCCGTCATGCTCCGGAGACTAACGGCTCGGTCGGGGCCGGCCGCTCAGGGCTGGATGCGGCGGGCGAGCCAGTCCAGGGCCAGCGGGTAGCGGTAGTCGATGCCGCCGTGGCCAGCCTCGAAGAGCTCGAAGTGGATCGACTCCTCGGGCAGTCCGGCGGCCAGCACCGCACGGTGGAAGGCCTCGGCGCCGATGTCCAGGTAGTACTCGTCGCGGGTGCCGGCGTCGATCCACACCGCGCGCAGCGAGGAGACCGCGGCGGCGTGCTCGGGGACCATCCGCACCGGGTCCAGCGCCAGCCAGCGCTGCCACAGCTCCGGGAACAGCTCGCCGGTGCGGGTGTCGAAGGGCAGCCGCGGGGTGCCGTCCGGGTCCGCGGAGAAGCAGGCGGCCACGCCGAGGGCGGAGAGCACGGTGTCGTCGCCGGGCCTGGTCAGCGCCGGGCGACCGCGGAAGTCGTCCCACCAGGCCGCGACGTCGCCGTCCCAGGGCCGCAGCGCCCGGACCACCTGGGGGAACTCGGCGATGTAGCAGTACTCGTAGAGGGCGTCGCCGGCGTGGGTGGCCAGGGCGCCGAACAGGTCGGGGCGCAGCATCGGGGTGATCATCGCGCCGAAGCCGCCGCTGGACTTACCGGAGATGGCCCGGTGGTCTCGGTCGGCCAGGGTGCGGTAGCGCGCGTCGACGAAGGGGACGACCTCGTCGCAGAGGTAGGAGTGGTAGCGGCCGGTGCCGGGCGAGTCGACGAACTGGCTGCCGCCGTAGGAGGTCCAGGCGTCGACCAGGACCACGATCACCGGCGGTGTCCCGGCGGCGAACAGCGCGTCCGCGGTCTCCGGGAAGGGCTGCCGGAACGGGGTGCGGTTGTACCACATGCCCAGGTGGCCGGTGTAGCCCTGGATCACGTAGACGGCGGGGTAGCGGCGGTCCGGCTGGTCGTCGTAGCCGGGCGGCAGGTAGACGTGCAGCGGGCGCTCGAACGGGTCGCCCAGGTGGTTGTCGCGCAGCAGGTCACTGGTGACGACCTGTTCGTCGATCCGTCCGGCCAACTCGGCGGACCAGGGCAGCATCGGTGCTCCTTCGGGGCAGGTGGGTACCCGGGCGGGCACCGGCCCCACCCTGCCACACCGGGTCGGACGGCCGGTCAGGCCACCAGGGGTCCGGCACAGGCATTCATCGCGGTCCCCGGGTCAGACGACAGCCATGACCGATCCCAGCGCACCCGTCCGGGCCGAGGACTTCATCGGCACCCGCCCCCGCACCGACGTCGAACAGGCCTTCGCCGAACTGGAGGCCGCCGCTGCCGCGCCGCAGTTGCAGACCCAGTACTGCCGAGGCGCCCTGGCCGCCTACCTCTGGGCCCTGGGCCGGGGCAGCAGCGCCCCGATCACCGGCGCCCGCCCCGACTTCGACATCCCCGACCTGGCCCACATCACCGCCGAGGTGGACGCCTCGGTGGCCCAACTGGACGACCGGCTGCACCGGATGGCCCCGCGCGACTACCTCCAGGGCGCCCATGACGCCCTGGCCTGGCTGTGCGGGCTGACCGACGACATCCCCTCCTCGAGCTCCGGAGCCGTGTGAGCTTCGTCGCAGACGGCCGGGACGAAACGGAACCGTCATTCCGGGGGCGTAGGGTCAGCAGCGGCGGAATGACCATTCCGCTTCTGTTTGCGGTGAATGAGGAGTTCCATGGCGTCCGAGTCCCGGCGCACGCACCACCAGGTGACCTTCGCGGTCCTCGCGGCGGGCGTCGCCGCCTATGCCCTGCTGCAGTCGCTGGTCACCCCCGTCCTGCCGACGATCCAGGCCAATCTGCACACCACCCAGTCGACCGTCACCTGGGTACTGACGGCCTATCTGCTCTCCGCCTCGATCTTCACCCCGATCATGGGCCGGATCGGCGACATGATCGGCAAGGAGCGCGTCTTCGTGGCGACGCTGATAGCCCTGGCCGCCGGCTCGCTGCTGGCCGCGCTGGCGAGCAGCGTCACCGTGATGATCGTGGCCCGGGCCATCCAGGGCGTCGGCGGCGGCGTGCTGCCGCTGGCCTTCGGCATCATCAGGGACGAGTTCCCGCGCGAGAAGCTCAACGGCGCGATCGGCGCGATCGCCTCGCTGAGCGCCGTCGGCGCGGGCCTGGGCATCGTGCTGGCCGGACCGATCGTGGACGCGCTGGACTACCACTGGCTGTTCTGGCTGCCGATGATCCTGACCATCGCCGCCGCCGCGGCCGCGCACTTCCTGGTCCCCGAGTCCCCGGTGCGCACCCCGGGCCGGATCAGCTGGGCCCCGGCGCTGCTGCTGTCCGCCTGGCTGGTGGCGCTGCTGGTGGCCCTCAGCGAGGCACCCACCTGGGGCTGGGGCTCCGGCAAGGTGATCGGCCTACTGGTCGCCGCCGTGCTGCTGGCCGCCGGCTGGGTCCTGGTCGAGCTGCGCGCGGCCACCCCGCTGATCGACATGACCATGATGCGCCGCAAGGCCGTGTGGACCAACAACCTGGTCGCGCTGCTGATCGGCGTCGGCATGTACGCGGTGTTCGCGTTCCTGCCCGAGTTCGTGCAGACCCCCAAGGCCGCCGGGTACGGCTTCGGCGCCAGCATCACCCAGTCCGGGCTGATCCTGCTGCCCTCCACAGTCACCATGTTCGCGATCGGCATGGCGGCCGGCGGCCTCTCCCGCCGGATCGGCGCCAAGGCCGTGGTGCTGCTCGGCTGCCTGGTCAGCGTCGTGCCGATGCTGCTGCTGGCCTTCGCGCACACCCACACCTGGGAGCTCTACCTGGCGACCGGGATCATGGGCATCGGCTTCGGCCTCGCCTTCGCGGCCATGTCCGGTCTGATCGTCGCCGCCGTCCCGCCGGAGCAGACCGGCGTGGCCAGCGGGATGAACGCCAACATCCGCACCATCGGCGGATCGATCGGCGCCGCGCTGATGGCGAGCATCGTCACCGCCAACGCCCAGCCCAGCGGGCTGCCGCGGGAGGCCGGCTACACCCACGGCTTCGCCATGCTGGCCGGTGCCATGGTCATCGCCGCACTGGCCGCCGTGGTGATCCCGGCCTCCCGGGCCGGACGCAAGGTCGCCTCCGCGCTGCCCGCGGACGAGCCGGCCCACCCGGAGCTCGGCGTGGTCGCGGGGGGCACGCTGATCGGGGACAAGCCGGAGTAGCGGCCGCGGCCCCTAAACTGCGACTCAGCAGCTCAGGACGCCAGCAGCACTCCACGACCAGGAGGACGGATCCGATGGACCAGCCGGAAGGGCGCCCCATGCGACGCGACGCCGCCCGCAACCACCGGCTGGTCCTGGACGCCGCCCTCGACGTCATCTCCGAGCACGGCACCGACGCCAGCATGGAGCTGATCGCCTCCCGCGCGGGGGTGGGCGTGGGCACGGTCTACCGCCGCTTCCCCAACAAGGAGGCACTGATCGACGCCCTGGTGGTGACCCTGATGGAGCAGCTGATCGACGCCGCCCGGCAGGAGTTGACCCAGGACGACGGCACTGGCCTGGAGACCTTCCTGCGGATCCTGGGCAACCGCTTCAGCCGGCACCGCGGCTACATCGACAAGCTGGTCAGCCACACCAGGGCGGAGTGCGCCGAGCACCTGCGGGACCTGATGGGCGAGCTGCTGGCGCAGGCGCAGCGACACGGCCGGATCCGACCGGAAATCACCCTCGGCGACGTCCAGGCCACCATCTGGGGGGTGCGCGGCGTGGTGGAGTCCGCCGGGGCGGTCGCCCCGGACGCCTGGGAGCGGCACCTCGACATCCACCTCGCCGGACTGCGCGCCCCCGAGCCGCCCAGCACCCGGCCCCCCGTCAGCCGGGCCGACCTGGCCCGGATCAGCGGGGCCCCGCGCGGCGCCTGAACCCGCCGCACCGACCTCGCCGGCCTGGCCGACCTCGCCGCCCCGGCCTACCCGGTGGTGGGCTCTCCGCCGCCGAAGGCCGCCAGGATCTGCTCCGCCGCCAGCGTCGCCGTCAGCTTGCCGTCCCTGACCCGCTGTTCCAGATCCGGCGTCAACTCCCGCACCGCGGCGTCCTCGTGCAGCCGGGTCAGCAGCTGGTCGCGGACCATCGCCCAGACCCACTCCACCTGCTGCTCGCTGCGCCGTGCGGCCAGCGACCCGGTGCCGTCCAGGATCCGGCGGTGCTGCTCGACCGTCTCCCAGAGCTCGTCCAGCTCCAGTCCCTCACGGCCGCTGCAGGTCAGCACCGGCGTGTTCCAGGCCGCGTCCGGGGAGCGCATCAGCCGCAGCGCGCCGGCCAGTTCGCGGGCGGCCGAGCGGGCGGCGACCAGGTGCTCGCCGTCGGCCTTGTTGACCGCGACCAGGTCCGCCAGCTCCAGCACGCCCTTCTTGATGCCCTGCAGCTGGTCGCCGGTCCTGGCCAGGGTGAGCAGCACGAAGGTGTCCACCATGTTGGCGACGGTGGTCTCCGACTGCCCCACCCCGACGGTCTCCACCAGCACCACGTCGTAGCCGGCCGCCTCCATCACCACCATGCTCTCCCGGGTCGCCCTGGCCACCCCGCCCAGGGTGCCCGAGGTCGGCGAGGGGCGCACGAAGGCGTTCGGGTCCACGGCCAGCCGCTCCATCCGGGTCTTGTCGCCGAGGATGGAGCCGCCGGTCCGGGTCGAGGACGGGTCGACGGCGAGCACCGCCACCCGGTGGTCGCGGCCGGTGAGCAGGGTGCCCAGCGCGTCGATGAAGGTCGACTTGCCGACACCGGGAACCCCGGTGATGCCCACTCGGACCGCCCGGCCGGAGTGCGGCAGCAGCTCCACCAGCAGCCGCTGCGCCGCCTCCCGGTGGTCCGCGCGGGTGGACTCGACCAGGGTGACCGCCCGGGCGATCCAGGCCCGGGAACCGGCCAGCACCCCGGCCGCATAGGCCTCGACGTCCACCGGCCGGGGCCGCCCCGGGTTCTGCCGAGCCGTCACGTCAGCTCGTGGCCGAGCGATTCGGCCAGGGTCCGCAGCAGGTCGATGGCCGCCTCCGGGATCACCGTGCCGGGCGGGAAGACCGCCGCGGCGCCGGCCGCGTAGAGGGCGTCGAAGTCCTGCGGCGGGATCACCCCGCCGACCACGATGGTGATGTCCTCGCGCCCGGCCTCGGCCAGCGCCGCGCGCAGCGCCGGCACCAGGGTGAGGTGCCCCGCCGCCAGCGAGGAGACGCCGACCACGTGCACATCGGCCTCCACCGCCTGCCGGGCCACCTCCTCCGGCGTCTGGAACAGCGCGCCGACGTCCACGTCGAAGCCCAGGTCGGCGAAGGCGGTGGCGATCACCTTCTGGCCGCGGTCGTGGCCGTCCTGGCCCATCTTGGCCACCAGGATGCGCGGCCGCCGGCCCTCCGCCTCCTGGAACGCCCGCACCAGCGCACGGCTCTGCTCCACGGCCCCGGTCGCTCCTGCCTCCTCGCGGTACACACCGGTGATGGTACGGATCTGTCCCGCGTGCCGCCCGTACACCGCCTCCAGCGCGTCGGAGATCTCCCCGACCGTGGCCATCGCCCGGGCCGCGTCCACCGCCAGCGCCAGCAGGTTTCCGTCCAGGGTGCCGTCGTTGCGGGCACCGGCCCGGGCCGACTCGGTGAGCGCCCGCAGCGCCGCCTGACAGGCCTGCTCGTCGCGCTCGGCGCGCAGCCGGCGCAGCTTCTCGACCTGCTGGGCGCGGACCGAGGAGTTGTCGACCTTGAGCACGTCGATCTTCTCGTCGGTGGCGACCCGGTACTTGTTGACCCCGATCACCGGCTGCCGCCCGGAGTCGATCCGGGCCTGGGTCCTGGCCGCCGCCTCCTCGATGCGCAGCTTGGGGATGCCCGCGTCGATGGCCTTGGCCATCCCGCCGGCCGC
This sequence comes from Streptacidiphilus jeojiensis, assembly GCF_042510965.1. NCBI lineage: Bacteria > Bacillati > Actinomycetota > Actinomycetes > Kitasatosporales > Streptomycetaceae > Streptacidiphilus > Streptacidiphilus jeojiensis. Next base: position 268,286 of record NZ_JBEUKS010000007.1, read on the forward strand.
CTCCACCTCCTGGATGTGCTGCCAGGCCCGCTCGGCCAGGTCCTGGGTCAGCTTCTCGACGTAGGCGCTGCCGCCCCAGGGGTCGATCACCCGGCAGGTGCCGGACTCCTGCTGGAGCATCAGCTGGGTGTTGCGGGCGATCCGCGCGGAGAAGTCGGTGGGCAGCGCCAGCGCCTCGTCCAGGGCGTTGGTGTGCAGCGACTGGGTGTGGCCCTGGGTGGCCGCCATCGCCTCCACACAGGTCCTGGTGACGTTGTTGAAGACGTCCTGCGCGGTCAGCGACCAGCCCGAGGTCTGCGAATGGGTGCGCAGCGAGAGGGACTTGGGGTTCTGCGGGTCGAACTGCCGCACCAGCTTCGCCCACAGCAGCCGGGCCGCGCGCAGCTTGGCGATCTCCATGAAGAAGTTCATGCCGATGGCCCAGAAGAACGACAGCCGCGGCGCGAAGGAGTCCACGTCCATGCCGGCCGCCAGCCCGGCGCGCAGGTACTCCACCCCGTCGGCCAGGGTGTAGGCCAGCTCCAGGTCGGCCGTGGCCCCGGCCTCCTGGATGTGGTAGCCGGAGATGGAGATGGAGTTGTAGCGCGGCATCCGCTGCGAGGTGTAGGCGAAGATGTCGGAGATGATCCGCATCGAGGGCTGCGGCGGGTAGATGTAGGTGTTGCGGACCATGAACTCCTTGAGGATGTCGTTCTGGATGGTCCCCGCCAGCTTCTCGGGCGGCACCCCCTGCTCCTCGGCCGCCACGATGTACAGCGCCAGCACCGGCAGCACCGCGCCGTTCATGGTCATCGACACCGACATCCGGTCCAGCGGGATGCCGTCGAACAGCTGGCGCATGTCGTAGATGGAGTCGATGGCCACCCCGGCCATGCCGACGTCACCGGTCACCCGGGGGTGGTCGCTGTCGTAGCCGCGGTGGGTGGGCAGGTCGAAGGCGACCGAGAGCCCCTTCTGACCGGCCGCCAGATTGCGCCGGTAGAAGGCGTTGGACTCCTCGGCGGTGGAGAACCCGGCGTACTGACGGATCGTCCACGGCTGGTTGACGTACATGGTGGGGTACGGGCCGCGCAGGAACGGCGCGATGCCCGGGTAGGTGGACAGGAAGTCCACCCCGGCCAGGTCGTCGCCAGTGTAGAGCGGTTTGACGGCGATGCCCTCCGGGGTGTCCCAGACCAGCTCCGCGGAATCGCCGTCGCCGGCGGCCTTTCCTGCCGCCTGCTCCCAGGCCGAGCGCCAGTCCTCGTCGGTGGCGGCCGGGCCCGGCTGCTCGCCGTCGAGCGGCACCTCGGTGAAATCGGGGATCATCGCACCGCTCCGATCAGGTCCAGGGTGGAAGTGAGGACGGCAACGGCGTCGCAGCCGGTGAACACATGGTCGTCCACGCCACTGACAGTCCCCGCCACTCCACCATGTGGCTGTCCGGCCAGCAGCACCCGCTCGGCGCCGGCCTCCCGCAGCTGCGCCACCGCCTGCTCGCCCTGCTCGGCGTAGAGCCGGTCGCTGGAGCACAGCACCGCCACCGTCGCGCCGCCGGCCCGGAACGCCTCGGCGCCCTCGCCGGTCACCGTCTCGATGCCGCCGGCCTGGAACAGGTTGGCGGCGAAGGAGGACCGGCCGGTGTGCACGGCCGCCGGGCCCAGCGTCGCCAGGAACACCCGGGGACGGGCCCCGGTCGCGGCCAGCTGCCGGTCCGAGCGGGTCCGCAGCGCCTCGAAGGCCTGCGCGCTGCGCACCCTGGGCAGGCCACCGCCCGGCGGCTCCGGCGCGGGTTCGCGCCGCACCGGGGGTTCGGCCAGGTTGGGGAACTCGCTGACCCCGGTCACCGGCTCGCGCCGGTGCGCCAGGTCCTCGCTGCGGGCCGCCCAGGTCCGCGCGATCCGCTCCCCCACCAGCCCGGACGACAGCGCCGCTGCCTGGCCGCCGGCCCGTTCGATCTCCTGGAACCAGGCCCAGGCCGCCCGGGCCAGCTCATCGGTGAGGCTCTCCACGTACCAGGAGCCGCCGGCCGGGTCGATCACCCGGGCCAGGTGCGACTCCTCCACCAGGATCGCCTGGGTGTTGCGGGCGATCCGGCGGGCGAAGGCGTCCGGCAGGCCCAGCGCGCTGTCGAAGGGCTGCACGGTCACCGCGTCCGCACCGCCGACCCCGGCGGCCAGGCAGGCGACGGTGCCCCGGAGCATGTTCACCCAGGGGTCGCGCTCGGTGGCCATCACCGAGGAGGTGACCGCGTGCTGGCGCTGCGCGGCCCCCGGCCCGGCGACCCCGCTGACCTCGGCGACCCTGGCCCAGAGCCGGCGGGCGGCCCTGAGCTTGGCGATGGTGCTGAACTGGTCGGCGGTGGCGGCGTAGCGGAACTCCAGCTGCGCCGCCGCTTGATCGACGGTCAGCCCGGCCGCCGTCAGCGCGCGCAGATAGGCGACACCGGTCGCCAGCGAGCAGCCCAGCTCCTCCGCGGTCGAGGCGCCGGCGTCGTGGTAGGCGAGGGCGTCCACGGTCAGCGCGCGCAGCCCGGGGTGGTCCCGGACGCAGCGCACCGCCAGCGCGGTCGCCTCGTCGGTCGCGGCGAACCGCTGGTCGCCGGTACGGGCGGACAGCCCCAGCGGGTCGGCGCCCAGGCTGCCCCAGGGGGCGTCCGCGGGAATGCCGCGCTCCTGGTACACCCGAAAGAGTTGCTCGGCGGCGGCGGTGGTCTCGCTGCCGGCGTCCAGGACCACGCCCGCGAGGTCGAGGTAGACCCCTTCCAGGGCGGTCGGCAGCCCGGCCACCGGCAGTCCGGCCGCGCCGACGGTGAGCCAGAGCGAGCCCACGCCGTTCTCCAGGTCGGCGAGGACCGCCTCGTTGGCCCGGCGCGGATCCGGGTGCGCGTGCTGCTGCCGCACCTCCCACCCCCCGGGCACCGCCCCCTGCGCCCGGCTGCCGCGCACGAACGGGGCGAAGCCGGGATAGCCGCTGGTCACGGCCGGGGCGTCGGCGGAGGTGTAGAGCGGCCGGACCGTGATGCCGTCCTGGAGCCGGGTGCTGAGCCTGCTCTCGGCCTGCACGCCCGAGACATCCTCCGCACCCGACTTGCGGAGGACACCTTCGACGAGGCGCTGCCACTGCTCCCGACTCGCTTCCGGGAACTCGGCGGCCAGGGAGAGCCCTTGGGGCGAGACCGTCATGCTCGTAGGTTAGAGGCGGTTAACTGCTGATTGCAGGTCAGCCAACTGTGACCTTGACCTCTTGCACTCCTGGCGCCGCGGAGTGCCATCCGGGAGTGCCGAGCGGTCTGCCGAGCGGTCTGCCGAGGGGTGTGCCACCGTGCCCGCTACCTGGGCCACTCGCGGGGGCGGTCGCTCCAGAACACCTGCTCCGGATCGTCGAGGTCGATGTCGGGGAAGACCTGCCGTACCCTCAGCTCGAACTCGTCCTCCGCCAGCGGCTCCCAGCCGATGCCCTTGAACCTGACGAGCCGGAAACGGGTGTCGGCGTGGTAGCCGGCCACCTCGATCAGATGGTGCTCCGACGGTGACGGAAGGGGTGCGGTGTCGTCGCTCATACCCCCAGACTGCCCCCGTCGCGGCGCTCGGGGCACCCCGGGTGGGCCGGTCGGGCGTGTGTCGCGGGACACAGGTGATCTCCCGGCGATTCCGGGTATCAGGCGTCGTGCACGCGTTCCCCCGCACCCGCGGCCGCACCGACCCCGAGGAAGTCCCATGGCCCGCTCCAAGGTCGCCGACCAGTTCGTCCAGGTCCTGCTCCAGTCCGGCGTCGAGCGCATCTACGGTGTCGTCGGCGACAGCCTCAACCCGCTGGTCGACGCCATCCGGCGGACCGACGGGATCGAGTGGGTGCACGTCCGCAACGAGGAGGCCGCCGCCTTCGCCGCCGCCGCGGAGGCGCAGGTCACCGGCAGGCTGGCGGTCTGCGCGGGCTCCTGCGGCCCCGGCAACACCCATCTGGTCCAGGGCCTCTACGACGCCCGGCGCAGCAGCGCCCCGGTGCTCGCCATCGCCTCGCACATCCCCTCCACCCAGATCGGCACCGGCTACTTCCAGGAGACCCATCCGGAGCAGCTCTTCGCCGAGGCCGCCGACTACTGCGAGCTGATCTCCCAGCCGGCCCAGATGCCGCGGATCGCCAGGATCGCGGTGCAGCACGCGGTGGCCACCCCCGGCGTCTCGGTGCTGGTGCTGCCCGGCGACATCGCCGACGAGCCGGCCGCCCACCCGACCGGCAGCTCCGCCCCCGCCGCGGTGCTCGCCCCGGTGGTGCCCGAGCCGGCGACGGTGCGGGCACTGGCCGACCGGATCAACGCCGCCGAGCGGGTCACCCTGTTCTGCGGCGCCGGCACCCGCGACGCCCACGCCGAGGTGATGCGGCTGGCCGAGACCGTGAAGGCCCCGGTCGGCCACACCCTGCGCGGCAAGGAGTGGATCCAGTTCGACAACCCCTACGACGTGGGAATGGTCGGCCTGCTCGGCTACGGTGCCTGCTACGACGCGCTGCACGAGGCCGACCTGATGCTGATGCTGGGCGCCGACTTCCCCTACGACGCCTTCCTGCCGCAGGCCCACACCGTCCAGGTGGACCGGGACGCCCGCCGGCTGGGCCGCCGCACCCCGCTGGAGCTGGCCGTGCACGGCGACGTCGGGGCGACCCTGCGCGCGGTGCTGCCGCTGCTGGAGGTGAAGGGGTCGCGCCGGTTCCTGGACGAGATGCTGCGCAAGCACGAGCGGGCGCTGAGCGGAGCCGTCAGCGCCTACACCCGCAAGGTGGAGAACCACGTCCCGATCCACCCCGAGTACGCCGCCTCGGTCCTCGACGAGCTGGCCGCCGACGACGCCGTGTTCACCGTCGACACCGGCATGAACAACGTCTGGGCCGCCCGCTACCTCACGCCCAACGGCCGCCGCCGGGTGATCGGCTCCTTCGCCCACGGGTCGATGGCCAACGCCCTCCCGCACGCCATCGGCGCCGCCTTCGCCGACCGCGACCGGCAGATCGTCTCGATGTCCGGCGACGGCGGCCTGGGCATGCTGCTCGGCGAGCTGATCACGGTGCGCCAGCACGACCTGAACGTCAAGGTGGTGGTGTTCGACAACTCCTCGCTCGGCATGGTCCGGCTGGAGATGATGGTGGACGGCCTGCCGGCCTTCGGCACCGACCACCCCGCCGTCGACTACGCCGCCGTCGCCGCCGGGATCGGCATCCCCAGCGTCCGGGTGGAGAAGCCCACCGAGGTGCACGCGGCCCTGGCCGACGCCCTGAACACCCCTGGCCCGGCCCTGGTCCAGCTGGTCACCGACCCCAACTCGCTGTCGGTCCCCTCCCACATCGAGCTCTCCCAGATCCGCGGCTTCGCCCTCTCCGCCGGCCGCACCGTCCTGGACGGCGGCGTGGGCACCATGCTCGCCCTGGCCCGAGCCAACCTCCGCAACATCCCCCGGCCCTGACCACTACGGTGGGCTGGTCCGTGTCGATGGCCCGGCCCGGCGGAGCACCGTCACGTACTGACGCACCGGCACTCAAGGACCCTACGGGGTGAGCCGGTTGGGCCCGCGGAACAAGAACGTCGCTTCCCGGATCGAGTCGAGGCCGAGCATCACCATGAGCACGCGTCCCAGCCCCATGCCCAAGCCGCCGTGCGGCGGGCACCCGTAGCGGAAACAGTTCAGATAGTCCCGCAGCGACTCGGTTCCTACTCCCTTTTCGGCGGCCTGTTCGAGCAGCAGATCGTAGCGGTGCTCGCGTTGGGCACCGGTGGTGATCTCCAGGCCCTTCCACAGAAGGTCGAAGCTCGACGTCAGGCCGGGCCGGTCGGCCGGCCGCATGTGATAGAAGGGCCGGATGCTTGCCGGGTACTCGGTCACGAAAACGAACTCGTGCCCGGTCTCCTCCATGACGTGCGCGGCCAAACCCCGCTCGCCCTCAGGGTCCAGGTCCTCCTTGACCCCCTGGGGATCCCATCCCCTTGCTCTGAGGATCTGCTGGGCCCCGGCCATGGTGATGCGCGGGAACGGCAGCTCCGGCACCGTCACCTCCACGCCGAAATGCTCCCGAATGGCGTCACCGTGGAGGTTCTTCACCGTCGTCAGCGTGTGAACCAGCATGCGCTCTTCGAAGTCCATCACGTCCTCGACGCTGTCGATCCAGGCGAGCTCGACGTCCACCCCGGTGAACTCGGTGGCATGGCGGGAAGTGAACGAGGGCTCGGCGCGGAAGACGGGGCCGACCTCGAAGACCCGGTCGATGCCGGCGGCGATCGCCATCTGCTTGTAGAACTGGGGCGACTGGGCCAGGTAGGCGTTGCGGTCGAAGTAGCCGAGCTTGAATACTTCCGCCCCGGACTCCGAGGCGGTCCCCATCAGCTTCGGGGTGTGCATCTCGGTGCAGCCCTCGCGGTAGGCGAACTCCCTCATCGCCTGCTCGACCGTAGTCTGCACGGCGAACAACAGCTGTGCGGCAGGACGCTTGCGGACGTCGAGGAACCGCCAGTCGAGCCGGTGCTCGGATCCCGTGTGCTCGTCGATGGGAAGCGGGGCCTGGGCCCGGTTGAGGACCTCCATGCCCGTAGGAACGAGTTCAAGGCCGCCCAGGTTGACCACAGGGTTGTCGAGGACCCGGCCGGTGATCCGCACCGCCGACTCCAGGGAAATCTCTTCGAGCTGACGTTCCAGCAGGTCACCCTCGCCGCCGCGCCTGTGGGTCACCTGCGTCATACCTGTGTGGTCGCGGACCAGGACGAATTGCATCTTGCGTTGCAGGCGCAGGGTGTTCACCCAGCCGGAGACCGAAACGGTCTCTCCAACGTGTTTGCGCAGGTCTGCGACCAGTACGCGTCTCGCAGGGTGGATCATCGCAGTCCTCCAGTGGACCTTGGCTGATCCCTTGGAAGTGCGGGCGAGAAGGGTGACTCGCGGTGCCACCGCACTTTCACCGCTGCCTGTGAGCAACGGCCTCATCGTGGCCCGGTGACGGAGGCCGACCGGCGGGGCATTTCCTCCCCGCACTCAGGAGTGTCTTCGCTGCGGGATGCGAGGCTGCCGTCTCAGCTGGTGGCAACTCTCTCAACTCGCAGGGTTCCGCAGCTACTCGTCTCCCTCGTCGCGTTGAGACATCAGGCTAGGGATGCCCTGCTGCGCGTGCAAGCGAGATACGCAGGCCAGAGGCCATCTTGGGGCCGAACACCAGAACCAGGCTCATCATCCGCCCGGGCTTCAGCTTCCGCAGCCACGAAGCGATCATCGCCCTCCCAGCAGAAGAGCCTGATTCCGGAGGGCGCGCGCAGGTTCGATTCGCATCTGTTCATGCTGGTCAGAGCCGGTATTGGGGCGGATTTTGACGGCTGGGTCACAGTAGAATCAGGAGTATACGGAGCACCTGGAGGGGGTGGTGTCGGTGGACCGGTTCGTGGGGGCCGATGCGGTGGCGGCGGAGCTGGCGCGGGCGGTACCCGGGGCGGACAGTGTCGCCGGGATCGCCGCTTTGTACGGCACGGCGCTGTCGGCGGCGGGGCGCATCGATGCCCTGGTTGCCGTCCAGCGGGCGCGGTGCTGGCTGGAGGCGGTCCAGATCGGCATGCTGGCCGGACTGCAGGAGCATCCGCTGACCTGCATCCCCGGGCATCCGGATGCGTTGGGGGATTTCCTGGAGACCCAGGAGCAGGTGGCCTGTGCCCTGCGGATCTCCCCGGACACCGCACGGGGGCGGCTGGTCGAAGCCCAGCAGCTCACGAGCCGGTTCCCGACCGCTGTGGGGCTGCTGGCCCAGGGCCAGGTGCAGATCATGCACCTCAAGGCCCTGCTGGAGCACACCGTCGCCCTCGATGACGAGACCGCCACGCGCGTGGAGGCCCTGGTCCTGCCCAAGCTGCCGACCCAGACGGTGGGCGCGGCGCGTAAGGCCATCAGCCGCGCGGTGATCAAGGCCGACCCGGCCGGGGCCGAGCAGCGCCACACCCGCGCCCGGGAAGACCGGCGCACCACCCTTCAGCCCCACCCCGAGGGCATGGCCTGGTACGGCGCCCTGCTGACGGCAGGCGACGCCGCCCTGGTGGACGCCGCCGTCACCGCGCACGCCCACACCCTCGATGCGGACGGCCGCACCCTGCCCCAACGCTGCGCCGACGCCCTGGTGGAACTTGTCTCCAAAACGGGGACAACGTCAGCCGCCCCTGCCCCGACGATCATCGTGACCGTCCCCTACGACACCCTGATCGGCACTGCCGAGGAACCCGCCGACCTCCAGGGCCACGGCCCCATCACCCCGGCCCAGGCCCGAGCACTGGCCACCCACCCCGGCAGCATCTGGCGCCGCCTACTCACCCACCCCACCACCGGCCAGGTCCTCAAAACCGACCCCACCACCTACCGGCCGACCACCGAGGTCACCCGCCACGTGATCGCCCGCGACCCCCACTGCCGCTTCCCCGGCTGCACCCGCCCCTCCCGCCGCTGCGACCTGGACCACGTCACCCCCTTCAACCACACCAACCCCCACACCGGCGGCCTGACCACCCCCGACAACCTCATCCCCCTCTGCCGCCGACACCACCTCACCAAACACCGCGCCGGCTGGCACATCGGCTACCAGTCCGGCACCGTCACCTGGACCGCCCCCACCGGCCACACCTACACCGACCAACCCACACCCGTGGCCTAGGCCCCCTGTGCGGCAAGGCTCGGTCAGGACCACGCCGTGGCCGCCCCCGAAGGTGCGGATCGCATGCTGGCCGAGGGCGGCATCCGGGCCACCGTCACCGCACTGCTCACGGCGCAGTCGTCCTCGGGCTCCGCGACATCCCACGACCCTGACCGCATCCACTCCTACCGCTCGCCAGAGCCCCGCCACCGCGAGTAGCGTCGTTCGCATGGAGACGCGTACGGACGAAATCGCCGACGGCATCTACCGGATCTCCACCTTCGTCCCCGAGGTGGCACCGCCCGCCGGCTTCACCTTCAACCAGTTCCTGGTGGACGCGGAGGAGCCGCTGCTGTTCCACACCGGGATGCGGCAGCTCTTCCCGCTGGTCTCGGCCGAGGTCGCCCGGCTGGTGCCGCTGGCCTCGCTGCGCTGGATCGCCTTCGGGCACGTCGAGTCCGACGAGTGCGGGGCGATGAACGAGTTCCTGGCGGCCGCTCCGCAGGCGCAGGTGGCCCACGGGCTGCTGGGCTGCCTGGTCTCGCTGAACGACCTGGCCGACCGTCAGCCCGTCCCGATGGCGGACGGCGAGACGCTGGACCTGGGCGGCAAGGAGGTGCGGCGCCGGCAGGTGCGCCACCTCAACACCCCGCACGTGCCGCACAACTGGGAGGCCCGGGTGCTCTTCGAGGAGACCACCCGCACGCTGTTCTGCGGCGACCTGCTCACCCAGGTCGGCAACGGCCCCGCGGTCACCGGCGAGGACCTGGTCGAACAGGCGCTGGGCGCGGAGGCCGCCTTCCGGCAGACCTCCTGCCTCACCGCCGCCGCGAGGACGCTGCGTTCGCTGGCCGACCTGGAGCCGACGACGCTGGCCGTGATGCACGGCTCCTCGTTCCACGGCGACGGCGGCGCCGCGCTGCGGGCCCTCGCGGACGGCCTGGAGCAGCGCTTCAGCCCCGAGAGCGACTTCGCCGCGCAGCCCAGCGTGCTGGCGGGGCCGCCGGCCTAGTCGCGGCTCCGGCGGCCCCTCCCGGCACGATCCGACCGGGCGTCAGCCGCGGGGCAGGGCCTCGGACTGGACCGTGGGGAGCTTGGTCCAGTCGCTGGAGACCACGCTGGCGTGCGCGGCCGCCAGCTGGGCCACCTTGGCCTCGGCCTGGGCCTCGGTCGGGTTGGTGTCGTCGATGGCCGGCGGGACGTTCTGGGCGTCGGTCATCACCAGCAGGTAGTGGTTGGTGTCGTACCAGGAGGTGTCGATGCTGCCGTTGAGGTAGGTCGAGGCGTCACCGTCGAAGACCACGAACCAGGGCCGCAGCGTGGTGTCCGAGTAGCGCGTGCGCGGGTCGCCGGCCTGGGCGTTGTGGACCGCGGGGAAGATCTGGGCCTGGCTCAACTGGCCTGCGGCGGAAAGGGTGTTGAGGTGCTGGGCGTACTCCTTGTCGGTCCACAGGGTGTCGGTGGGGTTGGCCTCCTCCACCGTGCCGGGGATGATCTCCAGGATCACCTTGCCGGCCAGCGCGCTGCGGGTGGGCCAGTTGTTGGCCTTGGCCGCCGCGTCCAGCGTGGCGTACTGGCCGCCGCCGGGCTTGGCCAGCAGGTCGGCGGGGCGGAAGACGTCGCTGCCCAGGTGCGCGGCGATGGTCTGGTCCAGCTGGGTCGGGCCGAGGCCGTAGGTGGCCTGGAAGCCCGCCTTCAGCTCGATCTTGATCATCAGCGGGGCGTGGCCGGGGTGCGCCGCCAGCCAGACCCTGACGTCGTCCAGGCAGCTGCCCAGGTCCTTGTTGGCGCCGCCGCTGTAGAGCTGGGAGGCGCTGCTGGCGTCCACGCAGTTGTTGCTGTTCCCCAGCGGGTTGGAGTGGCTGACCTTCCACTCCTTGGTGATGAAGTCGTCCCAGACGTCCAGCTCGATCATCGAGGTGCCGGTGTCCAGCGCGTCCGCCAGGTAGGGGAACGCGCTGGGGTCGTAGGTGTTGTGGATGCCGACGGTGGTGGCACTCGCCTCGCCGAGGGATCCGGTGTCGACGGCGCTGCTGGTACCGGCCGGCACCAGCAGCGCCGCGGCGAGCAGCGCGAGGAACGGGAGACCACGGCGCATGGGGCGGGACATACTGCCTCCTGGACGGGGACGGAGCGCGGCGACTGCCGCGCAACCGGACTAGACCATCCTGAGGGTCCCGAGGGAATAGCCAGTGACATGACAATGACGTCGGCCTGGCCTTCCGGCGTCGGCGTCCCGGCGCCCCCTCGCGCCGCGGGGCCGCCGACCGGCCGGGCGCTGCGCCCGTCCGACCCGCGGCCCCATAGGACTTCGGCCGCCTCCGCTCAGCGGCAGAGGTACAGCCGTCGCGGCGCCAGCCGCAGCCGGGCCGCCGTCTCCTGCTGCTTGGGCGACATCAGTACCCCGCAGGGCAGGCAGGGGGTGCCGTTGCGGGTGCGCCCGCTGCCGTGACAGGTCGCGCACTCGTCGTCGACCAGTGCGCGGTAGCCGTCGCCGTACCCGTACTGCGTTCTGATCAACCACCGATCCATGGATCCCCCTGGCTTCGAAGCAGCTCTGATCGCAAAGGAAGGCCCCTTGCCGGGCGTTCCGCGAGGCGTTCGTAGCTGTTACGCGTCCGGATGGGTCCGGGATCACGGAAATCACAGAAATTTCCGAGCAGTTGAGTGAGGGTCAGGACGCGTACACCTGGAACCCGGATGCCTGCCCCGCCGGCCAGCCGGTATTGGCGGTGAAGGTGAGCCGGAGGTACCGGGTGCTGCTGCCGGAGGGCAGAGTGGCGGTGGCGGTGTTTCCGGTCGCCGGGTTGAAGGTGTAGCCGGCCGAGCCGAGCAGGGTGGCGAACGAGGAGCCGTCGGTGCTGCCGGACACCGTGATGGTCTGCGTCCTGGTCCCCCAGGCCGTGGCGGGCGGCAGGGTGAGCACGATCCGGCCCACCGCACGGGTGCTGCCGAGGTCGACCTGGAGCCACTGCGGGAAGGCGTTGTTGGCGCTCTCCCAGTAGGTGTTGGGGTCGCCGTCCACCGCGTTGCCGCTGCTGTAGACCTGGGTGTGGCTGCTCTCCGAGGTGGGCTGGTGCAGCGCCAGGTCGGTGCTGGGCGGCGGGGTGGTGGGCGGCGGGGTGGTCGGTCCGCCGGCGGCGGTGGGCGAGGTGGGGCGGGTGGCGGTCAGGGCGATCTGGCCCTTGAGCATCCGGCCGCCGTCGGCCGTCAGCCGCAGGTAGTAGTCCGAGGAGCAGGCGGTGCCGTCGGCGTCCAGGGCCAGCAGCCCGGAACCCGCCGGGACGCCCGCCTGGGTCTCAGCGGTCTTGGCGATCTGGTTGCCTTCGCCGTACTCGTCGAACATGGAGATGTAGATGCCCTGGGCGCCGACCCGGACCATGTTGTAGAACTGCCGCCACATGAAGTCGCCGTGCGCGCGCTGGTTGCCCGAGACGTCGCCGGGCAGCACGCAGGGCTGGTAGTCGACGCCGTTGGCGTTGCAGTCGGCCTGGTCCGGGACGTTGATGTTCTGGTAGACCGAGTCGGAGTCGGCGGCGTTTCCGATGGCGCCGACCATCCAGGGCGAGATCATGTTGAAGGCGTGGTAGGTGCCGGAGAAGCCGGCCCGGGAGCCGCCGACCCCGGTGCGCCACTCCCGCGGCACCCCGCCGATGACGTAGCAGCCCTGACCCTTGAACCAGTTGATGACGTCCAGACAGGTCGCCGCGTCCCAGGGGTGGTTGGCGTCGTTGAAGCCGAAGCCCCAGATGCACACCACCGGCTTGCCGTTCTGCCGCGCGTAGGCCGACGAGGCGGTGTGCGCCGACATCTTGTTGGTCCAGTCGGCCTTCATCTCCGACTGCATGTTGGTCCAGCCGGTGGCGTCGTACATGATGTAGAACTTGCGGCCGTAGGTCTCCGCCGAGCTGCGCACCTTGGCCGCCATGGCGTCGCGGGTCGGCCCCTCGCTGCTGTTGGGGTTGAACCGCTGCAGCGCCGCGGTGTCGCAGCCGTTCTGCTGCATCCACAGGAAGTGGGTGTCCACCGTCTGCTGGTCGTAGGACGAGAACAGCGTCGCCGGCTGGCCGTTGCCCAGGGCGGCGTAGCCGGTCTGGTAGACGTGGGTGTACTCGCGCATGTCCGGCCAGGCCTTGATGGCGTTGTTGCTGGTCGACGGCGCCTGGGACCAGTTCTGGCTCCAGTGCCACCAGCCGTTGATCGGGGCCCCGTCCCCGATGCAGGCGAACCAGCCCTGGTAGCCGACGGTGATCTTCCCGACCACGTCCCCGGCCGGGCTGGCCGCCGGAACGACGGCGGCGTCCGCGGCGCGCAGTAACTGGGTCCCCGTCACCGCCATGACGGCGGTCCCTCCGAGCACGGACGCCATGAACGTCCGTCGTGACATTGGCATGAGTGGTCCTCACGGGTGGATGGACGATGAACAGTCAAATCGTCGTGGATTTACCCGATGCTGTAAATAGATTGCGAAATTCTGTCGACGCCGCATAGCTTCTCGGTTACCCGCACGACCGGACGGCGCCGAGGGAGACAGACAGTTGAACGAACATCAGGGCGCGCCTCTGGTGGTGGCCGAGGGGTTGCGCAAGGTCTACCAGCCCTCCGGCTTCACCGCCGTGGACGGCATCGACTTCGCCCTGGCCCCCGGCGAGGCCTTCGGCTTCCTGGGACCGAACGGGGCCGGCAAGTCCTCGACCATGCGCATGATCAGCTGCGTCTCCCCGCTCAGCGGCGGCTCGCTCCGGGTGCTCGGCCTGGACGCGGCCACCCACGGCCCCGAGATCCGTGCCAGGATCGGGGTCGTCCCCCAGGAGGACACCCTGGACGAGGAGTTGACGGTCCGGGAGAACCTGCTGATCTACGGCCGCTACTTCGGCCTGCCCCGCAGTCCCGCCATCTGCGCTGGGAGTTTCTCCGACCCTGGCCAGTAGTGGTCCAATAGAGTGGTCTGCATGAGTGAGCGTGGTGTGGAACGGCGGCAGTTCGGGCATCGCGCCGAGCTGGCACTGTCGCCCGTCCAGTGCGCGAAGCTCGACGCGCAGGCGCACGCTGCTCGCGCAATGTGGAACCAACTGCACGACCTGTGGCTGATGACCCCCAAGTGCCAGCGGTCACTTGCGCGCCTGGACCAGACACTGCGTCAGGCCCGCAAGGACTTCGACTGGTATGCGGTGCTGCCCGCCCAGGCGGCGCAAGCCGTGTTGAAGACCTACCTGCAGGCGTGGAAGAACTGTTGGGAGGGGCGTGCGGAGGGGCCGCACTTCAAGACCCGTCACCGGACCGCGCTGACCGTGGACATCCCGCAGGGCCGTGACCTGAACATCAGCCGGGTGCACCGGCGCTGGGGCATGGTCAACATCCCCAAGCTGGGGCGGGTTCGCTTCCGCTGGACCCGTGACCTGCCGGTGGGCAGGCACGCCGACACCGCTAACAGGATCACTGGCGCGCGGCTGGTCAGGGACGATCTCGGCTGGCACATCGCCTTCCGCGTCCAGACCCTGGAACCCGCCCCCGCCCCGCACCCCGGCCCCGAGGTCGGCATCGACGTCGGCGTCACCGTCGCGCTGGCCCTGTCCGACGGCAACCACCACCGCCACGGCGCCTGGCTGACCGACACCGAGCAGGCCACGCTCCTGCGACTGGAGCGGCGGGCCGCCGGGCGCAAGGCGCACCGCAAGCCAGGGACGCGGACCTCGCGTCGCCTGCACCACACCTACGACCGGATCCACGGGTTGCGCGCGAGAGCCAAGCGACGCCACCAGGACTGGCAGCACCAGACCACCACGCGCATCGCCGCAACCTACGGCACCGTCGTGGTGGAGCAGTTGCAGATCACGAACATGGTCAAATCCGCCAAGGGCACCCTCGAGCGACCGGGAACAAACGTCGCCCAGAAGTCCGGCCTCAACCGCGCCATCAGTAGCGAGGCCTGGGGCCGCACCGTGACGATGCTGGCGTACAAGACCACCCGACACGGCGGCACCCTGCACAAGGTCCCCGCCCCGGGCACCTCACGGCGCTGCTCGCACTGCCAGGCCACCACCCCCGGCAGCCGCGAGAGCCAGGCCCTGTTCGTGTGCAAGAACCCCGGCTGCGGCTGGACCGGCAACGCCGACCACAACGCCGCACGCAACATCCTGCACCTGTACCGGACGGGCCACGCGCTCGTCCCGGCTGCCGGAAGGGCAGTCGCCAGGCGCGCTCGTCGCGTCAAACCCACCGGCGCAAGCCAGGCGGGAAACTCCCCCCGATAGGGAGGAGTGAGCTTCAACGTCATACCTGGTACCTGCTGCTGGCCGAGGTGCTGGAGCCGATGCTCTACCTGCTGACCATCGGCGTCGGCATCGGCCAACTGGTCGGCCACGTCCCCGGACTGGACGACCACGGACCGGCCGGCGGCATCGGCTACTCGGTGTACGTCGCCCCGGCGCTGCTGGCCACCGCGGCGATGAACGGCGCGATGAACGAGACCACCTTCAACATGTTCTCCAAGCTGAACCTGCAGCGCGTCTACGACTCCATCCTGGCCACCCCGATGACCGTGTACGACGTGGCGGTCGGCGAGGTGTGCTGGGCGCTGCTGCGCGGGGTGCTGATCACCCTGGGCTTCCTGGCCGTGGTCGGCGCCTTCGGCCTGGTCCACTCCGTCTGGATCCTGCTGGTGGTCCCCGGCGCCGCACTGGTCGGCTTCGCCTTCGCCTCGGTGGGCCTGGCCGTGGTCACCTACCTGCGCAACTGGGCCGACTTCCAGTTCATCCAGCTGGCGATGCTGCCGATGTTCCTGTTCGCGACCACCTTCTACCCGCTGGGGGTCTACCCCCGGCCGATCCAGATCGCGGTGGAGTGCCTGCCGCTCTACCAGAGCATCCAGCTGATCCGGCTGCCCGCCCTCGGTCAACCCGGGACCGCGCTGCTGCTGCCCGCGGTGTACCTGCTGCTGATGGGCGCGCTGGGGCTGCGGATCGCCCTGCCCCGGATGCAGAGGCTGCTGCTGCACTGACGACTCGGCAGCAGCGGTCCCGGCAACCGGGGCGGGGCAGAGCGGACGGGGTCGCGGCCGGGGTCGGTCAGACCTCGGGTCGGGCCAGCGGCCAACCACCGGCCGCCAGCCTGGACTTGACCCTGGCGACATCGCCGTCGGCGAGCGGGCCGTTGGAGGTGGCCTCGGCCGCCTCACGGATCGCCTTGGCGGTGATCGGGTCACTGCCGCCGGCCAGCTCCTCGGCGATCGAGCTGACCTGATCGTCCGTCAACTGGCTGGCGAGCAGCGCGAACAGGGGAATGTAGTCACGCTCGGGCACCCCTTCGGGGTAACCGGCGCGGAGCCAGCCCACGATGGACGACAGTACGGGTGGCAAGGGCATCTGCTTGGTCCCTCCTTCGATTGGGCCGGTGTCAGGTGGCGGCGACGATCAGGTAGATGCCCCAGCCGACCGCGGCCAGGACCACCGCGAAGCAGAGCACGGCGACGGCCAGTCCCAGCGTGCTGCCGCCGATGACCCGGTCGTCGTCGTCCTCCGCGCCCGCTGTGGCGGCCGCCGCGGCGCCGCCCCCGCCGGGGAGGCTGAGCGCGCGCAGGCCGACCGCGAAGAGCGCCGGCAGTCCGGCCCCGGCCAGCAGGCCGATCACCACGATCTGCCACAGGGCGTGCAGATTGATCCAGTCGTTCATACCGCCGCGACCTCCTTCGGCGCCTCGGTCGGCGGCGCGACCGTTCCGGTCCACTCCGCGTTGACGTTGTTGTGGCTCACCGCGGTGCGGCGGGACCTGACGTAGATGAGGCCGGCCACCGCGAGCAGCAGCACCAGCACCACCACGATCCCGAAGTTGCCGCCGATGACGTGGGCGAGCCCGTAGGCGCCGGCGCCGACCAGCCCGGCCGCCGGAAGGGTGAACAGCCAGGCGACGGCCATCCGACCGGCGACGTTCCAGCGGACCTCGGCGCCCTTCTTGCCGACGCCGGTGCCCAGGATCGAGCCGGTGGCGACATGGGTGGTCGACAGCGAGTAGCCGAAGTGGCTGGAGAGCAGGATGATCGCGGCCGAGGAGGACTCGGCCGCCATCCCCTGCGGGGACTCGATCTCGACCAGCCCCTTGCCCAGGGTCCGGATCACCCGCCAGCCACCCATGTAGGTGCCCAGGGCGATGGCGATGGCACAGCTGAGGATGACCCAGAACGGCGCCTTGGCCCCGGAGTGCAGGCTGCCGTTGGCGATCAGGGCCAGGGTGATGATGCCCATGGTCTTCTGGGCGTCGTTGGTGCCGTGCGCCAGCGACACCATCGAGGCCGATCCGATCTGGCCGATCCGGAAGCCGTGGCTGCGGGCCTTGGGGTGCACCCCGCGGCTGATCCGGTAGACCAGCCAGGTGCCGGTGGCGGCGACCAGCCCGGCGATGACCGGGGACAGCCCGGCCGGGATGATCACCTTCTGGAACAGCCCGTGCCATTTGACCGCGTGGCCGCCCGCCGCGGCGATGGTCGAGCCGACCACCCCGCCGATCAGGGCGTGCGAGGAGCTGGAGGGGATCCCCAGGAACCAGGTGAGGAGGTTCCAGATGATGCCCCCGGCCAGTCCGGCGAAGACCACGGTGAGAGTGACGAGGTTGGTGGCCACCAGGCCGCTGGCGATCGTCGCCGCGACGCTCAGCGAGAGGAAGGCACCGACCAGATTGAGTGCCCCGGACAGCGCGACCGCTGTCCTGGGACCGAGGGCGCCGGTGGCGATGGACGTCGCCATGGCATTGCCCGTGTCGTGGAATCCGTTGGTGAAGTCGAAGGCCAGAGCCGTGACGACCACCAGAGCAAGCAGAGTGTCGTTACCCACACCGGCAGTGTCCCGAGGCGCGGTACGGCCGTCGAGACGCCGGGCCGAGACTTGGCCGACTGGCCGTACCCTCGTCACCCGATGTCCATCTCGTGCGCATTTCCGACACCCGTACCGGCGCTCGGACCGGGCCGGGACGGCGTTCGGGCGGCGTTCGGACGGTGTTCGAACCGGCCGGGGGACCGGTGTGCGACACATCACTCTTTCGCCGATGTAACGAATATGCGCCCTTCACCGATAAACCCATCGGTGCTGCTTGGTATGCAGCACCGGATGCGTGTCCTGCGCAGCCTCGAGCAGGTCCTATGAGGGAGGCACAGCGCTGATGGTGGCCGTTGCCAAGACTTCCGCGCCCGTACGGAAAAGGCCCGTGAAAGCTGCCGGGAAGAATTCCGAGGCAAAGCCGGAAGCCGTGGAGCAGCCCGAGCAGTCGGACCAGCCCGAGCCGGCTGATCTGTCCGAGGCTGCCGAGCCGACCGGCCAGGAGGTCTTCACCGTCTCCGACGAGGACGAGGACGACGCTCCCGCGCAGCTGGTGACCGTCGCCGGGGCCACCTCGGACCCGGTCAAGGACTACCTCAAGCAGATCGGCAAGGTCCCGCTGCTCAACGCCGAGCAGGAGGTCGTCCTCGCCAAGCGGATCGAGGCCGGGCTGCTGGCCCTGGCGATGACCGAGGGTGACGACGAGCTCACCCCGGAGCTGCGCCGCGAACTGGAGATCATCGCCGAGGACGGTAGCCGCGCCAAGAACCACCTGCTGGAGGCCAACCTCCGGCTGGTCGTCTCCATCGCCAAGCGCTACACCGGCCGCGGCATGCTGTTCCTGGACCTGATCCAGGAGGGCAATGTCGGCCTGATCCGGGCCGTGGAGAAGTTCGACTACACCAAGGGCTTCAAGTTCTCCACCTACGCCACCTGGTGGATCCGGCAGGCGATCACCCGCGCCATGGCCGACCAGGCCCGCACCATCCGCATCCCGGTGCACATGGTCGAGGTCATCAACAAGCTCGCCCGGGTGCAGCGCCAGCTGCTGCAGAGCCTGGGCCGGGAGGCGACCCCGGAGGAGCTGGCCAAGGAACTCGACATGACCCCGGAGAAGGTCGTCGAGGTGCAGAAGTACGGCCGCGAGCCGATCTCCCTGCACACCCCGCTCGGCGAGGAAGGCGACAGCGAGTTCGGCGACCTGATCGAGGACTCCGAAGCCGTGGTCCCGGCCGACGCGGTCAGCTTCACCCTGCTCCAGGAGCAGCTGCACGAGGTCCTGGACACCCTGGCCGAGCGCGAGGCCGGCGTGGTCTCGATGCGCTTCGGCCTGACCGACGGCCAGCCGAAGACCCTGGACGAGATCGGCAAGGTCTACGGCGTGACCCGCGAGCGGATCCGCCAGATCGAGTCCAAGACCATGTCCAAGCTGCGCCACCCCTCCCGCTCCCAGGTCCTGCGCGACTACCTGGACTAGGACCCGATGACGACGACTGCCCCGGTTCCCCCGCCCGGCTCCGACCCGGGGCCGGTCAGGGTGGACAGCTGGATCTGGTCGGTACGGCTGACCAAGACCCGCTCGCTGGCCGCGGCCGCCTGCAAGGCCGGCCACGTCCGGGTCAACGGCGAGCGGGCCAAGCCGGCCCAGCCGGTGCGCCCCGGCGACGAGGTGCGGGTGCGCGAGGGCGGCGGCTACGAGCGGGTGGTCACCGTGGCCAGGATCGTCCGCAAGCGGGTCGGCGCCCCGGTCGCCGCCGAGTGCTACGTCGACACCAGCCCGCCGCGGCCGCCGCGCGAGGAGGTCGTGCTGGTGGCCGTGCGGGACCGCGGCGCGGGCCGTCCTACCAAGCGGGACCGCCGCGAGCTGGAACGGCTGCAGCGGTACTGACCCGGAACTCGGTGCGGTCCGGGTGCAGCACCATCAGGTCGGGCAGGGCCCCGGCGGCCCCGTCCCACAGCCAGCCGCCCTCCGCCCCGTTGTAGCGGGGGCAGGAGAGCGACCAGGCCAGGTTGCCGCTGAGCATCAGTCCCCAGGCCGCCAGGTACGGCTCCAGCCCGGGTCGGTCGCGGTACGCCCGCCGCAGCCGGTCGGACTCGGCGAAGAAGGCGGCCTCGGCCCCGGCCAGCCGGGCGCACAGCTCGTCCACCGCCTGCTGCAGGTCCAGGCCGCGGGTGCGGCAGAGCACGCCGACCGCGTTCATCGGCTCGTCCAGCACGTACTCCTTGCGGTACGACAGCAGGTCGTTCACCAGGATGGTGTGCTCGAAGCAGGCGTCCAGGAAGCCGGCCAGCTCCCCGGCGGACGGCCCCGGATCGCGATCGCCCTCCAGCCCGAGGCCGTGCGCGATGGCCACCCCGACCAGGTCGAACGCGGCGTCGGCGCGGCGCACCGCCAGGTAGCCGGGGTAGTCGGCCACCGGTGCGGCCGACTTCACCGCGGCGGTCCGCACCACCTCGGAGAACCCCTCCACGAACCGGGCCCACAGCTGCGCCGAGACGCCTTGGCGGACCCGTTCCAGGGTCTGCGCCAGCAGCCGCAGATGCGCCGAACCGCCCTCGGCCGATGCCCCGCCCAGCACCGCCAGATAGCGCTCGGCCTGCGAGGTCTCGGTCGAGTCACCGTCCGTCACATCGTCCAGCAGGAACAGCACCGAGGCGGCCAGGCAGATGCCGAGCAGCCGGTCGGCGTCCGCCCCTGGCAGCACCCGGCACATCAGGCTGACGCCCTCGCACTCCCGGAACAACCGGTGCTCCAGCGGCAGTCCGACGCCCGCCATCCGCTCCCGGAACCAGGCGTCGTGCTCGCGCCGCAGCCGGGCCCGGTCGGGATGGTCACCGGGGTCGGGAAGCCGCCCCCCTGGCAGTGCCAGCGTCAGTTCGATCGTCATTCGGTGCTCCCACGGTCCGAGATCCGCCCTGCTCTGCAAACCCAACGACACACCCTTCCCCGCGTTGCTACGGTTCGCACGGGTGCGCGGGTGCACAGGGCCGTTCGGGGTAGGCGCCTGCTCCCGGCAGCCCAGCCGGGCCCTGAACGCGAGGAGTACCGTGAGCACGGACCAGGCCGACACACCGTCAGCACCGGCCCCGGACGAGGGGTCCACCGCACGGCCCGGCGCCGACGCCGCCAGGCGCTCCTGGTACACCGTCGGACTGCGGCTGGGGCTGGGCCTGCTGACGGCCTATCTGCTGATGCAGGCGGTGCTGAAGATCCAGAGCGTGCTGATGCTGGTGCTGCTCTCGCTGGTGATCGCGGTCAGCCTGGAGCCGATCGTCGGCTGGTTCACCAGCAGGGGCATGGCGCGGCGCTGGGCGGTGCTGACCGTGATCGTCGGCCTGGTGGTGGTGCTGGGCTCACTGATCTCGCTCTTCGTGCCCCCGGTGACCAGCGAGGTCAATGCGCTGGTGAAGATCATTCCGACCTGGCTGCAGCAGCTCCACGACCACCACTCCTTCCTGGGCCGGCTGGAGGACCGCTACCACCTGATCGCCAAGGTGAAGACACAGCTCGGCGGCAGCGGGGCGGGCACCGTCGTGAACGGCCTGATGGGGGCGGGGCAGCTGCTGATCAGCACCCTCACCGGCTTCTTCCTGGTGATCACCCTGACGCTGTACTTCCTGGCGAGCCTGCCCGCGCTGAAGCGGTTCTGCCTGCGCTTCGTCCGCGGCAGCCGGCGGGAGCGCGCCGAGGCGATGACCGACGAGGTGCTGCAGCGCACCGGCCGCTACATGCTTGCCAATGTGGCCACCTCGGTGATCGCGGGCCTGGCCACGCTGATCTGGCTGGTGGCCCTGGGCGTGCCCTACCCGGCGGCGCTGGGCGTCTTCGTGGGCCTGATGGACCTGATCCCGGTGGTCGGCTCGACCATCGGCGGCATCGTGGTCTCGCTGGTGGCACTGGTGGTGTCGTTCCCGGTGGCGGTGGCCACGGCGGTGTTCTACATCGTCTTCCGGATCGCCGAGGACTACCTGATCGTGCCCAGGGCGATGAAGTTCGCGGTCGAGGTGCATCCGCTGGTCACCATCCTGGCGGTGCTGGCGGGCGGCGCGCTGATGGGGGTGATCGGCGCGCTGATCGCCATCCCGGTGGCCGTCGCGGTGGGCCTGTTCCTGGACGAGGCGGTCTTCCCCGGAATCGCCGCGCGCTGAGGGCCGGCTCAGGAAAATCTGATGCGTCTTCAAGGTTTCAGCCCCCCAGTGCGGGTAGGCGTACTGTGCGGCTGGACCGGGAGGCACCAATCCCCCCTGGACTCCCGATCGCCGCCCCGGAAGGTCCTCTGCTCTCCCCCCAGCAGGGGACCTTCCGCATGTCACGTCACGTCGGGAGCGTCACGTCACACGGCGTCAGAGAATGGCGCCCGGGGTGTACTTGGCGGCCTCCGGGTAGCGCGCCGCCACCTGCTCCACCTGGCCGACGACCGCCGCGACCTGGCTCGCCGCCGCACCGGTGAAGGACAGTCGGTCCGCGAGCAGCGCGTCCAGCTGGGCCCGGTCCAGCGGGATCCGCTCGTCCTCGGCGAGCCGCTGCACCAGCTGGTTCTCGCGCACCCCGGCCCGCATGGCCAGCGCCGAGGCCACCGCGTGCTCCTTGATCGCCTCGTGCGCGGTCTCCCGGCCGACGCCGGCCCGGACCGAGGCCATCAGCACCTTGGTGGTGCCGAGGAAGGGCAGGTAGCGGTCCAGCTCGACGGCGATCACGGCGGGGAAGGCACCGAACTCGTCCAGCACCGTCAGGAAGGTCTCGACCAGGCCGTCGAAGGCGAAGAAGGCGTCCGGCAGGGCCACCCGGCGCACCACCGAGCAGGAGACGTCGCCCTCGTTCCACTGGTCGCCGCCCAGCTCGGAGACCATCGAGGCGTAGCCGCGCAGGATCACCGCCAGGCCGTTGACGCGCTCGCAGGAGCGGGTGTTCATCTTGTGCGGCATCGCCGAGGAGCCGACCTGGCCCTCCTTGAAGCCCTCGGTCACCAGCTCGATCCCGGCCATCAGCCGAATGGTCTTGGCCAGGCTGCTCGGTCCGGCCGCCAGTTGGACCAGCGCGGAGAGCACGTCGTAGTCCAGCGAGCGCGGGTAGACCTGGCCGACGCTGGTGAAGCCCTGCTGGAAGCCCAGGTGGCCGGCGACCCGCCGCTCCAGGTCGGCCAGCTTGTCCTGGTCGCCGCCGAGCAGGTCCAGCATGTCCTGGGAGGTGCCGACCGGGCCCTTGATGCCGCGCAGCGTGTAGCGGGCGATGAGCTCCTCCAGCCGCCGGAAGGCGACCAGGATCTCGTCGGCGGCCGAGGCGAAGCGCTTGCCGAGGGTGGTGGCCTGGGCCGCCACGTTGTGCGAGCGACCGGTCATGACCAGCTCGCCGTGCTCGGCCGCCAGCGCGGCCAGCCGCACCAGCAGCGCCACGGTGCGGTCCCGGACGTGCTCCAGGGACTGCCGGATCTGCAGCTGCTCGACGTTCTCGGTGAGGTCGCGCGAGGTCATGCCCTTGTGGATCTGCTCGTGCCCGGCCAGGGCGCTGAACTCCTCGATCCTGGCCTTCACGTCGTGCCGGGTGACCCGCTCGCGCTCGGCGATCGAGGCCAGGTCGA
Source organism: Streptacidiphilus jeojiensis (assembly GCF_042510965.1). Taxonomy (NCBI): domain Bacteria; kingdom Bacillati; phylum Actinomycetota; class Actinomycetes; order Kitasatosporales; family Streptomycetaceae; genus Streptacidiphilus; species Streptacidiphilus jeojiensis. The sequence continues at coordinate 291,297 of NZ_JBEUKS010000007.1, forward strand.
CCTGGTCCAGCACCCGCTCGTAGTCGGCGACGGCTCCTTCCGGAACCTCGACCCCCAGGTCGGCCTGCGCCTTGAGCACGGCCAGCCACAGCTGCCGCTCCAGGACGACCTTGTGCTCGGGGGACCACAGGCGGGTCAACTCGCCGGAGGCGTAGCGGGAGGCGAGGACATTGGGGATCTTCGGCTTGACGGTCACGCTTCGCAAGCCTAACAGTCCAGGTCGGAGCGGTCGGCCGGGGCCACCGCCTGGGCCGCCGCAGACGTCGCCGGGGCCGTCGCCGGGGTCAGCGCACCAGCAGGTCCAGCAGCCGCTCCGCCTCGGCCGCCGGGTCGGCGCTCAGCCCGCAGTGCACCGGACCCGGCTGCACCACGGTGCTGCGCGGCGCGGTCAGCCAGCGGAAGCGGCGGCCGGGGTCGTCCGCCGCCGCCTGCCCGGCGTCCGCGCCGCCCGAGCAGACCGCGGCGACGGCCGCCAGCGCGCTGCGCACCGCGGTCACGTCCGCCTCCGGGTCCAGCGCCAGCAGCCGGCCCTCGTCCAGGTGGATCACCGCGCGGACCAGTCCGGCCTGGCGGCTGTAGACCAGCACCCCGGCGTTCATCCGCTCCCCGCGCTCGACCCGGGGCACCACCCGGACCAGCGCGTACTCGTACACGTACTCGGTCATCCCGCCACCTCCGGCAGCCAGTTCCGCGGGCCCGACACCCGGGCGGCGAGCTGGGCCACGTAGGCCTCCCTGACCTCGGCCGCCGAGCCGAAGCCCGGCTCGTCCTCCAGCCAGACGCCGGGGACCAGCGCCAGCACCTCCCGGAGCAGCTCCTCGGTGACCGTCCCGGCCAGTGCGGCGTCGGCGGCCCCGAGGTCCGGGGCGAACCGCAGCAGTGCGTGGTCCGAGGCGTCGTAGGGCCGGTCCACCGCCGCCGCTGCCCGGGGCCAGTTGTGGTGGAAGATCAGGCTGGCGCCGTGGTCGATGAGCCACAGCTCGCCGCGCAGCACCAGCAGGTTGGGGTTGCGCCAGGACCGGTCCACATTGCCGGTCAGCGCGTCCAGCCAGAGCACCCGCCCGGCGGTCACCGGGTCGACCGGGAAGGCCAGCGGGTCGAAGCCCAGGGCCCGCGGCAGGAAGGCCACCCCCAGGTTGGTGCCGCCGGAGGCCTTCACCAGGTCCTGCACCCGCTCGTCCGGTTCGCCCACCACCAGCAGCGGATCGACCTCGACGGTGGCCAGTTCCGGCACCCGCAGGCCGAGCCGGCGGGCCAGCTCGCCCGAGACCACCTCGGCCACCAGCGCCTTGCGCCCCTGCGCCGCGCCGGTGAACTTGGCCACCCAGTGCCCGCCGTCGCCGCCCTCCACCAGCCCCGGCAGCGAGCCGCCCTCCCGAAGCGGCGTCACATACCGGACAGCCCGCAGCTCAGACAACATGGGCCCCACCCTATCCGGCGGCCCGCCCCTCGGTGCGGCCACCGACTTGGCCGTTCCCGGTGGCAGCGCACTGGTGTGCGTGCCAGGGTGGCGGGCAGGAATAGGCCCATATGAACATGCGACGCACTATGACGACATCCACTAGGAGTGAACATGGAACGACCTCGGATCCTGGTGGTCGGCGGCGGTTTCGCCGGCGTCGAGTGCGCCCGGAGGCTGGAGCGGAAGCTGGCCCCCGGTGAGGCCGACATCGCCATCGTCGCCCCGTTCAGCTACGAGCTGTACCTCCCGCTGCTGCCGCAGGTGGCCGCCGGGGTGCTGACCCCGCAGTCGGTCGCGGTGTCGCTGCGCCGGATGCTGACCCGGACCCGGATCATCCCCGGCGGCGCCATCGGCGTCGACCCCAGGGCGAAGGTCTGCGTGGTCCGGAAGATCACCGACGAGATCGTGAACGAGGAGTACGACTACATCGTGCTCGCCCCCGGCAGCGTCACCCGCACCTTCGACATCCCCGGGCTGAGCGACCACGCGCGCGGGATGAAGACCCTCGCCGAGGCCGCCTTCGTGCGCGACCACGTGATCAGCCAGCTGGACCTGGCCGACGCGGCCACCAACCGGGAGGAGCGGATCTCCCGGCTGCAGTTCGTGGTCGTCGGCGGCGGCTACGCCGGCACCGAGACCGCCGCCTGCCTGCAGCGGGTGACCACCTCGGCGGTGAAGCGCTATCCGCGGCTGAACCCCAACCTGATCAAGTGGCACCTGATCGACATCGCCCCCAAGCTGATGCCGGAGCTGGGCGACAAGCTCGGCGCCACCGCGCTGGACGTGCTGCGCAAGCGCGGGATCGAGGTCTCGCTGGGGGTCTCGGTGGCCGAGGTCGGCGAGGAGTCGGTGAAGTTCACCGACGGCCGGGTGGTCCCCTCGCGCACCCTGATCTGGACCGCCGGCGTCGCCGCCAGCCCGCTGATCGCCACCCTGGACGCGGAGACGGTACGCGGCCGGCTGGTGACCACCGCCGAGATGAAGGTCCCGCAGTTCGAGGGCGTCTACGCGCTGGGCGACGCGGCCGCCGTGCCCGACCTGGCCAAGGGCGACGGCTCGGTCTGCCCGCCGACCGCGCAGCACGCCCAGCGGCAGGGCAAGGTCGTCGCCGACAACGTCGTGGCCGCGCTGCGCGGGCAGGAGGCCAAGCCCTACTTCCACAAGGACCTGGGCCTGGTGGTGGACCTGGGCGGCGCCGACGCGGTGTCCAAGCCGCTCGGGGTGGAGCTCACCGGCGTGGCCGCGCAGGGCGTGGCCCGCGGCTACCACCTGATGGCGCTGCGGACCAATGTCGCCAAGGTGCGGGTGATGACCAACTGGCTGCTCAACGCGACCGCCGGGGACGACTTCGTCCGCACCGGCTTCCAGCGCGGCCGCCCGGCCACGCTGCGCGACTTCGAGTACACCGACTCGTACCTGACCAAGGACGAGATCAAGGCCCACACCGAGTCGCTCAGGGCGCGCCAGTGAGCCCCTCGGGCACGTAGGCGGGGAAGCCGGGCGTCCACCACGCCCGGCCCTCCGCCGTGACGGCGAAGCCCTCCAGCCCCGGCCGCGTCTCCAGCCAGGCCCGCCCGGCGCCCGGGCCCATCGCGAAGGCCGTGGTGGCGGCGATGTCCGCGGCCGTCAGCGACGCCCCCACCACCGACACCGACAGCAGTCCGGCCGGGACCGGCCGACCGGTGTGCGGGTCCAGGATGTGCTCGCCCCGCTCGGCCGTCCCCGAGGTGGCCAGGGCGATGCCGCTGCCGCGGACCACGGTCGCGAACGCCCCCGGGTGCAGCGGATGGGCCACCGCCAGGCTCCAGCCCCGCCCCGGCTCGGGCTCCCCCGCGGTCTGCACGTCCCCGCCGCCGTTGACGCTGTGGTCCGCCGAGCCGGCCTCCAGCAGGATCCGCGAGGCCCGCTCCACCGCCCAGCCCTTGACCACGCCGGAGGGGTCGAGACCGCCACTGGGGCCGTCGGGTCCGCCGGGCCGCACCGAGAAGAAGCCGTCGCCGTCCCGCTCCGCCGCCGCTCCCAGCGCCAGCACCTCGGCGACGTCGGGATCGCACTCACCGACCGTCAGTTCGCCCCGCCCCAACCGGCTGATCTGGCTGTCCGGACGGTAGGTGGAGAAGACCCGGTCCACCCGGTGCAGCCAGGCGACCGCCCGCCGCAGGCCGTCGACGGCCCGGTCGTCCGCCCTCCTGAGGTCGAAGGACACCACGGTGCCCATCACCTGCTCGGCATGGCGCAGCACGGCCCGCTCCATCCCGTCCTCCTGTCGCCGCACGGTCATATCTCCAGAAAATACGTCAGCCTGATCATGCGTCAGAAAGACGAAGCGCCTCACTCCTTCGAGTGAGCCGAAACCTCCCCCTCGAAGGGCATCCTCGCAGCCCAGCCGGGTGACTCCGGACGCCACGCCGCCCTGCGGCCAATGGACGCCACGGTACGTTGACAGGCTTAGTCCTGTAGCCATGCGCCAGAACTCCTCATCACTCCGCGACCTCCTCCCCTCGCGGCCGCTGTCCCGACGGACCCTGATCGGGACGGCCGTGGCCGGCACCGCGGCCACCGCACTGCTCCCCGGCACCGCCGCAGCCGCCATCGCAGCCGCCCCGGGCAGCGGCCTGCCCTCGGACCGGACCGCCGCGGCCGAGGTGCACGCCGAGTTCCTGCACGGCTGGCGCGGCTACACCGAGCACGCCTGGGGCTACGACGAGGTCTGCCCGGTGAGCCGCCGCCACCACGACTTCTTCGCCCCCGGGCACACCTTCGGCCTGTCCATGGTGGAGGCCCTGGACACCCTCTACCTGATGGGCGAGGACGCCGAACTGACCCGCAGCTGCGACTGGATCGACGCCCATCTGGACCCGGCCCAGAACGTCCAGGTGCAGCTGTTCGAGGCGGTCATCCGGCTGGTCGGCGGGCTGCTCGCGGGCCATCTGGCCACCGGCAGGTCCAGCCTGCTGGCCCGGGCCAGGGAGCTGTCCGACCGGCTGCTGCCCGCCTTCACCAAGTCGCCGACCGGCATCCCGTACACCCGTGTCAACCTGCGCACCGGCGCGGTCTCGGGCACCACCGTGCCGCTGGCCGAGGCCTGCACCAACGTCATGGAGTTCGGCCTGCTGTCCGACCTCACCGGCGACCCGCGCTACTACGACGCCTCGATGCGCGCCTACCGGGCCGTCATCTCCCGCCGCAGCTCGCTGGGGCTGCTGGGGTCGACCATCCACGCCGAGACCGGCCGCTGGATCGACACCACCGCCGCCGCCCCCAACCCGCCGGTGGACTCCTTCTACGAGTACCTCTGGGGCGGCTCGGCCCTGCTCGGCGACCGTCAGCTGTCCACCTGGTACCGGCAGCTGACCGCGGCGATCACGGCCCACCAGGCGGTCACCGTCGGCGGCCGGCTGTGGTTCAGGTCCGTCGACTTCCGCACCGGGAGGCCCGTCGGCGGCACCGCCCAGTCCGAGCTGGGGTCCTTCTACGCCGGCCTGCTCGCCAAGGGCGGCGACCTGAAGCGCGGTCAGGCGTACTTCCGCACCTGGTCCGACGTGCTGGCCCGGCACCCGGTGCTGCCGGAGACGGTGGACCCGGCCACCCTGGCCGCGGTCGACAAGGGCAGCCAGCTGCGCCCCGAGTACGCCAACGCCGCGCTGGACCTCTGGCGGCTGACCGGTGACGCCGGCTACAAGCAGGCCGCCTACCGCCTCTTCACCGGGATGCGGGCCAACCAGCGGGTGGCCGACGGGTACACCGTCTCCGGCGATGTGACGGTGCGTGGGATGCAGCCCGGGGACCTCACCCCCGCCTACTGGTTCGCCGAGAACATGAAGTACCAGTGGCTGCTGTTCTCCGCCACGCCCCGGTTCGACTACCGGTCCGGCATCCTCTCCACCGAGGGCAAGGTGCTGTCCGGGCTGCTGCGCCGGTAGCCGATAGGCTTCCTGCTCGGGCTAGGTTAGAGCGCGGTAAGAGCCGGCGCGGTGAGAACGGTCGAGGGGACAGCGGGAAGCATGAGTGCAAGCGGCGGTAGCAAGGCGATCGTGGCGGCGCTGGGGGCGAATCTGGCCATCGCGCTGGCGAAGTTCGTGGCGTTCGCCTTCAGCGGGTCCTCCTCGATGCTCGCGGAGGGCGTGCACTCGGTCGCCGACTCGGGCAACCAGGCGCTGCTGCTGCTCGGCGGCCGCAAGGCCAAGCGGGCGGCGACCGAGGAGCACCCCTTCGGCTACGGCCGGGAGCGCTACGTCTACGGGTTCCTGGTCGCCATCGTGCTGTTCAGCGTCGGCGGCCTGTTCGCGCTGTACGAGGGGGTCGAGAAGGTGCGGCACCCGCACTCGCTGGACCACTGGTACTGGCCGGTCGGCGTGCTGCTGTTCTCGATCTGCGCGGAGGGCTTCTCCTTCCGCACCGCGGTGAGGGAGTCCGGGGAGCTGCGCGGCTCGCAGAGCTGGGTCCAGTTCATCCGCCGGGCCAAGGCGCCCGAGCTGCCGATCGTGCTGCTGGAGGACTTCGGCGCGCTGATCGGCCTGGTCCTGGCGCTGTTCGGGGTGGGGCTGAGCCTGGCCACCGGGGACGGCGTCTGGGACGGCGTGGGCACGCTCTGCATCGGCACCCTGCTGGTGTGCATCGCGGTGGTGCTCGGCATCGAGACCAAGAGCCTGCTGCTCGGCGAGGGCGCGGGGGCGGCCGACAACGCCTCGATCCGCGCCGCGCTGGTGGACGGGGACGTGGTCACCGGGGTGATCCACATGCGCACCCTCTACCTGGGCCCGGAGGAGCTGCTGGTGGCGGCCAAGATCGCGGTGCAGCACGACGACACCGCCGCCGAAGTGGCCCGGGCCATCGACGCGGCCGAGGCCCGGATCAGGGCCGCGGTGCCGATCGCCCGGGTGATCTACCTGGAGCCGGACATCCGGCGGGCCTGAGCGGCCCGGTCACGGCCCGACGGCGGCGCGACCGGCACGGCCCGCCTTCACCAGCCGCACCGCCACCGAGCCGAGGATGCGGTGGCCGGCCTTCTCCGACGCGCCGATGACCACCGCGTCGGCCTTCAGTCGGTCGGCGTGCTCCACGATGCCCGCGTAGGCGTCACCGGGCGCGGTGTGGAACTCCCAGCGGATGCTGGGGCCGTGGCTGCCCTGGTCGACGCCCTCGCGGATCTGCCGCTCCAGGTCCGCGGCGACCTCGTGCCCGGCCTGGTTGATGGCGACGCCCACGTCGGCACCGCCCATGGTGCCCATCGGCTGTATGTAGACCAGCGCGAGCATCGAGCCCTGCCGCCGGGCCAGCCCCGCCGCGTAGGCCGCGGCGCGCATCGAGGACGGCGAACCGTCCAGTCCGGCGACGATCACGGAGGGGCCGTCGGTCCCCAGCTCGAACATGCGGGCTCCCTCATCCATCGAATCGCTGTACGCACTGAGCATTATGCCGTCGTGGAGCGCCATCGGGCCGGAGCGTCGACTTGGTGGACCCGGTCGGCATGGCCGACTTGTACGATTCTCAACGATTACTCATCAAATCACCGGCCCGGGCACAGAACTGATCTGGGAGCGTAGCGGCGTGAGGGTTCTCCGACCGCGGGCTGCCGCCCGATCCGCCGCCCGCTGGGTCGTCACCGTGCTCGCCTGGCTGCTGGTGATGGCCGGTGGCAGCGCCACCGCCGCGGTCGCCGCCACCCAGGGGCCGGGCAGCAGCGGTCCGGTCATGCCCTCGGCCAGGTCGGCACGGGTGGGCGCGCTGTTCGACGACAGCAGCATGTCGTACCACTACTGCTCGGCGAGCGTGGTGCACAGCCCCGGCGGCGACCTCATCGTCACCGCCGCGCACTGCCTCTCCACCGACCCGGGGACCACGGTCTTCGTCCCCGGCTACCGCGACGGCACGGCTCCCTACGGGGAGTGGAAGGTGGTCGACGTCGTCGAGGACACCCGCTGGACCGCCGACGACGACACCGACCTCGACGTCGCCTTCGCCGTGGTGGCACCGCTGCACGGCCGCACCCTGGAGCAGGTGGTGGGGGCGAACCGGCTGGAGACCGATCCCGACGTGGGCGACGGCGCGTCGGTCGCGGTCACCCTCACCGGCTATCCGCAGGACAAGGACGCGCCGATCACCTGCAGCAACACCGCGAGCCGGTTCGCCGACACCCAACTGCGGGTGGTCTGCGCCGACTTCACCGACGGCACCAGCGGCAGCCCCTGGGTCGTGGCCGCGACGGGCAAGGCCGCGGACAGCGTGGGCAGGCAGGGCGATGCGATCGTGGGGGTCATCGGCGGCTTCGAGCAGGGCGGCTACACCGCCGGCATCTCCTACAGCAGCTACTTCGACCAGGACACGCTGGCGCTCTACCAGCAGGCCGTGCGGTCCGCCGCCCGGCTCGGCCGGTCCGGGTCAGGCCGTCTCTGAGACGTCCACCGAGGACGCCGCCGACTCCGTCCGTGCCTCCTCCTCCGGCGCGCCGCTGCCCGACTGCAACCGGGACAGGCCGACCACACCCAGCAGCACCAGCCCGACCCCGAAGATCTCCGGCACCAGCCACCAGCCGACCCGCACCGACTCCGAGTACAGCGTCACCCCCAGGGACAGGCTGATAAGCGCGTCGCCCAGGGTCAGCGCGGGCTGGGACGCCACCAGCGGTCCCGCCTGCATGGCGTTCTCCAGCAGGAACAGCGCGCAGACGCCGACCGCGGCGAAGGCGTAGGTCTGCCAGGCGGTGAAGAACGCCCTGACACCGCCGTGGTCGAGGGTGTCGGTGGCCGACTTCATCAGGGCGGCGGTGAGGGCGTAGCCGATGGCCGCCGCCGTCCCCAGGCAGGCCGCGCGGGCCCGGCCGACCGGCCGCTTCAGCGCCGCGCCGGCGAGCACCACCATCATCCCGCCGCAGCAGAGCAGCGCCAGCAGCCAGAGCGCCGCCGGAGGCTGCAGCTCCCCGCCGCTGGGGGCGGCCGCGGCCAGCGCGGTGCCCAGACCGACCACGATGCAGGCCACCGACAGCCAGCCGCTGCGCGGCATCGGCTTGCGGAAGACCAGCCCCGAGATCAGCAGCGCGAACGGCAGCTCCAGCACGAAGATCGGCTGGACCACCGCCAGCGGGCCGGTGACCAGCGCCAACCCCTGGAAGACCGCCGCGAAGATCACCCCGAGGATGCCGAAGAACCAGATCGGGGTCCGCAGCAGGTCCCACATCAGCTGCAGCTGGAACCCGTTCGACTGCGGGACGATCAGTGCGGCGCGCCGCTGCAGGACCGTGCCCAGCGCATTGCTCACGGCGGCGAGCACGGCGAAGACCACCGACAGTGTTGCCATCAACGACACGGCTCTCCCCCTCCCTCGCAGCGCCCGGGCCCCATCCATCGGTACACGGCTCGATGCTACCGGCTGACTTGGAACCACCGGTGACATGCCACTGAGTACGATGTGAGCATGGGCCAGCCGAATGAGCAGCGCGATCCGCGCCCCGGGCGCCTCGACCCGGCGGCCGCCGCCCGGGTGGCCGGAACCCTGCAGGCCCTGGCCACCCCCTCCCGGCTGCTGATCCTGGCCCGGCTGCGCGAGGGCGCCTGCGCCGCCACCGAACTGGCCGCCGAGGTGGGCCTGGAGCAGTCCGCCTGCTCGCACCAGCTGCGGGTGCTGCGCGAGCAGGGCCTGGTGGTCGGCGAGCGCCGCGGACGCAGCGTGGTCTACGCCCTGTACGACTCCCATGTCGCGGCCCTGCTGGACCAGGCGGTGCACCACGTGGAGCACCTGCACCAGGAACACGCGCGGCCCGCGAGCCTCGGCCTGTCCCCGGTGCCCGGACTCCTATGATGGCCTGATGCAGGCGATCACCGACTGGTTGCAGCACCTGTCCGGACCCCTGGTCTACCTGGTCGTCGCCGCTCTGGTGTTCACCGAGGACGCCCTCTTCTTCGGCTTCGTGCTGCCCGGCGAGACCGCCGTGGTCATCGGCGGGGTCATCGCCAGCGCGCACAACGGGGTGAACCTGCCCGCGCTGATGGCGGTGGTGGTGCTGGCCGCCGTGGTCGGCGACTCGGTGGGGTACGAGGTGGGCCGGCGGTTCGGCCCCGCCCTGCTGTCCACCCGGCTCGCGGTGCGGTACCAGGACCGGATCGAGCGCTCGCGCACCTTCATGCGCGAGAAGGGCCCGGCCGCGGTGTTCCTGGGCCGCTTCGTGGCCCTGTTCCGGGCCATGGTCCCGGCGCTGGCCGGGCTCTCCCAGCTGCCGTACCGGCGGTTCCTGCTGTTCAACGCGGCGGGCGGGCTGATCTGGGGCGTCGGCTACACCCTGCTGGGGTACCTGGCCGGGGCGGCCTACGCGAGGACCGCGCACACCGTGGGGACGGTGGCCGCCGGCGTGGTCGGCGGGATCGTGCTGATCGCACTGTGCGTCTGGCTCTGGCGGCGCCACCACCGCGCGCCCGAGACGGAGGCGGCCGCTGCCGAGGCGGCTGCTGCGGAGGCGGCTGCTGCGGAGGCGGCTGCTGCGGAGGCGGCTGACGGCGCGGACGCTGCGGAGGCTAAAGGCGCTGCGGACACCGAAGACGCTGCGGACGCGGACTCCGACAGCTGAGCCCGGCTGCGGCCCGGCCTCCGGCTGCGCACTGACCATTCGTCAGCTCTGATCCTGTCGAGCCCATTGTGCCCGGCGGGGGCTGCTGCCTATCCTCGCTGCGGACACATTCATGACCGTCGGTCATATACATGAACTTCCTCCCACCGCACGAGGAGTCCCATGAGCCGCCGCATCACCGCCGCACTGGTCGCCGTCGGCGCGACCGTCCTCGCCCTGCTCGCCCCGGCGTCCGCCTCCGCGAGCGCCCGCCCCTCCCCCGTGCCCCGCACCGTCGTGCTCGACGGCAACCGGCTGGCGCTGACCCGGCTGCTGGTCAAGGCCGGCGTCCCGCAGCTGCGCAGCGAGCTGCGGACGCTCACCGGACAGGCCGACGGCTACCTCACCCAGGGGCCCTGGTCGGTGATGGACAAACCGCAGACCGCGCCCAGCGGGGACAAGCACGACTACCTCAGCGAGGCCCCGTACTGGTGGCCCAGCCAGCCGCAGACCGCGGCCAACCCGTGGGGCTGCCCGTACGTCCAGAAGGACGGGGTGCGCAACCCCGCCATCGACACCATCACCGACCACAGCGAGCGCGGCGAGATGTTCAACGCCGTCTACACCCTCACCCTGGCCTGGTACTACACCGGAAAGGCCGGCTACGCCGAGCGCGCCGCGCTGGACCTGCGGACCTGGTTCGTCGACCCGGCGACCCGGATGAACCCCAGCCTGAACTACACCCAGTTCATCCCCTGCAAGGTGGACGGACGCGGGATCGGCATCATCGACTTCTCCCAGCAGTTCACCGACATCCTGGACGCCACCGCGATCCTGGACACCGGCGCCCCGGGCTGGACCGGCGCCGACCACACCGGGATGACCAGCTGGGACAGCCAGTTCCTCAGCTGGCTGCAGACCAGCCAGAACGGCTCGGACGAGGCCGCCGCGACCAACAACCACGGCTCCTTCTTCGACATGCAGGAGGCCGCACTGGCCCTGGCAACCGGGCAGAAGGCACTGGCCACGAGCATCGTGAAGGGCGCCGAGAGCAAGCGCCTGGACGTCCAGCTGGCCGCCGACGGCAGCCAGCCGCTGGAGCTCACCCGGACCACCAGCTACCACTACTCCGACTTCAATCTGCTGGCGCTGACCCGGCTGGCCCAGATCGGCGAGCACGTCGGCGTCGACCTCTGGCACTACACCACGCCCGCCGGCGGCAGTCTGCTGAAGTCCGTGGACTTCGTCGTCCCGGCCGCGACCGGCGCCGCCGCCTGGACCTATCCGGAGCTGAACTTCCAGGCCTTCGCCGCCAACGACGTGATCCGCGCGGCGGCGGACGCGGGCGACCGGACCGCGCTCAGGGCGCTGCCCGAGCTCTCCGCGCAGCCCGGCGGCGACGTCTGGCTGCTGCGCCCGGCCGCGGAGCAGCTGGACCCGATCAGCGGGTGACGGCTCCGGCCATGAGCTGAGGGAGGCGTGGTGCCCTCGGGCACCACGCCTCCCTCAGCTCAGCGATCGGTGGGTGTCAGGGCGTCAGACCCGGGGGGTGTGCTTCTCCGGCTGGTCCGCCGACCGGCCGTCCGCCTCGGCCGGTTCCGCGTCGGGCTCCGGGTCCGGTTCCGCGTTCGGCTCCGTGTCGGGCGTGTCGGGGACGTCCTTGGTGAAGGCGACGCTCGAGTCGCCGATGGTCGCGTCGTCCGCGGGACCCTCCGGGGCCAGCCGGGACCTGCCCAGGCGGTTCTCCGGTTCAGGGCGGTTTCGGGACAGGATCAGATAGCCGACGGCGACCACGAAGCAGATCAGCGAGGTCCAGTCATTGAGCCGCAGGCCGAAGAAGTGGTTGGCGTGGTCGGTGCGCAGCGACTCGATCCAGCCGCGGCCCGCCGTGTAGCAGGCCACGTAGAGCGCGAACAGCCGCCCGGAGTGGAAGTTCCAGCGGCGGTCCGCGTAGAGCAGCAGTGCCACGCAGGCCAGGTCCCACAGCGACTCGTAGAGGAAGGTCGGCTGGAAGACGCCGTGGGCGATGTCGCCGTTGGCGTCGGTGTAGGTGATCTTGAGGCCCCAGGGCAGCGTGGTGGGGTCGCCGTAGAGCTCCTGGTTGAAGTAGTTGCCCCAGCGGCCGATGGCCTGGGCCAGGATCAGCCCCGGCGCCAGCGCGTCGGCGAAGGCCGCCAACGGGACCCCGCGGCGGCGGCAGCCGATCCAGGCGCCGAGCGCGCCCAGCGCGACCGCGCCCCAGATGCCCAGGCCGCCGTCCCAGATGTAGAGGGCGCGGATCGGCTGCTCACCGGACTTGAAGTAGAGCTCCGGGTCGGTGATCACGTGGTAGAGCCGGCCGCCGACGATGCCGAACGGAACCGCCCACAGGGTGATGTCCACGACGTCGTCCGGGTTGCCGCCGAGCTTGATCCAGCGGCGCCGGGTCAGCCACAGGGCGGCGGCGATGCCCAGGATGATGCACAGCGCGTACGCGCGGATCGGCAGCGGGCCGATGTGCCAGACGCCCTGTGAAGGGCTGGGGATGTACGCGAGTTCCATCAGGGCCGATTCCCTCGAGGCCGGGCGGGTGGGGGCCTCCCGCTGCTGTGCCGGTCTGTGCTTGTGCGGCCCCACATTACATCCGCCGGGAAACGGTTGGGCCACCCGCGTGATCATGCCGCGCGGTGGTGCGGGATCGGCCCGCGCGCCGCTGCGGCGCGGCCCGGGGAGGGGGCCGCGCCGCAGCGTGCTGGAGCTGCTCGGTCAGCTCGCGGTGCAGGTGAGCGTCGGAGCGGTGTTGGTGCCGGAGTAGGTCGCCCCGAAGCCGAAGCTGGTGTTGCCCCCGGCGGCGATCACATTGTTGTAGGGCTCGTTGGCCGCGGTGACGGCCGAGCCGGAGTGGGTGTAGACGGCGTTCCACATGCTGGAGACGGTCTGGTTGCCGGCCCAGGTCCAGGTGACGGTCCAGGACTTGGTGGCGGTGGTGCCGGTGTTGGTGACGGTGACGTTGGCGTTGAAGCCGGCGCCCCAGTCGCTGCTGATGCTGTACGTCGCGGTGCACCCGACGCTGCCTCCGCCGCCGCTGGAGGCGGAGGTGGTTCCGGTGACCGTCGCCGAGGAGGCGGAGACGTTGCCGGCCGCGTCCTGGGCGGTGACGTGGTAGCTGTACGCCGTCGAGGCGGTCAGCCCGGTGTCGGTGTAGGAGGTCGTGGTCACCGTGGCGACCTTGGTCGAACCCCGGTACACCGCGTACCCGGTCACACCCACGTTGTCCGTGGACGCCGTCCAGGTCAGCGACACACTGCTGCTGGTCGTCCCACTGACCGCCAGGTTGGTCGGAGCGGAGGGAGCAGTGGTGTCACCGCCGCCGCTGGAGGCGGAGGTGGTTCCGGTGACCGTCGCCGAGGAGGCGGAGACGTTGCCGGCCGCGTCCTGGGCCGTGACGTGGTAGCTGTACGCCGTCGAGGCGGTCAGCCCGGTGTCCGTGTAGGAGGTCGTGGTCACCGTGGCGACCTTCGTCGAACCCCGGTACACCGCGTACCCGGTCACACCCACATTGTCCGTGGACGCCGTCCAGGTCAGCGACACACTGCTGCTCGTCGTCCCGCTCACCGCCAGGTTGGTCGGAGCGGAGGGAGCAGTGGTGTCACCGCCACCGCTGGTGCTGCCGAGCGCCGGGTAGGCGTTGGTGACCAGCTGCTGGAACTGGGCCGCGAACCAGTTGCCGGCCGGGATGTCGTAGCCCGGGATGGCGTCGGTCGGGTAGGTGCCGCCGTTGCCGTCGGTCTGGGTCCCGCTGGGGTCGCAGTGCGGGTCGCCATGGGTGTGCGTGCCGCTCGGGTAGTCGCCGTCGGACTCGCCCGGGGGCTTGATCCAGACGTAGGCGATGATCGGGTCGCTCGCCCCGTACGGCTGCGCGGTCGGCCGCGAGCCGATGCCGGCGCCGTTGACGTTGCACCAGTCACCGCGGAACGGCCGCTGGTCGATCTTGTTGGCCGTCACGTAGGAGTTGACGTCGGTCGGGCTGGAGTTCAGCGAGGTCGGCCGGGCCGATCCGCCCCAGCCGTTGCGGGAGGTGTCGATGAGCATCCCGACCGAGCTGGGGAAGCCCGCCGAGACCAGCGAGGCGTGCATCGCCTCGTCGTAGGTGTGCTCGTCGAAGTACGGGTTGTACTGGTAGAAGTTGGCCGAGTCCAGCGGCTGCCCGCCCACCTGGAGCGTGGAGTTGGGCAGGAACGGCTCGTCGGTGGGGGTGGTGTTGGCGGTGTCGCTGATGAAGCCGTCCACGCTGGCCACGCCGGCGGTGGTGGCCTTGGCGACCTTGGCGAACTCCTGGGCGGCCGGACCCATGTTGCTGGACCAGCCGAGCCAGCCGGAGTGGCCGATGTCCAGGTAGGTGTAGACGTTGGGGATGGCGTGCAGCTTGTTCAGGGTGTACTCGACACCGGTCTCGTAGTACGGGGTGGCGGTCGCACAGGCCGCCTTGCTCTGGTTGGTGACCGCGTTGGGCAGCGAGTCGGGCTCGATGATCGTGGAGATCCGCAGGTTGCTGTAGGTGCTGCTGCCGAGCAGCGCGGCGATCGGGTCGACGTACTGCGACTCGTACTCGGTGAGGCCGGCCGCCGTGGCCGGGATCTCGCCGTTGGAGGCGAGGGCGGCGCAGTCACGGCCGGGGAGGTCGTAGATGACCACCTCGAAGAGCACCGGGGTGGAGCTGCTCGCGGCCTGCGTCTCCGCCTTGTCGAGCTGGGCCTTCAGGCCGAGGTGGGTGCTGTCGCCGGCGATGGCGCCGATGTGGTCCATCCAGATGGCGGTCTGGTAGCTCGCGACCTTCGCCTCGGTCGAGCCGGTGGTGCCGCCGTCCGCGGTCGCCTGGGCGTTGACCTCGGCGACGTAGTCCGGATTGAGGTAGGGCGTGGAGCCGACGTACGGGTTGGCGACGTGGGTGACCGCGGCGCTCGCGGACTGGGTGGCGGCGATGGGGACCAGCATGGCCGCACCGAGGGCGGCCGCAGCGGCGGCCGTTCGGAAGCGGGCGAGCGGGCGGGGGGGATGTGGCACTTCACGGTCCTTTCGGGTGGGTGGATCGTGATCGACAACCGGCCGAAACCGGGTGAACGGGGTGGGAGCGCTCCCATTCGAAGCAGGCTTACGACTCCTGCCGACGGCGGCAACCAGTGGGAGCGCTCCCGATCGTCCGGCGGTTCTGACGGCACGTCAAGACCCTTGACGATGAGCAGAAAATTTCTGACTGTGGGACTGTTGTGAAGCCGGCGCTTCCGCTACCTTGACGCCCGGCAGCCAGTGCGAGCACCCCACCCAGCCAACAGAATCGGGTGCTCCCCATGCGATCCCGCACCACACTCCTGCTCGGCACGGCCGCCGCGGTCGCCGGATTCACCGCGGCGCTGCTGCCGATCGCGGCGTCCAGCGCTGCGGCGGCCACGGTGTCCTGCAGCGTCAGCTACTCGGTCAGCAACGACTGGGGCAGCGGGTTCACCGCCGCCGCGACCATCACGGACACCGGCACCGCCGCCGTCCAGCCCTGGACGCTGACCTACACCACCACCGGGAACCAGACCCTGCAGAGCGGCTGGAACGGGACCTGGTCCCAGTCCGGCCACACCGTCACCGTCACCGCACCCAGCTGGAGCACCAGCATCGCAGCCGGCGGCTCGGTCACCACCAACGCCAACTTCGGCTACTCGGGCACCAATTCGGCGCCGACCGGCTTCGCGGTCAACGGCGTGGCCTGCGGACCGACGTCGACCCCGACGACGGGGGCACCGACGACGGCGCCGCCCACCACCGCGCCGCCGACCACCGCACCGCCCACTACGGCCCCACCGACCACTGCACCGCCGACCACCGCGCCGCCCAGCGGGTCGGCGCCCGCGCTGCACGTCTCCGGCAACAAGTTGGTGAACGCGAGCGGCAGCACGGTCACCCTGCACGGGGTGAACCGCTCCGGTGCGGAGTTCGCCTGCGTCCAGGGGACCGGGCTCTTCGACGGACCGGTCGACCAGGCCTCGGTGGCCGCCATGGCGAGCTGGCACATCAACGCCGTGCGGGTGCCGCTGAACGAGGACTGCTGGCTCGGCGAGTCCAATGTCCTGGCCGCCTACTCGGGTGCCAACTACATCAACGCGATCAAGAGCTATGTCGCGCTGCTGCACCAGAACGGCCTGGTCGCCATCCTGGACCTGCACTGGACCGACGGCGTCTACACCGGCAACTCCTCCGCCTGCAGCAGCGCCACGGCCACCTGCCAGAAGCCGATGCCGGACGCCGCGGGGGCGATCCCGTTCTGGACGTCGGTCGCCAACACCTTCAAGGGCGACAACTCGACCGTCTTCGACCTCTTCAACGAGCCCTACCCGGACCGCGCCACCAGCACCACCGCCCAGGCCTGGACCTGCTGGCGGGACGGCGGGACCTGCTCCGGGATCGGCTACCAGGTCGCCGGGATGCAGTCGATGGTGAACGCGGTACGCGGCACCGGCGCGAGCAATGTGCTGATGCTCGGCGGGCTCGCCTACTCCAACGACCTCACCCAGTGGCTGACCTACGAGCCGACCGACCCGGACCACAACCTGGCCGCGTCGTGGCACTCGTACAACTTCAACACCTGCAGCAACAGCTCCTGCTGGACCAGCCAGATCTCCCCGGTGCTGGCCCAGGTCCCGCTGGTGACCGGCGAGTTGGGCGAGAACGACTGCGCCCACGGCTACCTGGACACGCTGCTGCCCTGGCTGGACAACGCCGGCGCCTCGTACCTCGCCTGGACCTGGAACACCTGGGACTGCTCCTCCGGCCCGTCCCTGATCAGCGCCTACGACGGCACGGCCACCGCCTACGGCGCCGGGTTCAAGGCCCACTTGGCGGCACTGGGGTAGGCGGGTTGGAGGTGGGGCGGGGAAGCGGGGGCCGGGGAGGCGCGGCCGGGGAGGCGGGGCGTCGCCGCCGGTGCGGCGGGATCCCTCCATCGGCCGAGCCCCCGTCCCGCCCCCGTCTCCGACGTGCGCGTTCGCTCCCGCTGAACCACCATCACCTCCCTGGGGCACGCCGCTCCATGCCGGGCTGGGGTGGCTCGCTGCCGCTCGCGGCCAACAACGAGGAGCGGGGAGGGCGGCGGGGCGTGCGATGCCGGGCGGCGCGCCCCTGCCCTCCCGGTGCGGGGCGGCGCTGCGGCGGTGCGGAAACGTTCCTGCGAGGCGCCTTCGGTTGAACCGGGGTCACTTTTGGGACGCCGGGTCATTCTTGGTACGGGCATGTGCGGATGAATCGGGCATAACGGCAAGATCAAGTGACACCTTGTCCCGAAAGTGACCCCGGTTCGCCCGTTCGCCCGTGTTTTGGGGTCACTCGCCCTGTCTCGCGCCCAGGCGCCAGCCCCACGCCCCCGCCGCACGCTTCGCGCCGGGCCCAGGCACCCCCCGCCCTTGTCGCCGGCGCGAAGCGCCTTCTTTCCGGGCGCGAGCCCGGGAGACGGCGGGCCAGGTCGCGACAGCAACAGTGCCGTTGCAGGCGTGGGGCGTCCCGCTTCGCCGCTACGGCAGGGACGCGGTGAGGTCGACCTCGACGAGTTGGCCCTGGAAGCCGAGGCGGGCTACTCCCAGCAGGGTGCTGGCGCTGGTGAAGGCCTCGCCCAGGGCCGACTCCGTGAGGTGATGCCAGGTGGCGGCCAGGGTCGAGACGTCGTCACTGACCACGTAGACCACCGAGCGGACGACGTCGCTCGGCGCTGCGGCCACCGCGGCCAGGGCGATCAGGGCGTTGGTCACCACCTGGTCGATCTGGGCGGGTAGATCGGCGGGGCCGACCAGCTCGCCCGATGGGCCGATCGGGCACTGGCCCGCCAGATGGGCGGTGCGCCCGGCCTCCACCACGGTGATGTGGTGGTAGCCGGGAGGCTGGTGGAGCTGGGGTGGATTGCTGCGGGTGATCCGGGTCGTCATGGGCGCGAGTCTGGGCGACCTGCGGTGGTCGCGCATCGGGTTTTTGCGGCGGCGGGGCCGGGAGGTGGGGAGGTAGGACCATCGGCTGAGGCCGTCCCCGTCCGGCGGCCGATGATCAGCGGCTGCGTTGGAGCGAGACTGATGTCCTTCCGGGGGTCGGTTCAGCGAAGGTGGCGGCGGGATGCGTGCGGTGTGGTTGCGGGAGTTCGGCGGGCCCGAGGTGCTGGTGGCCGGGGAGGCGGCGGATCCGGTGGCGGGGGCCGGCGAGGTGGTGGTGGAGGTCGTGTACGCCAACATCACCTTTGTGGAGACGCAGTTCCGGGCCGGGGGGAAGGGTCCGTTCCGGGCGGAGCTGCCGATGGTGCCCGGCAATGGGGTCGGTGGTGTGGTCGCCGCTGTCGGCGAGGGGGTGGACCGAGCGCTGCTCGGGCGGCGGGTGGTGAGCAGCACCGGTGGGTCCGGTGGATACGCCGAGCGGGTGGCCGTGCCGGCGGTGGGGCTGTACCGGGTGCCGGAAGGGCTGGCTCTGGACGATGCCGTCGCCCTGCTGGCCGACGGCCGGACCGCGGCCATGGTGCTGGCGGCCGCCGAAGTCGCTGCCGGGGACACGGTGTTGGTGGAGGCGGCGGCGGGCGGGGTCGGCAGCCTGCTGGTGCAGTTGGCCCGGGCGGCCGGGGCTCGGGTCGTCGCGGCAGCCGGCGGGGAGCGCAAGCTCGCCCTGGCCCGGGAGCTCGGAGCGGACCTCGCCGTGGACTATCGCGAGGACGGGTGGGACGGGCAGCTCCGGGAGGCTCTGGCCGGCGGCGAGGTGGATGTGGTCCTGGACGGCGTGGGCGGGGTGATCGGTCGGACCGCCTTCGGGCTGCTGGGGCGTGGTGGTCGCATCGTCAGTTTTGGGCTGGCCAGCGGGGAATGGGCTGGCGTGCCGGAGCAGGAGGCGGTCGCGCGGGGCGTCCGGATCCTGTCGGCGAAGGCCTCGCCGGAGGCGATGCGGGGGTTCACCGAAGCGGTGCTCGCCGAGGCCGCCGCCGGGCGGCTGCGGCCGGTGATCGGGCAGAGGTTCCCGCTGGACCGCGCCGCCGACGCGCACCGGGCGATGGAGACGCGGTCCTCTCTGGGGAAGACGCTGCTGGTGGTCGGCGACGACGACCGCTGAGCTCAGTCGCGGAGCAGGGCGACCGCCGCCAGCAGGGTGGCGGTGCCCGCTGCGGCGGGGAGGGTTAGGCGTTCGCTCAGGAGGGTGATGCCGAGGAGCAGTGCGGCCACGGGTTCCAGCATCATCATCACCGACACCGCCGTCGCCCGGACCACGGTCAGCGCCGCGAAGAAGAGCGAGTAGGCCAGCGCGGTGGGCACCGCGCCGAGGTAGCCGAGCAGGACGACGGCGGTGGCGAGGTGGTGCCCGGCGGGGAGCAGCGGTCCGGTCGCGGCGGCGAGGGCCAGCAGGCCCAGGGCCCCGACGGCGAAGCCGCTGAGCGCACGGTCGTAGGCGTCGTGGGCCCGGCCGTCCCGGGTCTGGGCCTGGGTGAGCAGGTTGATCGCCGCCGAGCCCGTCGCCGAGCCGAGGGCGCAGAGCAGGCCCCAGAGCGGAGCGGTGCCGCCGCCTGACGCGGCGTCACTGCCGAAGGCCAGCAGGGCGAGGCCGGTGACCGCCAGGACGATGGTCGCGACGCCGCGGCGGCCGAGCCGTTCGCCGAAGACCGCGCGTGCTCCCAGGGCGGTGAGCACCGGGGCGGCGCCGAGGGTGGCGGTGGTGCCGAGGGCGAGGCCGGCGAGGTCGACGGAGGCGAGGTAGCAGGTCTGGAAGACCGCCATCAGGATGCCGGTGCCGATCAGGGCCGGCAGCCCGGGGCGGAGCGTGTCGGTGGGGCGGCGCAGGAACGGCCTGGCGGCCACCAGCAGCAGTGCGCCGATGGCGAAGCGCCAGAACGAGACGGCGATGGGGCCTAGGCCGCTGCTGCGGTGGAGGATCGCGGCGACGGCGCCGGCACTCCCCCAGGAGGCCGCGGCCAGGCCGACCGCGAGCAGCGCACGGCGGCGGGCTCTCGTCGGGTGGGGGGTGGGGGTCGCTTCGGTCGGTACCGGGTGCGCGGCGAGGGCGCGGGGGCGTGCGGGCAGGGCAGGCTGAGAGGGCATGGCAGGGCTCCGGAGGTGGTCGCTGAGGTCCGCGGATGGCGAGCACGCGGGCAGCGTTCACCGTGCCGACGACCCCGGTCGGAAGCCCGAGGAGGGTGACGCCGGTCAGCCTGGAGGTTGCCGCCCGCTATCGGCGGGGCGGCGGAAGGACGGCGAGCGAGTACGGAGCCATGGGTCGGACCCTATCCCCTGCTCCACTTGTCAGGGAACCGCCTGCTGGAGCCGTCAGGGTCACCGCAGCCGCCACGGCGTGCGGGTGCCGGAGTTGAAGGCGGCCTGGCCCTCGGCGAGGGCGGCCGGGTCGTCGCCGAGGGTGACCAGGGTCTTGGCGACCTCCAGGGCCTGGCGGTAGCCGAGGTCCTGGGCGTACCAGACAGCGCGCAGGGTGGCCTGGACGGCGAGCGGCGGCTGGGAGGCGATCACTGCGGCGACGCGCCGTGCGGCGTCCAGGAGTTCGGGGCCCGGGACGACCTCCTGGACCAGGCCGATCTGATGCGCCCGCTGAGCCGAGAGCCGTTCGTGCGCGCCGGTGAGCTGCATCCGCATCACCTCGCCGAGCGGCATCCGCTGCAGCATCGCCATCGACTCGAAGACCGAGGCCATGCCGAAGCTGGTGTGCGGGTCGAAGAAGGTGGCGTGGTCGGCGGCGATGATGAACTCCACCTGTCCGAGCAGGTAGAAGGCGCCGCCGCAGGCCATCCCGTTGACCGCGGCGATGACCGGTTTCCAGAGGTCGCCCGAGGTCTTGGGGCTGATCCAGTCGCCCGGGTCGTCGAAGTGCAGCGGGGTGCCGCCGCGGATGCCGATGGGCTGGTCGTCGGTGCCCGGCTCGGCGGTGTCCAGGGTGCCGCGGTCGAGCCCGGTGCAGAAGGCCCGGTCGCCGGCGCCGGTGAGGATGACCACCCGGACCTTGTCGTCCTCGCGCAGCCTGCGCCACAGCTCGCGGAGCTCCTGCATCATCCGCAGGTCGAAGGCGTTGTGGACCTCCGGGCGGTCCAGCGTCACCGTGGCGACGTGGTCGCTCTCCTCGTAGCGCAGCGTGCTGAAGTCGGTCTCCATGCGCATTCCTCCGGTCGCGGCCCTGGCACATCAATTGAGAACACGTTCTACTTATCAGCCCGGGCCATCGTCCCGGTCGGCCGCGTCGGAGGGAAGAGGCAGGATGCGCGAGCAACGGCACGGCAGGCGCGTGATGATGGCCGAGGACCAGCGGGACGCCTTCCTGCGCGGGCAGCGGACCTGCCGGGTGGCCACCGTGGCCGCCGACGGACGGCCCCACGTCACCCCGCTGTGGTTCGTCTGGGACGGCTCGGCACTGTGGCTGTACTCGATCACCCGCAGCCGGCGCTGGGGCGAGCTGGAGCGCGATCCGCGGGTCGCCGTGGTGGTCGACAGCGGCGAGGAGTACGGCGAGCTGCGGGGCGTGGAGCTGACCGGTTCGGTCGAGCAGGTGGCCGAGGCGCCCAGGACCGGGCTCGACTACCGCGGGCCCTACCAGCTGGAGTCGGCCGAGAAGCTCTTCGCCGCCAAGTACGGGTTCGGCGCGACCATGTACCACGACGGACGGCACGGCTGGCTGCGGCTCGCCCCGGCCACCCTGACCAGTTGGGACTTCCAGCGGTTGAACGGCGACTTCGCGCGCTGATCCGAACTGCCGGTCCGTCAAGGTGCCGCAGGTCACACGGGTCCGCCCGGGCCGATCTGACAGGATGCTGCGATGGCAGAAGCTCCGATGGCCACCGAATCCGGTCAGCCCCGCGTGATCTCCGACTTCGTCGACCTGCTGCGTCTGGACGACCTCGACCTCAACCTGTTCCGGGGCTGGTGCCACGCCGGTGCGCCGCTGCGCGCCTTCGGCGGGCAGGTCGCGGCCCAGGCGCTGGTGGCGGCCGGGCGCACGGTGGAGACCGGGCGCCCGGTGCACTCGCTGCACGGCTACTTCATGCGCCCCGGCGACCCGCGCCGCCCGCTGGTCTACGAGGTGGAGCGGCTGCGCGACGGCCACTCCTACTCCACCCGGCGGGTCACCGCGATCCAGCGCGGGGAGGCGGTGTTCACCCTCTCGGCCTCCTTCAAGCGGCCCGAGGAGAGCCCGGAGCGGCAGGCCGTGATGCCGCTGCTGCCCGGGCCCGAAGGGCTGCCGAACCCCTACGCGGAGTGGGCCGAGAGCGGGTCGGAGAGCTACTGGGCGACCACCGGACGGCTGACCCTGGACATGCGGATCATGCCGCCCGGCACCGAGGGGCTGCCCGGCCGGCCGGCCGGGGTGGAGGAGCAGTTCGTCTGGCTGAAGTCCGCCTCCAAGCTGGCCGCGGACGACGCGCTGCTGCACGTCTGCGCCCTCGCCTACCTCTCGGACCTGACGCTGGCTTCGACCGCGGCCCTGCACCTGCAGCTGCCGCGCTCGCAGCGCAACGAGGCGCCGCCGACCGTCAACCTGGCGTCGCTGGACCACGCGATGTGGTTCCACCGGCCGTTCCGCGCGGACGAGTGGCTGCTGTTCGCCCAGCGCAGCCCGTCCGCCTCGGACGGTCGGGGGCTGGCCCAGGGCGAGTTCTACACCAGGGACGGCAGGCTGGTCGCCTCGGTGGTGCAGGAGGCGCTGGTGCGCGAGAAGCGGCGCTGATCCGCCGGCCCGGAGATATCCGGAGATATTACGTCCCGGCCGACAGGATCTTACGTGGCTCATCGGTGCTGAACCTCCGGGCGGACCGGTGCGTATGGTCTCCCGACAGCGGGCTTCAGTCCCTCCAGCCTCAGCTCTCTACAGGAGTAACCATGGCCGAAGAGTCCCAGCAGACCACCGCCCGTCGAACCGTGCTCGCGGGCGTCGGGGTGGTGGGCGCCGCCGGCGTCCTCGCCGCCTGCGGATCGAGCGGGAGCGGGAGCAGCAGCGCCGCCGGCGCCGCCACCACCCCGGCCGCCGACCCGAGCACCACGGCGGCGGGCGGCGCCACCAGCAGCGCCCCCGCGGCCGGCAGCTCCAGCAGCGCGGCGGGTGGTTCCGGCGGGGGCACGGTCCTCGGTGCGACGTCGGAGATCCCGGAGGGCGGCGGCAAGGTGTTCGCCGACCAGAAGGTGGTGGTGACCCAGCCGAGCGCGGGCACCTTCAAGGCGTTCACGGCGGTCTGCACCCATATGGGCTGCACCGTGGGCAGCGTCTCCGGCGGCACCATCAACTGCCCCTGCCACGGGAGCAAGTTCAGCATCGCCGACGGCTCGGTCGCCGGCGGACCGGCCCCCTCGCCGCTCGCGGCCGAGACGATCGCCGTCAGCGGCGGCCAGATCAAGCTTTCCTGAAACGAGAACATCGTTTCACCGGTGTGGACCCGGCTGACGGGTCCACACCGGTCAAGTGATCTGATACGGCGTCATACACCTGCAACACCGTTCCCGGTACCATGGCGGGGTGTCCAAGGTAGACCTGTCCCCCCGGCCGGTCGAGGCTATGTCTCCCCGCCAACTGGAACGCCGGAAACACCTGATCAGGGCCGCGATCGATCTGGTGGCCGAGATCGGTGTCGAACGCGTCCAGATGAAACAGGTGAGCGAACGCTCAGGGGTCGCCCTAGGGACGACCTACCGGTACTTCTCCTCGAAGGACCATCTGCTGGCCGCAGCCGTCTCGGACTGGCGCGGAATGCTGATGACGGATCTCGCCGCGGAGCTGCGCGGCTCCCCGGTCCCGCTGGCCGGCACGGACCGGGTGGTCCGCTTCGTGCACCGGGGCATGCGGGCCTTCCAGCGGCAGCCGCACCTGGCCCATCTGCTGGTCGCGGTGACGGTGTCCACCGACCCGTTCGCCAGCGAGGCGGTGGACGAGATGGCCAACGCCGGGCGGGCCTCGCTGCTGGCGGTGATGCCGCAGGTGCCGCCGGCGGCGCGCAGCGTGGTCCCGCACATCATCGACGCGGCCTGGCAGAGCGAACTGGTGGCCTGGGTGACCGGGCGCAGCACCCTCGGCGACGCCTACCTCCGGCTGGAGGAGGTCATCCGGGTGGTGCTGGCCCCGTACGCGGCGGCCTGACCGACCGACGGCCCGGTCCGGGCGGCGGGTCAGGTCCGGTCGGCGGTCAGCTCCAGGCGGTGCGGCCGTGTTCGGCGAAGAGTGCGTCGATCTTCTCCAGGTCGTCGCCGGTCAGCGGACGGTAGCCGGCCCCGGCGTCGGCCGCCGTGCCGTACGGCCGCCAGAGGACCGGGTCGTCGGTGCGCCAGCGCTCGGCGCGCAGTCCGGTCTTGGCGGTCTTGTGGGTGGCGGTGGCCGGCATCCGGGCGACGAAGCGGACGAAGCGCGGCGGCATCTTGGTGCCGAGGTCGGGCTGGGCCGCCAGGAACTCCGCCAGCCGCCGGGCCAGCCCCGCCGCCACGGTGTCGGCGCCGGGCCGCAGCTGCACCGCGGCCATCACCTGGTCCCCGGCGACCGGGTCGGGGACGGCGTAGACCGCCACCGCCTCGGCCTCCGGCCAGCGGCCGAGGATGTTCTCGATGTCGGCGACGGCCAGGTTCTCGCTGTCCACCCGCAGCCAGTCCGCGCTGCGCCCGGCGAAGTGGAACCAGCCCTCGGCGTCACGGTGGAACAGGTCCCCGGTCCAGTACCAGCCGCGGCGGACCCGGGCGGCCCCGGCCTCGGGGTTGCGCCAGTAGCCCTCGAAGCCGGCCCGTGCGGTGCGGTTGACCAGTTCGCCGATGGCCTCGGCGCCGTTGAGCAGCCGGCCCGAGGCGTCGAAGCGGGAGCGCGGGCGCTCCTCCCCGGTCTCCGGGTCGACCACGGCGAGGTCGTCGTCGGGGCCCGAGCCCTCCCGGCCGACCGCTCCGGCCGGGGCCGCCGGGTCCTGGCGCAGGTTGCAGCCGCCCTCGGAGGAACCGTAGCCCTCGACCAGGCGGCAGCCGAAGCGCGCCTCGAACCGCGCCGCGTCGACGGCCCCGGCCTCGGTGCCGAACCCCAGCCGGAGCGGGCTGTCGGCGTCGTCCGGACGTTCCTCGGTGGCCAGCACGTAGGAGATGGCCCGGCCCACGTAGGTGAAGTAGCCGGCCCGGTAGCGGCGGACGTCCTCCAGGAAGCCGGAGGCGGAGAAGACCGGGCGCAGCGCGACCGTGCCCCCGGCGAGCAGCATCGGCGCCCAGAGCGCCATGGTGGCGTTGCCGTGGAACAGCGGCATGCAGGCGTAGCCGGTGTCGTCGGCGGTCAGCCGGTACATGGTGCGCAGCTTGTCGCCGGCCCTGGCCAGCCGCTGCTGGCTGCAGACCACCGCCTTGGGGGCGCCGGTGGACCCGGAGGTGAAGGTCAGCAGGACCCGGGTGTCGGGCGCGGGCAGCACCGCGGGGGGTGCGGCGTCCCGGTGCTCGGCGAGCAGCGCCGCATACCCGGGGCCGTCGCTGTCGCTGTCGAGCACCGGTACGGTCAGGGCCAGTCCGTCGAGCAGCGGCAGCCTGCGCCGTCCGGTGACGACCAGGGCGCAGTCGGTGTGCCGGATGTCGCGCAGCAGGTCGGGTCCGCGCCGGGTGGGGTTGATCCCGACGGCGGTGGCGCCGGCCAGGGCACAGGCCTGGAGCCAGTAGGCGTACTCGGGGGTGTTGTCCAGCAGCAGGCCGACGTGCGGGTACGGCGCCCGCTGCTCGGCGAGCAGCCGCACCAGCAGCGCGGCGCGGGCGCAGGCGGCCCGGAACACCTGGTCGTGGCTGTGGCTGAAGCCGTCGCCGACCAGCCCGGGGGCGTGCCGGCCGCGCTGGGCGAACACGGCGTCGAGGAGGGTCGGGCTCGGTCCGGGTGCGGGCATGGGGGCTCCCAGCGTCAAGCTCCTGACGATCCGTCAGCTTCCAGCCGTTGATACCCTCCTGGCCGCCGACGCACAAGACCGCGGCACCGCCCGGTCAGCCGATCGCCCGGTCATTGGAGATGGCGTTCGAACCAGTCGGCCACCTTCTCGCGGACCAGGGCCCGGCTCTGCTCGTGCACGAAGTCGTGGCCCTCGTCCGGCAGTTCCAGCAGCGAGGCGGTGACGCCGCGGGCCCGGGCCGCCGCGACGATCTGTTCCGACTCGCCGATCGGGACGTTGCTGTCCTGGGCGCCGTGGACGGCCAGCAGCGGCGCCCGCAGGGCGTCGACGCCGGTCATCGGCGAGAGCTGCCGCAGCAGCAGGCGGTCCCGTTCCGGGTGGCCGTACTTGGCCGCGGCCGACTCGGCGATCCAGGGCTCGGTGCCGGCGAAGAAGGTGGCGAAGTCCGAGATCCCGCAGATGTCCACCCCGGTGCGGAACAGCTCCGGATGCCGGACCAGGGCGGCGAGCACCAGGTAGCCACCGTAGGAGCGGCCCATGACGGCGAGTCGGCCGGGGTCGGCCAGGCCGAGGCCGACCAGGTGCAGCGCGCAGTCGGCCACGTCGTCGACGGCGGCGAACCGGCCTTCGCCGAGGTCGGCGTCGACGAAGGAGCGGCCGAAGCCGGAGGAGCCGCGGACGTTGGGGGCGAAGACGTCGAAGCCCCGGGAGAGCAGCTGCTGGAACAGCGGTTCGAGGACCGGGCGCTCCTGGCTCTCCGGGCCGCCGTGCAGGTGGACGACGCAGGGCGCGGGCCCGGCGTCGTCGGGGCCGGATGCGGGGGCCCGGTAGTACCAGCCGCTGAGCGGCAGGCCGTCGCGGGCGGTCAGGCCGATCGCCCGGGGACCGACGGCACCGGGGACGGGCTCGGAGATCCAGGGGGCCGGCTGCGGTTCCGCGCCGGGGGCAGCGGGCAGCGACCAGATCCCCGGGCGGCTGCGCGAGCCGGACAGGGACAGCAGCAGGCCGCCGGTCCCGTCGGCGTCAACGCTGGTCAACACCTCGTGGGGCAAGGGAATCTGACGCATCGTCGTCGCCGCACCCGGTTCCGGGCCGAGCCGGACCAGCTCGGCCGAGCTGCGGCCCTGCTGGTTCCAGCCGAGCAGGGCGGTGCCGCCGTCGGGCGCGACCGTCAGCAGTTCCAGATCGGCGCCGGACCGCTGGGCGGCCACCCGCACCGTCCGTGCGCCGGCCGGGCCGGGGCTGCCGTCAGGGTCCAGGGCGACCGCGAGCAGCGCCGCGAACTCCCGCTCCGCGTCGCTGCGCAGCCAGAGGGTGCGGCCGTCCGGGGCGAAGCGGCCGATCCAGGGGTCCCCGTCGGCGACCGGGAAGGTCCCGGCCTCGACGAGGTCGGCGAGCCGCAGCAGCACGGCCTCGCGGTGGCCACGCGGGCCGCGCCGGAGCAGGCCCAGCCGGCCGTCCGGGGTGAGGTCGCAGACCCGCAGGGTGGCCGCGCCGGACTCGGTGGCCAGCCGCCGGGGCGGGCGGACGCCCTCGGGGTCGACCAGCGAGGCCGCCAGCAGTCCGTGGCTGTGCCCGGAGCCGTCGCCCACCGGCACCACCTCGGTCACCGCCAGCGCGGAGCCGTCCCGGCTCCAGCAGCCCAGGTAGGCGGCGGCGCGGGGGTTCGCGCCGGCCAGCAGCCGGCGGCCGGTGCCGTCCGGGCGGATGCAGAGGACCCGGCCGTGCTCGGCGCCGTCGGGGGCGGAGGTGTAGGCGATCCAGCGGCCGTCCGGGGACCAGGAGACGGCGGTGACCGGATCCGGCGCGGGGTCCAGCAGCCGGGGTCCGCCGCCACCGCTCAGCGGTCCGGTCCACAGCTGGGGCACCCCGCCGCGGTCGCAGATGTAGGCGGCCGCCGTACCGGTCGGGTCGGTGGCCGCCTGGGCGCAGCCGTGCCGCGGCAGGCAGGGGTCCGGGCCCGGGGCGTCGGAGGCGGTCGGCTGCGTCGCGGTGTGCTGACCTGTCACGTGCTGCGCTCTCATCCGATTCCGTGTGTCTGCAGCCAGATTTCCAGAAGGGCGGCCTGCCAGAGCGCATTGGAGCCCAGCGTGGTGCGGTGCGCGTCGGGGGCGCTGAGCAGTTCGGCCAGGTACTCCTCGCGGAACAGGCCGCGGGCCCGGGCCTCCGGGGCGGCCAGCGCCTCCTGGACCCGGTCCAGCACCGGACCGGCCATGTGACGGATCGCCGGGACCGGGAAGTAGCCCTTGGGCCGGTCCACGATCCCGGTGGGCAGCAGCTGCCGGCCGGCGTCCTTGAGCACGCCCTTGCCGCCCTGGGCCAGCTTCAGCTCGGGCGGGCAGGCGGCAGCGAGCTCCACCAACTCGTGGTCCAGGAAGGGGACCCGGGCCTCCAGGCCCCAGGCCATGGTCATGTTGTCCACCCGTTTGACCGGGTCGTCCACCAGCATCACCCGGCTGTCCAGCCGCAGCGCCGCGTCCAGGGCGGTGTCCGCGCCGGCGGCCGAGGTGTGGGCGCGGACGAAGTCGCCGGAGGCGTCGTGGTCGATCAGGTACTCCGGGTGCAGCATGGCCGCCAGCTCGCCGTGCGGGCGGTCCACGAAGACCCTGCAGTACGCCTCGGCGGTCCGCGCCCGGGGGATCCCGGCCAGCGGCGGGTACCAGTCGTACCCGGCGAAGATCTCGTCGGCGCCCTGGCCGCTCTGGACCACCTTGACCTCCTTGGAGACCTCCTGCGACAGCAGGTGGAAGGCGACCGCGTCATGGCTGACCATGGGCTCGCTCATGGCGTCGATCGCCTGGTCCAGTGCGGCCGGGAGCCGGTCCGAGGCCACCATGATGCGGTGGTGGTCGGTGGCGTAGCGCTCGGCGACCAGGTCCGAGTAGGCGAACTCGTCGCCCTGCTCGCCGCCCTCGGCCTCGAAGCCGACGCTGAAGGTCGCCAGGTCGCGGGCGCCGGACTCGGCGAGCAGGGCGACGACCAGGCTGGAGTCCAGACCGCCGGAGAGCAGCACGCCCACCGGCACGTCGGCGACGGTGCGCCGGCGCACCGCGGTGCGCAGCCCGTCCAGCACGGCGTCGCGCCAGTCGGCGGCGTCCATGCCGACGTATCCGGGCAGCCGGGTGTGCGGGGGGTTCCAGTACAGGCGGTCGTGGTGGGTGCCGTCGGGCTCGACCACCCGGACGGTGGCCGGCGGGAGCTTGCCGACCCCCGCCAGTACGGTGCGCGGCGCGGGCACCACGGAGTGGAAGCTGAGGTAGTGGTGCAGTGCGACCGGGTCGATCGAGGTGTCGATCCCGCCGCCGGCCAGCAGCGCCGGCAGCGAGGAGGCGAAGCGCAGCCGGCCCGGCCCTTCGGCCAGGTAGAGCGGCTTGACGCCGAGCCGGTCGCGGCCCAGGACCACCCGGCCGGACTCGTGCTCCACCAGGGCGAAGGCGAACATCCCGGCGAAGCGGTCGACGCAGTCCAGGCCCCACTCCCGGTAGGCCTTCAGCAGCACCTCGGTGTCGGAGTCGGAGAAGAAGCGGTGGCCGGCCCCCTCCAACTGGCGGCGCAGCTCGCGGTGGTTGTAGATGCAGCCGTTGAAGACGACGGTCAGACCCGCGCCGGGGTCCGTCATCGGCTGGGCCCCGCGCTCGGACAGGTCGATGATCTTGAGTCGCCGGTGGCCCAGCGCGACCGCGCCCTGCGACCACAGGCCGCGCCCGTCCGGGCCCCGGGCCGCCAGCCGGTCCGTCATCCGCTCGACGGCGGCCAGGTCGGGTCGTGATCCGTCGAAGCGGACCTCTCCGCTCAGTCCGCACATGCCGGTGCAGCTCCTATCCAGGTGTCCTTGGCGCCGCCGCCGCGCGAGGAGTTGACGATCAGGCTGCCCCCGGCGGCGACCCGGGTGAGCGCGGCCGGCAGCACGGTGGGCCGCAGGCCGACGGCGCCCGGACCGCTGCCGTCGCGCTCGGCCAGCACGAAGGCCCTGAGGTCGACCACCCGGGGTTCCAGCCGCTCGCCGTCGAAGGTGGGATGGCTGGTCAGCGAGACCACGTCCTGGGCCACCCAGCGGTCCGGGGCCTCCAGCAGCGCGGCGCGCAGCCGGGCCAGCTCCTCCGGGGAGGCGTACGGACCGATGACGACGCCCGCGCCGCCGTGCCCGTCCACGGGTTTGACGACCAGTTCGGGCAGCCGCTCCAGGATCTCGTCGAGCCGGCCGTCGTCGGTCGGCAGCAGCGTGGGGACCTGGGCCAGCAGCGGCTCCTCGCCCAGGTAGTAGCGGATCAGCCGGGGGACGAAGGCGTAGAGCGCCTTGTCGTCGGCGACCCCGTTGCCGGGGGCGTTGGCCAGGGCGAGCCGGCCCGACTCCACCGCTGCCAGCAGTCCCGGCCACAGCGGGACGCCGTCCTCCCCCATGGCCTTGGCCAGGTCGTCCTCGTCGATCCGGCGGTAGAGCACGTCGACCGGGCCGCCCCCGGCCCTGACCCGGCCGTCCTGACCGATGGTCAGCTGGTCCGGGGTGAACACGCCGACGCCCATGGCCGCGGCCAGGGTCCGGTGCTCGTACCAGGCGGAGTTCTGCGGCCCGTCGCTGACGATGGCCAGCACCGGGTCCGCCGCCGCCAGCGGAGGCGCGGCGGCGAGCAGGGTGCGTCGCAGCAGGTCGGGGACGGTGTCCAGGGAGAGCGTGCCGGGCCCGGGGCCGAGCACCCCGAGGCCGCGGGCGGCCAGGGCGTAGGCGATCCCCGAGGGCACCCGCAGATTGTCCTCCAGCACCAGCCAGCCCTGCGCGGCATCCCTGACCAGGTCCATTCCGGCGACGTGGATCCGGACCGAACCCGGCAACGGCGCCCGGCCCGCGTCGCGCAGACCGGCCGAACCCTCCAGCAGCCGGGCGGGCAGCACCCCGTCGCGGACCGCCGTGCGCTCGCCGTAGGCGTCGTGGGTATAGGCCTCCAGGGCGCGCAGCCGCTGCGCCAGGCCCAGGCTCAGATCGCGCCACTCGCCGCCGTCGACCAGGCGTGGCACCACGTCGTAGGGGAACAGCCTGGCCTGGTCCTCGCCGTCGACCCGGAAGGTGACGCCGTCCCGCCACTGCCGGGCGTCGCGCTCGCGGATCCGGCTGCGCAGACCGGCGGACTCCTGCCGCTCCAACTGCTCCAGCACCGCCCGGTAGGGTTCGCGGCTCTCGCCGGTGACGGTCACCGCCTCGTCCTGCTCGGCGCGGTAGCCGCGCAGCAGGCCGCGGTGGGCCGACTGGTCCCGGCCGCGGCGGTCGCCGCGGGTCTCGGCGACCAACAGGTCGACGGCGGCCCGCCGGCCCTCGCGCAGCGCCAGCCGGCGCAGCCGGTGCGCGGCGCTGCCCCGGCCCAGGGCCGCCTCGGCCAGCTCGACCACGGCGTCCCAGTCGCCGGTCTGCTCCAGCGCCGGGCGCAGCCGGGTCAGCAGCGAGCGCACCACCCGCGGGGCGGGCACCGGGAGGCCGGTCGCCGGGTCCACCAGGTCGCCCTCCAGACCCGAGCGGGCCGCCCGCCAGGTCGCCGCGCGCAGCCACTCCTGCCCCCGGCGCGGCGGCTCGGCCCCCGCGGCCACGTCGGCGCAGGCGTCCACGACCAGCGCACGGAACAGTCCGGCGATCATCACCACGGTCTCGGCGCGCGGGCAGGCGTCGCAGATCCGCAGCTCCAGGGTCTGCAGATGGGCCGAGGGGCGGACGTCGTAGTAGACCATCCCGGTGTCGCTGATCACCCCCGAACGCACCAGGCCGGCGATGGTGGCGTCGTACTCGGCGGCACTGGCGAAGGAGCCGGCCGGTCCGGTGGTGGGCCAGCGCTGCCAGAGCAGGGTGCGCCAGCTGGCGTAGCCGGTGTCCGAGCCCAGCCAGAACGGCGAACTGGCCGACAGCGCCAGCAGCACCGGCAGCCAGGGGGCCAGCAGCCCCATCGCGATCACGCCGGTGTCCCGGTCCGGGACGTCGACGTGGACCTGCGCGCCGCAGATCAGCTGCTCCTCGGCGACCACCCGGTAGTTCTCCGCCATCCGCCGGTAGCGCGGGTCGTCGGTGGGGTCGATGCTGCCCAGCTGGGCCAGCGGCGCCGTCCCCGCCGCGACCAGGGCCAGGCCCAGCGGCTCGGCGGCGGCGTTCAGCGCCCGGCGGGACGCCTGCAGATCCCTGAGCAGTGCCGCGAGGGAGCGGTGCGGACGGCTGTTGGCCTCCACGATGGACTGCTGCAGCTCCGTGGTGAAGCCCCGTTCGGGGAGGCGGTCCAGGACGGCGCGGGCCCGGGGCACCAGCGTTCTGGACTCGACATCGACGACATGGAACTCCTCCTCGACCCCGACCGCGACGACCACGCTGCTCCCCTTCCGGTTGGACCGCGCTGCTCGGGCCGAGGCTAGGGCAGTCGAGGACCGCCCCGATTACGGGCATGTCACATGCCGGGGCGTCCGTGACAGCCGCCTGCCCCCGCGGCCCGCCGGTATGCCGACGGGTAGCGGCGAGCAGGCGGCGTGGCCGGGCGGCAGGAGCAGGCGACGGGGCGTCAGCCGACCCGCAGGAAGACCGGGTTGGTGAGCGCCGCCATCGGACCCCAGACCAGCGCCGGGCCCATGGTGTTGCCCTGGCCGGGGCTGCCGTCGGCCATCGGGTGGCGCACCTCGGCGCGGACATAGGCCGCCAGCGAGGTGGTGGTGCGCCAGACCACCGTGCCGGTGCCGGAGTCGGGCAGCGACTCCTGGTGCATCTGCCCCTCGTCGGTGATGAAGCGGACCGTGCCCTTCGGCACGCCGGACACGTCGATCCGGACGTCCACCGGGGCGTCGGCCGCCGCGGTCAGCGTGCCGCCGATCCCGGCCTGCCGGCCGCCGCCGGTGACGGTGAAGTCCAGCTGCACCGCCGAGGACTCGGCGATCCAGCTGTGCCCGGCCTTGATGCCGGCCAGCACGTCGGGGGTGGTCAGGTCGTCGGCCAGGACCACGTTGTGCGGCAGCCCGATCACCTGCGGAACACTGTGGGCGTCGCTGTTACCCATGGCCGGGGTCCAGCGCCGGCCGGTGCGCACGGCCTCGCCGAGCCTGGCGTCCCAGGTGTCGACCGCCGACTCGTCGTCGTAGGTCCAGGGGCCGTTCCAGACCTCCATGGCGTCGGCGTCGTCGTAGCCGGACTTCCACTGGCAGGCGATGTACGGGCAGTACGGGTGCGCCGGCACGACCAGGCCGCCGGAGCGGTGCACCTGGCCGGCGAAGCGGGCGAAGGCGTTGTCGCGGGAGCGGTAGCGCCAGTCGATCCACTCCCCGGCCGGCAGGCCGAGCGCCAGCCAGTGGCCGTTGCGGGTGGTGACCTCCTCGCCGGTGACGATCAGCAGGTCGGGACCGGAGTACTGGCCCCAGACGGCGTGCGAGGAGCTGGTGTTGTGGTCGGTGGAGACCATGAAGTCCAGCCCGGCGGCCCGAGCACCGGCCGCCACCTCGGAGGGCAGCCGCCGGCCGTCGGAGTAGACGGTGTGCAGGTGGCCGTCGCCCCGGTACCAGGCCCGGCCCCGGCCCTTGGCGCGCTGCGGCGGGTAGTTCGGCACGAAGGCCGGGCCGGGCGCACCGAACGTCAGCGTCACCTGGACCTGGTAGTCCAGGCCCTGCGGCGCGACCTGGTAGGGGCCGAGGACGACGTGCCAGGTCCCGGCGCCGACCGGTCCCGGTAGGTAGCCGGGGGTCGCCTCGGTGTTGCTGATCTCGAAGGAGGTGCGGAAACCGCCGGACCAGCCGCGGAAGCCCTTCCCGCCGAGGGCGGTGCCGCGCTGGTCGAAGACCCCGATGTCGCAGGAGTTGGCCGGGGTGCCGGCCGGAACGGTGGGCTTGTCGTAGGAGTACTGCACCGCGAACTGCTGCACGCCCTCGGGCACCTCGACCGGAAGGTAGACGAAGTCGGCGGCGCCGGTGTCGAGGTGTCCGCTGACGGTGCGGGTGACGGTGCTACCCGGGGCCGGGGCAGCCGCTGACGTGCCCTCAGCCGCCTGGGCGGACGCGGCCGGGCCGAAGGCGACCGGGGCCAGCGTGATCGCCGCCGCCCCGGCCGTGACGCCGAGCAGCATCCGGCGGCGGTCGAAGGCGTGCTGCTCGCAGGGCTCGTCGGCTGAGTCGGTGGGGATGGTGTCCTCGGGGTGCATGGTGTCCTCCACGGGGTCGACCGGCTGTGCACGATCGGTGCACGGACCCTTGACACCTTCGTCCGCCCGCGTGAACACCGGACGACAACCCACCGTCCGCAACCTGATCCGATGTCGACGACCACGCCGGCCCCGGCCCCCACGGATCGTCAGGGCACGACCTGGATCTTCCGTCCCTTCCCGGCCCGGAACTGCTGGAGCGCCGCCGCGTAGTCGTCCAGCGGCACCCGGTCGCTGATGAACACCTCCGGGTCCAGCACCCCGGCGGCGAAGAGGTCGGCGGCCCGTTCGAAGCTGTGCAGGACCGCCATGGAGCCGGTGATGGTGATCTCCTGGTTGTAGATCCGGTAGGGCTCGATGGTGGCCCGCGCGGCGTAGTCGGAGACGCCGAACTGCAGGTAGGTGCCGCCCTTGCCGACCCGTCCCAGCGCGTCCTGGATCGCCTCCTGGTTCCCGGTGGCGTCGATGACGACGTCCCAGCCCCTCGGCCGCTGGATCTCGTCGGCGGAGGTGGCCGCCTCGGTGCAGCCCAGGGAGCGGGCGGTGGCCAGCCGCTCGCTGTTGACGTCGACCACGTCGACCACCGCCGCCCCGGTGCGCTTGGCGAGCTCCAGCATCATCAGGCCCATCGTGCCGGACCCGTAGATCAGCACCTGGGTGGCGAGCCGGCTGCGCAGCACGTCGTATCCGCGGACGGCGCAGGACAGCGGCTCGATCAGTGCCGCGTCCCTGGTCCGGACGTGGTCCGGCAGCCGCACGCAGTTGGCGGCGGGGGCCACCGCGTACTCGGCGGCGCCGCCGGGCGCGGTGACGCCGATCGCCGCCCAGCGCTCGCAGAGGTTGTTGCGGCCCTGGCGGCAGTAGTGGCACTCGTGGCAGTACAGCGAGGGGTCGGCCGCCACCCGGTCGCCCACGGACAGCTCGCGGACCTCGGAGCCCAGCGCGACCACCTCGCCGGCGAACTCGTGGCCGGGGACGATCGGCAGGGTCGGCGCGAACTCGCCCTGCAGGATGTGCAGGTCGGTCCCGCACAGGCCGCAGGCGGCGACCTGGACCACGACGTCGCGGGGACCGGGCGTCGGGTCCTCGACGGTCTCGATCCGCACCACCCCGGGCGAGCTGATGACGGCTGCCTTCACTTGACTGCTCCAAGGGAGAGGCCCTGGACCAGCTTGTCCTGGGCGGCGAACCCGGCGATGAGCACGGGCAGGGAGATGCAGACGGCGGCGGCGCACACCTTGGCCAGGAACAGGCCCTGGCTGGTGACGAAGCTGGTCAGGAACACCGGCGCGGTGCCCGCCACCACACCGGTCAGCACCTCGGCGTAGAGCAGTTCGTTCCAGCTGAAGATGAAGGCGATCAGCGCGGTGGCGGCGATGCCCGGGGCGGCCACCGGGGCCACGATCCGGCGCAGGGTGACCAGCAGCCCGGCCCCGTCGATGGCGGCCGCCTCCATGATCTCCTTGGGCACCTCGGCGAGGAAGGAGCGCATCATCCAGACCGCGATCGGCAGGTTCATCGAGGTGTAGAGGATGACCAGCAGCCAGATGTCGTCCAGCATGCCGGCGTACTTGGCGATCAGGTACAGCGGCAGCAGCCCGGCCACCACCGGCAGCATCTTGGTGGAGAGGAAGAAGAACATCACGTCGGTCCACTTGCGCACCGGCTTGATCGACAGCGCGTAGGCGGCCGGGATGGCCAGCAGCAGCACCAGCACGGTGGAACCGATGCTGGCGGTCAGCGAGTTGATCAGCGGCGGCCAGGGGCTGACGCCGGTGGTGGCGCCGAAGAACTCCCGGTAGCCCTGGAGGGTCGGGCTCGCGCCGAGGCTCGGCGGGTTGGTGGCGGCGCTGGACTCGCTGTGCAGCGAGGTGAGCACCATCCAGGCGAAGGGCAGGAAGAAGACCAGCCCGCACAGCCAGGCCAGCAGGCCCAGCAGGCTGCGGTTGCGGTTCTCCCGGTTGCGGCGGGCCTTCGCCGGCCGAACCCCTGCGGGGCGGCCGACTGCCGCGGTGGCGGTCACAGCGTCTCCTCTCGGAACAGCGATGAGACGGTCCTCAGCGCGAAGGTGGCGATCAGCAGCGAGCAGGCGACCACGATGACGCCGTCCGCGGACGCCTCGCCGTAGTCGTGGCCCTGGTAGAAGGTCTCGTAGACCTTGTAGGGGAGGTTGGCGGTGCCCAGGCCGCCGGAGGTCAGCGTGAACACCGCGTCGAAGTTCTGCACCACGTAGACGCTGCCGAGCAGGGCGGCGAGTTCCAGGTAGCGGCGCAGGTGCGGGAAGGTCAGGTAGCGGAACACCTGCCAACTGCTCGCGCCGTCCACCCGGGCGGCCTCGACCACGTCCAGGGCCCGGCTCTGCAGCCC
The DNA here is from genome assembly GCF_042510965.1 of Streptacidiphilus jeojiensis. Lineage (NCBI taxonomy): Bacteria > Bacillati > Actinomycetota > Actinomycetes > Kitasatosporales > Streptomycetaceae > Streptacidiphilus > Streptacidiphilus jeojiensis. Next base: position 327,665 of record NZ_JBEUKS010000007.1, read on the forward strand.
GGCCAGCAGGATCAGCATCATGAACGGCGTCCACTGCCACACCAGCGACGCCTCCACCGAGATCAGCGGGACCACCGACAGCCAGTCCGGCTGCGGCGCGTGCCCGCTGCCGAACAGGCTCCAGACCCAGGTCAGCACGCCGTCCAGGAGCCCGTACGAGGCGTTGTAGATCGCGTGCTTCCAGAGCAGCGCCGAGGCCACCGGCACCACCAGGAACGGGGTGATCAGCATGGTGCGGACGATGCCGCGGCCGCGGAACCTGCGGTCCAGCAGCAGGGCCAGGCCGAGGCCCAGCACCAGGCTGACCAGGACCACGGTGGCGGTCAGCACCACCGTGGTCACGATGGCCGAGCGCAGCGTCGGGTCGGAGAAGGCGTTGCGGTAGTTGGACAGTCCGCCGAAGCCCCGGTCGCCCGGGTCGAGCGCGTTCCAGCGCATGAAGGAGATGACCAGGGTGCCCACGAAGGGCAGCTGGGTGACCACGATCATGAAGATCAGGGCCGGCAGCAGCGGACCCCTGCGGGCCCAGGCGCCGCGCGGCCGGGCCGCCGCCCCCGGGCTGCCCTGCCGGGCCGACCAGGAGAAGCGCTGCTGCCGCGGGGTCGAGAGGGTGCTCATGGTCTGCCTCCGCCCGTCACTGGCCGGCGTACTTGGCGCCGACCTTGGCGGCCAGGGCCTGACTGGCCTTCAGCGCGCTTGCGACGCTGGTCTGTCCGGCGATCGCGGAGCTGATCTGCTGGGAGACCTGGGTGCCGAGGTCCTCGAACTCGGGGATGCCGACGAACTGGATCCCGGGGGCGGGGCGCGGCTGCACGCCCGGGTCGGCCGGGTCCGCGGAGGTCAGCGCGGTCTTGGTGGCCGCGGCGAAGGCACCGGCCGACTTGAGGTAGTCGGGGTTGCTGTAGGTCGAGGTGCGCTTGCCGGCCGGCACCTGGGACCAGCTCAACTGGGCCCCGACCAGGTCCTCGTACTGCTTGCCGGAGGCCCAGGAGATGAACTTCCAGGCGTCGCTCTGGTGCTTGCTCGCCTTCTGCACGCCCCAGGCCCAGGTGTAGAGCCAGCCCGAGCTCTTGGTCTGCTCGACCGGGGCGGGCACGTAGCCGATCTTCCCGGCCACCGGCGAGCCCGCGCCCTCCAGCGACCCGGCCGCCGAGGTCGCGTCGTACCACATGGCGACCTTGCTCTGCTCCATGTCGTTGAGGCACTCGGTGAAGCCGGCCTGGGGTGCCCCGGCCTCGCCGTGGGCACGCACCAGGCCGACGTAGAAGTCGGTGGCCTTGGTGAAGCCCGCGCCGGTGAGCTGGGCCGACCAGTCGGAGTTGAACCAGGTCCCGCCCATGGTGTTGACCACGGTGGTCAGCGGGGCGATGAGCTCGCCCCAGCCCGGCTGGCCGCGCAGGCAGATGCCCTTCATGCCGGACTCGGCCCCGTCGGCCTTCGCGGCCAGGGCGGCCACCTGGTCCCAGGTCGGGTTGGCGGGCATGGTCAGGCCCTTGGCCGCGAAGACGTCCTTCCGGTACATCAGGAAGGAGGACTCGCCGTAGAAGGGCTCGGCGTAGATCTGACCGTTGACGGTCAGTGACTTGGCGATGCTGGGCAGGATGTCGCTCTGGTCGAAGGCGGTGTCGCCGTCGGCGAGCGTGGTGAGCGGGGCCAGCCAGCCGTTCTTGGCGTAGAACGGCGTCTCGTAGTTGCTGATGGTGGCCACGTCGTACTGGCCGGCCTGGCTGGAGAAGTCCTGGGTGATCTTGTCGCGGACGTCGTTCTCGGGCAGCACGGTGAAGTTCACCTTGATGCCGGTGGTCTTGGTGAAGTTGGCCGCGGTCAGCTTCTGCAGGTCCAGCATCTGCGGGTTGTTGACCATCAGCACGTTGATGGAGTGCGAGCCGCTGCCGCCGCCCGCGGAGCCGCCGCCGGCGCCGCTGCACGCCGCGAGCATGGCCCCGCACAGGACCACGGCCCCCAGCGGGACGGTGCGACGCAGGACGGAATGTCTGTTCGTCATGGTGGTTCCCTTCGTGGATCCGGTCCGGTGGACCGGGGGTGGGTGCCGGTTCGGGACGTGCCTGATCGCGCCGCGTGCAGCCGGGCGGCCGGGCGGGAAGGTCGGTGCGGGAGGTAGGGGTCAGACGCGGATGACGCGCGGTCCCATCAGCGCGTAGCGGTGGGCCTCGGCGGCGGTCAGGCCGGTGCTGGTGACGATGGCTTCGAAGTCGCCGACCTCCGCGAAGCGGCAGAAGCTGCTGGCCCCGAACTTGCTGTGGTGGCCCAGGAAGATCCGTCGGCGCGAGACCTCCAGCGCCTTGGCCTTGACGTCCGCCACGACCGGGTCCGGTGTGGTCAGGCCGAGCTCCCTGGAGATGCCGTTCGATCCCAGGAACGCCACGTCGATGACGAACCCCGCCAGCATGGCCGAGGTCCAGGAGCCCACGGTGGCCAGGGTCCTGGCGCGGACCCTGCCGCCGAGCAGCAGCACGGTGATGTTGGCGGACTCCGCGATCGCCGCAGCGGTCGAGAGCGACGCCGTGACCACCGTCAGCGGCCGGTCCGAAGGCAGCAGCGCGGCCAGGATCTGCGGGGTGTAGCCCTCGTCCACGAACACGGTGTCGGCCTCGCCGAGCAGCTTGACGGCCTCGGCGGCGATCCGGCGCTTGTCGTCCACGTGCGAGTTCACCCGGTGCGCCAGGTCGGTCTCGAAGCCGGCGCCCTCGACCGGATAGGCGCCCCCGTAGGTGCGCCGGACCAGGCCCCTGCGCTCCAGTTCACTGAGGTCCCGTCGGATCGTCTCCGGCGCGACCGCGAAGTCGACGGCCGCGGCGGCGACCTCCAACTGACCCTGGTGGCGCACCAGAGCCAGGATGCGGTGCTTGCGCTCCTCCGAGTTCAACTCCATCACCGGCCCCTTTGATCCGGTCCGGGCACGGTGCGCCCGGTTTTGCCCGCATGAGATTTATATCAACGGGCATGTCCGGTGGAGCTGCCCGGACCGGAGAAGATCTGCCCGGTGATGTCCGGTTCGGTTGCGCGAAAGGCCAGTTCAGCGGTGGGGGCCGAGCAACTTGACCGTGTACAGCGCCCGGCCGCCCGGCGCGGATGCCCGATTGGGCTCGTGACGGGCGGCCGGGCTGCCGGGGCGGTGCTCAGCTCAGCCGCTGCACCTCGATGAGCATGGCCTGCTCCGGGTTGAGTGTCGGCATCGGCAGCCCCGCCAGGGCCAGTACCGCGCCCGGGAGTTGGACCCAGCCGTCCAGGGCGCGGGTGGTCCAGGCCGGTCCCGCGGTCTGGTGCAGCGAGGGCAGGCCGAGCTCGGTCCGGATCCGGACCCGGTAGCCGGCTCCGGCGTCCAGACCCGGCAGGCGTACCCGGCCGGACTGGCCGGCCGGGGAGGTGGTCAGCCTGGCCCAGCAGTACAGGGCCTCGGCGGCCCCCTCGGCGACCACTCCGTGCAGCAGGGTCGCCTCGTCCGGCAGGTCCGCGCGGACCACCCGGCCGCTGTGCAGCAGCGGGCGGAACTCCCGGTACAGCCGCGACCAGGCGCTGAGCCGCGCCAGCTCCCCGGGTGTGCAGCGGGTCAGCTCCTGCTCGATCCCGGCGTGCCCGAACAGCGCGGTGACCAGGCGGAAGGTGTCGGAGCCCGGCCGCCCCGTGGTGTGGCTGGGCGAGGGGCCGACATGGGTGCCGACGAGTTCGGGCGGCACCAGCTGCCCGGTCCAGCGCTGGATCGACTGGCGTTCCAGCGCGTCGTTGCAGTCGGAGGGCCAGATCCGGTCGGTGCGCGCCAGGATGCCCAGGTCGACCCGGCCGCCGCCGCTGGCGCAGCTCTCGATCTCCAGCCGCGGATGGCGCTGCCGCAGTGCGTCGACCAGCCGGTACAGCGCGTCCACCTGCGCCCGGCCGCCGGGCCGGTCGGCCCCGCCGGGGCCGCGACGGACCGCCTCGTGCAACTCCCGGTTGTGGTCCCATTTCAGGAAGTCGACGGCGTAGTGACGGACCAGGTCGTCGAGCGCGGTCAGCAGGTACTGCCAGGCGTCCGGGTCGGCCAGGTTGAGCGTGTACTGGTTGCGCGCGGTGGGGCCGAGGCCGGCGGAGGGTCCCAGGATCCACTCGGGGTGGCTGCGGGCCAGGTCCGAGTCGGGGCTGACCATCTCCGGCTCCACCCACAGCCCGAACTCCATGCCCAGCGAACGGACGTGGTCGACCAGGGGTGACAGTCCGTCGGGCCACACCTCCTTGTCCACGGTCCAGTCCCCCAGCCCGGAGGAGTCGTCGCGACGGCCGGTGAACCAGCCGTCGTCCAGCACGAAGCGCTCCACGCCGATCACGGCGGCCCGGTCGGCGAGCTTCAGCAGGCGGTCCAGGTCATGGTCGAAGTACACCGCCTCCCAGCTGTTCAGGATCAGCGGGCGCGGGCCGCGCGGATGCCCGGGACGGGCCCGGAGCATCCGGTGGAAGCGGTCGGCGAGACCGTCCAGGCCGGCGGCGGACCAGGAGAAGTGGCAGACCGGGGTGCGGTGGCTCTCGCCGGGGCCGAGCCGGACCTCCCCGGCCCGCAGCAGTTCCCCGCCGCCGAGCACGGCGGCGTGGGTGCCCGCACCTTCGGGCAGCCGCTGCACCAGGTAGCGCTGGTCCCCGCTCCAGCCGACGTGCAGGCCCCAGACCTCACCGTGCCCGAAGCCGAAGCCGGGGGTGCCGACGGTCATCAGATAGGGCGAGTCCACCCCCGGCTTTCCGCGCCGCACCTCGCGGTTGTAGCCACCGAACCCCAACTCCCTTCGCTGCGGCGACCGTTCGCGGCTCCACTTGCCGGTGAAGTCCAGCACCTCGGTGGCCCTGGCCGGCAGCGGCAGCAGCAGGGTCAGCTCCGAGAGGTCGTACGGGGCCGAGCCGTCACCCGCAGCGGACCTGTTGGCGACCTCGGCCTGCACGCCGAGCACCCCGGCCGGGTCGAGCCGGTAGCTGACGGTGATGTCGAGATCCGCGTCCGCATCGTGCAGACGGATCGTCAGTTCACCACCGCCGTCGGCCCCTTCGCTGTGCTCGACGCCGGTGCTGGTGACCCTCGGGGTGGTCCCGGTGCCGGCCCGGTGCCCCTGCTGGGCAGGGGTGCCGGACCAGCCGTCGGCCTCGGTCGGCCAGACGGTGAACCGGCGCGGCAGGTCGACGGAGTTGTTGAGCACGGCGGGCTCGGCGGTCAGACTCAGCGCGGCGCCGTCCGCGTCCGAGAGATCGCCGAGGTCCGCGCCCCAGTGCAGGACTCTGGGCACCGGCTCGGTGAGCTCGACGACGAGTGCGGCGCCTGCCGCGCGCAGGGAGACGATCCGCGCGGGGATGCTGGGCATGTAGTGAGTCCTTTCCGCATGCCGGTACCAGGGGGGGGTCAGTTGTTGCCGGCGAGGATGCTCTTGCTCTTGCTCTGCATCGTCGCGAACACGTCGTCGTTCTTCTGGCCGGCGAAGTATGCCTCGAACAGCGGCTCCATGGCGTCCTGCATGGCGGCTCCGTTGCCGTAGACCGTCGCGGCGAAGAGGACCTTGTTGGTCATCATGCCGGTGAACACCGACAGGTCGACACCCTGGGCCGCCATGGCCTTGGCCGAGGAGTTCATCGCGGCCGGGATGGACGGGAAGAAGGTGCCGGTGGTCGAGGCCGCGCTCTGGCACTCCTCCGAACCCATGTAGGAGACCCACTTCCAGGCCAGGTCGGGGTTCTTGGTTCCGGCCCAGATGTTGTTGCCGTTGGAGTTGCTCATCACGGCGCGCTTGCCGTCGGGGCCCAGCACGGTGGGCGCGATGCCGACCTTGACGCCCGGGATCTTGGCGAAGGTCGACGCCTCCCAGGAGCCGCCGGTCTCCATGGCGACCTTGCCGGAGGACAGCTGGTCCACGTCGCTGGTGGTGAAGGTGCCGATCTTGGGCGCGTAACCCTTGTCGGTGAGCGAGCGCACCCAGTCCATGGTCTGCACGAAACGCGGGTCGTCGTAGTTGAAGACGGTCGGCCAGGTGGCCTTGTCGCCGAGGGTCCACCCGGTGGTGGCGACGAAGGAGCTCCAGGTGGACTCGCCGATGAAGTCCTTGGCGGCGATCGCGCCGAAGCCGTACGTCTTGACGTGCGCCTTGTCGAAGCCGGGCTGGTCGCCGCGCACGCCCTTGTCGTCCACGGTGAGGTGGGCGACCATCTTGCCGAACGTGCCGCCGTCAGTGGGGTTCCAGGTCATCGAGTCGACCTGCTGCTTGGTGTAGCCGGCCTGGGCGAGCTTGGTGGCGTTGTAGTACATGCCGGTGGCCGCCCAGTCCAGCGGCAGCGCGTACTGCTTGCCGTCGGTGAACTTCCAGGCGTCCACGCCGACCGAGAACTTGGACATGTCGAACTTGCTCGCGGCGATGTCGCTGTCCAGCGCCAGCAGTTGGTGCTGCGAGGCGTACGCCTGGAAGAACTGGACGCTGTTCTGGAAGGCGTCCGGGGCGTTCCCGGCGACGAAGCCGGCGGTGAGCTTGGTGAAGTAGTCGGCGACGTCGTACTGCGAGATCTTGACGGTGACGCCCGGGTTGGCCTTCTCGAAGGCGGTGGCACAGGTCTGGTAGGCGGCGGCCTGCTTGTCGTCCCAGGTCCACCAGTTGATGGTCTTCGAACCGGAGGCGCTGCTCGACGAGCTGGCGCAGCCGGAGACGACGGCGGTCAGGGCGACGGCCACGGCGAGCGCGGGAAGGGTGCGGATTCTCATGGTTGGTTCCTCGATTCATCGGCCGCGCCGGGAGGACGCGGGCAGGAGGGATCCCGGCACCGGCCGGTGCGGCCGGCGCCGTGGGGTGGGGTGAGGTGGGATCGGTTCGGGTGGGCGGCGCTCAGCGCCCGTGCTTGAGCAGGTCCCGGAAGGCGGGCAGGACCACGGCCAGGTCGTCGCTGCCGCCGGCGTCGTGGCCGTTGTACTCCCAGGCCCGGATCTGCTTGGCGCCCGCGTAGGCGTGGAAGGCGCCGAAGGCGGTGGACGGCGGGCAGACACCGTCCATCAGTCCGGCGGAGAACCAGGCGGGTGCGTCGGCTCGGCGGGCGAAGGCGATCCCGTCGAAGTAGCCGAGGGTGGCGAAGACCTGCTCGACCCGGTCCCGGCGGGCGGCCAGGTAGCCGGCGAGCTCCGTGTAGGGGCCGCTGCCGGTGATCCGCGACGCACGCCGGACGTCGCACAGGAACGGCGCCTGGAAGTGGGCCGCGCCCAGCTCCGGGACCAGTCCGGCGACCGCGAGCGCGATGCCGCCGCCCTGGCTGGCCCCGACCACCCCGACCCGGCCCGGGTCGACCAGCGGCGACTGCCGCACCGCTTCCACGGCGCGCACCGCGTCGGTGAACACCCGCCGGTACACGTAGTCGCGCGGATCCTCGATGCCCCGGGTCAGGAAGCCGGGGTGGGAGGGGCCGCTGCCCGCCGGGTCGGGGGTGGCACCGCCGCCCGCGTAGGCACCGCCCTGGCCGCGTACGTCCATCACCAGGTGGACGAAGCCGGCCGAGGCCCACAGCAGGTCGTCCAGCGGATGTCCGCGCCCGCTGGCGTAGCCGTGGAACTGCACCACCGCCGGCAGCGGCCCGCTGCGCTGCCGAGGCGCCCGCAGCCAGCCGCGGACCGGATGGCCGCCGAAGCCCGCGAAGGTCAGGTCGAAGACCTCCACGGTCTCCAGCGGGGTCTCGACCGGGGTCAGCGTCGGCGCCAGCTCGTGGCCGCGGGCCTCGGCCAGGGTGCCGCTCCAGAAGTCGTCGAAGTCGGCGGGTTCCTGGAAGCTGCTGCGGTACTCCCACAGCGCGGGGAGGTCCAGATCGGTCAGCACGGTGCCGTCACCTCCCCGGGGACCTCCCGCAGCCCGGCGTCCAGCACGGCCTGCTCCCCCACCGCCAGCTTCAGCGTCACCGTCCGCTCGGCGAAGCGCACCAGCACCGGTTCCGCGCCGTCACCGCTCACCCGACGGACCGTCACCAGTGCTGGCACGCCCCCGGACCAGGCGAAGTCGACCTCGACCCCGCCGCGGCAGCGCAGCCCCCGGGCCCGGCCCTGCGGCCATTCGGCCGGGAGGGCCGGCAGCAGGTGGACCGTGCCGGCGTGGCTCTGCAGCACCATCTCGGTGAGCGCCGCCATCAGCCCGTAGTTGCCGTCGATCTGGAACGGCGGGTGGGTGGAGAAGAGGTTGGGCAGCAGCCCGCCCCACTGCGAGCCGTCTACCGGGGCGTCGGTGTCCGGGTCGGCCGCCAGCGGCCCGGACGCCTCCAGGAAGAGCGCGCGGGCGGTGGCCGCGTCGCGCAGCCGGGCCCGCAGCACGGTCTTCCAGGCCCACGACCAGCCCATCGCTCCGGGGCCGCGACGGTCCATCAGCCGCAGTGCGGCGGCGGCCAGTTCCGGCGTGGCGTCCGGGTCGATCTGCCCCAGCGGGTGCACCGCGATCATCTGGGACAGGTGCCGATGGCTGGGGTCCACCTCGGGGAGGTCCTCGGCCCACTCCTGCAGCCAGCCGCCGGCGGAGACCAGCGGCGGGCGCAGCCGTGGCAGCGCGGCGCCGATCTCCGCGGTCACCGGGTCGTCGTCGAGCCCCAGCAGTTCCGCCGTGCGCAGGGTGCGCTCGAACAGCGCCCGGATCAGGGCGCTGTCCATGGCCGGGGAGCGGGTCAGCGACCGCGGGCTGCCGTCGGCGGCGCGGAACAGGTTCTCCGGCGAGGTGCCGGGGAGGGTGTCCAGGAAGCCGTTGCCGTCGTCGACCAGCCAGTCCAGGCAGAACAGCGCGGCGCCGCGCAGCACCGGCCAGGCGCGGTCCCGGAGGAATCCGGTGTCCCGGGTGAACTCGTAGTGGTCCCAGAGGTGTTGGGACAGCCAGACGCCGCCCGTCATCCAGATCGCCCAGGAGGGGTTGCCGTGGCCCATGCCGACCGGCAGCGCCCAGCCCCACATGTCGGTGTTGTGGTGGGTGACCCAGCCGCGCGCGCCGTAGAGCTCGCGGGCGACCGGGGCGCCGGTCAGGGCGAGCCGGTCCAGCAGGTCGAACAGCGGCTCGTGGCACGGGCCGAGCCCGGCGGCCTCGGCGCCCCAGTAGTTCATCTGGGTGTTGATGTTGACGGTGTAGTTGGACGACCAGGCCGGGCGCAGCTCGGCGTTCCAGATCCCCTGCAGGTTGGCCGGCGGTCCCGCCCCCGGGCGCGAGGCCGAGGCCAGCAGGTACCGTCCCAGCTGGAACAGCACGGTGGCGGTGAGGAGTTCGTCGCCGCCGCCGAGGACGTCCCGCTCCACGTCGAAGGTTCCGGCCCGGCGCGGCCCGATGGTCAGTTCGGCGGAGCCCAGCAGGGCCCGCAGATCGGCCCGGTGCTGGCGCAGCAGTTCGTCGGCGCCGAGGGCCAGGGCGCCGGAGGCGGTGGCGGCGGCCGCCTCCCGGTGCTCCTGGCGGGTCCGGGACCGGTGGCCGGCCCAGTGGTCGGCGGCGCTGGTGGAGCTGGCCACGGTCAGCAGCGCGTACGACATGCCCTGGACCGACCAGCCGCCGTCGTCCGCGCCGACCCGGCCGTCGGTGGCGATGCTCAGCGCGACGGCGCCGTAGGGGTCGTAGCCGTCGACGGGTGCGTCGGCGTAGCGCAGCGGTTCGGCGACGGAGGGCTCGTGCGAGGGGGCGCCGTCCACGGGTATCTCGACCCCGAGAACGCCGCCGGCGTGGTCGTAGCCGGAGTGCACCACCCGCAGCGGGGAGGTCAGCGCGAGCCGCAGGTCGGTGCGTCCGCCCTCCACGGCGAGGGACACGCACAGCGCACCGGCGGGGGCGCTGGCCCAGGTGAGCCGGCGGACCCGGAGGCCGTCCAGCTCCAACTCCTCCTCCACCACGCCGTCGTCCAGGTCCAGGGTCCGGCCGAGGTAGGCGGCCTCGCCGGGCCCGTCGCCGTCGGTTCCCAGCGTCATCAGCAGGTCGGCGTAGGGCAGGTACTCCTGGCTGTAGTCGCCCTGAAAGTCCATCAGTAGTGCTTCGGCGGTGGCGTGGTCCTGCTTCCTGAGCGCCTCGCGCACCTCGGCCAGCCGCTCGGGACCGGCGCCGCGGGCGAGGACCTGCTCCAGCGCGGCGGCAGGTCCGCCGGGCGTGCCGGACCAGACCGTGGAGTCGTTGATCTGGATGCGCGCGCTGTGCGCGCCGCCGAAGACCATCGCTCCCAGCCGGCCGTTGCCGACCGGGGCGGCCTCGTTCCAGACGGCCGCGGGGCGGGGCCAGGAGAGCCGGAGCCGGTGGTCCTGCTCCTCGGACGGGGCAGGGGAATCGGGGATGGGGTTCATGGGGTGACTCACTTGATTCCGGAGAAGCCGATGGAGTTGACGATCCGTTTGCCGAAGACGGCGAAGAGCAGCAGCATCGGCAGGGCGGCGATGAGGGTGGCTGCCATCAGTCCGGCCCAGTCGGGCGCGGCCTGCGGGGAGGACTGCTTGAAGACGGCCAGGGCCAGGGTGAGCGGGCGCACGCTGTCGTCGTTGGTCACCAGCAGCGGCCAGAAGTAGTCGTTCCAGGTGGTGATGAAGGTCAGCATGGTGAGCGTGGTCAGCGGCGCCGCGGTCATCGGCAGGGTGATCCTGAACAGCACCCGCAGCGGGCCGGCCCCGTCGATGATCGCGGCTTCCTCGATCTCGGTGCTCAGCCCGAGCATGAACTGGCGCAGGAAGAAGATGTTGAACGCCGAGAAGAAGGCGCCCGGCAGGATCATCCCGGCGAAGGTGTTGGTCAGGCCGAGGTCCTTGATCAGGACGAAGTTGGGCAGCAGGGTGAGGATTCCGGGCACCATCAGCGCGCACAGCAGCACCGAGAAGACCGCGTTGCGCCCGCGCCACTGCAGCCGGGAGAAGGCGTACGCGGCGATGGCCGAGCAGAAGACGATGCAGGCGGTCAGCACCCCGGCGTAGATCACCGAGTTGCGCAGGAACAGCGCGGTGTCCAGTGAGGCCCCCGAGCCGCCCTGGGCCTGGGCCTCCGCGACGCTCGATATGCCGAGGGCGCGTTCGAAGCCGCCGAGGGTGAAGCCGACCGGCAGCGGTGAGGACGGATCGGTGGCCAGCGCGTAGTTGTTGGACAGCGCCGTGCGCAGGATCCAGTAGAACGGGAAGATCGTGACGAGCACGACGCCGGCGATGTAGAGCCAGGCCAGGGCGCGGCCCGGGGAGAAGCCGGCCCTGCGGGCACTGCCCGAGGTGTGCGGGGTACGGGTGTCGTGGGGCGTACTGCGCCCCGGCATCGTCGCGGTGGACAAGGTCACGCCTCCTTCAGTTCAGGTCCGACTCGTTGGCGCGGGCGAGCCGCATCTGGGTGAAGGTGATCGCGATCAGCATCACGAACAGGGCCAGCGACATGGTCGCGGCGTAGCCGAAGTCGAACTGACTGAACGCCTTGTCGTAGATGTACATCTGCAGCACGTTGGACGCGTCGGCCGGACCGCCCTTGGTGGTGACCTGCACGATGTCGAACACCTGGAACGAGCTGATCACGCTGAGGATGACCACCATCACCAGGATCGGCCGCAGCAGCGGCACGGTCAGCCGCCGGAACATCTGGAACTCGCTCGCGCCGTCGATCCGTCCGGCCTCGTACACGGTGGCCGGGATGGTCTGCAGTCCGGCGAAGATGAGGACCGCGTTGTACCCCATCGACTTCCAGACGCTGATCAGGGCCAGCGAGGGGACCGCCCAGGAGCTGGTGCCGAAGAACATCACGGTGTGACCGGTGAGCTTGTTCAGGACCACGTTCACGATGCCCAGTTGGGGATCGAGCATCCAGGACCAGACCAGTGCGGCGACCACCCCGGAGATCAGGAACGGCAGCAGGATCAGCGCACGGATCACCGTCGACCTGGTGAGCCGGTGCAGCACCACCGCGGTCACCAGCGAGACCAGCACCCCGACCACCACCGACAGCAGCACGAAGTAGAGGGTGACCCGCAGTGAGTGCCAGAAGACGTCGTCCCCGACCAGCTCGCGGAAGTTGGCCAGGCCCACCCACTTCGGGGGTGTGAGGACGTGGAAGTCGGTGAAGCTGAGGTAGATGCCGCGCACCGTCGGATAGGCGAAGAAGACCAGGAATCCGACCACGGCCGGGGTGATCAGGATCAGGGCGAGCCGGCCGTCGTGCCGGTGCGCCGCGGACGCGCGCCCGGACGTGCTGCCCCGTGCTCTGCCTCTTCCCTGCTCGATGACCTGCGCCACGGTGTGCTCCTTTGCTACGGCTGCGGCGGTGCGGCCGGTCGGCGGCCCGCCGGATGGGGGCGGGCCGCCGCCGGTACTAGAGGGTGATCTTGTCGATGTCCGACACGTAGTCGGTCGGGTTGCCGAACTCGATGCTGTTGGCACCGGCCTTCAGCTGGATCGGGACGGTGACGGTCTGCGGGGTGCCCCAGTCGTTGTTGTTGGTGCCGGACAGCGGGAGCTTGAAGGAGGTCCCGTTCACGGTGACCACGACGGTGCGGCTGGAGTCGCCGTCCACGTAGGCGATGTCGACCAGGTAGGTGCCGGCGCTCGCCACGGTGATGTCGGGGAAGGTCAGCGTCCCGGTACCGCCCAGGTTGCCGACCTTCTTGCCGCCCGAGCAGTTGCTGCAGTCGGCGATCGAGGCGTTGCCGGTGAGCGTGTTGGCGGAGGACTCCGCCTCGTAGCCGACCGCGCCGCCGGATCCCTTGGTGGTGAGCGTCAGCGGCGTCCCGGCCGCCGACCGGTGTCCGGACCTGTCGACGGCCAGCACGGTGAAGGTGTGGGTGCTGGAGTACCCCAGGCCGTAGACGGTGGCCGAGGGCCCGCTGACGGAGACGGACTTCTTCCCGTCGGTGTAGACCTCGTAGCCGGTCACGGCCGAACTACCGGCCGCCGAAGGAGCCCAGGCCAGCGAGACGCTGGACGACGTCGAGGCGGTGCCGTGCACGTTCGCCGGGATCGTGGGCTTGTTGCTGCCGGCCGGGGTGATCCGCAGCAGCCGCGAGCCGTGGGCGGGCAGCGCGGCGCTGAAGCTGCCGTTGGACTGGCCGAGGTTCTGGTGGCTCCACAGGTCGCGGACCGCGGCCGAGCCGCTGATCCCCAGGTCGCTCCAGTTGGCGGTGGTGGTGGCCGGGTCGCTGCCGAGGTTGAACAGGGCGACCGTGTAGCTGCCGTCGGCGTTGCGGGTGTACCAGGTCTCCTGGTCGGAGCTCTGGCTGACCGGCGTGGCCGGGGTGCCGGCCTGGTCGACGGCGAGCACCTCGTCGTTGGTCAGCAGCGACAGACCGTAGCTGTCCAGCTTGGTCAGGTCGTCACCCGAGTACAGCGGCGCCGACTCGATCGCCCAGAGGGTGGCGTAGCTCTGCCGTTCGGCGTCGGTGAGACCGTCCATGGCCCCGTTGCCGACGTCGAGCGAGTCCAGGTTGTTCCAGTGCCCGGGCCCGGCGTCGGGGATCCACTGGACCACGTCGTTCCAGCGCTGCTTGACCGAGTTGTTCCAGGTCACCAGCGTGCCGCAGTAGCACTCCACGTCGGTGTCGATCCGCCAGCCGTTGGAGTTGGCCTTCCAGACGTCGGCCTGGTTGTGGCTGAGCGCCCAGGAGATGGTGAACTGGATCGGACGGCCGGTCTGCTTCAGCGCCTGGGACCAGGCCTCGACGTCGGCGGTGTTGTCGTAGTTGGCGCCGCCCTGGAAGGAGCCGGGGCCCACCCCGTCGAGCTTGAGGAAGTCCACGCCCCAGCCGGCGAACTCGTCGGCGATGGAGTCGATGTAGGCCTGGGCGCAGGAGCTGGAGAAGTCGATCTTGTAGGCGCTGTTCCAGCCGTTGGTGGTGCGCAGGTCGGGGTAGACGATGTCCTTGGTGGTGCAGCCGGCCGCGCCGTAGATCGGGGTGGTCCCGGTGCCGTAGGCCTTGGGGTCCAGCCCGACCGCCAGGTAGATGCCCAGCTTGAGGCCCTTGCCGTGGACGTAGTCGGCGACATGGGCGATGCCGTCGGGGAAGGTCGTGGTGTTGGCCAGCGGGCGCCCGTAGCCGTCGAAGCCGTTCTGCCAGCCGGCGTCGATGTTGACGTACTGGTAGCCGTGCGACTTGAGCTTGGCGGCCACCACGTCGGTCTGCTGCAGGATGTGGGCCTCGGTCAGCCAGCTGGCCGAGCCGGTCGTGTTGACGCCCGGGTAGTTCGTCGACTCCAGGCTCCAACTGCTCCAGCCCAGATAGGGCTTCTGGGCCAGGACCGTGGACGGATGCGAGGCCGGGGCGGCTGCGGGGGCGGCTGCCGGGGCCGGCGCGGCGGCTGTTCTGGCGGCGGTGGGCACCGCCGCGACGGCCGTGGTCGGCGCCGCGAAGGCGGCCACCAGCGCGGCCGCCGTCAGCACGGCGGGGGCGAGGGTGCTCCGCAGTCCGCGCCGGAACGGCGTACGGGTGGGTCGGAGGCGTACGGGTCCTGCTGGAGGAGGTGCCATGACTACTCCATCTCGGCGCGCTGTTTACTGATCGGGACCTGACAAAGCCCCGATCGTGCCCGCGCACGATCGGCCGTCCGGAAAATGGGTGGAAGAGCAGAAGCGTCCGCGGCCGGGGGGTGGGGGTGGGGTGGGAGCCGGCCGCACTCGGAGGCAGAGCGGACTGTCCTGGTCCACTCTGCTGTGGATTGCGGCGACTGTAGCCAGGGTTTCCTTCCAGCGTCAACATAGTCGGCACCACGTTTCGCGGATTCCTGAGAGAAACTCTTAGGGAGTGGCGACAACCAGGGACTTCTTTACTTTCCTGCAGAAAGGTATGGTCAGCCCGTGACACTCTCCGACCAGCCACCCGCCGCAGCGCTGGTGTTCCAGACCCTGCTCGCCCACGGACCGCTCACCCGGGCCGAGACCGGCAGGCGCACCGGGCTCTCCCCCGGCGCCGTCACCAAGGTCGCCACACCGCTGCTGGCCGACGGATGGATCGCCGAACTGGCCGAACCCGCCCCGAAACGGGCCACGGGCCGGCCCGCCACGCTCATCGCGGTGCGCGGGGAGCGCGCCCGCTTCATCGGGGTCAAGGTGACCGCCGACGAACTCATCGGCGTGGTAGCCGATCTGACGGCCCGTCCACTGGTCACCCGCCGCGCCGTACTGGACTCCAGGGACGTCGGCACGGTCGTGCTGGCCATCGCCCGACTGGTCGAGGAACTGCGCGCCGCAGTCCCCACCGGACCGGACGGCAGCGGCGGGGGCGGCGGGCAGGACGGCAGCGTCCAGGACGGCGGGATCCACAGCATCGGGGTGACCATCTCCGGGGACGTGGACGGGCAGACCGGCGTGGTGCAGTACTCCCCGTTCCTGAACTGGCACCGGGTGGCCCTGGCCCAACTGGTGGAGACGGCCACCTCGACACCGACCGTGATCGAGAACGACGTCCGCGCGCTGACCGTCACCGAGCAGTGGTTCGGCGCCGGGGCCGGCCTCTCCTCGTTCGCACTGATCACCGTGGGAGCCGGCATCGGCTGCGGGCTGTCCATCGGCGGCCGCGTCGTCTCCGGGGCGCACGGCGTCTCGGGCGAGGTGGGCCACCTGCCGGTCGGCGGCACCGAGCGCACCTGCACCTGCGGCAACACCGGCTGCGTGGAGGCCGTCGCCTCCACCCATGCGATCACCGAACAGGCCCGGGCCGCTACCGGCGACCCGGGGCTGACCATGACCCAGGCGGTCCGCCTGGCCCACTCCGGGGATCCGGAGGTCCGCGCGGTCTTCACCCGGGCCGGACACGCACTGGGACTGGCCATCGCCTCGGTCGCCAATCTGATCGGCCCGGAACGGATCATCATCTCCGGGGAGGGCGTGGCGACCTACGACCTCTTCGCCGACCAGGTCCGCGAGACCTTCGCCGCCCGGGCCTTCGGCGCCGCCGCCGAGTGCGACCTGCTGCTGCGGCCGCTGCCGTTCGAGGAGTGGGCCCGCGGTGGCGCCGCCGTCGCGGCTCAGCACCTTTTCGCCCCGCCCAAGTAGCCCGGCTGTCGCATGGACCAACTAGCTACGAAAGCGTATTATCCGAAAGCGTGAAGTCCGAATCCGTCCCTCCAGGACCCTCGGTGCTGCTCGCACTGCAGCGCGCGACGCACATCACGCTGCAGCTGCTCGCCGCCGAACTCGCCGAACTCGAACTGACCGCATCGGAGATCAACGCACTGGCCAACCTGGCCGACGACCGCGGCCGTACCGTCTCCGAGCTGGGCGCCGCCATCGGCACCCGGCCGACGACGCTGACCAGCGTGCTGGACCGGCTGGAGCGGCGCGGCCACATCACCCGGGGCGCCGTGCCCGGCGACCGCCGCGCCGTGCTCGTCGGGCTGACGCCGTCCGGCCGTGCCGCGGCCGCCGTGATCCGGCGGACCCTGGCCGATCTGGAGCAGCGAGCACTGAGCGACCTGCCCCCCGAGGCGGTCTCCGGGTTCCACACCGTCCTGGACTCCCTGACCGAGGGGGAACGATGAGCGACCATCCAGTCGGCCCCGAGTCTGTCGACACACCCGACTTCCAGACCCTGATGCGGGAGGTGATGGCGGACGCCGACCGCTTCGGCCACCGCCAGCACATCCGGCTGACCTGGCTGGCCGTCCGGAGGTTCGGCACCTCCGCGGCAGTGGAGCTGGTGAGCGAGGGCATCCGGAGCACCGCGCGCTACGCCGGCGCACCGCAGAAGTACAACGCCACGGTCAGCCGGGCCTGGGTCGAGCTGGTGGCCCATCATGTCCTCGAAACGAGGACAAGTTCCGGGACTTCCGGCGCCCCGGACACCTTCGACGCATTCGACGCCTTCGCCGAGCACCACACGGCGCTCCTCGACAAGCGGCTGCTCACCCGCTTCTACCGGCCCGCGACGCTGGCCGGGACGGGGGCCCGAACCGGCTGGGTGGAACCCGACCTCGCGCCCTTCCCCTGGCAGCCGCCCCGGTAGCCCCGCCCCCGGTCGGCCCGCTTCGGGTTTGGGACGGCCGGCAACGGCTAGGGGACTGCGGTAGCGGTCGTCGCTCGGAGGGGAACTCGTGCACCTCTGGATCCGCCGAATCCTGGCGGCGCTGGGCGCCGGTGCCGTCGTGCTCGTCGCCGCAGCACTGGCCGTCTGGCTGTCCGTGCAGGTCACCCCGCTCCAGTCGGTGACCGCCGTCGGGCAGAGCATCCAGGTCGGCGCCGCCTCACCGGACCTGAGCCTGTCCGGCCCGGGCGAGCTGGACCTCTTCGGCGAGGAGATCCCGACCCGGCCGCAGTTCGACGGGCCGATCCGGCCGCGCCTGCGGCTCACCCACATCGACCTCAACGCCCAGGCCAACTCGATCACCAAACCGGACCAGCAGCAGTCGGCCGAGGCCGGCATCAGCCGGGCGCTGTCCTCCGGCTGGACCCGCTACCTGGTGTGGGAGACCCTGGTGGCCGCCGGCTTCGCGGCGCTGCTGGCGGTCGCCGTCGCCGGGGTCCGCCGCTCCAGCCGTGCGGCCATGCTGAAGATGCTCGCCGCCTCGGTCGCGGCGGTGGTCGTGCTGAACGCCGTCGGCGTCTACCTGATGGCCTCCTCAACCCCGAAGGTGCTGCGGCAGGTCCGCACCATCGCCGACCTGGTCGGCGAGGACCCGACGGCCCCGCCGCCGCCGAGCGGACCGGCCATCAAGGGCATCCAGGCCGTGGTGCTCGGCGACTCCACCGCCGCGGCCATCGGCAACCCGCTCGTGGACCATCCCGATGCCCTGGACCGGGCCTGCGGACGCAGCAGGGACTCGTTCGCGGCCGACCTGAGCCTGGTGAACGGCTGGAAGGTGCTCAATCTGGCCTGCAGCGGCGCCACCATCCCCGGCGGCCTGCTGGGCCCGCAGCGGCTGGGCGACGCCGAGGCGCCCACGCAGTTCTCGCTGGCCCGGCAGGCGGCCCCGGCCTCGGTGTTCATCGTCAGCATCGGGGCCAACGACATCCACTGGTCCGCCATAACCGAGCTGTGCGCGGCCGCGAACGCCTGCGACGACAAGGCCTCCACCGCCTACTTCCAGCAGCAGATCGCCGGGTTCACCGCCGACTACTACGAACTGCTGGGCGACCTGGCCGCGCTGCCGCAGCACCCCACCGTCCTGGTCAACGAGTACTACAACCCCTTCGGCGAGAACCTCGGCTGCCTCGCCGCCCAGGGCATCACCAGCGCCAAGGCCAAGGTGCTGCAGTCCCGGCTGGACGACCTCAACACCGTGCTCCGCCAGGGGGCGCGCACCTTCGGCTTCATCGACGTGCCGCAGCACTTCGACGGCCACCAGCTGTGCAGCGACCAGTCCTTCGTCCAGGGCCCGGACGCCAACGCGCCGCTGCACCCCACCGCGGCCGGCGAACTCGCCATCGCCCTGGCCGACCAGCAGGCCCTGACCCGCGCCGCCCAGGCCACCCCCAGCCCCTCGACCAGCGCCACCCCCTGATCTCCTCGCTCCAAATATTGCGGGGTGCGCATATTTGCGTGCCGCGCATGTTTTGCTAGGCTCACTGCATGGGACTCCGGGAGCGCAAGAAGGCCGAGACCCGGGCGGCGCTCAGCTGGGCGGCGATCCGGCTGACCGTGGAGCGCGGGTTCGACCAGGTCAAGGTGGAGGACATCGCCGAGGCCGCCGGAGTCTCGCCGCGCACCTTCAACAACTACTTCTCCAGCAAGGCCGAGGCGGTCGTCGCCCGCCAGTTCGACCGGTACCTGCGCATCGCCGAGGCACTGAGCGAGCGTCCCGCCGAACCGCTCTGGGACGCGATCACCCACGCGGTGCTGCCGCAGTTCGGACCGGACGCCGAGACCGCCGCCCACCCGGTCGGCGACGCGGCCCGGTGGCGCGCGGGCGTGTACGCGATGATCGCCCAACAACCGGCCCTGCAGGGCGAGATGCTGCGGGCCGGGTCCGCCGCCGAGGCCCGCATCGCCGAAGCCGTCGCCGAGCGCACCGGCACCGACCCGGCGAAGGACCTCTACCCGCACCTGGTCGCGGCCGCGGTCCTGGCCGCGGTCAACACCGCCCTGACGCACTACCTGCGCAGCGACCCGCCGGTACCGGTGGAGCGCCTGCTGACCGAGGCCATCACCCGGATCGCGGCGGGCCTGCCGACGCCCTAGGCGCCCTCTCGCCCAGGCAAGTCTCCTGCCCACCGCGCCCTGTCCAGAAGGGGATTCCACCCATGATCGACGTCGTGATCGCGGGCGCCGGGCCCAACGGCCTGATGCTCGCCTGTGAACTCGCCCTGGCCGGCGTGCGTCCGCTGGTCCTGGAGCGCCTCACCGAGCCCTCCCCCGAGCAGCGCGCCAACGGCCTGGTCGGCCAGGTCGTGCGGATGCTGGACCGGCGCGGTCTGTACGAACGGCTGGCCGCGCCCGGCGCCGTACCCGGCCCCACGCCCCGCTTCCTGTTCGGCGCCTTCCCCCTCGACCTGCACGACCTACCCGACAACCCGCTCTACACGCTGATGGTGCCGCAGCGCCGGATCGAGCAGATGCTCGCCGAGCGCGCGGTCGAACTCGGGGTGGAGATCCGGCGCGGCCACCAGGTGACCGGCCTGGCGCAGGGCGAGAAGTCGGTGACCGTCGAACTGCACGGGCGCGAGCCGATCGAGGCGGCGTTCCTGGTCGGCGCGGACGGCGGGCACAGCGTGGTCCGCAAGCTCAGCAGGATCGCGTTCCCCGGTGTGACCAGGGACAGTTCGGTGTCGCGGGCGGGACATGTGAGCGTGGCTCAGCAGATGGTCGGCCCCGGCGGCGAACTCGTCGTGCCCGGCTTCGGCGTGGTACCGCCGTTCCAGCACCTGCGCACCGAGCACGGACTGATCGCCTGGGCGCCGTTCCCCGGCGGCGATCCGCTGATCAGCGCGGTGGAGTGGGGTCAGCCCGCCGAGGGCGAGGCCTCGCTCGACGAACTGCGGGACAGTGTCGGCCGGGTACTCGGAGCGGACCTGCCGCTCGGCCCGCCTACCGGGCCCGGACCGCATGTGATGCGGCGGCTGTTCGGCGGCAACACCCGGATCGCGGACCGGTACCGGGCCGGCCGGGTCCTGCTGCTCGGCGACGCCGCGCATGTGCACTCGGCGATCGGCGGCCCCGGACTCAACCTGGGCCTGCAGGACGCGGTGAACCTCGGCTGGAAGCTGGCGGCGGAACTGCGCGGCCACGCCGCCGAGGGGCTGCTGGACACCTACCAGTCGGAGCGGGCGCCGGTGGCCCGGCGGGTCGCGATGCACACCCAGGCGCAGTCGGTGCTGATCCAGCCCGGCGGCGATGTGACGGCGCTGCGCGAACTGTTCGGCGAACTGCTCGCCCAGTCCGGGGTACGGCAGCACCTCGCCGACCTGCTGTCCGGAGCGGACATCAGCTACGACATGGGCCCGGCGGGCCCAGCGACCGGTCCCCTGGTCGGCCGCTGGGCACCCGACCTGCCGGCCCTGCCCGACCTGCGCCGACTGACCAGCACCGGCCGCCCGCTGCTGCTCGATCCCAGCGGCGTTCTGGACCTGGGCCGCTGGGCCCCACTGGTCGACGCCGTACCCGCCCCGGGACTGGACACCGCACTCCTGCTCCGCCCCGACTGCTACGTCGCCTGGCAGGGCAGGCCGGCCGGCGCAGGCCGCAGCGCCGGCGACGGCCTGCACGAGGCGCTGGGCACCTGGTTCAAGGCGCCCTGAGCTCCGTCAGGCCAGGCCGACCACGGCCAGCGCGGTGGTCCAGTTCTTCGCGATGGCGGAGCGGGCGGCGGCGAGCGTCACCGTGCCCTTGCACACCGCGTTCTTCAGCTTGGTCTCCACGCCGTCCTTGGTGGTCGCGGTCTTGGTGCCGTAGCGCGGCTCGGGCCACAGGTTGTGCACGTCGCGCGGCGCGCCGCCGAGCTCCAGCGGGACCAGGTGGTCCTCCTCGTAGTCGGCGGTCGAGGTGTCGGTGTAGCCGTACTGGGCGATCTGAGTGACCTTCAGCGGGTCGGTGTACGAGGTCGGCGGGCGCACCGTGGCCGTCCAGCCGGACACGCATATCGTGGAGCCGATCGTGGACTGGGTGACGTCCGGGTTGTAGGCGCCCGGCTGGCAGGTCGGGTCGGGCAACGGCAGGTAGGCCTGGGAGCAGCTGGTGGCGGCATGGGCGCTGCCACCGGTCGCGAGCAGCAGGCCGCCGGCGGCCAGCGCGAGGGCGGTGGTGGTCGCGGTCAGGCGGTGACGGGACATGGGAACGCCTCCCTGGGAGTGGTGCCACACGGGCAGCAAAATGCGATGCGTCCATGACAACACCGAAAGGGTTACGCGTGTAGACCCCTGCGAGTAAACAGTGGATGCACCTTCGGTCCCATGCAGGATTGAGCGCGTTTTCATCGTCCCCACATGCACGGCGCACATCGTGGTACCCACAAGCCCCGGAAGGGGAGCCAGCCAGGTCACGGAGGCAGCCATGAGCACCAGCGTCAAGGTCGACCAGCAGGACAGCACGTTCCGCCCCGAGGGGACCGTCGGCACCGTCGCCTGGTCGGTCGGCGGAGAGCGGCGCACCGCGACGCTGCGGATCGTCCGCCGCGAGACCGCCGACCTGCCGCGCCCCAGCGACCTGCTGACGTTCACTCAGGCAGCGCCGGCACCGACCGGGACGTCCGCCGAGCAGCCGACCCGGATCACCGACCGGCGCAGCAGGCGCCAGTCACCCAGGACCCGCACCCGCCCGGTGCACGAGGCGGCCTGACGGGTCGGGCATCAGTCGGGCGTCAGCCGCCCGCCCCCGGCGGGGGCAGCAGGTCCGCGAGTTCATCCGGTGCGGCCTGCCGCCAGGAGTCGACCACGATGTCGCGGAGCTCGTCGAGGTCCTCCAGCGCCGCCAGCCGGGCCCGCACCCAGGACGAGTTGGCCTCGTGCGGCGGCACCCAGAACTTCTCCGGCTCGGAGGCGATCAGCTCGAACCGGTCGACCCTGGGACAACGCACCGCGAAGGACGTCCCGTCGTCCGGGACCGTGACGAACATGCGGCCCGCGACGTGGAAGGTCGGGTGGTTCCACATCTCCTTCTCCACCGTCTGCGGCAGCGACAGGGCGATCTGGCGGACGTCGTCGGCGTCGAGCACGGGCACTCCCTTCGGCTACCGGACTCCGGGGATCAGATTCTACGGCGACGACCACCCGCCGGAGCAGCAAGCGGCCGGACTCGCCGCACCCGTGGGACTGCAGGTGGGGTGACGGACGCGGTCTGTCCGCGAAACGGGGACAGGTTCCCGATCGGGGAGGCTGGACGGCGTCGCCGGTAGTCTGCGGAAACTGTAGGTGGCTTACATGGCGCCACCATTGCCGCCCACCCCCGCCCGTGGCTTGTTGCTGTTGCTCGCTACGCTCGCGGCGACAAGGACGGGGAGGGGTGCGGGATCTCGCCGTTGCCGGGCGGCGGGCCGGTGCGGGGTGCTCGCAGAAACGATTCCCCAGCCAGATGCCCTATCCACTTTGGTCACTCGACCGAGAGGGCTGTCCGGGCATACAGGCAGTGACCCAGAAAGCCGGGCCTTGGACTGAACCGGGGTCGATTTCGGGACAAGGTGTCACTTGATCATGCCGTAATGCCCTATTTGCCCTGGTCCTGGCGTACCAAAAGTGACCCGACGTACCGGAATCGACCCCGGTTCGCCCGAAGCCGTTCAGCAGAACCGTTTCCGCGCCCCATCCCCCGACGCCTCACCCGGCAACGGCGCCCGACACCGGCCCCGCTCCCCCGCTGTAGTTGGCCCGCGAGGCGGAGCCGAGCAACAGCAACAAGCCACGGACGGCGGAGGGCGGCAACGAACCCGCCATGTAAGCCACCTACAGCTTCCGCAAACAACCGACTACGCCGCCCCGCCTCCCCCGCCAGGCGTCATTCCCCACTCACGCTGCCCGCCGTGTCGCCCGCGAACGCGTAGCGGACGCCGGTCAGGCGTTCGGACTCCTGCCAGAGGCGTTGCTGCGCCTCGGTGTCGTAGGAGCGCGGGCTGGACTGCACCCGGGTCGGGTAGCCGGTGAACTGGGCCCTGCCGGGAGGGCCGTAGTAGTCGCCGCCTTCGACGTCGGGGTCGGTGGCGGCGCGGAGTGTCGACAGGGCGCCCATCTGCGGGGACTGCAGCAGCCACGACGTGAACAGCCGCATCCGGGGATGCATCACGGTCCTGGCCACCACCGACATGTCGCGCCCGAACTCGGTGCGGGCGTTGCCCGGGTGGGCCGCGACCGCGATGGTTCCCGCTCCGGACGCCGCCAGCCTGCGCTGCAACTCGTAGGTGAACATCAGGTTGGCGAGCTTCGCCTGGAAGTAGGCGGTCTGGAAGCGGTATCCGTGTTGGAGGTCGAGGTCGTCGAAGTCGATGGTGCCGCGCCGGTGGCCGATGCTGCTGACCGTCACGATCCGCGAGCCGGGCGTCGCCAGCAGCTGGTCCAGCAGCAGGCCGGTGAAGGCGAACGGGCCGAGGTGGTTGGTGGCGAGGGTCAGCTCGAAGCCGTCCTCGGTGACGTCGTGGCTGGGCCGTACCCCGCCGGCGTTGTTGATGAGCAGGTCGATCCGCGGAAGGTCGGCGCGCAGTCGCTCGGCCGCGCTGCGGATCGACGCCAGCGAGGCCAGGTCCAACTCCAGGGTGCTGACCTGCGCCGCCGGTGCGCCGACCGCGATGCGCGCCCTGGCGTCGGCCGCGCGCTCGGGGTTTCGGCAGGCCAGTACGACCGTGGCGCCCCGCTGGGCGAACACCTGGGCGGTCTCGAAGCCGAGGCCGGTGTTGCCGCCGGTGATCACCACGGTTCGTCCCCGCTGGTCCGGAACGTCCGCCGAAGTCCACTCTGCTGACGGTGCCGTGTTGCTGTTCATCGTGGTGCCTCCTCCGATGCACGGCGATACAATCGGGATGGACGTCCCGCTTAGTTGAAATATACGGGACTCTCATCCCGTTTGTCCATGAGAAGTGAAGAGGGAGGCCCCGCTCAGTGATGGCGAAGCAACCGCGCGCCGACGCCCGACGCAACCGTGCCCGCGTGCTGGAGGTGGCGGCGGAGGTCTTCGCGACCGATGGGCTGTCGGTCCCGGTCCATGAGATCGCCAGACGCGCCGGGGTCGGCACCGGCACCGTCAGCCGGCACTTCCCCACCAAGCAGGAGCTGTTCGCGGCGATCCTGCTGCAGCGCCTGGAGCAGCTCATCGCCGAAGCGGAACTGCTGGCCGAGGAACAGGAGCCGGGCCCCGCGTTCTTCACCTTCTTCGCCACCCTGATCCGCGAGGGCGCGGCCAACCGGGGGCTGGCCGAGGCCCTCGCCGGGGGCGGCTACGACCTGGAGTCCGCGGCCGAGACCGCCGGCCTGGACCTCACCGGCGGACTGTCCGCCCTGCTCACCCGCGCCCAGGAGGCCGGATCGGTCCGCCCCGACGTCGACTACGCCGACGTCAAAGCCCTGATGAACGGCTGCCTGACACGCACCGGCGCCGGAACCGGCACCGACCCGGAAGCCGACGCCGCCGCGCTGGATCACCTCACCGCCGTCGTCTGCGACGGGCTGCGCAGCAGGGCCGGATCCGCGATCGACTGAGCCGCGACCGACTGAGCCGCGGTCAGGTTCAGCTTCTGCGGGCGAGGACGCCGAACATGGTCACCGACATGTGCAGCGCCCCCTGTTCCGCCGCTGCCGCCAGATCCGCGTAGAGGGCGTCCCGCTGCTCGGCGGTGATCAGCTCGCGGCGCAGGGCAGTCTCGGCCAGCATCCGCACGAGTGGCCAGGTGACCACCCGGTGGTCCTGGACCAGGGCCTGCGAGCCGATGTCGTCGACCACCAGACCGGCCCCGGTCACATCGCCCAGCAGCCGCCGACCGGCGTACGGGTTGGCGGCAGTGGCGAGGGCGCAGCTGCTCAGGGCCGCGACAACGGCGGGGTCGCCGGGGTGCAGGATGGTGGTGGCCCAGTCGGTGTCCAGCAGGGCGACCCGGCCGCCGGGCCGGAGCACCCGGGCGATCTCCGCCGCGGCCCGCTGCGGCTCAGCGAGGTGCTGGAACACCCGCTCGCACCAGACGACGTCGACCGACGCGTCGCCGAAGGGCAGGGCCAGCGCGTCGCCGTCGACGAAGCGCGCCGCGTTCCCCGCCTCGGTCGCCCGCTGCTCGGCGACCGCCCGCAGTCCGGCATTGGGCTCGACGCCGACCGCCCCGCCGCCCGGCCCGACGGCCGCCGCCAGCACCTGGGTCTCCGAGCCGGTGCCGGCGCCGACGTCCAGCGCTCGCTCCCCCGGGGCTGCCGCGAGGCCGGAGTGCGCCCAGGCCCGCAGGCGCCGCACCCCCGCGCTGGCCCCCTGCGCGTCCAGCGCGCCGACCAGTCTGCCGGTCATCGAATCGGACATGTTGTCGGCATGGAACGCGGAGGTCGGCCGTGCGTCAGCACTCATGGCGCCAACTCTAGGACGGGGCCCGGGGTCGGACGTGCAGGCACAGCCGTCCGGGAATGCGGCTGCCGCCCCGACGGCGAGACGGGGCGGCAGCGGTTCAGGGGTGACGTGCGGGTGACGTACAGTCAGACATGCAGTCAGAGGTCAACCCGACTAACCGTCAGACGCGTTCGCTCCGGTTGAGGCTGAACAGGGTGTACAGCAGCATCGCCGAGGCGAGGCCGACCGCCCAGCCGTAGTCGGCCAGCGGTTTGAGGAACGGGATCAGGCCGTGCACCGGGAAGGGGCCCTGCTTGACGCCCTTGGCGTCCAGCGCCGAGTAGGAGCCGCCGACCGCCAGCACCGCGCCGACCAGCAGCGCGACCACCGCCCGCCAGTTCCAGCCGCCCGCGTACCAGTAGCGTCCGCTCTCACGGTACAGCTCGTCCACGTGCAGGCTGGTGCGGCGCAGGATCCAGTAGTCGGCGATGAGGATGCCGGAGACCGTGCCGAGCAGGCCGCCGACGGTGCCGAGCCAGGTGAAGATGTAGACGTTGGGGTTGGAGTAGAGCTTCCACGGGAAGATCACGATCCCGATCACACCGGTGATCAGGGCCCCGGTACGGAAGTTGACGAAGCGCGGCAGCAGGTGCGCCAGGTCGTAGGCGGGGCTGACCACATTGGCCGCGATATTGGTGGAGAGGGTCGCGATCAGCACCACCAGCAGCGCGAACAGGGTGCCCGGGATGCTGTCCATCTTCCCGGCGAGTTCGATCGGGTCCCAGATCGGGGCGCCGTAGACGGCCTGCGAGCCCGAGGTGACCAGCACCGAGAGCAGCGCGAAGAGGGTCATGGTGGTGGGCAGGCCCAGGGCCTGGCCCCAGAGTTGGGCGCGCTGGCTGCCGCCGAAGCGGGTGAAGTCGGGGATGTTCAGCGAGAGCGTGGACCAGAAGCCGATCATGCCCATCAGCGAGGGGAAGAAGACCTTCCAGAAGCCGCTCCCCCAGCCCAGCGCGGACGGCTGGTCCAGCAGCGGGCCGAACCCGCCCGCCTTGACGGTGATCCACACCAGCAGCGCGACCGCGCCGACGATGACGAAGGGCGCGGCCCAGTTCTCGAAGCGGCGCAGGGTCTCCATGCCGCGGGCGATGATGGCGATCTCCAGCACCCAGAACAGCAGGAACGACAGCCACAGCGTCCAGGCGTAGCCGCCAATCGTGGAGGCGTTGGCCCAGCCGTGGCCGAAGGCCTTCCCGGCCAGGACGAAGATGCCCGAACCGCCGATCCAGGTCTGGATGCCGAACCAGGCGCAGGCCACCGCGGCCCGCATCATCGCTGGCAGGTTGGCCCCGCGCACCCCGAAGGAGGCCCGCGCGAAGACCGGGAAGGGTATCCCGTACTTGGTGCCGGCATGGCCGTTGAGCAGCATCGGCACCAGCACGATCAGGTTGCCCAGGGCGATGGTGAACACCGCCTGCTTCCAGTCCATGCCGAGCGCGACCAGCCCGGAGGCCAGCGTCCAGGAGGGGATGCAGTGGGACATCCCGACCCACAGGGCCATGTAGTTGTAGGTGGTCCAACGGCGCTTCTCCAGCGGCACCGGCAGCAGGTCGCCGTTGGCGAAGCGGGGGTCGTCCAGGACGACGTCGGGAGCGAGTTCCACCCGGCCGTCCGGGGCGGTGAGCTGTCTGGACGTCAGATCGGTGGGCTGGGCAGTAGCTGACATGGGCACCTCGGATCGCGGGGGTCTCGTGCGGGGGCTGGAACGAGGCGGTGCGTGGTGCGGGTGGGCAGTGCTGCGGGTGGGGGCCGTGCTCCGCCTGTCCGAGCAGGCTGGAGCCGGTGTGTTTCAGGTGAAGGCGGGGATGATGTCGGATCCGTAAGCGTCGATGGTGCTCTCGACGGCGTCGTGCATGGCGTAGACGGCGAACTGGTCCACGCCCAGGGCGCGCAGCTGCTCCAGCTTCTCCAGGTGCGCCTCGACCGGGCCGAGCAGGCAGAACCGGTCCACGATCTCGTCCGGGACGAACGCCGTGTCCGGGTTGCCGGCGCGGCCGTGGTGACTGTAGTCGTAGCCGGCCCGGTCCTTGATGTAGTCGGTCAGCGCCTCCGGGACCATGTCCGAGTGCTCGCCGTACCGGCTGACCAGGTCGGCGACGTGGTTGCCGACCATGCCGCCGAACCAGCGGCTCTGCTCCCGGGCGTGGGCGAGCTGCTCGTCGCTGCCGTCGGTGACGTAGGCAGGGGCGGCGACGCAGATGCTGATCGCGTCGGGATCGCGACCGGCCTGCTCGGCGGCGCTGCGGACCGCCTTGACCATCCACTCGGTCAGGAAGGGGTCGGCCAACTGCAGGATGAAGCCGTCGGCCTGACGGCCGGTCAACTCCAGTGCCTTGGGCCCGTAGG
Organism: Streptacidiphilus jeojiensis; assembly: GCF_042510965.1. Classification (NCBI taxonomy): domain Bacteria; kingdom Bacillati; phylum Actinomycetota; class Actinomycetes; order Kitasatosporales; family Streptomycetaceae; genus Streptacidiphilus; species Streptacidiphilus jeojiensis. Next base: position 355,397 of record NZ_JBEUKS010000007.1, read on the forward strand.
CGCCCATCCAGATCGGGAGCGAGCCGTCCTTGACCCAGGGCAGCCGCATCGCGGTGCCGTCGACCACGGTCTCCCGGCCCTCGGCGAGCTCCTTGATGGCGTGCATGGCCTCGCCGAGGCGGGCCAGGGTGGCCGGCTTTCGTCCGGCCACCCGCATCGCCGAGTCGCCGCGGCCGATGCCGCAGACGGTGCGGTTGCCGTAGGTGTCGTTGAGGGTGGCGAAGAGGGAGGCGGTCACCTCCCAGGTGCGGGTGGACGGGTTGGTGACCATGGGGCCCACGGTCATCCGCTCCGTCTCGGCGAGGATCCGGGCATAGGTGACGAAGGGCTCCTGCCACAGCACCACCGAGTCGAAGGTCCAGCCGTAGCCGAAGCCTGCCGTCTCGGCCCGCTTCATCCGGTCGATCAGCAGCTGTGCGGGCGGGTCCGTCTGCAGTACCAGGCCGAAGTCCATGCTGTCGCTCCATTCCTGAGGTTCTGTCAGTTGATGAGGTCTCAGATCAGATACTGCGAGGTGCCGCGCGGCAGGTAGGTGCCGTGGCCGGGGCGGCCGACGTACTCGCCGTCGTGGACCACCGCGGCGCCGCGCGACAGCACGGTCCGGGCCCGGCCGGTGACCTGCTTGCCCTCGTACGCCGAGTAGTCGACGTTCATGTGGTGGGTGGCGGCGGACATGGTGTACCGCTCGTGCGGGTCGAAGATGACGATGTCGGCGTCGGCGCCGGGAGCGATGGTGCCCTTGCGCGGGTAGAGGCCGAACATCCGGGCCGGGGTGGCGCAGGCCAGCTCGATCCAGCGGCGGCGGGAGATGTTCCCGTCCAGGACCGCCTGGTGCAGCAGGTCCATCCGGTTCTCCACCCCCGGCATCCCGTTGGGGATCTTGGAGAAGTCGCCCCGGCCCAGCTCCTTCTGCCCGTTGAAGCAGAACGGGCAGTGGTCGGTGGAGACCACCGAGAGGTCGTCGGTGCGCAGCCCGCGCCAGAGCGCGGCCTGGTGCTCGCGGGGCCGCAGCGGGGTGCTGCAGACGTACTTGGCGCCCTCGAAGTCGGGCTCGGCCAGGTTGTCGGTGGAGAGGAACAGGTACTGCGGACAGGTCTCGCCGAAGACGTTGAGGCCCAGCCGCCGGGCGGCGGCGATCTCGGCGACGGCCTGCTCGGCCGAGACGTGGACGATGTAGAGCGGCGCGCCGCCGGCCACCCGGGACAGCTGGATGGCGCGGTGGGTGGCCTCGGCCTCCAGCAGTTCGCGGCGCACCTCGCCGTGGTAGCGGGGGTCGGTGCGCCCGGCCGCCAGCGCCTGCTCGACCAGCACGTCGATGGCGATGCCGTTCTCGGCGTGCATCATCACCAGACCGCCGTTGCCGCCGGCCCGCTGCATGGCGCGCAGGATCCGGCCGTCGTCGCTGTAGAAGACGCCCGGATAGGCCATGAACAGCTTGAAGGAGGTGACCCCCTCCTCGACCAGGACGTCCATCTCCTTGAGCGAGTCCTCGGTGACGTCCGCCATGATCATGTGCAGGCCGTAGTCGATGGAGCAGTTGCCCTCGGCCTTGGCGTGCCAGGCGTCCAGGCCGTCGCGCAGGGTGCCGCCGACCGACTGGATGGCGAAGTCGATGATGGTGGTGGTACCGCCCCAGGCGGCGGCCCGGGTGCCGGTCTCGAAGGTGTCCGCGGCCTTGGTGCCGCCGAAGGGCATCTCCATGTGGGTGTGGGCGTCGACGCCGCCCGGGACGACATAGCGTCCGGTGGCGTCGTACTCGGTCTCGGCGGTCCAGGCCTGGGCCGCGGAGCTGCCGGTCGCGGCGAGGGCGACCACCCGCTCGCCCTCGATCAGGACGTCGGCGTGGACCTCCTCGGCGGCGGTGATGACGAGACCGTTGCGGATCACGGTGCGGGGCAGTGACATGCGGGTCGGCTCCCTTCAGGAGATGGCTTCACCGTGGATGCTCGGCGGCTTCACGGTCGGGGTTCGGGGCCGAAGGTCTGCGCCTGGGCCCGGCGCAGCGCCTCGACCAGCAGGTCGGCGCCCTCGACAGCCTCGCCCTCGGTGAGCGAGAGCGGCGGGGCGACACGCAGGACGTTGCCCGCGAGTCCGCCCTTGCCGATCAGCAGGCCCAGCTCGCGGGCGTGCTCCAGGGTTGCGGCGGCCGCGGCGGGCGAGGGTTCGCCGGCCGCGTCGACCAGCTCCACCCCGATCATCAGACCCTTGCCGCGCACCTCCCGCACCACCGGCAGGTCGGCCGCCAGCAGCCGCTTGACCAGCAGCGCACCGGTGCGCCGGGCGTTGCCCTGGAGGTCGTGCTCCAGCAGGTGGCGCAGGTTGGCGAGGGCGCCGGCGGTGGTGACCGGGCTGCCGCCGAAGGTGGAGATGGAGTTGGCGTCCAGGCAGTCCATCACCTCGGCGCGGGCGACCACGCCGCCCATGGCCAGGCCGTTGCCGATGCCCTTGGCGAAGGTGAGGATGTCGGGCGGCCCGGCCTCGGCGTGCGCCTGCCAGCCCCAGAAGTGGTCGCCGGTACGGCCCCATCCGGTCTGCACCTCGTCCGAGATCCAGAGGATGCCGTGCCGGTCCAGCACCCGCTTGAAGGCGGCGAACAGTCCGTCAGGACCGTGGGTGAACCCGCCGACGCCCTGGATCGGCTCGGCGATCAGCGCCGCCACGTTGCCGCCGACCTGGCCCAGCAGGTCCTCCAGGTCCTGGGTGCAGGCGGCGATGAAGTCGGCGTCCGAGAGGTGCGCGAACGGGCCGCGGGTGCGCACCCCGCCGTGCACGTAGAGAGTCTGCAGCGGGGAGAGGCTGGTCGGCGACCAGGCGCCGTTGCCGGTGATCCCGATGGTGGTGAAGGAGCGGCCGTGGTAGCTGTTCCGCATCGCCAGCACCTGGTTGGAGTGGCGGTACGCGGTGGCCAGCAGCAGGGCGGCGTCATTGGCCTCGGTGCCGGAGGTGGTGAAGAAGACCTTGGCGTCCGGGATGCCGGAGAGGCCGGCGATCTGCTCGGCCAGCTCGACCATGCCGGAGGAGAGGTAGAGCGTGGAGGAGTGGATGATCCGCCCGGCCTGCTCGGCCACGGCCTTGGTGACCTCGGGCAGGGCGTGGGCGGTCATGGTGGTGAGGATGCCGCCGAAGAAGTCCAGGTAGCGGTTGCCGGCCGAGTCCCACACATGCCGGCCCTCGCCGTGGGTGAGCTCGATCGGTTCGCTGTAGTACGTGGCCAGCCAGGCCGGGGTGACGGCGCGGTGGCGCTGGTGCAGGCTCGGGGTCTCCGGTGCGCGGCTCTGGTCGGACATGGTCGGCTCAGGCCTCCGCGAGCGGGCCGTAGGCGTCCGGGCGCCGGTCCCGGTAGAAGGCCCACTGGTGCCTGACCTCCTCGATCAGCCCGAAGTCCAGGTCGCGGACCACCAGCTCCTCCTCCTTGTCGGAGGCCGGGTCGCCGACGAACTGGCCGCGCGGGTCCACGAAGTAGCTGGTGCCGTAGAAGTCGTTGTCGCCGTACTCCTCGACGCCGACCCGGTTGATCGCAGCGACGAAGTACTCGTTGGCGACGGCGGCGGCCGGCTGCTCCAGCTGCCACAGGTAGGCGGACAGGCCCCGGCTGGTGGCGGAGGGGTTGTAGACCAGCTGCGCCCCGGCCAGGCCCAGCGCCCGCCAGCCCTCAGGGAAGTGCCGGTCGTAGCAGATGTAGACGCCGATCCGGCCGACGGCGGTGTCGAACACTGGCCAGCCCAGGTTCCCCGGCTTGAAGTAGTACTTCTCCCAGAAGCCCTTGACCTGCGGGATGTGGTGCTTGCGGTACTTGCCGAGGTAGCTGCCGTCGGCGTCGATCACGGCCGCGGTGTTGTAGTACACGCCGGGCTGCTCGACCTCGTAGACCGGGACGACGATGACCATGTTGAGCTCGCGGGCGAGGGCCTGCATCCGGGTGACGGTGGGCCCGTCCGGCACGGCCTCGGCCCAGCGGTAGTGCTCCTCCTCCTGCACCTGGCAGAAGTAGGGCGCGTTGAAGACCTCCTGGAACCCGATGATCTGCGCGCCCTGGGCAGCGGCCTCGCGGGCGTAGCGCTCGTGCAGGTCGATCATGGAGGCGCTGTCGCCGGTCCACCTGGTCTGGACGAGTGCGGCACGGACGATCTGGGTGGGACCCTGGGACTGGCTCTGAGCGGGGTTGGACATGACACACCCTCACCTTCTACCGACGGGCTGACATATCGACCCGTCTGTCTACGTGCGTAGACCGTAGGACGATCAACGTAATCCTGGCAATACGTCGGGCGTAACACAGCGAAGACATTCGTGTTTCCCGCAGCGCGTGGAGATCACTCCTTCGGACGCGGGATACCCCAGAGCGAGGCGATCAACGCGCGGGTGGAGAGTTCGAAGAGCCGCTCCGGGTCGGGCGCCCCGCCCAGCGTCGCGGCCAGGGCCGGATCCTGCTCCGCCGTCTCCGCGTCCCACAGCTCCGGCTCCCCCGGCTGCTGCCGGGGCGCGCGCTCGCGGTTGCGCTCCACCAGGACGAATCCGACGACGTGGAACTGCAGCACCCGGACCGCCTCGGCCGCCGCCGTACCGCGCAGCCCCGCCGCATGCGCCTCGTGCACCAGGGCGCGCTGGGCCGGCAGCATCATCAGCTCGGTCAGCCCGCGCTCGTGCACCAGCGCGATCAGATGCGGACGCTCCCGGAGCTTGCGCCGCAGCGCCAGCGCTACCGACTCGGCCCGCGCCGCCGGGGTGGCGCCGCGCGCCTCGATCTGACCCATCTCGGCGACGGTGCGCTGCACCAGCTCGTCCAGCAGCGCCTCCCGGTTCCCCACGTGCCAGTAGATCGCCGTGACGGCGGCGCCCAGTTCCGCCGCGAGCTTGCGCATGCTCAGCCCCGCCGGCCCCCGGTCGCGCACCAGCGCCTCGGCGGCCAGCAGCACACTCTCCCGGTCGATCGGCTGACGATCCGTCATCTTCCTTTGTCCTTCGCTCTTTACCCTTCACGCCTTTCGGAGTAACAGTGTTACAGACCCCAACGCAGCAAGGGAGACCGCCCATGGCACGCGTACGCTACGGTCCGCGCACCGAAGCCGACATCGCCGCGACGAAGAGCAGCCGCGCCGTCCTGCCCGACATCTGGTCCACCGGTGTCGTCGCCGTCTGGGAGAGCGACCCCGACGCCGTCGCCCAGGTACTGCCGCCGCCGCTGAAGCCGGCCGAGCGGTCCCTGGTCCGGGTCAACATCAGCCAGGTCGACCTGTTCGGCTCGCCGCTCGGGGCCGGGTCCTTCGCCGTCAGCGCCCAGCACGGCGCACACACCGGCTGGTACCCGCTGGTGATGCCGATGACCACCGAACGGGCGCTGATCGGCGGCCGGGAGGTGTTCGGCGAGCCCAAGAAGCTCGGCGAGGTGGCCGTGGAGCGGGACGGCGACCGGGTCCGCGCCACGCTGACCCGGCACGGGATCACCTTCGTCGAGGTGGTCGGCCGGATCACCGGCGAGCTGCCGGTACCGGAGCCGGTGGAGAAGCTGGACTTCTACCTGAAGTTCCTGCCCGCCGTGGACGGCGAGGGCTTCGACCTGGACCCGGTGCTGGTGCACTGCACCCGCAACGAGCGGGTCCGCCGGCTCGAAGCCGTCGACGGCGAGGTGCTCCTGCGCGAGTCGGCCTTCGACCCGGTGGCGGACCTGCCGGTGCGCCGGCTGCTGGAGATCACCATCGGCGAGAAGACCTCGGACCAGCGCGGCAGGGTCGTCGAACGGGTCAGCGCGCAGGCCCTGCTGCCCTACGTCCACCAGCGCTACGACGACCCGATGCAGGTGCTGGACGCACCCCCGCTGCCCGGCGGTGGTGAGTGATGGAGCTGCTACCCGGACAGGTGGCCGTGGTGACCGGCGCCGCCAGCGGCATCGGGCTGGCCATGGCCGAGCGCTTCGCCGCCGAGGGTCTCCAGGTGGTGCTCGCCGACGTCGAGGAGCCCGCCCTCGACAAGGCCGTCGCCGGGCTGCGCGAACGCGGCGCGGAGGTGGTCGGCCAGCTGGTGGACGTCTCCGAGCGGGAGAGCGTGGACGCCCTGGCCGACGCGGCCTACCGGGCCTTCGGCGCGGTGCACGTGCTGTGCAACAACGCCGGGGTCGGCTCCGGCGCCGAGGGCCGGATGTGGGAGCACGAGCCCAACGACTGGAAGTGGGCCTTCGCGGTCAACGTCTGGGGCGTGTTCCACGGCATCCAGGCCTTCGTGCCCAGGATGCTGGCGGCCGGGACGCCCGGACACATCGTCAACACCTCCTCGGGGGACGGCGGGATCGCCCCGCTGCCCACCGCTTCGGTCTACGCGGTGACCAAGGCCGCGGTGGTCACCATGACCGAGTCGCTCTACGCCCACCTGCGCGCCGAGCAGGCGCCCGTCAGCGCGTCGGTGCTCTTCCCCGGCCCGCACATGCTGCGCACCGGGCTGTGGGAGTCGCACCGCAACCGCCCCGAGCGCTTCGCCAAGCAGCGGCCCCGGAGGACCCCCTACCGCAGCCTGGCGGGGTGGGAGGCAGCCATGGAGGCGGCAGGGCAGCAGGTCGAGTTCACCCCGGTCGAGGAGGTGGCCGGGACGGTGGTGGACGGAATCCGCGCCGACCGCTTCTGGATGCTGCCCCCGAGCGAGCACAGCGACCGGCAGATCCGGGCCCGCTCGCAGTCGATGCTGGAGCGCAGCAACCCGACGTACCTGGAGAACTTCATCCAATGGGATGAAAAGGCATGAGCATCATCGGAGATGACTGATGACGGTACGTCAAGAAGGTTACTCGGAGCCCTACCTGATCGTCTCCTCGGACTGCCACGCCGGGCTGCCGACCGAACAGTACCGGCCCTACCTGGAGGCCGCGCACCACGAGGCCTTCGACGGCTTCCTGGCCGAGGCCGCGCACCGGCGCGAGCAGGCGACCCGGCTCGGGGTGCGCAACGAGGCCTTCGCGCAGAAGTGGTTCGAGGACCACGAGGAGGGCCTGCGCGGCGGCTGGGACGCGGCCCAGCGCGACAAGGAGCTGGACGGCGACGGGGTCGCCGGCGAGGTGGTCTTCCCGGACGCGGACGCCGTGGACAGCCGGACCGCCGCCCCCTTCGGCGTCGGCCTGGGGCTGAGCGGCGACCAGGACCCGGTGCTGGGCATGGCCGGCGCCAAGGCCCACAACCGCTGGCTGGCGGAGTTCATCCGCGACAGCGCCGAGCCGGAGCGGCACGCCGGGGTGGCGCTGCTGCCGATCACCGCCGAGGTGGAGGCGGTCGTCGCCGAGGTGCGCCGGGCGCACGCCTCCGGGCTGCGCGCCGTGATGATCCCCTCGATGTGGGTCGACGGGCCGCCTTACCACGACCGCCGCTACGACCCGGTCTGGGCGGTCTGCGAGGAGCTGCGGATGCCGGTGGTCACCCACTCCGGCGCCGCCCCGCGCCACGAGTACGGCGACCACCTGGGCATCTACGTCACCGAGGTGACCTTCTGGCCGTCCCGTCCGCTGTGGTTCCTGCTCTGGTCAGGCGTGTTCGAGCGCTTCCCGGGGCTGCGCTTCGGGGTGGCCGAGTCGGGCTGCTGGTGGCTGCCCAACCTGCTGTGGTTCATGGATCGGCTGTACCTGGGCGCGCACGGCGGGAAGAAGCTGTCGCCGTTCTCCGAGCTGACGATGGCTCCGAGCGCCTACGTCGACCGCAACTGCTTCATCGCCGCGACCAACACCAAACGGCGCGAGCTGGCGCACCGCTACGAGATCGGCGTGGACAACATCTGCTGGGGCAGCGACTTCCCGCACCCCGAGGGCACCTGGCCGAACACCCGGCAGTGGATGCGCACCACCTTCCACGACGTCCCGATCGAGGAGACCCGGCGGATGCTGGGGCTGTCCTGCGCCGAGGTCTTCGGCTTCGACACCGACCGGCTGGCCCCGATCGCCCGCCGGATCGGCCCCACCCCGGCGGAGTTGGGCCAGCCCGAGGACCAGTCCGCGGTGCGCGCCGCCTGGGCACCCGCCGGGGAGGTGGGCCGGCACTGGCTGACCGGGCACGACTTCCCCTTCATCGGCACGACGGCCCCGACCGAGGGGAGCACGCTGTGACGGACCGTCAAGACCGTCAGGACACCGCTCCGCCCGAGCGTTACACCGTCGTCTCGGCCGACTGCCACGCCGGGGCCGACCTGCTGGACTACCGCCCCTACCTGGACCCGCGGCACCACGAGGACTTCGACGCCTGGGCCGCGACCTACGTCAACCCCTTCGCCGACCTCCAGGCCCCCGAGGCCGACCGCAACTGGGACTCCGACCGCCGGCTCGCCGAGCTGGAGCAGGACGGCATCGTCGCAGAGGTGGTCTTCCCCAACACCGTCCCACCGTTCTACCCCAGCACCTCGCTCACCGCGGCGGTGCCCACCCCCGAGGAGTACCGACTGCGCTGGGCCGGGCTGCAGGCCCACAACCGCTGGATGGCCGACTTCTGCTCGCTGGCGCCGGGCCGCCGGGCCGGGACCTTCCAGGTACTGCTCAACGACGTCGACGCGGCCGTCGCCGAGGTCCGCCGCTGCCACGCCGCCGGGCTCACCGGCGGGGTGGTCCTGCCCGGCGTCCCGCCCGGGTCGCCGGTCCCCGAGCTGTACTCCACGGCGTACGACCCGCTCTGGGCGGTCTGCGCGGAGCTCGGCGTCCCGGTCAACCACCACGGCGGCTCGGCCGGACCGGTGCTGGGCGAGGAGCCGGCCGCCCGGGCGGTGTTCATGGTGGAGACCACCTGGTTCTCGCACCGGGCGCTGTGGCACCTGGTGTTCGGCGGCGCCTTCAGGCGTCACCCGGGCCTGCGGCTGGTCCTCACCGAGCAGGGCTCCGGCTGGATCCCGGGCGTGCTGGACATGCTGGACTACTACCACGGACGGCTGGTCGGGGCGGCCACCCGGGCCGCGACCGCGGAGTCCAAGTTCGGGGCTGGGCTGGCCGAGGCGATGGGCGCGGGTCCGCGCGCGGTCTGGGAGTCCAACTGCTTCGTCGGCGCCAGCTTCATGCGCGCCCACGAGGTGCCGCTGCGCGAGCGGATCGGCCTCGACAAGATCATGTGGGGCAGCGACTTCCCGCACGACGAGGGCACCTGGCCCTACACCACCGAGGCCCTGCGCACCGCCTACGCGGGCCTGCCGTACCACGAGGTCGCCGCCATGGTCGGCGGCAACGCCGCCCGCGTCTACGGCTTCGACCTCCCCGCCCTGGACGCCCTCGCCGCCAAGACCGGCCCCCTGGTCAGCGACGTCGCCCAACCCCTCCCCACGCCCCCACCCGGCGCCACCAGCCCGGCCTTCGCCAAGGGAGGCTCGGTCCGGGTCTGGTAACGGCGTCCGGTGACGGACGGTCCGTCGGATGTCGGACCCCTGTGATGGGGTGGGGTCCGACAGTCGGGGCGACGGACGGGGTGACCTTGATGGACCGTGAGATGTGGCGGCCGTTCCTGGAGCAGTGGAGCGGGGAGTGGATCGCCGGGCGCGACCCGGACCGGGACGCGCCCCTCGACGAGGAGGTGGTGCGCGACGCCTGGCTCGGCTTCGGGCCGGCAAGCGAGGCCGAACTGGCCGCGGCCGAGGCCCGGCTGGGCCGCCGACTGCCGCCCTCGCTCAGGGAGTTCCTGCTGGTCACCAACGGCTGGCGGGACGCGGGCAACTTCATCTACCGGCTGGCCGGCACCACCGAACTGGACTGGCTCAGGGACACCGACGACCGCACCTGGATCGACGCCTGGGAGGACCTGGTCGAAGACGAGGACGACGAGGAGGAGAACGGTGTCGAGGAGGACCCCACCGCCCACGAGGCGCGCGTCCTCGCCCGCTCCCTGCGCCTGTCGCTCGAGGGCGACGCGGCGGTGATGCTCCTCGACCCCGAGGACGTGGACGAGCAGGGCGAGTGGGCGGCCTACTGGCTCGCCTCCTGGTCCGGCCGCGGACCGGAGCGATGCAACTCCTTCGTCGACCTCATGCAGCGGCAGTGGATGTCCTTCCACGCCCTGCGCAGACCGCCCGGCGCCACCCGGGACCACTGGGACGCGGAGGTCGAGCGCGCCCGCCAGGAAGCGCTGACCGGCGAGGTCGACGCACCCCTGGAGGTGTTCGCCCGGGCCCACGCGTTCGGGCGGGATCGCGCCGACGTGCTGAGCCTGCAGATGAAGATGCTGCTCGGCGACTGGCGCCGCCACATCGCCGGCACGCTCTGGTACCGCCCGCACCTGGACGACCTGCTCCTCGGTCCGCTGTTCGCCACCGAGCTGCTGCCGCTGCTGCTCCGGCACGACCAGCTCGCGGCACCCCACGACCTGCGCCCTCTTCCCCGCCTCAAGGAGCACGCCCCCGAACCGGTACGAGCGCTCATCGCCGACTACGAGGCACGAGCCGCCGAACCCGGCTTCCGCCTCTCCTTCGGCGCACCCGATTTTGACGCAGCCGTACACGCCGTCACCGACCGCCCCGGCGACGACGCCTGGCCCGACCTGCTGACCGCACTACAGCTGTGGCGCCCGGTGGACGACGACCACATCGCCCCGGTCTCGCTGCTCGCCGACCCGATACTGGCCCAGTTGATCACCCCTGACCGAGGCCGCCAGATCCTGACCACCCCGCGCCCCCGGCCCCGGGAAAGCCGGTAGATCGGGGCCTGCCGATGCTCCCGAACTGAACGCCCGTCAGCGCACTGGGTGTGGCCAAGGGAGGCTCGGTCCGGGTCTGGTGACGGACGTGGCCCCGGACGTCAGCGCGACGCGGACGTCCGGGACACGACGGCGGTGCCGCGAGGGCAGCACCGGCCCTCAGGACCGACTCAGGTGGTGGTGGCCGAAGCGGTGGCCGAGGCCGAGGGCGCCGCCGGTGCGGACGCCGTGGTGGAGGACGTCGACGTGGTGACACCCAGGTCCAGGGTGGCCAGGTAACCGTCCGACAGCTTCCACTCGCTGTGGTGCCTGCCGTTGGTCCGCTTGACCACAGTGAGCAGGCCCGAGGTGACCCCGCCGCCGTCGTAGACCATGTCCTCGCTGAGCACGGTGCGCTCGGCGGTGTGCGTAACGTACGGATCGGAGGCGGCCACGACCGTGGTCACCTCCTCCGGGAAGAAGAGCTGGCCGGTGTGGACCGAGGTGCCGCCGATGTAGTGCCGCTTGACCCGCTGCCCACCGGTGTGGACCTTGACGTGGATGTGGATGGCACGGGGGATGTACCAGCCCGGGTAGATGGTCTTGAACTCCACCTGCCCGTGCTCATTGGTGAACAGCACCCCGCGCAACCAGCGGTACTCGTCGGTGGGCGTGTTGGAACCCCCGGTGCTGGTCGTGGTCCCGGGCCCGCCGGAAGAACTCGCGGAGGCGGAGGCGGAGGCGGAGGCCGCTGCGGTGTCGGTGCTCGTCGCGGACGCCGAGTCCGAAGCGGACGGCGAGTCCGAAGCGGACCCGGTGGGCGGGGCACCCGTCGGCGGAGTGCCGGTGGGAGCAGCTCCGCCGCCACCACCGCCGAGGCTCTGCCAGCCGATGAAGCCGGAGTAGTCGCCGGTGGCGTCGCAGTGCCAGATCTCGACCGCCGCGTTCCGCAGCGGACGGCAGTGCTCGGTGTCGAGGACGGTCAGCCGCAACCGCAGCGGCACCCCGGTCCGGTCCTCGGTGATGTCGGAACGGATCGCCTCGTCATCGATGTAGTACGGGCCCTCGGTGACCTCCTCGGTGAGGGCGCAGGTGGTGGCCGGCCCCTTGGGCTTTCCCTTCTTGCCTCCGGCCTGCTCGGCCTCGGCGGCGAAGGCCGAGTCCAGGGCCCCGGGCGCGGCGAGTCCCGCTGCCCCCAGCGCGATCCCGGCACCGCCCAGCGTCAGGATCTTGCGGCGGCTGGTGGGGACGGACGCTGTGGTCCGCTCCGTGTGGGTGAGTTGACGCTTAGTCATACCCTGACCCTATGAAGCTAGCCTGTCATGGCCATGTGTAGACGTTAGCAGAACATAAGCAGACGGCTGCTCCGCGCCCACTGCCGGGGCCGACCCTCGAGGCGAGCTCGGGGTCGGCCCTTCTCGCAGAGCGGCGCCGCTGTCGGGTGTCCACCCGAGCGGGGTTCATCAAGGCGGTGAGGACCGTGCGGGTGGGCCTCACGGACTGACCGGTGCCACCGTCAGGTCACGGACCTGACCGGTGCTGCCCGTGGTCCGGCTCAGCCGGCGTGGTGGCTGGGGAGGACGCAGACGGCGTCCAGGCCGAGGACGTGGTTGAGACGGCCGAAGGCGAGCCAGGAGCCGAGGCACATGGTGAGCTCGACGACCTCGGCCTGGGTGTAGTGCGTGAGCATCCTGGACCAGAAGGCGTCGTCGATGCCGTGGTGGTCGGTGGCGTAGCGCTCCGCGTACTCGGCGGCCAGCCGGGTGCGGTCGTCGAAGGCCTCAGCGGTGCGCCAGTCGGCGACAGCGTCGAGGAACTCCGGCTCGACCGTCGCCCCGTCGCGCTCGGTACGCCAGTCCAGGCAGAACAGGCAGCCGTTGATCTGCGCGATGCGCAGCCGCGCGGCCTCGAACTCGCGCAGGCCGAGCGTGGTGTGCTCGTAGACGGCCAGCGAGAAGCCAGCCGCGGCGACCCCGATGCCGGGCACCAGCTCGCCCCAGACGTAGGCGATGGGGTCCTTGTCCTGCGGAATGTCGACGATCATCCTTGCTTCCCTCCGAGTCGGCCGACGGCGGGCCGCAGCGGCACGTCCAGCGCGTCGTAGAGGCCGGGTCCGGCCTGGACCAGCCAGTCGACGGCGTTGACCAGGCGGCCCGCGGCGGTGGCGTTGCCCCCGGCGGAGCGGTTCTCGCCCTCGTCGGAGGCGGTGACGGTGACCTCGATCCGCGGCCGGCCCTCGACGACGACACGGTGGGCGCCGTGGTCGTCCGGCGGTGTGGGCCAGTCCGGGGCGCAGCCGGGGTGGATCCGGGTGATGTGCTCGACCACCAGGCGGACCTGGCCGTCGACGACGCCCTGCACCTCGAAGCGGACCGCCCCCTGGGTGCCCGCCTCGAACTCGCCCATGGTCCGGGTGGCGACCGTGGTCTCCAGCGCCCGGCGTTCGACCTGCTCCCTGACCTCGTCGAGCTCGACCCCCAGTGCCCGGGCCAGGAGCCGCAGTTGGCCGCCCCAGACCATGGTCGGTATCCCGGGGGCCAGCATCGGCGGCTCGTAGTCCATCGGCTGGCCCATGCCGACCAGGTAGCGCACCGAGTCCGGCTGGTCGTAGCTGGAGTAGTCGAAGATCTCCTGGCAGCGGATCGCGTCCACGGTGCTGCCCAACCCGCTGACCAGCAGCGGCAGTACGTCGTTGGCCCAGCCGGGGTCCACGCCGGAGACCAGCAGCGAGCCGCCGCCCTCGGCGATCGCGGCCAGCACCGGATCGCGGAACTCGGGTGGGGCGCTGCGCGGGTCGTAGAGCGGGTAGAGCGCGGAGGTGACCACCACCGCTCCCGCCCGGACGGCCAGCAGCACATCGGCCAGGGCCTCGTCGGGGCGGATGTCGCCGGTCGCCGCGTAGACCACCGCCTGCGGGTGCGCGGCCAGCACCGCCGCGACGTCGTCGGTGGCTGCCACCCCCAACCGCCGCCCGAGCCCGGACAGTTCGCCCGCGTCCCGGCCGACCTTGGCCGGGTCGTGCACGAGCACCGCCGTGAGTTCCAGGCCGGGGTGGGCGGCCACCGCCCGCACCGCCGCCCGCCCGAGGTTCCCGGTCCCCCAGACCACCGTGGAAATCATGCCCGGAGGCTAACCGCAGGGCCTCGCGGTTCCCATAGCCGCGACACAGGCAAAACCTGATCCCCAGGCCCCAGGCCCCTGGCGCCGGTGGGCGGAAAGGCGAGGGTAGCGTCATGGCGTGATCCGCATCCTGCTGACCCGGCGCTGGGTAGTGCTGACGCTGGTCTTCGCCGCCCTGGTTCCGGTGCTGGGCGAGCTCGGCGTCTGGCAGTTCCACCGCTACCAGCAGACCAGCCGCAGCGACAGGATCATCAACGCCAACGTCAGTGCGCCGGTGGTCCCGTTCGCGTCGCTCGCGATCCAGTGGTGGCTGTTCGCGCTGCTGGTGCTCGTCGCCTGGTGGACACTGCTGCGACGCGACCTCAGGGACCACGCGGGCGACGGCGGCACCGCCCCAGGACGAGCCCCCGCCAAGAAGATCACCGTGGACGAGTACCTGGCCCAACAACGCGCGGCAACCGACGCGGCCAAGGCCGGGTCCGACCGGTGAGGCCCGGTCCGGGGACCACCTCGACCGCGCCCTCCGGGGTGCCGTCGGGTGGGCCGACCGTCGAGGAGCCGGCCCCTCTCCTCAGACCGGAGGGGCGGCGTCGGCGGCGAGGCGGGCGCGGAACACTCCGGCGAGCCAGCGGCAACGCTGCCGCAGCGTCCAGGCTCCGGCCAGGCCCATGGCCAGGCCGACCAGGCCGAAGACGACACCGGTCGCGGTGTTCTGGAAGTTCTGCGCACCGAACACCTTGGTCGGATCGTCGCTGCGGACCAGGATGGGCAGCTGGTCGCCGGGGCGGGCGGTGCGCTCGGGAAGTTCGCCCCGGTAGACGTGCCCCGCGACCACCCAGCTGCCGTCGCACTCCACCGCAGGACTGTTCCGGCCGCCCTTCAGGACGCACTGGGAGACGGTGGCGGTGACGGGGGTGGTGGGCACCAGCTGCCTGGCGAAGGCACTGACCGGCGCCATCAGCAGCAGCGGCGCGAGCAGGACGCCCACAGCCGCCGCTACCGTCGGCGCCCGGCGCTCGCCGCGCAGCTCGGCGAAGCTGCCGACGTACACCCTCTGCGGCCCGGACCTCGCAGCGGAGAGAAAGCGGTGCGTGGGGACGGCCCTGACCATGAACAGCACAGCGCTGACCGGCAGAGTGAGAACGGGGCTCAATGCCTGCCACCCGCTGAGATCGCCGAGGACGGTCCAGGGCAGCACCAGCGCCCCGGAGACGAACACCGCCCAGAACGGCACAGCGGTCGCCCTGCGCACAGCCCGAGCCCGCCGCGCCAACCGGTCCAACCGGTCTGCGTCGACAGTGGCGGACGGCAATGCCGGCGGCCACGGCTGCACCGCCCAGCCTCGCGCGTCTGCGCTCATACGATCCTCCCAAGATCCGAGGAACGCAGCTTAGACCGCCCATTGCCGGCAGCAGCCCGGCGACGGCGGCCGTCCGGGCCCCCAATGCGGGAGCCCGGACGGCACATGGTCTGCGCTACGAGGTGTACCAGCCGTCCACGTCGGCGATGACCTGGACCGTTCCGCCGGAGCCGTTGTAGAAGTCGATCGCTCCGTCCACGACGGGGACCACCACCAGGTTGGGGATGGTCTGTCCGGCGCTGAAGTTGAGGTTCGACACGGTCGGCAGGGGCTGGCCGTCCGGAAGCACGGTGACGTATCCGGCCTTCTGGG
Source organism: Streptacidiphilus jeojiensis (assembly GCF_042510965.1). Lineage (NCBI taxonomy): Bacteria > Bacillati > Actinomycetota > Actinomycetes > Kitasatosporales > Streptomycetaceae > Streptacidiphilus > Streptacidiphilus jeojiensis. Next base: position 370,802 of record NZ_JBEUKS010000007.1, read on the forward strand.
GAGCGGTGACGGTCACGTTCAGGACGACGGAGATGACATTGCTCGCGACCGGCGCCCCGGGCAGATCGGAGATGTTCAGCACCGCCGCGGTGCCCGGGGCGATCGCTCCCCCGGCGCCGCCGGCCCCGCTCCGGGTGTCCATCCCCCGGATCGGGGAGACGGCCTGGAAGGTGGAGCCGGCGGCGGAGTAGTAGCCGGCGATGTCGGCCAGCAGGTCGACCGCTCCGCCGGAACCGTTGTACAGGTCCACCTTGCCGTCCACCACCGGAACCATCACCAGATTGGGAATCGTCTGCCCCGCAGCGAAGTTCAGGTTCGACACCGTCGGCCGCGACTGCCCGTCCGGAAACACCGTCACATAGCCCGCACCCACCGGAGCCACCGCCGTCACATTCATCGCAACCGCCGTCACCCCACTCGACGGAACCCCCGCCACACCCGCCACCTGCAACCGCACCGTCCCACCCGCGACAACCCGCGCCTTCGACGCACCCCTACCCGACCGCGTGTCCAGGATCCGCGAAGGACCAACCGTGGTGAGCGCGGAGCCCTGGCCACCCGCGGTGTAGTAGCCGGTGATGTCGGCCAGCAGGTCGACCGCACCGCCGGAACCGTTGTACAGGTCCACCTTGCCGTCCACCACCGGAACCATCACCAGATTGGGAATCGTCTGCCCCGCAGCGAAGTTCAGGTTCGACACCGTCGGCCGCGACTGCCCGTCCGGAAACACCGTCACATAGCCCGCACCCACCGGAGCCACCGCCGTCACATTCATCGCAACCGCCGTCACCCCACTCGACGGAACCCCCGCCACACCCGCCACCTGCAACCGCACCGTCCCACCCGCGACAACCCGCGCCTTCGACGCACCCCTACCCGACCGCGTGTCCAGGATCCGCGAAGGACCAACCGGAACCAGCCGGCTGCCGGGCGGAACGGTCGGTGCGGCCGTGACCCGGAAGGCCGCCGGCAGGTAGCCCGGCGACGGCGTCCCCGGGACGTAGCTCGCGCCGTCCAGCACCAGGTCATAGCTGCCCGGACTGACGCCGTAGGTGATCAGCTGTCCGGTCAGCGCGGTACCTGACGAGTTGACGGACACCGGCCGGTAGTTGCCCGCGCTGATGCCGCCGGTGGCGAGTGACACCGCGGTGCCCATGCTCAGACCGGTGCCGTGCAGCACCACCTGGTCGACGCTCCCGGCCGGCCCGACGGCCGGCGAGACCGAGCTCAGCGTCGCGGCCGGGGGACGGGTGCAGCCGCTCCGGCAGACGCCCTGGAGGTAGTAGGAGAACGGGGTCGCTGACGTGTAGGGAGTGACCAGCAGAACCTCCTGCCCGGCCGGGTCGGTCGACTGGGTGCCGCAGCTGTAACTGAAGCTGCCCACGTTGTCGCCGTGGCAGAGCCCGATGGGGTCGGTCCAGGAACCGCTGGCGGAAACGCTCACCCACGGAAGGCCCGAGCCCGATCCGTACACCCCGATCGTCTGCGAGGGCTTCATCTGGACCACCGCGCAGTAGGCGGTCGTGGTCTCGGTGAGGGTGCCGCTCTGCGGGCCGAAGCCGTTCACGGACAACGGGTGCGCGGTGCACTGCGGAGCCCATCCGGCCGCGGTGCCCACCCGCCAGGTGTCCACATGGGCGGAGATCCCGATCCCCGAGTAGTTCTCGGCGGTCACGATGACCTGGTACGAGGTCGATCCGGTGACCTGGCAGGAGACACCCCACTGGCGGCAGACGATGGCGCCCTTGGCGTCCGCGACCTGCAGCACCGCACCAGCCGGGTGCGGAGCAGTGGCGCGCACGTCGATCCAGAGCTTGTCGGCGGCCGCCGCGGTGACCCGCTCGCAGACGGTGTCCAGGGCGGAAATCAGCACATGCGCGGTGGACGGTCCGCCGACCGTGGTGGAGACCGGCGCGGAGCACGAGGCCGTCTGCGAGACGTCGCGGCGCACCACCCGGTAGGTGTCACCGCTGCCGACGGTTGACACCAGCGCGGTGTAGGCGACTCCCGGGGTGTAGGAGCAGATGCCTGTGCTGTTGCCGAAGCAGATCTGCTTGCCGGTGGGGTCGTAGACGTTGATCGACCCGTTCACCTGGTTCGCGGTGTTGGTGTAGTCGATCATCTCCCCGGTGGAGTGCTGGTTCGCCGGGATGCTCAGGCATCCGACCTTGTTCGAGGCCGTCAGCGTGACCTGGGCACCCCAGGAGCCGCCGTAGCCGGACTGGGGCCAGACCGCGCATCCGGCTGCGGAGTCGGTCCGCTGCACCAGCAGCCGGTAGGAGGTGTTGAACGCCTGCGCCGACAGGACCGCCCGGAACGGCGCGGTACCGCTCAACGTGCAGATCGCGTAGCTGAAGTCGGCGTTCGGGCACTGCGGTACACCGGTCGCGTCGACGACCTGCGTCGGCACGGTGTTCCCGTCGGCGGCGGGCTCGTCGAACATGTAGTCCGCCCGCCCGGAGGCCGTCGGCAGGGTCAGGCAGACCTCCTCGCCGACGCCCTGGAAGCCGCCCGTGGCGGCACCGCTCGCGAAGTCGGTGTCACCGGTCGTCGTGCAGCCGCGACTCTCGTTCGCCGCGATGAAGACCGTGCCGACGTGCGCGGTGACGGCCGGGTCCACGCTCACCACGAGGTTGTAGTCACCGACGGCGAGTTGGCAGAACGGGCCGGAGTTGCTGCAGGTCGGTGTGCCGCCGGGGAGGTAGAGGGTGCTGCCGACGCCGGCGTCGTCCGGGGTCACCGCATGGATCTGGTACTGCCCCGCGGTGCTGACGTGCAGTGCGCTGCAGCGCACCGTGGACGTGGTGTCCGGCACGGTTCCGTAGGTCTGCTGAGCCACCGTCAGACAGCCCTGCGGCTGGGTGACGCTGTTGAGCTGCAGGGAGAGGGTGTCGGCGTTGCCGTAGGTGTCACCGGCCAGCACCCGGTAGGGGGCCGTGCCGGTCAGGGTGCAGTCACCCAGGTCGTCGATGCAGACCTGGGCGCCGGTGGCGTCGAAGACGGCCACGATCGGCTGGAGGAACTGCGCCGACGCCACGGCGGCGTGCAGCACACTGCCGCTGGCCATGGCCAGCGTGTAGCAGGCGCCGGTGGCCCCCGCGGCGAGCGGGGAGTGCAGTGCCGGAGCGGCGAACGAGGGGTCGGCGACGGCGCAGGTGGTGTCGGAGAGCAGCGCGGTCAACGCCAGCGTGTAGGAGGCGACGCCCTGGTTCTGGACCTGCACGGTGTAGCTGCCGGCCTGGGCGGTCGGGCACTGCGGGATCTGGAACCAGTTGGGCTGCCGGCAGCCGACGGCGCTGCCGTCGGGCCCGATGACGCTGATCGGCAGCATGTTGCCGTCGGTCCCTGCGGCGCGCACCAGCAGCAGGTCGGTCGCCGAGGGGAGGGTCAGCGTGTAGCTGTCGGTGCCTGCGGCCGCGGGCGAGGTGCAGGGGTACACGGTGTCCGTCACGACGGTGCCGGAGCAGGTGTCCGGGACGGCGGCGGTGTGCGCGAGGGCGCTGTGCACCGCGGCCGCGCGGAGCTTCTGCTCGTCCGCGGGCCGGGCCGGGAGCTGTGCCTTGGCCGGTGCCGTCGGCTTGACCGCCGCCGTGGCCTTGGCCGCCTTGGCCGCCTTCGCGGGCCCGGCCTGACCTGTGGTCTTCGCCGTCGCACTACCGCCGGCGGCTGCCGGTGCGGCAGCGGCAGCCGTACTGCTGGTGCCCCCGGCGGGCTGGGTCGCGGCCCCGTAGGCGACTCCGGTCGGACCGATGAGTGCGGCGAGGACGCACAGCAGCAGGACACAGAGCCCGGGCAGGCGCCTGGCTCCGCGGGTCGTGGACGGTGGCATGATGGCGCCTTCCCCCTGGATACCGCTCACCCCGCTCCTGTGACAGCCACAGGAGCCGCATAGGGCAGCGGGATCCTAGCAAGGCCGTTCGAGTACCGAGCGGGCACCCCAGCCCATCCGGGAGCGGGGACGGCCGCTGACCGCCGAGCCCGACCCGGTCCGGCGCCTACGCGTCGGTAACAACCCCTGTACAGGGGTTCTCTGCGGCTCTACGCTCCCGTTCATGCCGAACCTGCCCGATGCCGTGCTCTGGTCCGTGCCCGCCTTCGTCCTGTTGACCATCGTCGAGATGGTGTCGTTCCTGGTCCATCCGGACGAGGACGAGCAGGGGTACGCCGGGAAGGACACCGCCACCAGTCTGACCATGGGGCTGGGGAGTCTGGTGACCAATCTGGGGTGGAAGATCCCGGCGTTCGCGCTGTACAACCTGGTGTACGCGCTGACGCCGCTGCGGGTGCCGGTGCTGTGGTGGACCACGGTGCCGTTGATGCTGCTCGGGCAGGACCTCTGCTACTACTGGTCGCACCGGAGCACGCACCGGGTGCGGCTGCTCTGGGCGCAGCACGTGGTGCACCACTCCAGCAGGCACTACAACCTGTCCACCGCGCTGCGGCAGCCGTGGACGGACCTGACCTTCGGGATCTTCTACTTGCCGCTGGTGGTGCTCGGGGTCTCCCCCGCCGCCGTGGCGTTCTGTTCCTCCGTCAATCTGGTGTACCAGTTCTGGATCCACACCGAGCGGATCGACAAGCTGCCCCGCCCGGTGGAGTTCGTGTTGAACACCCCCTCGCACCACCGGGTTCACCATGCCTCGCAGGGCGGCTACCTGGACCGCAACTTCGGCGGGATCCTGATCGTCTGGGACCGGCTGTTCGGCAGCTTCACCGCCGAGGGCGACCGGCCCGTGTACGGGCTGACCAAGAACATCAGCACCTTCAACCCGCTGCGGGTGGCCACCCACGAGTACGCCGCGATCGGCCGCGACCTGGCCGCCGCGCGCAACTGGCGCGAGCGGGCCGGGTACCTGTTCCGGGGCCCCGGCTGGCAGCCGGCCGACCTGACAGAGCGGCAGGCGTCCGCGCAGGAAGCCAAGGTCGCCGCGTGAGGCTGCGTGCGTACGCGGCGCTGTCCCTCGCCCACCTCGTGTTCGTCCTGCTCGGCTGGGGTCTGGCCCGGGACATCAGCAAGCCGCTGCTGATGCCGGTGCTGGCCGCCGCCGTGGTCACCGCGGCGCCCCGGTTGCTGCTCGGCGCGCTGGTCGCGTCCTGCGCCGGGGACACCTTCCTGATCTTCGGCGGCAACTGGTTCCTGCTCGGCATGGGCGGCTTCGCGGTGGCCCACGCCTGCTACGTCACCCACTTCGTCCGCACCGGCGCGCTGCGCGACCGCCGCCGGCTGCTGCGCACCGCGGCGCCCTACGCGGTGGCCTGGGCCGTGCTGATCACGCTGCTGTGGCCGGACCTGGACGCGGGGCTGCGCATCCCGCTGGCCTGCTACAGCCTGCTGCTCACCGGCACCGCCGTGACCTCCGCCTGCGCCGGTCCGCGCACCGGCCTCGGCGGCGGGCTGTTCCTGCTCTCCGACTCCCTGATCGCGAGCGGCCTGGCCCACTGGCCGCAGCCGCCGGCCGCGGACTTCTGGGTGATGCTGACCTATCTGACGGGCCAGTACCTGCTCGCGACCGGCATCGCCGGCCGGTCCGGGCGCTACAGCGCCAGGTCGACGACGACCGGGGCGTGGTCGGAGGTGCCCTTGCCCTTGCGGGCCTCGCGGTCCACGTAGGAGTCGGTGACCGCCTCCACGAAGGGCTTGTTGGCGTAGGTGAAGTCGATCCGCATGCCGTAGTTCTTGGGGAAGGCCAGCCCCCGGTAGTCCCAGAAGGTGTAGGGGTGGTCGTACTTGAGGGCGCGCGGGAAGACGTCCGCGAGGCCGACGTCGCGGAGGTCGGCCAGGGCCTGCCGCTCCGGGGCGGTGACATGGGTCTGGCCCTCGAACTTGGAGACGTCCCAGACGTCCTGGTCGGTGGGCGCCACGTTGAAGTCGCCGAGGACGGCGAACGGGCGGGGGCCGGCGGTGTCGTCACGCACCGCGTCGCGCAGCGCGGCCAGCCACTCCAGCTTGTAGGCGTAGTGGGCGTGGCCCACCTCGCGGCCGTTGGGCACGTACACCGACCAGACCCGGACCGGGCCGCAGGTCGCGGCGATGGCCCGGGGCTCCTGCTCGGGCTCGGGCTCCAGCAGCGAGGGCTCGGCGTCGGGGGCGGGATCGGCCAGGTAGCCGGGCTGGTCGGGCAGGCCGCGCACCACGTCCTCGATGCCCAGCTTGGAGAGGATCGCCACGCCGTTCCAGCGGCCGGTGCCGTGCGCGGCGGCCTCGTAGCCGAGCTCGCGCACCGCCTCGTAGGGGAAGGCGTCGGTGGCGCACTTCAGCTCCTGCAGGCAGAGCACGTCGGGCGCGGCCGAGCCCAGCCATTCGAGCAGCTTGGGCAGCCGGGCGTTGACCGAGTTGATGTTCCAGGTGGCGACGCGGACGGTCATCGGTGGTAGCTCTGCTTCCTTGCGTTGGAACGGCGGGCAGTGGGCGGTGGAACGGCGGGCGGTGGGCCGCTATCAACCTACCGCCCGCCACTGACAGCGGCCCGCTACTGCGCTCCGACCGGCCACACCACCGCGGCCGCGCCACCGCCCCGGCGCACCGGTTCGGCCGCGGCCTGGAGCCGTCCGTCCGGGAGCGCCTGGATGCCGGTCGCCGCGCCGATCTCGGCCGGGCTGGACGAGAACGCCTCACCGAGCGCGGTCAGTGCCGCCGCGTCCGGCGTGGCCAGGAAGGCCGGCTCCACGTCCGAGACGGCCGCGTTGCGCTGGCTGACCCGGGGCGCGGCGATGGCCTGCTCCAGGGTCAGGCCGCGGTCGACGTGGCCGAGCAGGGTCTGCAGCACGGTGGTGATGATGGTGGAGCCGCCCGGCGAACCCAGCGCGAAGTCGAAGCGCCCGTTCTTCAGGACGATGGTCGGCGACATGGACGAGCGCGGCCGCTTGCCCGCCGCCGGCAGGTTGGGGTCGGGCACCCCGGCGACCGGGGCGGTGAAGTCGAAGTCGGTGAGCTCGTTGTTGAGCAGGAAGCCGCGACCCGGGACGGTCATGGCGCCGCCGCCGGTCTGCTCGATCGTCAGGGTGTACGAGACCACGTTGCCCCAGCGGTCGGCGACCGTCAGATGGGTGGTGTTGGTGCCCTCGTAGGTGGTCGGCGCCGGGGTGCCGGCGGTGGAGCAGCCGCTCGACGGGTGCCGGGGGTCGGCCGGGGCCAGCGGGCTGGTGAGGCTGGAGTCCGGCTTGATCAGGCAGGCGCGGGAGTCCGCGAACCGCTGCGAGAGCAGGGCCCGGGTCGGTACGTCGACCTGGCTGGGGTCGCCCACCCAGCGGTTGCGGTCCGCGAAGGCGATCCGGGAGGCCTCCAGGTAGTCGTGCAGGTACTGGGCGGACGAGGCGTCCTTGAGGTCGAAGTTCTCCAGGATGTTCAGCGCCTCGCCGACGGTGGTCCCGCCGCTGGAGGAGGGGGCGATGGAGTAGACGTCCAGGCCCCGGTAGCCGACCTCGGTCGGCGCCTGCTGCTTGACCCGGTAGGCCGCCAGGTCGGCGGCGGACAGCTGCCCCGGCCGGGCGTTCCAGCCCGAGGCCGGGTCCACCTGCGGCTTCTGCACCAGCGAGGTGATGTCCCGGCCGATGTCGCCCTGGTAGAGCGCGGCGGTGCCCTTGGCCTCCAGCTCGCGGTAGGTGGCGGCCAGGTCCGGGTTGCGGAACACGCTGCCCACCGCCGGGGGCTTGCCGCCGGGCAGGAACAGGGCGCGGGTGGCCGGGAAGGCGGCGAAGCGGGTGGCGTTGGCGGCGGTCTGCTGGGCGAAGGTGGCGTCGACGACGAACCCCTTGTCGGCGAGCTTCTCGGCCGGCTTCAGCGAGTCGGCGAAGGAGCGGGTGCCCCACAGCTGCAGCGCCCGGGCCCAGGTCTGCGCCGTCCCGGGGGTACCGACGGACAGCCCGCTGCTGACGGCGTCGGCGAAGGCCAGCGGTTTGCCGTCGGAGCCGATGAAGAGGTTCTGGTCGGCGGTCCGGGGTGCGGTCTCCCGGCCGTCCAGGGTGCTGACCTTGTGGGTGCGGGCGTCGTAGTAGACGAAGTACCCGCCGCCGCCGATCCCGGAGGAGTAGGGCTCGGTGACGCCCAGTGCGGCGGCGGCCGCGACGGCCGCGTCCACGGCGTTGCCGCCCTTGCGGAGCACCGCGATCCCGATGTCGGTCGCCTCCGCCGAGACGCTGGAGACCGCGCCGCCGTACCCGGCCGCCTCCGGCTGCTTGGCCGCCGGAGCAGCGGAAGGGGCGGCGGCTGACGGCGCGGCGGCGGTGGACGGGACCGTGCCCGCCGTCGCGACCAGGGCGACGGCGACGAGCAGGGGTGAGGCCAGGCGTAACGCTGAACTCATGCGTACCTCCGGTGAGGGTGGGAGCGGAGCCTGATGACGGTGTACAGACCATTGCGTCACAGTCCACAGCGATCCCACAAGAACTCCCACGGGTGACAGCACCGGGTCGGTGCGGGCGCCCCGGAGGCCGTCGGTCATGATGGTGGACGGCCGCCCGACGGCGGACGGCAGCACTGAGGAGGGCGACGGCGATGGCGGTACTGGCGGGAGTCGGCTACTCCGGGCCGCCGGCCTGGACGCTGGGCCGGGTGTTCAGCGACTGGCAGGTCGAGCCGGTGGTGCTGGCCCTGGCGGTGCTCGGGACCGTCGGCTACCTGGTCGGTGTCGCCCGGATCCGGCGCGGCGGCGGTACCTGGTCCTTCGGCCGCGGCTTCGCCTACCTGCTGGGCATGGCGCTGTGGGTGTTCACCACCTGCTCCGGACTCGGCGTCTACGAGAAGGTGCTGTTCACCGACCGCGCGGTGCAGGCCGTGGTGCTGCTGATGGTGGTGCCGCTGCTGCTGGCCATGGGCGCGCCGGTGACCGTACTGGTCGAGGCGGCGCCCGAGCGGATGCGGGAGCGGCTGCGGGCCGCGCTGCGCGGCAGGGCCGCGCAGGTGCTGATGTTCCCGCTGGTGTCGACGGTGCTGCTGATCGTGCCGCCGTGGCTGCTGTACTTCAGCCCCTGGTACCGGCTGTCCCTGACCAGCACCGGTTTCAACATCCTCTTCCACGTCGGCTTCGTGCTGTTCGGCCTCGCCTACTTCTGGCCGCGGCTGCAGATCGACCCGGTGGCCCGGCACTACCACCCGCTGCTCGGGATCACCATCACGGTGGCCGAGGTGATCTTCGACGCCGCGCTGGGTTTCATCCTGGTGTTCGGCTCGCACCTGCTGCTGCCGCACTACTGGCAGACGCTGGACCGGCCCTGGGGCATGTCCGCGCGCACCGACCAGTCCTGGGGCGGGGCGGTGCTGTGGGGGCTCGGCGACATCGCCGGGGTGCCCTTCCTGATCGCCCTGATCATCCGGGTGATCCGGGAGGAGCGGGTCCGCACCGCAGAGGTGGACGCCCAGCTGGACCAGGAGGCCGAGGCCAGGCACGAACGCCAGCGCACCGAGGGCGTGCTCGCCGAACCCGAGGACATGATGCGGCCCTGGTGGCTGGACGACCCCAACCTCGCCCACCGCTACGGTCAGCAGGAGCAGCGGGGGTAGGGCATTCGGCTGCGGACCGTAGCGGGCTTGTCGCGCAGTTCCCCGCGCCCCTCAGGTAGGTGCCACTTACTCACAGTGGGTCAGTTGCAGCCCCCAGGGGCACGGGGAACTGCGCGACCAGCCAGGCACATGCGGCAGCCGGGAGTCGGCGGGACGCCCTAGCGGCGGTCCTTCATGTACTTCTCGTACTCGGCGAGGATCTCCTCGGTGGGACCGTCCGCGCGGATCACCCCGGCCTCCAGCCAGATGGTGCGCTCGCAGGTGTCCCGGATCGAGTTGTTGTTGTGCGACACCAGGAACACCGTGCCCGCCGACTCCCGCAGCTCCTTGATCCGCTGCTCGCTGCGCCGCTGGAAGGCCGTGTCGCCAGTGGACAGCGCCTCGTCGATCAGCAGCACGTCATGGGTCTTGGCCGCGGCGATGGAGAACCGCAGCCGCGCCGCCATACCCGACGAGTAGGTCCGCATCGGCAGCGAGACGAAGTCCCCGCGCTCGTTGATCCCGGAGAAGTCCACGATGCCCTGGTACTTCTCCCGCACCTCGGCGTAGGACATGCCCATCGCCAGGCAGCCCAGCACCACGTTCCGCTCGCCGGTCAGGTCGTTCATCATCGCCGCATTCACGCCCAGCAGCGAGGGCTGCCCGTCGGTGTAGATCGACCCCGAGGCGGTCGGCAGCAGTCCGGCCACCGCCGCCAGCGTGGTCGACTTCCCTGACCCGTTGGAACCGATCAGACCGACCGCCTCGCCCTTGTAGGCGATGAAGCTGATGCCGCGGACCGCGTGCACCTCGGAAATGGCCGGCGACGCCTTCCGCCGCACCATCCGCGACAGCGCCGAGGTCGCCGAACCACGACCGGCACCGGCACCGTAGATCTTGTAGACGATGTGGACCTGGTCCGCGATGACGGTCGGGATCCGCTCGCCCCCGCCGTCAGCCACGGCCGTACTCCTCCTCCGCCTTCCAGAAGAAGAAGTAGCCGCCCAGGCCCACCACCAGGGACCAGGCCAGGCTGGACAGCCAGACGTGGCGCGGCAGGCTGGTCGAGGACACCGAGTCCATCAGCGCGTAGCGCATCAGGTTGTTGAAGATCAGCGCGGGATTGGCGTTCAGCACGTCGGCCACCCACTTGGGGGCGTGGGCGGTGAAGGTGGTGACGCTCCAGAAGACACCCGAGGTGTACATCCAGGTACGCATCAGAAAGGGCATCAGCTGGGCCATGTCGGTGGTCTTGGCCCCGATCCGGGCCATGAACATCGCCAGTCCGGCGTTGAACACCGATTGCAGGAACAGGATCGGCAGGATCAGCAGCCAGCGCAGCGTCAGCGGCTCCCCGGTGACCAGGATGATCACGCCGAGCACGCCCATCGAGAACAGCAGTTCCTGCAGCTGGATCACGGTGAAGGCGATCGGCAGGCAGGCCCGGGGGAAGTGCAGCGCCCGGATCAGACCCAGATTGTCGGCGATCGAACGGGTGCCCGAAAGCACTGCCGACTGGGTGAACTGGAACACGAACACACCAGTGCACAGATACGCGATGAAGTTCGGGATTCCCCGGTTGGTGCCCAGCAGCAGACCGAAGATCAGGTAGTAGACAGCCGCGTTGAGCAGCGGAGTCATCACCTGCCAGACCTGTCCCAGCCGGGCCGCCGTGTAGGTCGCGGTCAGCCGGGCGGTGGCGAAGGCCACGATGAAATGGCGCCGGCCCCAGAGTCTCCGGGTGTACTCCAGCAGCGGGGGCCGCCGCCCGCTGACGGCCAGTCCGTAGCGCTCCGCCAGTGCCGCGCTGCTCAGGGCGGTGTCCGCGCTGCCGTGGTACTCAGTCACCCTCAGACGTTCTCATGCAGTCGGAGGCTCAGCAGCACGGACGCAGCAACGAACACCGAATGGCGCAGTAGTGGACACCTCAGGTTCACCTACCGTCAGACCACCGGCGGGCGCCCCAGCCTGGTCATCCGCCAGACCGTGCGCCAGCGGATCGGCCGGCGCGGGCCGCAGGGGGTGCGCCAGCCCTCGGTGAAGCCGGAGAACCAGGCCCTGAGCGCGGGCCCGGAGGGGCGCCGGGCCAGGGTGAGCAGCAGCCAGACCCCGGTGTACACCGGTACCAGCAGCGCGGGCAGGTTGCGCCGGGCCAGCCAGACCCGGTTCCGGGCGATGTTGTGGTTGTAGACGGCGTGCCTGCTCGGCGGGGTCTTCGGATGGTGCAGCAGGATGTCGGCCCGGTACTCGATGTCCCAGCCCGCGTCCAGGGCGCGCCAGGCCAGGTCGGTCTCCTCGTGGCCGTAGAAGAACTCGCCGGGGAGCTGGCCGGAGGTCGCGAAGACGTCGCTGCGGACGGCGCTGGCGCCGCCCAGGAAGGTGGTGACCTTGGAGGAGTGCATCGGGTCGGCGGCGCGCAGCCGGGGCACGTGCCGGCGCTGGGTCTCGCCGCTCTCCGGGTCGGCGATGCGGAAGCTGACGATGCCCAGCCGCGGCTCGGCGGTGAAGGCGGCGCGGATCCGCTCGGCGTCGTCGTCCTGCGGCAGCAGCCCGTCGTCGTCCAGGAAGAGCACCACGTCGACGTCGGAGCCGTTGCTGCCGAATGCCTCGATCCCGACGTTGCGCCCGCCGGGGATGCCGAGGTTCTCCGCGGTCTCCACGCCCCGGACGCCCTCCGGCAGTTCGGGCAGGTCCGCCAGCGGGACGCCGTTGGCGACCACCACGCTCTGCACGGCGGGGCCGCGCTGGGCGGCGACGGAGTCCAGCAGCGCCTTGAGCTCCACCGGGCGGGTGCCCTGGGTGAGGATGACCGCCCCCAGCCGCAGCGGCGCGCCCATCTCCGCCGGGGCGCTCGCCTGAGCCGGGGCGCCCGCCCGGGCCCGCGCGCTCACTTGAGCCTGCTTGACAGCACAATGCTAACCAAGTGCAGTACGGTCTGGAGCATCGCGATCCCGGCCAGGATCGCGACCGCGAGCCTGGTGAAGAACAGGTCTCCGTGCGCGAAGTCGGCGATCCCGGCTGCCAGGAGCACCAGCGACGCCTCGACCCCGCCGATCAGCCGGTGGAACTTCAGCCCGGCGGCCAGCTTCCGGGCCGTGGCGACACCGGAGACGCGCGGGACCGAGGCGGAGTCCTTGACCGCGGTCAGCCCGCGGCGGATCCGGGCGACGTCGACCAGGTCCGTCTCGGCCTTGATCATGATCGCCCCGAGCGCGGCCAGCGTGCCGAGGAAGGCCCACATCCAGTTGACGGCGCCGACGTGCTTGAACAGGTCGGCGGCCCGCAGTCCGGCGCCGGTGAGCAGCGCGGCCTCGGACATGTAGTGGCCGACCCGGTCCAGGTAGACCCCGGTGGTCGAGGTCTGCTTGCGCCAGCGGGCCAGCTCGCCGTCGACGCAGTCCAGGCAGAGGTAGGCCTGGATCAGCAGCGCGGCGAGCACCGCCCCGGTCAGGCCCGGGACCAGCAGCGCGGCGCCGCCGATGATGCCGGTGAGCATCATCAGCCAGGTCAGCTGGTTGGGGCTGACCGGCGCGTCGATCAGGTGCCGGGTGATCCGGGACGAGATCTTGCGCATGTAGAGGCGCCCGGCCCAGTGCTCGTCGGAGCGGCGCTGGAGCATCCCCTCGGGATGCGCCACGGCGCGGAACTCCGCCAGGGTCGGCTTGCCGCCCTTGGCGCCCTTGCCGTCGCGGTCGCCGTGCTCGCCGTGGTTACGCGGAGGTGCTGACGTGTTTGACATAGTCGGTGTACGCGTCCCGGATGGCAGTGGGGTCGAGGTCGAGGTGCTCCAGGATGGTGAAGCGTCCTGGGCGTGTCTGCGGAGCGTAGTGCACCGCGGCGATGAACTCCTCGTCGGTGAAGCCGATCTGGTCGGCCGTCACCGGCAGGTCGTGCCGGGACAGCACCGTCGCCATCTGCGCGCAGAGGTCCAGATCCCCGCGCAGGAAGGTGGCGAAGGCGCCGCCGAGTCCGACCTGTTCGCCGTGCTGGGCGGAGCGGGTCGGGTAGAGCAGGTCCAGCGCGTGGCTGATCTCGTGGCAGCCGCCGCTGGCGGGACGGCTGCTGCCGGCCACGTTCATGGAGATGCCGGTGAGCACCAGCGCCTCGGCGAGGGCGCCGAGGAAGTCGTCGTCGGCCAGGCTGCCCGGGTGGCGCAGCATCATGTTGCCCGAGGTGCGGGACATGGCGGCGGCCAGGCCGTCGACGGCCTCGCCGGTCTCCCGGTAGGACAGCTCCCAGTCGGCGATGCAGGAGATGTTGGAGACCGCCTCGCCGATCCCGGCGGCGACGAAGCGCGGCGGGGCCTGCCGGATGACGTCCAGGTCGACGATGATGCCGATCGGGCTGGGCACCCCGTAGGAGCCCCGGCCCGCGTCGTTGTCCAGGGTGGACACCGGCGAGCAGAGGCCGTCGTGGGCCAGGTTGGTGGCCACCGCGACCATCGGCAGGCCGACCCGGGCCGCGGCGTACTTGGCCGCGTCGATGATCTTGCCGCCGCCCAGGCCCACCACCGCGTCGTAGTGGCCCGAGCGCATCTGGTCGGCCAGCAGCACGGCCGAGTCCAGGGTGCCGCCGGCCACCGGGAACCAGTCGGCGCCGGGCAGCTGCGGTGCCAGCCGCTCGCGCAGCGCCGCGCCGGAGCCGCCGCTGACGGTGACCGCCAGCCGGCCCGAGGCCGAGATGCGCTGGTCGGCCAGGATCGTGCCGAGGTCGTCCAGGGCCCCCGCCCTGATGTCGACGACCAGCGGGGAGGGGACGAGTCGGGTCAGTACCGGCACGCGATCTCCCGCCCCTTGGCCAGGTCCTCGTGGTTGTCGATCTCGACCCAGGACACCTCGCCGATGGGCTGCACGTCGACGCGCTGCCCCCGGTTCACCATCTCCTGGTAGCCGTCCTCGTAGTACAGCTGCGGGTCGCGCTCGAAGGTGGCCTGCAGCGCGGACGCCAGGTCGTCGGCGGCGTGCGGGTTGATCACGGTGAGACCGATGTACTCGCCGGTGGCCTCGGCCGGGTCCATCAGCTTGGTGATCCGGCGCACCCCCGTGGCCGGGTCGACGACGACCTTCATCTCCTCGTCGGCGAGCTTCTTCACGGTGTCCAGCGCCAGCAGGATGCCCGGGGCGGCGCCGGCCGCGGTGAGCCGCTCGTTGGCGTCCAGCATGGTGCGCTGCACCGAGGCGGGGTGCACGGTGTCGCCGTTGGCCAGCAGCAGGCCCTCGCGGAACAGCTCCCGGGCGCACCACAGCGAGTAGGCGTTGTTCCACTCCTCGGCCTTGTCGTTGTCGACCAGGGTGAGGTTCAGACCGTACTTCCGCTCCAGCCCGGCCTTGCGCTCGTACACGGCCCCGGCCTGGTACCCGACCACGATCGCGACGTCCTTCATCCCGACCTCGGCGAAGTTGCCCAGGGTGAGGTCGAGGATGGTCCGCTCGCCGTCCACCGGCACCAGGGCCTTGGGCAGGGTGTCGGTGTAGGGGCGCAGACGGCGTCCGGCGCCGGCGGCCAGAACGAGGCCGATCATGGGTTTCTCCGGTCCTAGGGGGCGTACGGTGGCTCGCCTGGGGGCGGGCGTTCCGTTGCGATCGTAGGCGCTCCCGGACGTCCGGCCGAAAACGGCGGTGTCGATCATCATCGCGGACGGCGGCACCGGCCGACAAGCTCGGCCCCCGGTCGGGCCGACCCCGCCCGTCCAACCTGCGGTATGTCGCCGACCTCGGTTGCCCGGTACGGCAGACTGTTCCGCAGCAAGGGGCACGCCCGCCACGCCTGCCGCTCGACCCACGCCGAAAGGTCCTGCATTGTCGACCACTGAACCGACCACCCTGACCGCGACCGAGATCCTGCTGGAACTGGTCGACGAGCAGGGGCGGACCATCGGCACAGCGGAGAAGCACGCCGCCCACCAGGCTCCCGGACAGCTGCACCGGGCCTTCTCCGTATTCCTGTTCGACGCCGAGGGCCGGATGCTGCTGCAGCAGCGGGCCCTGGCGAAGTACCACTCCCCCGGTGTCTGGTCGAACACCTGCTGCGGGCACCCCTACCCCGGCGAGACCCCGTTCGCGGCCGCGGCCCGGCGCACGGCCGAGGAGCTCGGCGCCGCGCCGGTGCGGCTGCAGCAGGCGGGGACGGTGAGCTACGACCACCCGGACCGGACCACCGGCCTGGTCGAGAAGGAGTACAACCACCTGTTCGTCGGGATCTCCGCGGCCGAGCAGCACCCCGACCCGGACGAGGTCGCGGACGTGCGCCTGGTGACCCCGGCCGAGCTGGCCGCGCTGCGGGCGGAGAAGCCCTTCTCGGTGTGGTTCGGCACAGTCCTGGACGCCGCGCTGCCCGCGGTCCGCGAGCTCCTGCCGGGGGCGGGCTGGTAGTCCCCTCGGGGGCTCGGTGCGGACCGTAAATGGCTGGGCGCGCAGTTCCCCGCGCCCCTGGATAGTGCAACTTGCCCACGGCGGGAAGTTGCACCTACCTAGGGGCGCGAGGAACTGCGCGCCCAGCCCGGCACAGGCCGCAGATGCCTAGTGGGTCAGCACCCGCAGCCTCCCGCCCACCCGGGCGAGATCGGCCGGAACCTGCCCGACCACCTTCTCCCCGTCCACCGCGACCATCGGGACGACCGCCGAGGACAGGAACGAGTTCAGCCCGGTGAGCAGGAAGTCGCCCAGCCCCCCCGAGACGATCCGCAGCACCGCCGCCCCGCCCTTGGCGCCCTGGACGGTCACCTCCGCGGTCCGGCCCCCGCCCAGCGGCAGCGAGACCGTGACCGGGCCCTCGTTGTCGCTCTGGATGAGGACGGTGAGGTAGCCGGTGTCGGCGGCCCCGGCCACGGTGCGCCAGTAGGCGTCGGCGCTGCCGGTCACCACCTGCGGGCCGTCGAACAGCTCGCTCCCGGCCGCAGCCGCGGCCGCGGCGCGGCCCGGGGCGGCCAGCGCCTGCGCCAGCACCGTGCACGGCCGCAGCAGCTCGTCCAGCTGCGGCACCTCGCCGCCCAGCAGGTCGACCCGGTGGCCGGCCGCCAGGTGCCCGGCCAGCAACTCCTGCACCCGGCGGTGCATGAACGCGCCGCCGTGCAGCACCAGGTGCGGATGGGCGGCCAGCGAGTCCGGGTCGGCCGACTCCAGGTCGACGATCCGGTAGTCCCGGCCCTCGGTGCGCATCCGCTCGTGGAAGGCCCGCAGCGGGCGTCCGCAGGCGGCGCCGCCCAGCGCCTCGGACGGCTGCTCCTCGGGCGTCCAGGCGGCCACCGCGGCGTACGGCGCGTACAGCGCCCAGCTGGGGCCGGTCACCTGACCCGCCGACAGGAACTCGGCGCCGTGCGCGTCGAAGAAGTCCGCCAGCATCCGGACCGTGCCGGCCTTGTCGGTGGGACGGCCCTCGGCGTCGATCGGCGGGCAGTCCGGGTAGGGCGGGGCGTGCATGATGTCCATGTCCTCGCCCCAGCCCGAAGTGGCCACCCCGGTGTACACGTTGATGCCGGTGGCACCGGCCGCCAGCGCCAGCACGCTCTGGTGGAAGCTGGTGGCCCCGGCCGCGTACGCACGGTCGTAGAGTTCCGAGAAGCCCCAGTTCTCCTCCATGTTGGGGCCCGGGGCGCGCTTGGCCGCCAGCACGTAGCGGGCGTGCGAGTCGTGGTCGGTGGAGACCACGCCCATCCAGTTGGTGAAGCCGTAGTTGATGCCGTTCCAGCGCTCCGGACGGACCCGGGACAGCCAGCTGTCGAAGGAGTACACGTGCTCGGCCGGCGGGTTGACGTTGACCAGCACCGGCACGTCCGGGCCCAGCGCCTCGGTCCAGCCGTGGTAGGCCGCGGCCAGCAGCTCGGCGTGGTAGCGGCCCCAGTCGGCCCGGGCCAGCTGCTCCTGCACCGACGAGGCGGTGCGCCGCTCGCGCGGCGGCTCGACCTGGCCCCAGTCGGTCAGGCCGGTGCCGTGCGCCTGGTTGTAGGCGTCCAGGCTGCCGTAGTGCTCGCTCAGCCCGGTGCGGAAGAAGGCCAGTCCCGAGGCGCTGTAGTCGTAGGCCCACAGCGGCAGCGAACCGTCCGTGAACAGGCCCTCGTTGGCTATCTGCACCAGCACGACCGGACCCTCGGGGGTGGTCGTGGTCTGCAGCACCTCCTTGCCCACGGCCCGCATCCAGTCGCCCACCCGGGCGGTGAAGTGCGCGCCGAGCGGGGCGGGCAGCGGCCAGCGCTCGACCTTGCCGTCGGCGCCGAGCCGGGACCCGGGCCACAGGCCGGGGTTGCCCTCGGCGTCCAGGATCGGCTCGACCTCGGGGTTGTGCGCCGGGCAGATCCAGTCCGGCAGCCCGCCGTAGTTGGTCTCGGCGTGGATGAACGGGCCGGGCTTGACGATCACGCTCAGGCCCAGCTCCGCGCAGATCCGCAGGTAGCCCAGCACGTCCCGGTCCGGGCGGGTGGAGCCGTTGAAGTCCGGCAGCACATCGGGTTCGGGCTGGTGGTGCCGCCAGGGGATGTAGCTGGTGACGATCCGGATCCCGGTCTCGTCACGAAGGGTTCGCAGCCGATCCCGCCACACCGACGGGTTGTCCCGGTAGTACGGATAGTCGGCAGTGGCGAGCAGGCCGGGGGCGCCGTCGGTGTGGAGCACGCCGTCTCGGAGCTCGATGCGCACAGGGGGTCCTCTCGGGGCGGGAAGTCGTGGTCGGTCGTTCTGCTGAACTGCTGATGGGCCGTCAGCCCTGGCGGCTGCGGCGGATGTTGTCGCGGAACCAGCGGCCGCTCTGCTTGACGGTGCGCTTCTGCGTCTCGTAGTCCACGTGGACGATGCCGAAGCGCTTGTCGTAGCCGTAGCTCCACTCGAAGTTGTCCAGCAGCGACCAGGCGAAGTAGCCGCGGACGTCGGTGCCGGCGTCGCGGGCCGCGGCCACCGCCTCGATGTGCTCGGCGAAGTACGCGGTGCGGTCGGCGTCCTCGACCTCGCCGTCCTGGTCCGGCGCGTCGTCGAAGGCGGCGCCGTTCTCGGTGACGTAGAGCGGGATGCCGGGGTAGTCGGCGCCGAGCCTGGTCAGCATGCCGGTCAGGCCGAACGGGGTGATCTCCCAGTCCATGGCGGTGACCGGGTAGCCCTGCGGCACCAGCCGGGTCAGCGCCACCCCGTCGGCCGTGGCCTCGACGCCCGAGTCGTCCTCGGCGGTGCCCGAGAAGTAGTGGCTGGTGTAGTAGTTGACGCCGAGGAAGTCCAGCGGCTGGGCGATCACCGAGAGGTCGCCGTGCTGCACCGGCAGGTGCACTCCGCGCGCCGACAGCTCGTCGACCACGTCGGTCGGGTAACTGCCGAGCACCAGCGGGTCGGTGTAGATCCGGGTGCCGAAGCCGTCGGCGCGGCGCGCCGCGGCGCGGTCGGCGTCGCTGTCGGTGGCCGGCAGGGCGTGGGTGGTGTTCAGCGTGATGCCGACCTGGATCGGCTCCGGCGCGGCCTCCCGCAGCCGCTGGGTGGCCAGTCCGTGGCCGAGCAGCAGGTGGTGCACGGCGGCCATGGAGTCGCCGAAGTCCTGCCGGCCGGGGGCGTGCCGACCGGTGTCGTAGCCCAGGACGGCGGAGCACCAGGGCTCGTTGAGCGTGGTCCACCAGCGCACCCGGTCGCCCAGCCGGTTCATCGCGATCTCGGCGAAGTCGGCGAAGCGGTAGGCGGTGTCCCGGGCCGGCCAGCCGCCGGCGTCCTCCAGCTCCTGCGGCAGGTCCCAGTGGTAGAGCGTGACCCAGGGCAGCACCCCGCGCTCCAGCAGCCGGTCGACCAGGCGGTCGTAGAAGGCGATGCCGCGCTGGTTGACGGCGCCCCGGCCGCCCGGCTGGATCCGCGGCCAGGACAGCGAGAAGCGGTACGAGTCCACGCCGAGGCCGGCGATCAGGTCCACGTCCTCGGGCATCCGGTGGTAGTGGTCGCAGGCCACGTCACCGTTGTCGCCGGCGTGCACGGCTCCGGGCACCCGGCTGAAGGTGTCCCAGATGGAGGCGGTCCTGCCGTCCTCGAAGGCGGCGCCCTCGATCTGGTAGGCGGAGGTGGCGACGCCCCACAGGAAGTCCACGGGGAAGCGGGAGCCCGCGTCGGAGCGCGGCTCGGGCGCGGACGCGGACGAGCGGTCGAGGCTGGTCGTCATGGTTCTCCAGTTCGGGCCGGGATGGCGTACTGCGGCAGGACACTGCGGGAGAGCGCTCTCTCGCATATGGGGAGTGTTGCGCCCAGCCTCCGTGACCGTCAAGAGCCCTGCTGGAAGACCTGCTTGTCCGCGACTTGTCTCCGAGAGGTGAAGCCAGGTCACATCCGTGCAACACCGTTGACTTCGAGTCTTGACAGCAACCACGCCCGGGGGCAAGCTCCGGGCAAGCGGAGAGCGCTCTCTCTGCTCGGTCGGCGAGTTAACTCTTTGTTGCCGGAACGTGATTGACGTGACGCAGATTACCCTGCTTGACTCCCCGACGAAACCGGTTACGGAACCGGTTCCCCACCGATCAATGACGAACGGAGGCGGACGTGCCGATCACCATCGCCGACGTGGCCAAGCACGCCGGGGTCAGCAAGACCACGGTCTCGCGGGTCCTCAACGGCAAGGGTGAGCTCAACGCGGCCACAGCCGCCCGGGTGCGCCAGGTGATCGCCGAGCTCGGCTACGTCCCCAGCGCCGGCGCGGTCGGTCTGGCCCGTGGCCGGACCCAGATCGTCGGCATGCTGGTCCCCTCGCTGACCTGGCCGTGGATCGGCCAGGTGCTCCAGGGCGTGGTCGACGTCGTCGAGGCGGAGGGCTTCGGACTGCTGCTGTTCACCTGCAACCGCGGTGAGGAGTCGCTGCGCCGCTTCGCCCAGCAGGTCTCGGCGAAATCCTTCGACGGACTCCTGGTGATAGAACCCGAGGGCACCCTCGACTACATCACCGAACTCCACCAAGCAGGCCTCCCGGTCGTCCTGATCGACGACCGCGGCCACCAGCCGATCTTCCCCTCGGTCGCCACCACCGACCGCTCCGGGGGCGCCTCGGCCGCCCGTCACCTGCTGGAACTCGGCAGGCGGCGCCCGGTCGTGGTCACCGGACCCGAGAGCTTCGGGTGCGTCCAGGACCGGCTGGCCGGATTCGCCGACGAGTACGCGGAGGCGGGCCACCCCCTGCCACCGGAGCACGTGCTGCTCGGCGACTTCACCTTCGAGCAGGGCCGCAGCGCGGTGGGCCGGCTGCTCGCCTCGGGCGCCTCCTTCGACGCGGTGTTCGCCCAGAACGACCTCTCCGCCTCCGGCGCGCTGCTGGCCCTGCGCGAGGCCGGGCTGCGGATCCCGGAGGACGTGGCCGTCGTCGGCTTCGACGACGTGCCGCTGGCCGCCTACAGCGAGCCGGCGCTGACCACCGTGCACCAACCGCTGCGCGAGATGGGCGACGCCGCCGCCCGGATGCTGCTCGCGCACTTCAAGGGCACCCCGCTGCCGACCGCCGCGGAGGTCCTCCCCACCCACCTGGTCGTCCGCGACTCCACCCGGTCCCGGACCTGATCGCAGCGCCTGTCGGCCGCTGCACCACGAGCCGCACCACCCGAGAACCGAACCGCAGTACCGACACCGCAGTAACGCAGTCGCACCACCCCCTTGAACAGGCAGGACCGCCCACGGTGCCCTGCCGCAGTGAGCCACACCCTCAATCCGACACCTTCCGAAGTGGGGATCAATGCGCGTCAACCGCACCGCCACCGCACTCTTCGCCGGCGGCCTGGCGATAACCTGCCTCGCCGCGTGCAGCAGCAGCAACCCGGGGACCAAGAGCAACAACGGCTCCTCCAGCGGCGCCACCGTCCTGAAGATCGGCATGCCCGATGCGACGCTGACCGCCAACAACAACCCCTACCTCAACTCCTCCGCGGCAGCGGCCCTCGGCTACCGCTTCATGATCTACGAGCCCATGGCGATGCCCAACGACGCCAACCCCGCCGCCGCGGCCAAGCCGTGGCTCGCCACCAAGTGGGACTGGACCAACAACTACAAGACCGTCACCTTCACGCTGCGTAGCGGTGTGACGTTCTCCGACGGCTCCCCGATGACCGCCGACGACGTGGCCTACTCCTTCCAGATCCTGAAGGACAAGCCGGCGCTGAACTTCAACGCGCTCGACATCGCCAGCACCAGTGCCAGCGGCAGCACGGTCACCGTCAACTTCAACACCTCCCAGTTCGTCACCCAGGCCAAGGTGCTGAAGACCTTCGTCATCCAGAAGAAGCAGTGGTCCGCGATGTCGGACCCGACCACGGACGTGGTATCCAACCCGATCGGCACCGGCCCCTACACGCTGAAGTCGATCAACACCCAGAACGCCATCCTGGACGCCCGGGCCAGCGGCTACTGGCAGACCGCGCCGAAGGTCAAGGAGCTGCAGTACACCTCGTACTCCGGCAACGACACCATGACCACCGCGCTCACCAGCGGTGCGGCCGAGTGGTCCTACGTCTTCATCCCCAACGCCAAGACCATCTACGCGGCCAAGGACCCGGCCCACAACCACCTGTACTTCCCGCCGAACCTGAGCGCGGACGGCCTGTGGATCAACACCACCGTCAAGCCGTTCGACAACCCGGCGCTGCGCGGTGCGATGGCCATGGTCATCAACCGCGAGGACATCTTCAACCAGGGCGAGTCGGGCTACTTCAAGCCGCTGGTGAACAGCGTCACCGGGCTGCCCACCCCGGCCGGCAACTCCTTCATCGCCCCGCAGTACCAGGGCAAGACCGCCACCGTGGACGTGGCCGGCGCCAAGGCCAAGCTCACCGCCGCCGGCTTCAAGTACAACGGCAGCAACCTGGTCGACCCGAGCGGCAAGCCGGTCTCGATCACCCTGACCGACCCGGCCGGCTGGTCCGACTACCAGACCGACCTCAGCATCATCGCCGACAACTTCTCCAAGATCGGCATCAAGACCACCATCGACAAGGCCGACGAGAACGCCTGGACCAAGGCGATCGGCGCCGGCAACTTCCAGGCCGCGATGCACTGGACGAACGGTGGCTCCACGCCGTACGACTTCTACGAGAACATCATGGACGGCGCCAACCTCAAGCCGATCGGCACCGACAGCCCCAACGGCAACTACGGCCGCTTCAACAGCCCGCAGGCCACCCAGGCGCTGAAGGACTACGCCAACGCCTCCGACGACGCCTCCCGCGCCAAGGCTCTCAGCACCATCGAGGACATCATGGTGCAGCAGACCCCGATGATCCCGACCTCGGCCGGCAACGTGGGAGCCGAGTACTCCACCAAGAACTGGAGCGGCTGGCCGGACGACTCCAACGAGTACGCGGGCGGGCAGCCGACCATCCCCAACGCGCTGCAGGTCGTCCTCTCGCTGACCCCGGCCAAGTAGCACGCCCCACGGCAACACCCGCACCACCGCACAGATCGCCCTCCCGCGCTCCGGTCCCGCCCCGTCTCCCCACGGGGCGGGACCGGGGGCACCGACCCACGAATGGATACCGGGATGACGCTGACTCACACGTCAGATCAGCCACCGGCGCCGCCGGACAACGACACCGTCCTCGAGGCCGACGGGCTCACCAAGCACTTCGCGGTGCGCAGAGTGGGACGCCAGGCCATGACCCGCGCTCCACGGGTGGTCCACGCCGTCGACGACGTCACCCTGACGCTCCGCCGGGGACGGGTCACCGCCCTGGTCGGCGAGTCCGGATCCGGTAAGTCCACCGTGGCGCGGCTGCTCGCGCAGCTCTACCCGCGCACCGGCGGCGACATCCGGCTGCACGGCACGTCGGTGACGGTACGCGGGGGCAGGCGCTTCCGGGCGTACAACCGCAAGGTCCAGATGATCTTCCAGGACCCGTTCGCCTCGCTCAACCCGGTCCACACCATCCGCTACCACCTCAGCCGGGCGCTGCGGATCCACGGCCACGGCGGCAACGGAGCGGCGGAGCTGCAGCAGGCGCTGGAGGAGCTGCTGGAGCGGGTCCAGCTCACCCCGGCCACCCGCTACCTGGACAAGTTCCCGCACGAGCTGTCCGGCGGCCAGCGCCAGCGCGTCGCGATCGCCCGAGCCCTCGCGGCCGATCCCGAAGCGCTGCTCGCCGACGAGCCGGTGTCCATGCTGGACGTCTCCATCCGGCTCGGCGTGCTCAACCTGCTCCGGGACCTCAAGGAGCGGCTGCACCTGGCCATCCTCTACATCACCCACGACATCGCCTCGGCCCGCTACTTCGCGGACGACACCCTGGTGATGTACGCGGGGCGGATGGTGGAGGGCGGCGACAGCGAGACCGTCACCCAGAACCCGGCGCACCCCTACACCCAGCTGCTGATCAGCTCGGCGCCCGACCCGGACCGCATCGTCGGCGAGGGCACCCCGGACGACACCGTGGACGCGTCGGGCGGCGAGCCTCCCAGCCTGATCGACCCGCCGGCCGGCTGCCGCTTCAACCCGCGCTGCCCGCACGCCATGGACATCTGCCGCACCGAGCTGCCGCCGCGGCTGCCGGTGGACGGCAACCCGGACCACTGGGCCTCCTGCTGGCTCTTCGACGCCGAGCACGGCCCCGCCAAGGCGGAGTCCGCGGCGAAGGCGGAAACCCCTGCGGAAACCCCCTCGGAGGTGTCCGAGTGAAGTACTTCCTGCAGCGGCTGGCGTTCTACCTCTTCACCGCCTGGGCCGCGATCACCATCAACTTCTTCATCCCCCGGCTGATACCCGGCGACCCGGTGATGGCCCTGATCAACAAGAACCGGGGCCAGATCGACTCGCACGCGATCGCCTCGCTCTACATCCTGTTCGGGCTGAACAAGCACCAGAGCCTGTGGGACCAGTACACCGCCTACCTGGCCAAGCTGGCCCACGGCGACCTGGGCATCTCCTTCTCCAACTTCCCCACCCCGGTCTCCACCATCCTGGCCAACGCGCTGCCATGGACCATCTGCCTGGCCGGCGCGGCGACCATCATCAGCTTCGCGCTCGGCACCTTCCTGGGTGTGCTGTCCGGCTGGCTGCGCGGCTCCCGGCTGGACTTCGTGCTGCCGGTCACCACCTTCATCTCCTCGATCCCGGCGTTCTGGCTGGGTCTGCTGACGGTGGCCACCGTCATCGCGGTGGGCAGCACCTTCCCGGTCTCCGGCGGCTACGACCCCGGGCTGATCCCGCACGCCGACACCACCTTCATCGGCAGCGCCATCGAGCACAGCTGGCTGCCGCTGGGGATGCTGGTGATCACCACCATGAGCGGCTGGATCCTCAGCATGCGCAACATGATGGTCACCGTGGGCTCCGAGGACTACATCACCGTCGCCCAGGCCAAGGGCCTGTCGGACCGCCGGGTGATGTTCAGCTACGCGGCCCGCAACGCGCTGCTCCCCAACGTCTCCGGGTTCTCGCTGGCGATCGGTCAGATCCTGGGCTCCACCGTGCTGGTGGAGATCGTCTTCAACTACCCGGGCATCGGCTACGAGATGCTGCAGGCCGTCGGCTCCACCGACTACCCGCTGATGCAGGGCGTGTTCCTGTGCATCACGCTGGCCGTGCTGGTGGCCAACCTGCTGGCGGACATCGCCTACCTGATCCTCGACCCGCGCACCCGCAAGGAGGGCTGAGCGATGGCCACCGCCGCGTCCAACACCGCCCTGACCTCGGGTGGTTCCGTAGCCCCGCACGATCCGGAGGCGACCGCGCCGGACTCCACCCGGTCCAGGCGCCGCCATCTGCGCTTCCTGTCCAGCCCCAAGGCCGCCGTCGGCGCCGGACTGCTGCTGTTCTTCACGGTCCTGGCGATCGTCGGCCCCTACATCACCCCCTACGACCCCAGCGCGCGCAGCAACGACCTGCTGCAGGCGCCGTCCTGGCACCACTGGTTCGGCACCACCCACCTCGGCCAGGACATCTTCAGCCAGGTCGTCGACGGCACCCGCAGCGTGATGTACGTCGGGTTCCTGGCCGGCCTGGTCGCCAGCGCGCTGGCGGTGCTGATCGGGGTGACCTCCGGCTACCTGGGCGGCTTCGCCTCGGACCTGCTGTCCGCGCTGACCAACGTGTTCCTGGTGATCCCGGCGCTGCTGCTGATCATCATCATCACCTCCAGCCTGCCCACCGGCGGCGAGACCGTGGTCGGCCTGGTCATCGGCTTCACCTCGTGGGCCTGGGGCGCCCGGGTGCTGCGGGCGCAGACGCTGTCGCTGCGGCGGCGCGACTTCATCGAGGCGGCCCGCGCCACCGGGGAGTCGACCTGGCGCATCATCGCCTTCGAACTGCTGCCCAACCTCAGCGCGGTGATCATCTCCGGTTTCATCGGCACCATGATCTACGCGGTGATGAGCGAGATCATCCTGGCCTTCATCGGCGTCCCCGGCCTGGCCGACTGGAACTGGGGCACCGTCCTGTACTGGGCGCAGAGCCAGCAGGCGCTGGCCCAGGGCGCCTGGTGGTGGTTCGTCCCGGCCGGGCTCGCCATCGCGATCCTGGGCACCTCGCTGTCGCTTGTGAACTTCGGCATCGACGAGTTCGTCAACCCGCGGCTGCGGAACAACGGCGAGCGCGGGGCCAAGGGCGCCGACGGCCGCCCGGTGCGGATGCGGGTCGGCTTCACGCCGGTCGTCATCCCGATCCCGGACGAGCCCGAAGCCGGCACCGGCGTGATCGGATCCACCAGCACGAGTGAGGATGTCGCCCAGTGAGCAGCAAGGTGTCCGGCAAGGAGCCGGTCCTGGAGATCCAGAACCTGTGCGTCGACTACGGCCTCGGCAAGGAGTCGGTCCAGGCGGTCCGCGACGTCAGCCTGACGCTGCACCGCGGCGAGGTGCTCGGCCTGGCCGGTGAGAGCGGCAGCGGCAAGTCCACCCTCGCCTACGGCCTGACCCGGCTGCTGCCCCCGCCCGGGGTGATCACCGGCGGCAAGGTGATCTACCACCAGCCCGGCGGCGACCCGGTGGACGTGCTGCGGCTGAGCGACGCCGGCCTGCGGCAGTTCCGCTGGGCCGAGACCTCGATCGTCTTCCAGGGCGCGATGAACTCGCTGAACCCGGTGCACACCGTGGCCTCGCAGCTGATGGACGTCATCGCCGCGCACGAGCCGAAGATGAGCAAGTCGGCACGGCTGGCCCGGGCCAAGGAACTGCTGAAGCTGGTGGGCATCTCCCCCGACCGGCTCGGCAGCTACCCGCACCAGCTCTCCGGCGGCATGCGCCAGCGGGTGATGATCGGCATGGCCCTGGCGCTGGAGCCGCAGGTCGTCATCATGGACGAACCGACCACCGCGCTCGACGTGGTGATGCAGCGTCAGATCCTGCGCCAGCTGGTCGACCTGCGCGAGCGGCTGGGCTTCTCGGTGCTGTTCATCACCCACGACCTGTCGCTGCTGGTCGAGTTCTCGGACCGGATCGCCATCATGTACGGCGGCCGGATCGTGGAGGAGGCCCCGGCGGCCAAGCTCTACAAGGACCCGCTGCACCCCTACAGCCACGGCCTGCTCAACGCCTTCCCGCCGCTGCGCGGGGAGCGGCGCGAGCTCAGCGGCATTCCCGGCTCCCCGCCGGACCTGCGCTCGATGCCCACCGGCTGCGCCTTCCACCCGCGCTGCCCCAAGGCCTTCGACCCGTGCCGCACCGATCTGCCGCTGCTCGCCGCTCCGGCGGACCGGACCGAGGAGGACCGCACCGGCGGCGAACGCACGGTCGCCTGCTGGCTGCACCCCGGGGCCTGAGGACCCCGCACCAGCCCGACCCGGCCGACGGCTCTTGAGGGGGAGCCGCCGACCGGGTCGTCCCCTTTTCCCGGTCAGCTCCCGTGGGTCAGTTCGAGCAGGTCAGCTCCCAGGGGTCAGCCGCTCGTCACGTCGCAGGCATCGGCGGCCGGCACGGGTACGTGCAAGGCCACGGGTACCGCCACCGGCCGCCTGCTGGGGAACTCGGTCAGTGCGTGCTGCGCATGGGCCTTGCCGTGCTGCGCCGGTACCGAGCGGGGATCGGGCGGTCCGTCGGCCCGGGCGGCGTGCACGGGCCAGAACGCCAGCAGGGCGGCGAGGGCCAGGGAACCGATCACGCGAGCAAGGCTCACGGTCTACCTCCAGAGGTGCCGGTACGGGGGGCCGGATGGATTCCGGGGCTGCACCCGCACGTGGCGAAGGTAGGGGAACCGATTCTCCGGGCCTCCTGGACACACTCAACGGCGCATCAATTTGTCGACAGATGGGCGAATAGGCATTCATTGTCACTAATTGCACCCGTACGGCGTCACTCCGCAGGATGACCGGCCAGCGAGGGTTCGAGCTCCCGGGCGGAGACGGTCTGCCGCGGAATCGCCAGGGGCTCGGCAACCCGCGCACGCGCCCTGCGCCGCAGCACCAGTACGGTCGCCAGCACCAGGACCGCAGCAGCCGCTCCGAGCAGCGGTCCCAGCGAGGTCAGCCGGCTGTACGAGGCGCCGACCTCGTACCCCGTCACCGACTCGGCCGAGGCCCAGACCACCCCGGCGACCAGGCTGTACGGCGCGATCCTGCGGTACCCCAGTCCGGCCGCACCGGCCAGGTGCGGCGCCAGGGTCCTTACCACCGGCATGAACCGGCAGACCAGGACCGCCGCTCCACCGCGCCGGGCCAGCAGCCGGTAGGTGCGGGTCAGCATCGCCGCCGGCACCCGCCGTCCGATCCGGCCGGTGCCCAGCCGGGGTCCCAGCGCCCGTCCGGTGCGCTGCGCCAGCAGATCCCCCAGCAGCACGGCGGCCACCGCGGTGGCGATCACCAGCGGCAGCTGCACCGTTCCGCTCCGCGCCAGGAAACCCGCGATCAGCAGCGTGGTCAGGCTCGGCGCGAAGGCGCTCAGCAGCAGCACCGACTCGGCCAGCACCACGGCCGCCACCGCCCCGTACACCGCCGGCGGCGGCAGTTGCAGCAGCACCTGCTGGACCCAGCTCATCGCGGGGCTCCTCCGGACACCGGCGGCACCCGGGCCGGCCGCCGCCGACCCGGGGGCCCCGGGCGCAGCGCCGACTTCCAGGCCGTCCGCAGCGCCACCAGTCCGCCCTGCGCCGCCTCGACGAGGAACAGCCACCCGTCCGCGTCCCGCTGGGCCAGTACCCGACGGTCGATGATCGCCTGCTCGCTCGTACGCTCCATGGATCCCATGGATCCAAGCTAGGAGCAGGCGGCGCTCAGGTGATCCGCCCTGAGGACCCGGCCTACCCCTAGGAATCTCGGGGTCCCCCCGTACGGCGTCCTACCACCCGAGGACTACGCGGAGCGGAAGAAGCTCACCCCTGCGGATTGTTCAAGCTGTGTGATGGTTGCCCAGGAAGCAGTACAGCATCGAAGCGACACCCGAAGCAGTGACGTCGTGGTGATCGGCGCCGGGCAGGCGGGCCTGTCGGCGGCGTTCCATCTGCGGCGGCGCGGTCTGCTGCCCGGCACCGGCTTCACCGTGCTGGACGCCGGTGCGGCCCCCGGCGGGGCCTGGGCGCACCGGCCGCCCACCCTCACCATGGCCGCCGTGCACGGCTTCCACGAGCTGCCCGGCATGCCGCTGCCGCCCTTCGCTGACCAGCGCCCGGCGCGCGAGGCACTGCCGGAGTACTTCGCGGCCTACGAGCGCGCCCACGACCTCCGGGTGCTGCGCCCGGTGCGGGTCCGCGCGGTACGGGAGGGCGGTGCCGGGCGACTGCGGGTCGAGACGGACTCGGGCACCTGGACCACCAGGGCGCTGATCAACGCGACCGGGACTTGGACCAGGCCGTTCGTCCCCGCGGTCCCCGGCGCCGCGGACTTCAGGGGCCGGCAGCTGCACAGTTCGCAGTACCTGGGTCCGCAGGAGTTCACCGGGCAGCGGGTGCTGGTGGTGGGCGGCGGGGCCTCGGCCATCCAGGTCCTGGCCGAGACCGCGGCCGTCGCCGACACCCTCTGGGTGACCAGGCGTCCACCGGTGTTCCGCGAGGACCGGTTCACCCCCGAGATCGGCCGCGCCGCCGTCGCCATGGTGGAGCGCCGGGTCCGCGCCGGGCTGCCGCCGGCCAGCGTCGTCTCGGTCACCGGGCTGCCGCCGACGCCGGCGCTGCTCCGGGCCAGGGAGCTGGGCGCGCTGCACCGGCTGCCGATGTTCGAGCGGCTCACCCCGGAGGGGGCGGTGTGGCCGGACGGCCGCACCGAGCGCTTCGACGTGGTGGTCTGGGCCACCGGATTCCGCCCCGAGGTGGGTCATCTGGCACCGCTGAACCTGCGCTCCCCCGGCGGCGGCATCCGGCTGGACGCGACCGGGACCGGGGTCGTCGCCGACCCCCGGATCCAGCTGGTCGGCTACGGCCCCTCCGCCAGCACGGTCGGCGCCAACCGGGCCGGCCGCGCGGCGGCCGTGGCGGTGCACCGCCTGCTGCTCGCGGAGGAGGCGGGCAGCGGGGCCGCGACCACCGGGCTCGCCGCTACAGCTTGAGCGCCACGCCGCCGTAGGCGTTGGCGTGCGAGCGGGGCAGCACGGTGTCCTCCAGGTCGCCGTCCGGGCGCCACTCGTGGACCGGCACCACACCGGGCTCCAGCAGCTCCAGGCCCTCGAAGAGGCGCAGCACCTCGGCATGGGTGCGCGGGGTGAGGCTCACCCCGGAGCTGTTCACCGTCTGCAGCGCCGCCGCGGCCGCGGCCAGCTTCTCGGCGTCCATCAGGTCACCGGTGGCGTGCGAGAGGATCACCACGCTGCCTGGCGCCAGCTCGGAGGTGTAGCGGGCGAGCACGTCGGCCGGGTTCTCGTGGTCCGGGATGAAGTGCAGCAGCGCCACGCAGATCAGCGCGAGGGGCTGGCTGAAGTCCAGCAGTTCGCGGCTCTCGGCCGAGCCGAGGATCTTCTCCGGGTCGCGGACGTCCGCGTCCACGTAGCCGGTCCGCCCCTCCTGGGTGCCGCGCAGCAGGGCGCGGGCGTGGGCGAGCACGATCGGGTCGTTGTCGACGTAGACCACCCGCGACCGGGGGTCGACGGCCTGGGCCACCTCATGGGTGTTCCCCGCGGCCGGGATGCCGGTACCGATGTCGAGGAACTGCCGGATGCCCAGCTCGGCCGCGGAGCGCACGGCCCGTCCCAGGAAGCGGCGGTTGGCCCTGGCTCCGGCCGGGACGTGCGGCAGCAGCTCCACCACCTGGGCCGCGGCGGCGCGGTCGGCCGGGAAGTTGTCCTTCCCGCCCAGGTAGTAGTCGTAGAGCCGGGCCGAGTGCGGTATGTCCGGCCGCAGATCGTGTGAGGGGGCCCGGTCCGGGTCGCTGTCCTCGTGCAGGTGATCGGCTGACATCTCGGACACGCTGTCCCTACCCTCTTCCACCGGACGGTTCAACTGATCGTACTGTCCCTCGAAATGATCCCGCATCACGGGTCGCCCCGTAGCGAAGTCGGCGCAGGAGGGGCGCCCGGGTCACTCCGTCCGGCGTCTGATGTGTTCAACTCATGAATAATGACAACGCTATTGACGATGCATCACGTTGATGGCTTGATGTGAGTCACGTCGCACCGCCCTTCCCGGCGACGAGCCCCGAAGCGCGGCCCGACCCAGCCGAGCCACCCCTCGGCGCCCCCTCGTGACGGCTTCCCACGCCACCTGGGGGCTCCGGGCCGGCCGTCGGCGGCACGCGGTGATCGACTCCAAAAACCGCTGTGCCGAGGGCTGCTCGTAGCGGATCATCTCCTGCATGACTCTTCTGCATCAGGCCGGTCCGAGCGACGGGACGGCCGCCTCCGTCGAGCCCGCCGACCTGCTGCCGCTGCGCATCAGCCTGGACGACGGGGACGGCCCCGGCGACGTCGTGGACGCCCTCGCGCTCGCCTCCTTCAGCACCGGTGCCCAGCCCTGGGCCAGGTCGGCCTCGGTCAGCCCGGCCAAGCCCGACGCGACACTGCTGCCGCCCGGGGCCCGGGTGATCCGCCGCAGCGAGGCGGACAGCCGTACGGTGCTGCTGGCGGACGGCCCCGGCTGGACCCTCAAGGCGTCCTGGTGGCGCAACGGCGGGACGGTCAACGCGGACGTCACCGTCACCGCCGCCGACGACGAGCTCGCCCGGGACATCCTGGCGCAGGCCATCGACGGCGCGGAGGAGGAGAAGCCCACCGAGGAGGACGTCGTCGCCATGGGCTTCTGGCACCTCGCCGCCGGCCGCGGACCGGTACGCGCCCGCCGCCGGATCGAGGCGCCCGGCTGGGACGCGGTCCGCGCCAACTACACCCGCAGCGTCGTCGACTCCTTCGACGGCCTGATGCGGCTGCAGCCCGACCAGGTGATGGGCCGGCTGCTGCTGATGCACGGTCCGCCCGGCACCGGGAAGACCACCGCGCTGCGGACCCTGGCCCGGGCCTGGCGCGAATGGTGCTCGGTGGAGTGCGTGCTCGACCCGGAGCGGCTGTTCTCCGACCCCGGCTACCTGATCGAGGTCGCCCTGGGCCCGCAGCGCCAGCACCACGGCGGCAACGACGACAGCGGCGAGGAGCAGTGGCGCCTGCTGCTCCTGGAGGACTGCGACGAACTGATCCGCGGCGGCGCCAAGCGCGCGGCCGGCCAGGCCCTCTCCCGGCTGCTGAACCTGACGGACGGTCTGCTCGGCCAGGGCCGCAAGGTGCTGGTCGCGGTGACCACCAACGAGGACCTGGAACGGCTCCACCCCGCCGTGGTCCGCCCGGGCCGCTGCCTCGCCCGCATCGAGGTCGGCCCGCTCACCGAAGCCGAATCCACCACCTGGCTCGCCTCCGCAGCCCCCACCCCACCGGGCGGCGCGACCCTCGCCGAGCTCTACGCCCTCCGCCAGGGCCCGGGAATGCTGCTCCAGCCCCAGACCGCGGTGGCCCGGGACGGGTTGTACCTGTGAGGTGAGTGCGGGGGCGGCGCGTTCCAGGGAGGGGTCCTGTCTCCGTTTCGGGGACAGGTTCGGGTGCGGCGTAGCTGGTGTGCGGAAGCTGCAGGTGGCTTACATGGCGGGCTCGTTGCCGCCCTCCGCCGTCCGTGGCTTGTTGCTGTTGCTCGCTGCGCTCGCGGGCCAACAGCAGGGAGGGGACTGCTTGGCCGGTCGCCGTAGGCCCGTGACGGGGGCGTGCGGGGCGGGCAGGGGGCGTGCGGCGGGTCGAGTTGCCTGAACTGGGGTCACTTCTCGTACATCGGGTCACTCGTCGTACGGAGATGTCGGACATATCCGGGCATTCATGTAGATCAAGTGACCCAACGTCCGAAGAATGACCCAAAGTGTAGAGGGCATCTACTTGGCGAATCGTTTCTCCAGCCGCACCGCCGACCGCCCCGCCGCCCGGCAACGGCGAGGCCCCGCACCCCTCCCGTCCCTGTCGCCGCGAGCGAAGCGAGCAACAGCAACAAGCCACGGACGGCGGAGGGCGGCAACGGTGGCGCCATGTAAGCCACCCACAGCTGCCGCAAGCAACCCGCCACGCCGCCCCGCCTCCCCCGCCCCATCCCCATAGTGCATACTCCTCCCCAACCACTAACACGCACCGCGTGTCATTGAGGGGGCAACAGCCATGCGCACCAACGATGCCCAGATGCTCGTCCTGTTCGTCCTCGCCGACGGTCCACCGCTCCACGGATATGCGATCAACACCGCCATCGAGAAGCTGACCGGTGCCCGCCTCGGCCGTGGGAGTCTGTCGGGGGCCCTCGCCCGGTTGGAGGCCAAGGGGCTGATCGAGCGGATGGAGCTGCGGGGGCGTCAACTCCCGTTCCAGCTCACGCCTTCCGGACGGGAGACGCTCGAACGGGAGTTGGCTTCCACGGCCCGGGTCGCCGAGCAGCTCTTCGAGACCGCGGTGCCGGACCGGATCGGCTACCAGGACCGGATCGCCGCAACGGAGTTCGCGCAGTCGTACAAGCAGCTGGCGGTCGAGACCCTGAACGTACGTCCGGGGCAGACCGTGCTCGACCTGGGTTGCGGCCCGGGAACCGACCTGGCAGCACTCGCCGAGGCCGTCACGCCGTCCGGGGCGGTATTCGGGATCGACGCCAACCCCGGGATGCTGGAGCGGGCGCAGGCCAGGACCGCGGAACTGGCCCAAGTGACGGTGCAGCAAGGTGACATCCATGCGCTCCCGTACGCGGACGCGAGCGTCGACCGGGCGCACACCGACCGGGTGCTGCAGCATGTGGCCGACCCGGGCCGGGTGCTGGCCGAGGCCCGGCGGGTGCTGCGACCAGGCGGGCGGCTGGTGATGGCCGAGCCGGACTGGGAGGCGCTCGCCATCGACCACCCCGACCTGGAACTCTCCCGCGCCTACACCCGCCACATCGCCGAACGGATCGTCCGCAACGGCGCGCTGGGACGGCAGTTGGCCCGACTGGCGACGGGGGCCGGGTTCACGGTCTCCGCCGTCCTTCCCGTCGTCACGGTGATTCGGGACGTCCGGGAGGCCGACCAGGTGCTCGGCATCCAGCGCAACACAGAACGGGCAGTCGCAGCCGGCTATCTCAGTGACGGGGAGGCGCAGCGCTGGCTGGAGCATCTCGCCGAGGGGCCCTTCCTGGCATCGGCGACGCTCTACCTGACCGTCGTCGACGTCCCGTCGGGGGGCGGCTCGCGCAGCAGCTAGGCTCTGGCTCCAATCGGATCCGGCGGTGCAGCGGCAGAGGTGGCGGGGAGTCAGATGCGGGGATGTTCAGATGCAGGGATTTGACGAGACCACCCGGTCCGGGGCGGTGGCCGTGCCGGCGCGGATCGTGGCCCGGGGGGTGGGGGTCGTTGCCCGGGGCGGTGGGGAGATCCTGCGTGGGATATCGCTGGCGGTCGAGCCCGGACGGCTGCTGGCGCTGGCGGGGAGCAGCGGGGCCGGGAAGACCACGCTGCTGGAGGTCCTGGCCGGGGTCCGGGCGCCGGACCGCGGGACGGTGCTGCGCGCGGACGTACCGGCGGGCGGCTCGCAGGCCGAACTCGGGTTCGTGCCGCAGGACGACATCATCCACCGTGACCTCCCGCTGGCCCGGACCCTGGCGTACGCGGCCCGGCTGCGGCTCCCGGCCGGGACGGGCAGCGCCGAGGTGCAGTCCGCCGTGGACCGGGTGCTCGACGCACTCGGGCTGACCGGGCGCGCCGGGGTGCGGGTCGGGCTGCTGAGCGGGGGCGAGCGCAAGCGCGCGAGCATCGCGGTCGAGCTGCTGACCCGTCCGGCCGTGCTGTTCCTGGACGAGCCCACCTCCGGCCTGGACCCCGCCACCGGGGCCGAACTCATCACCCTGCTCCGGGATCTGAGCCGCCGGGGTACGGCGGTGGTGCTCACCACCCACACCCCCGCGGACCTGTCGCGCTGCGACACCGTGGGCTTCCTCAGCCCGGACGGGCGCCTGGTCCACCTGGGTCCGCCGGAAGGGCTCAGCGCACACTTCGGGGTGGACACCGTCGAGGAGGTGTACGGCGTGGTGACGGCGGACACGCCCGACCTGGCCGATGAAGGGCCCGGAGCCGACGAACCCACGGCCGAGGCCCGGTCCGCGCCCGCTCAGCCGCCCCGCCCGCTCGGCGCGTTGGGCCAGTGGGCGCTGCTCACCCGGCGGAGTGCGGACATCATGATCCGCAACCGGCTCTCGGTCGCGGTGCTGGCCGGATCGCCGGTGATGATCGTCATCATGTTCGTGATGCTGTTCCGGGCCGGGGCGTTCGACCCGGCCGATCCGAGCCCCGGCACGGCGGCGATGATCCTCTTCTGGATCGCCTTCGGTGCCTTCTTCTTCGGCCTCACCTATGGCCTGCTGCAGATCTGCACCGAGATCGCCGTGGTCCGCCGGGAGCGCCTGACGGTGCTTCGGCTGGGCCCGTACGTGCTGGCCAAGGCGACCGTGCTGCTGCCGGTGCTGGCGGCGGCCGATGCGCTGCTGCTGGCGGTGCTGCGGGCACTGGACCGGCTGCCGGCCGCCGGCTGGTCCGTCTACGGCTCGCTGTTCGCCACCACGGTGCTGGCCTCGGCCGCGGCGCTGGCCCTCGGCCTGCTGGCGTCGGCGGCGGTGTCGGAGCCCGGACAGGCCACGCTGATGCTGCCGTTGCTCTGCTTCCCGCAGGTGCTGTTCTCCGGGGCGTTCGTCCCGGTGCCGCAGATGGCCTGGCCCGGCTGGGCGTTGAGCTGGGCGATGACCAACCGCTGGGCGTTCGAGTCCCTGGGCAGCGGCATCGGCCTGAACGCGCTCTGGGCACACGGCCGTTCACCGCTGGGCCCACCGCTGCTGGCCTCCTACGGGGACACCTTCGGCGGGCCGACGGCGCGCGGCTGGATCTGGCTGGCCGGCTTCACCGTGCTGTTCCTGACCGGGGCCTGGGCGCTGCTGGCCCGGAGCTGCCCCCGGGCCCGCGCCGTCGCCGAGACCGCCGCACCGTCGCCGTGACCGTCGCACCGTCGCCGTGACCGTCACTCCGTCGCCGTGACCGTCACTCCGCCGCTCAGCAGCGCAGTCGCGGGCTGAGCTGTTCGTCCCCGCGCCGCCGGTCCCGGTAGACCTCGGCCAGGAAGCCGAGGAGGGCGTCGACGTCGGCCTGGTTGGAGCTGAGGCCCAGCGAGACCCGGACCGCGCCGCCGGAGGGCAGTCCGAGCCGGGTCAGGTAGTCGTCGATGGTGCCGGTGGTGCGGCGGACCGCGCCGGAGAGCAGCCGGCGCGGGATGCCGAAGGCCCCCTCCCCCGCGCCCGGATTGCAGAAGCAGCCGGTGCGCAGCGAGATGCCGCGCGCGCTGCTCTCCCGGCTGACGATGCGTTCGTCCACCACCGTGCCGTCCGGGTGCAGCAGGTTGAGGGTGACGCTGCCGCCGCGGCGCTCGGTGGTCTCCGGTCCGTAGAGCCGGACCAGCGGCGCGCCGTTGCCGTGGCGAAGGGCACGCAGCCCCTCCAGCAGACCGGCCGTCAGTCCCGTCACATGGTCGTGCACGGCGTCGATCCCGATGCCCTGGACGTAGCCGAGCCCGGTGGCCACGTCCGGGATGCTGAGGAAGTTGAGGGTGCCGTCCTCGAACGCGGTCTCGTCGTCGGTCATCCGGTGCCACTCGCCCTGGGCGCTGACGACCTGGATGGTGCCGCCGGAGAACCAGGGGCGGCGCAGCCGGGCCAGCGCCTCGCGCCGGGCGACCAGGCAGCCGATGCCGGTGGGGTAGCCGAAGACCTTGTACCAGCTGACGGTCACGAAGTCCGGGTGCACCCGGCCGAGGTCCAGCCGGTTGCTCGGCAGATAGGCGGCCGCGTCCAACAGCACGTCGTAGCCCAGCCGTTGGGCCGCCTCGATCCACTCCAGCGGGTGCTGCACCCCGGTGAAGTTGCTCTGCGCGGGGTAGGCCAGCAGGCCGTTGCGCGCCCCGGCGCGTGCACCCGGCCGACGCAGCAGCCCGCGCGGACCCGGTCGCGGGCCGAGGGCCTGCAGCAGGGCCTCCTCGGAGATCCGCAACTCCTGCCCGGCGAACGGCACATGGACCGTGCGGGCGCCCTTGGCACGGGCGAACTCGCGCAGGCCGTTGACCGAGTTGTGGTTGTCCAGCGGCAGTACCAGCCGGCTGCCGCGGCCGAACCGGTACGCCTCGCCGACGACCCGGCAGGCACCACTCGCGTTGGCGGTGAACACCGCCGCGTACTCGTCCGGGTCGGCGTTGAGATGCCGCAGCACGGCCGCACGGGTCTCCGCGACCAGCCGGTCCGAGGCGGCCGCGGTGGGGTTCTCCGAGTGCGGGTTGCCGAAGCAGTCGCCGGTTATTCGCGCGGCGTGGGCCGCGAGTTGTGACTCGGCCGGCAGCCCGGCGCCGGTGTGGTCGAGGTAGACGTGGCCCTTGCGGTCCAGGTAGCCGTACTCCTCCGCGCGCAGCCGCGCGAAGGAGGCGCCTGGGCCACCGGATGTACCGGAGGCACCGGACGCGGGTACGGAAGTGACGGACATGACTCCTCCTCCGGCAGGGCGGTCTGAGCCCCCCTCAGCACCGGACTCCGCAGCCCGTCATCCCCGCCGCACCCGCATTATCCACCCGCGCTCTCGAACGCCTTTCCGGCATCGGTGGCCACCGGGCCGCTGCGGAACAGCCCGGTGCTGGGCGCCGTGTCCGAGGCGGGGAGGGCGAACCAGGCGTAACGCTGCAGATAGGACAGCCCGGACAGCATCTTCGTGGACGCGGTGACGAAGGCTGCCTGCTGCGGCCCGGTCGGGTAGCTGGTGCCGCCGGAGAAGTTGATCAGGGCGTACTCGGTCAGCCAGATGGGGAGGTGGTAGCGGTCGTAGACGGCCTGGAGGTAGCCGCGCAGTTGGGACACCGCGTCGGTGGTGGTGAAGTCGCTGCCGTACCAGTGCAGGGCGATGAAGTCGACGCGGTAGCCCTTCGCCTTGGCCCCGCTCATGAACCTGTCCAGCCATCCG
The DNA here is from genome assembly GCF_042510965.1 of Streptacidiphilus jeojiensis. NCBI lineage: Bacteria > Bacillati > Actinomycetota > Actinomycetes > Kitasatosporales > Streptomycetaceae > Streptacidiphilus > Streptacidiphilus jeojiensis. The sequence goes on from NZ_JBEUKS010000007.1 coordinate 408,574, forward strand.
CCGGCGGTGTCGCCCCCGTAGGCGACCGCGGGGCTGCCGAGGATCTTCCCGGTCGCCTCCAACTGCGGCCACAACTGCAGTGCCTGATCGACCGTCATATTGGACTGCGCGGACATGTCCGGCTCGTTGAAGCCGAGCAGGTAGGGTCCGGCGCTCTTGGCCTGCGCCAGCGCGGTCGCGGTGACCGACCCCGACCCCCAGATCATCGGGACGAAGCCGACGTTCGCCGGTGTGCTGATGCCGGAGTGGGTGGTCGACCAGGTGTAGTACCAGCTGGCCCCGGACTGGGTCAGCGCGCTGTCGACGCCGGAGAAGCTCCAGGCGCTGACCCCCTTCTTGGACGAGCTCACCGGGGTGACCGGCGCCTGCACCGCCGGGGCGGCCGGCGACGCGGACGGGGTACGGGACGGGCTCGCGCTGCGGGAGGCGGTGGCGCTGCGGCTGGCCGCGGAGGGCGAGGGCCTGGCCGAGGATGTGGTCGGCGCGGGTGCCGCCGGCAGGGCGGAGGCCGCCGCGGTGGACCGGTCGGCCGCGATCGGCCGGGTGGCTGCGGCCGGGCTGCCGCCCAGACCCGACACCACCAGTGCGCCCGCGGCGACGGCGGCCACCCCGGTGGCTGCGGCCGAGACCGCCAACGCCTTACCGTGCAGCAGCGCCCGGCCGCGGGTCAGCGCCCGTCCCTTCGGCGCCGCACGGTGCCCGCGCCGCAGCGAGGCGATCTGCGGCAGCGTGCTGTGCGCGCCCGCTCCGCCCCAGGCGGCCAGGGTCGGCGGCACCGGGAGCAGCGGCAGTCCGCCGAGCAGCTGCCCGACCGGGTAGAGCGACGCGCTCTGTCCGTTGCAGACCGAGCACTCGCGGATGTGCCGCGCCAGCCGCTTGCGCCACAGCGGTCCGGGCACGCCGTCCCAGCCCCGGGTCAGCTCGTACAGGCCGGGGCAGCCCGGCTCGGCCCGCAGCGCCCGGACGATGGTCCGGGCGGTCTCTATCTGCTCCTTCATCCGCTGGACCCGGACCGCGGTGTGCCGACCGGAGAGCCCCAGCGCCTCGGCCAGCTCGGCCCGGTCGATCTCGCCGGTCTCCTCCAGCCACCAGAGCGCCAGCAGCTCCCGGTCGCCCTGGTCGAGCCAGCGGGTCGCCTCGGCCACCTCGCGGCGCTGGTCGGTCAGGCCGAGCCTGAGCACGGTGAGCGCGGTGAAGTCGGAGGCCGGGTCGGGCACCTCGGCCACCGTGTCCAGACCGGCCTGGTGACCGCGGGAACTGCTCCGCTCCCGCTCCCGGTCGCGCACCTGGCGCACCGCGATGGCGACCAGCCAGGACCGGTAGGCCTCGGGCTCGCGCAGGTCGCCCAGTCCCCGGACCACCCGCAGCAGGGTCTCCTGGACCACGTCGTCGGTGTCCGGATGCCCGTCCAGGGCACGGCCGACGATGTTGTAGACCAGCGGCAGCGACTCGGCCACCAGCAGGTCCAGGGCCCGGGCGTCGCCCGCGCGGGCGGCCAGCACCGTGCCTTGGCTCGCCGGGCCGTTCCTCCTGGTCCGTCCGCCTGCGCTCATCTCGCTCCGTATCCCTTCGGCCGGTGTGCGGGGCCCCGTGCTGCCGGATGGTCCGCTGCACCAGGGGGCCCCGCTGTAACAGGAGACGGAGCGCGGCACCGCCGACAACGGAAATGTCCGAGGGTTCCCGGGGGATTTCTGTTGTCGCGCGGTGCCCCGCACGTCTCCTGTGCATGGGAACCAGAGGACTGGGCAGTTCAGGACTGGGCGGTACAAGACTGGGCAGTACAAGACGCCGTTCCGGACGCTGGAAGTGGTGGGTGGCCCTGGCCGCCGCCGGGGTGGCGGCGTTGTGCCTGGTCGTCGCCAACACGTCGGGACGACCCGGCTCCGCCTCGGCCGGCGTCGCGGTGGTGGATCCGCCGGTCGCGAGTGTCTCCACGTCCCCGCCGGCCTCCGCCTCCCCGTCCGCCTCCGCCGCCTCCCCCGGCGCTTCTGCCTCCGTGCGGGCAAAGGCTACCCCCGCCCGATCCTCCGGCTCCCCGGCAGCCCGTACCTCCGCCGCCTCCTCCTCCCGCGCACCGTCCGCGGCCACGGGAGCCACCTCGGCCTCCCCCGCCGCCGCGGGCCATCGCAACGTCACCTTCGTCAACGCGGTGTCGCAGACCATCTGGGTCGGCTCCGGCGAGCAGACCGCCCAGCCCGCGCTGACCACCACCGGATGGGTGCTGAAGCCGGGCCAGTCGCTGACCGTCTCCGTTCCCGACCACTGGAACGGCCGCTTCTGGGGCCGCACCGGATGCACCTTCAGCTCCTCGGGGACCGGCCACTGCCAGACCGGTGACTGCGGCGGCAGGTTCCAGTGCACCGGCTACGGAACCATCCCGGCCACGCTGGCCGAGTTCAACCTCAACTCCTGGGACGGGCTGGACTTCTACGACGTCAGCATGGTCGACGGCTCCAACCTGCCGATGTGGATCAACCAGGTCGGCGGCACCTCCAAGGACGCGATCAGCGCCGACGGCTGCTCGGCCGCCGGCTGCACCAAACCGGTGGTCTGCCCGGCCGCGCTGCAGATCCACGCCGGTGGCGCGGTGGTCGGCTGCGAGTCGCCGTGCGGGGTGTTCGGGACGGACCAGTACTGCTGCCGGGGCCAGTGGGCGGCACGCTCGGCCTGCGACCCCACCAAGTGGCCGGTGGACTACGCGGCCGACTTCAAACGGGCCGAGCCGTTCGCCTACTCCTACGTCGACGACGACGCCACCAGCACCTTCACCGCCACCGGGGAGGCCGGCTACCGGATCACCTTCGGCCTGTCGCCATGAGCACCCACGGGTCGGCCGGCGCCAGGGCGGCGGGCTGGTCTTTTCGGTTCCGCAGGAGAATGATCCGTTTGACCCTCACTCCTGCGCGATGTGCTTACGGAGATCCGAATGGCGAAATCCCCCGAGGTCGGCAGCCCCGCCCCCGACTTCACCCTGCCCGCCGTGCAACTGGTCGACGGCGAGCTGGTCCACTCCGACCTCACCCTCTCCGCCGAGCGCGGCCACCCCGTGGTGCTGGCCTTCTACCCCGGCGACGAGACGGCCGTCTGCACCAAGCAGCTGTGCTCCTACTCCTCCGGCTTCGAGGCCTTCACCGACCTGGGCGCCACGGTCTGGGGCATCAGCCCGCAGGGCATCGAGAGCCATGAGGGCTTCGCCCGCAAGCACCAGCTGCGGATGCCGCTGCTCGCGGACACCGGGCGCACCGCGGTGGCCGCGTACGGGATCGGCCTGGGCAGCATGCTGCGCCGGGCCGTCTTCGTCGTGGACGCGGACGGTGTGCTGCGCTGGAAGCACGTGGCCGCGCTCGGCCTGACGTTCCGTGACGTCCCCACGCTCACGGCCCAGCTGGAACTGCTGAAGCAGCCCTGAGGCAGCGCTGAGGCAGCCCTGAACCAGCGCTGAAGCATAAGCGTTCCTTGGTGTCGGCATGGACAAATCGCCGTTGTCTTATCGATCGGCGGCGGCGATGCTGGATTCCATGAGCCCTGACCCGATCCCCTCCCTCGCACCGGACGAGTTCGCGCCGGAGACCGCCTACCTCAACACCGCCTCGATGGGCCTGCCGCCGGCCCGCACCCGGGCCGTGCTGGCCGAGGACCTCGCCGAGTGGGCGGCCGGGCGCGCCAATCCGGTGCGCTACGACATCCCGGTCGGCACCTCCCGCGCCTCCTTCGCCCGGCTGGTGGGGGCGCGACCCGAGCAGGTGGCGATCGGCTCGCAGGTGTCGTCGCTGGTCGGGCTGATCGCGGCGGCCTTGCCCGCCGGGGCCGAGGTGCTGCTGGGGCAGGGCGACTTCACCTCGCTGACGCAGCCGTTCCACGGCCGCGGCGACCTGAAGGTCCGCACCGTGCCGCTGGAGGAGCTGGCGGCCTCGGTCGGACCGGCCACGGCCCTGGTCGCGGTCAGCGCGGTGCAGTCGGCGGACGGACGGGTCGCCGACATCGCCGCGCTCAGGGCCGCGACCGCCGCGCACGGGGCCCGGCTGCTGGTGGACGGCACCCAGGCGGTCGGCTGGCTGCCGATCCGCGCCGATCAGGTCGACTACCTGGTCTGCGGCGCCTACAAGTGGCTGCTGGCGCCGCGCGGCACCGCCTTCCTGGTGGTCTCCCCCGAGGCGGCGACGAACCTGCGGCCGATCGCCGCCGGCTGGTACGCGGGCGAGGACCCCTGGGCGGAGTGCTACGACACGGTCCGGCTGGCCACCAGCGCACGACGGTTCGACGTGGCCCCGGCCTGGCACGCCTTCGCGGGCACCGCCCCCTCACTGGCACTGATCGAGGAGCTCACCCCGGCCCGGATCGGCGCCCACAACCTGGCCCTGGCCGACCGCTTCCGCGCCGGTCTGGCCGGGCTGGGACACCGTCCGGTGCCCGGCGAGTCCGCCATCGTGTCGACCCCCGGCCTCGGCACCGCGGCGGCCGAGCTGGCCCGGGCCGGAGTGGTGATGTCCAACCGCGCAGGCAACCTCCGCGCCGCCTTCCACCTCTACACCACCTCAGCGGACGTGGACCGCGCCCTGGACGTGCTCTCCGGACTCCCTTCGCCCGCAGCAGAAGCGTAGGAGAGCGGCCGGGGCGGCGGCCTAGGCTGCTGTTCATGGATGCCTCCGTGATCGTCCCCGGCCTCTTCCACCTCCCCTTCCCCGTCGGCCACGCGTACCTCTGGAACGACGGCGGCGAGCTGACCCTGATCGACACCGGCATCGTGGGCTCCGGCCCGGCCGTCGCCGAAGCGATCAGGGGTCTGGGCCTGGACCCGGCCGGGCTGCGCCGGGTGGTGCTGACACACTGTCACCCGGACCACTACGGGGCCGCCGCCGAGATCGGCGCCTGGGCCGCCGACACCTCCGTCCTGGCCCACCGGGCGGACGCACCGGTGATCCGCGGTGAGATCCCGATGTCGCCGCCGGTGCTGCTCGACTGGGAGCTCCCGATCGCAGCCGGCCTGCCCGCGCTCCCGCCGACCCCGCCGGCCCGGGTCGACCGCGAGCTGGACGACGGCGACGTCCTCGACTTCGGCGGCGGGGCGCGGATCGTCGCCGTGCCCGGACACACCGACGGCAGCATCGCCGTCCATCTGCCGCTGCACGGGGTGCTGCTCACCGGGGACGCCGTCGCCAACGTCGACGGCCGCACCATGCTGGGGGTGTTCAACACCGACCGGGAGCGGGCTGTCTCCTCCTTCCACCGGCTGAGCGCGCTGGAGGACGTGGACACCGCCTGCTTCGGACACGGCGACCCCCTGGTCGGCGGGGCCGCCGAGGTGCTGCGGGAGGTGGCGGCCGCACTGCCCCGCCCTTGAGCACCGGCCCGGTCAGCGCTGCGCCGCCAGCCCGCGCTGCGCGGGGAGCCTGACGGTTCCGGCGCCGGCACCGGCTCGGAGCGCGTCGGCGAGACCGGCCGCCGAGGTGCCGAATCCGGTCGGCCGCAGCGCGGCGCCCCCCGCGGGGAGCGGAGGAACTGCCGCCCCCGCGCGGCGCAGCAGCGTGGCCTCGTCGTAGCGGTAGCAGCCCCGGTGCCAGTTGAGGATGCCGGCCAGCCAGTCCTTGAGCCCGGCGGCATAGCCGTCCAGCGTGCTCCTGGCCTCCTCGGACAGGTCGAAGTCCTGGTAGAGCGCGGGCAGTTCCAGCTCGACGATGTGCTGGAACTGCTCCATCCTGGCCGTCATCAGGTTGTTGACGACCTCGGCCGCGGCCTCTCGGTCGCAGTCCAGGAAGTTCTCGACGACCAGCACCCCGTTGTGGACCTCGCCCTCGAACTGGATCTCCTTCTGGTAGGAGAAGACGTCGTTGAGCAGGCAGGCGTAGTCCGCGGCGGCGTTCTCCATGGCGCGCACCGGACGGCTGCGGTAGACCTCGGGCGGCACCGTCCCGCCGTGGGAGATCCGCGACAGACTCATCGTCAGGTCCGAGCCGAAGGTCCTGCGGCGCATCTCGATGTAGTCGACCGGGTCGGGGATGCGGTTCAGCCGCTGGTTGTCCAGCTCCCACAGCCAACTGCTGGTCATCGCCTCGACGGTGTCCCGGAAGCGGCGCCGCGCCGGCACGTCCATCGGCGCGGCGGTACGGGCCCACAGGTCGGCCAGGCCGGTCTCCAGCGGACTCGTCGGCACCGGCGTCGACAGCGGCACCGGGCCGTCCGTCTCCAGCGGCATGAACAGGGACAGCCGTTCGGTGCACGCCTTGGCCGCGACCGCCCCGCCGGCGCCGCGGCCGAACAGGACCGGATAGAGGTCGTCGCCGTAGGTGCCCCAGGCGAGCCAGTCGCTGGTGAGGTCCAGCTGCTCCCGGGTCGCGTCCGGGTGGATCCCGGCCGAGCACAGCGCGAAGTCGTAGCCGCGCATCTCGTCCACGGTCCAGATGCCGGTCCCGGTCAGGCCGATCCGCGCGGCCCAGTCCAGGGTGTGCGCCCGGGAGGCGTCCAGGTGCGGGCTCATCCGCAGCTCGAAGGGCATGGTGAAGTCCGGCAGCGGCAGGTGGCCGACCGGCCGGTACGGGACGTTGCCGTGCTGCCTGGCCCGGCGCGGCAGCGACTCCGCGATCGAGCCCAGCAGCCGGGCCGCCGAGGTACCGATCCCGAGCGGCCCGGCCAGCAGCCGCGCGGCCGCGGCGTCCGTACCGGAGGCCCCGGTCACGCCGGCGGCACCGGTCACGCCGGCGAGACCGCCAGCACCGGCGAGACCGGCCGCAGCACCCGCAGCGCCCGCGTGGCCGTTCATGTACCGGCTGGAACGCATGTGCCACTCGTGGCCGCCGGCCTGCCAGTCCTGGAGGCCCTTCACATACAGCCCGACGTCCAGGCAGGACTGCGGGTCGGCCCCGCTGTCCAGCAGCAGCGGCGGCACCTCGGCCAGCGCGGTGTGCTCGAACTGCCGCAGGCGCGAGCTCAGCAGGTCGTTGGTGGCCTCGGCGGCCTCCTGGGTGCTGCAGCCCAGGAACTTCTCCAGCACCAGCACGCAGTTGGCGAGCTCGCCCTCGTCCTCGACCTCGCGCTGGTAGGAGAACAGGTCGTTGCGCAGGTGCACCCCGTCCGCGAAGGTGTCCTTGAGCACCTGCATCGGCCGGCTGGCCGCGATCGCGGCCGGCACCTCGGCGCCGACGGCGTGCTCCACCAGGTCCGCCGACCAGGGCGCGCCGCCGACCTTGCGCCGCATCTCGATGTACTCGACCGGGTTGGACAGCCGGCCCTCGTTGATGTTGCCCAGCTCCCAGAGCGACTCCTCCAGCAGCGCCCGGGTGCTCTCACGGAACCGGCCGCACCAGTCGGCCGACATCGACGGCACGGTCCGGGCCCAGAGGTCGGCCAGGCCCTGTTCGACGGCGTTGCCCGGCTCCGGCGCACCGCCGGCTCCCGCCGCCGCCCCGGCCCCGGCCGCGGGCATGAACAGCGGCAGCCGGTCCAGATAGGCCTTGGCCCCGGCCATGTCCCGGGTGCGCTTGAAGATGTCCAGGAAGTGGTCGTCGAAGAAGAACACCCAGACGTACCAGTCCGTGACCAGCGCCAACTCCTCGGCCGAGCAGTCGGGGTGGGTGTAGGCGCAGAGCAGGGCGTAGTCGTGGGCGTCGAAGGTCGCCTCGTCCCAGATCCCCGATCCCTCGATCATGACCATGTCGCGCGCCCAGGCCTTGGAGTGCTCGCGGGCGCTCTCGAGATGCGGGTTGAGCCGTGCCGGGTACGGCATGTAGAAGTCAGGAAGCGTGAAGGGCTGAGGCATGCGCGGGCCGGGCCTTTCGTCGAGCGGTCCCACCATGGGATCCGTACGTGGATTCCGTACCTGGGATCCGTACCTGGATCTCTCCTCACGCTAGGTCGCACACACCTCGCCGGGTCCCCGGTCCGGGAGAGCTCGCCCGATCAGGTGAAATCCCGGCCCGACCGTTTCGGAGCCGGTTGCGCCGTCCCTGCGGGCCGCATGTGGAAAGCTGAGTCCCGTCCCGGGCAGCGGGGCGACTCCCAACCGACCGACCCCACGCAACCGACCCCACCCGACCGACCCGACCCGAACGGCTCGACCGACGATGACCAGCAGCACCACCGAAGCGGACGCCGCCGCGGCCGGCGATGCCCCGGCACCGCAGCACGCCGCGCCGCCCCGGAGCCGGACACGACGGGTCGCCCTGCTGGTCTGGCCCGCGCTGGCGGTCTACGCCGCGTCCACCGCCGCGCACCTGCTGCTGCTGTCGGCGATGATCCCGGCCGGCGGCCCGAGCCTGCGGAACCGGCTGACCACCTGGGACGGCGGCTTCTACCTGGACATCGCCACCCACGGCTACCCGCACGGCTTCAGCTACGACCCCTCGGGCAAGCTCACCGGCAACACCCTGGCCTTCTTCCCGCTCTACCCGATGCTGGTCCGGGCCGTGCACGAGGTCACCCGGCTGGACGTCCCGATGGCCGGCATCGTCACCGCCAACCTCGCCCTGATCGCGGCGCTGATCGTGGTGCTGCAGCTGTTCACCCGGCTGTACGGACGGCGCACCGCGGTCGTCGCCATCGTGCTGCTCGCCGGGGCGCAGCCGATGGCGCTGGTCTTCCTGATGTCCTACAGCGAGTCGCTGTTCCTGGCGCTGGCCGCCGGGATGCTGCTGGCCGCCCATCGGCGGGCCTGGCTCACCGCCGGCCTGCTCGCCCTGCTGGTCGGCCTGACCCGGCCGGCCGCCGTCGCCGCCGTGGTGGCGCTGGGGGTGGCGGTGCTGCTGCACCTGGTGCGGGAGCGCCGGATCAGCTGGCGCCCGCTCGCCGCGCTGGTGCTGGGCTGTGCCGGGACCCCGCTCTACCTGCTGTGGGTGGCGCTGCGGGTGGGCCGGGCCGACGCCTGGTTCCAGATCCAGGGCGCCGGCTGGGGCACCCAGTGGGACAACGGCCGGGCCATCTGGGACTTCCTGGTGCAGACCCTGGCCACCGGCGACGGCTGGGTCCCGGTCAGCACCGCCGTCCTGCTCATCGCCCTGGTCTGCGCGACCCTGGTCACCTGGCAGCGCGGCAGCTGGCCGCCGCTGGTGGTCTACGGCACCAGCATCGTGGTGCTGACGCTCTGCCAGAGCAACTACTACCACTCCAAGCTGCGGCTGCTGCTCCCGGCCCTGGTGTTCCTGGTCCCGCTGGCCCGCTCGATCGCCCGTACCCGCAGCCGTACCGCGGTGCTCACGCTGGCGGCGGCCACCGTCTTCGGGTGCTGGTACGGCGCGTACATGATCACCGTCTGGAGCTACGCGATCTGACCGGGTCGGCCCGGGCGCTGCCTGTGCGGGTCAGTTGGTCGCGACCCAGGTCACCCGTCGCGGCTCGCCCTGCGGCATCCCGATGCCGATGGTGCCCGCGTCCGCGAGGTCGCGCAGCGCCTGCTCGGTGGCCCGCCCGTCGTAGGACTTGAACCGGCACAGGTCGGTGACCGTGGGATGGAAGGCCACTCCGGCGCTGAGGAAACTGCGGATCGACTTCAGGACGTCCGCCCGGATCTCTGCGGTGCTGTTCATGCCACCCACGCTAAGCCGGATCGACTCGTCACGCCTGGTCAGCACCGTCCGAGGGCCAGGAGATCGGACCGCCGTCGGGCCAGCTGCCGCCCGGCGCCGACGGCCCCGGCTGCGCCGACGGCCAGTCGTCCGGGCCGCCGAGCCGCCACTCGACGATGGTGGGGTCCAGCTCGAACCACTCGGTGAGGCCGGCCATGTCCAGCAGCTTCTCGACATCGGCCAGGCTCTCGGCCAGCGCCACCACGTTGTGGCCCAGTTGGACCCTGCGGCCGGTGCCGTCCGGACCGGTCTCAGGGGGGAGGACGATGACGATCGGGTCGGGATTCTCCATGGATCAAGGCTGCGCGACCCCGGCACGGTCCGCACCCGGGAAGATCCACCGGTGTCTCAGGAGATCAGCGTCCGCTTCTCGCGCAGCACGCAGAACTCGTTGCCCTCGGGGTCGGCCAGCACCGTCCAGGACTCCGTTCCGGTCTGGCCGATGTCCACCCGCCGGGCCCCCAGCGCGAGGATGCGGGCGATCTCCGCCTCCCGCTCCCCCGGGCCGGGGTTCAGGTCGAGATGGAGCCGGTTCTTGCCGGCCTTGCCCTGCGCCGCCGGCATGAAGCAGATCCCCACCGCGGCGTCGGGGGCGGGCCCGATGACCACCTCGCGCTCGCGCTCGGAGAGGATCCGCCAGTCCAGCACCGCCGCCCAGAACCGGGCCAGCCCGGGCAGATCGGTGGTGTCGACCACGATGTGGTGCAGTGAGACGGTCATACCGCCAGTGTGCGGGTGGCGCGGCGTCTCGTTCCCCGAATATGGCTTGCCCGGCCGCATCCCCGGCGCAAGCATCGGCCCATGCCAGTCGACCAGCACCTCTTCGTCCTGTTCCTGCTCACCACTCTCGTCGCGATGGTCAGCCCCGGCCCCGACATGCTCTTCGTGCTCGGCTGCGGCATACGCGGCGGTGCCCGTGCCGGGCTGCTCGCCACCGCCGGGGTCGCCACCAGCGAGGTCGTCCACATCACGCTCGCCGCCGCGGGACTCTCCGCCTTCTTCGCCGCCGCGCCGACCGCCTTCACCGCGCTGCGCATCGTCGGCGCCGCCTACCTGGTCCACCTCGGCGTCCAGGCGATCCGCCACCGCGGCCAGGACCGGCCGGAGGCCGCCGGTGCGACCGGGATGTCCGGCCGCCGCGCCTACCTGCGCGGCCTGCTGACCAACCTGGTCAACCCCAAGATGGTCACCTTCACCATCGCCTTCCTCCCGCAGTTCGTCGACCCTGGACTCGGCCGGGTCTGGCTGCAGTTCATGGTCCTCGGCGCGGTCTTCGTCGCCCTGGAGTTCCTGGTCGACGGAACCGTGGGCCTCTTCGCCGGCCGCATCGGCAGCTGGCTCGGCCGCCGCCGGACCGCCCGCCGCCGCCTGGACGTCGCCACCGGCGGCGTCTTCATCGGCCTGGGCGTCCGTTTGGCAGCCGAGCGCTGACGCTGCAGCCGGCCTCCACTCCTCGGCCCCCGGACTCAGGCGTCTCGGCGGCGGAGGACGAACCAGCCGCCCAGGAGTGCGGCGGCCACCCAGAGGACGGTGATCAGCAGGCCGGTCCAGGGGCCGTAGGCGTCCTTGGACTGGTGGTGGATCTGCAGGAAGCGCTGTCCGGCCTGGTCGGGCAGGTACTGGGTGGCCGCCGTGACGCCCGGGATGGCCTGCAGGATGCCGGACACCAGGAAGAAGAACGGGACCAGGATGCCCAGGGCCAGGGTCTGCCGCCGGAGCATCGTCGCCACGCCCAGCGACAGCAGGGCGATCAGCATCAGGTAGGCGGCGCCGCCGAGCACCGCCCGCAGCACGCCCGGATCGCCGAGCGACACGCCGTGGTCGCCGAGCATCGCCTGGCCGACGAAGAACGCCGTGAACGCGGCGACCAGACCGACCAGGAAGGTCACCCCGGCCAGCACCGCGGCCTTGGCGGCGTAGAAGACCGTGCGGTTGGGGACCGCGGTCAGCGAGAGCCGGATCATCCCGCTCGCGTACTCCCCGCCGATCATCGTCACGCCGAGGACGACCATGGCGAGTTGGCCCAGGACCAGGCCGGCGAAGCTGGTGCGGACCGGTTCGAACGGCTTGCCGTCGGAGACCACGCTGGCGAAGTTGCGGTTCATGAAGAAGCAGATCAGGGCGCCGACGCCGACGGTGGCCAGCAGACCGGCGAGCAGGGTCCAGCGCGGGCCGCGCAGGGTGCGGAGTTTGGTCCACTCGGCGTTCATCGCGTCGGACCACCGGGGCGGGGTCGCTGCGCGTGCGGGCTGCTGCGCCGCCCCGGTGAGGATTGCCGTGGTCATGAGGTGGCTCCCGTCGTTGTCGTCGCCGATCCGGTCCGGTCCGCGGCGGGCCGGACGCCGTTGGGGGTGGCGTCGGCGTGGTACTCCACCGCGTCCGCGGTCATCCGCATGAACGCCTCCTCCAGGGAGGCGCGTTGCGGGCTCAGCTCCTCCAGGACCACACCGCCGGCGCCGGCCAGCGCCGCGATCGCGGCCGGGTCGCTGCCCTCGACCTCCCAACTGCCGTCCGGGGCGCGGACGGCGGTGATGCCCCGGGAGTCGAGTGCGTCCAGCAGGGCCTGCGGCTGCGGGGTGCGGATCCGCACGTAGCTGCGGGCGTTGCGGTCGATGAACTCCTCCATCGGCACGTCCGCGAGCAGCCGTCCGCGTCCGATGACCACCAGATGGTCGGCGGTCAGCGCCATCTCGCTCATGAGGTGGCTGGAGACGAAGACCGTGCGGCCCTCGGCGGCCAGCCCCTTCATCAGGTTGCGGATCCACAGGATCCCCTCGGGGTCCAGCCCGTTGACCGGCTCGTCGAACATCAGCACCGGCGGATCGCCCAACAGCGCCGCGGCGATCCCGAGCCGCTGCCCCATGCCCAGGGAGAACCCGCCGGAGCGCTTGCGGGCCACGTCCTGCAGGCCGACGGCGGCCAGCACCTGGTCCACCCGCCGGTCCGGGATCCGGTTGCTCCGGGCCAGCCAGAGCAGGTGGTCGCGGGCGGTCCGTCCGCCCTGCGCGGCGGACGCCTCCAGCAGCGAGCCGATGTGCGTCAGCGGAGCGGGCAGCTGTGCGTAGGAACGCCCATCCACCAGCACCTGGCCGCCGGTGGGCCGGTCCAGGCCCAGGATCAGGCGCATGGTGGTGGACTTGCCCGCGCCATTGGGGCCCAGGAAGCCGGTGACCTGGCCGGGCCGGATGGCGAAGCTCAGCGAGTCCACCGCCGTCTTGTCTTCGTAGCGTTTGGTCAGCTCCCGTAGCTCGATCATCGCTGGTCCGCCTCTGCGGGTGGCGTGCTGAGGTCCATGGCTGTAACTCCTTCACGCGCGGTGTGCAACTGTCCCTTTCAGGAGACCGCGCGCAGGGGTCGACCCGCGTCGGGCCACGGGCGACACCTGGGCTACTCCCTGTGCGGTACGGCCTGCATCGCCCTCGAGCTCCGGGCCGCCATGGCGGCACTCACCGGGACGGGCTCGGACTTCATGAGGCCGCAGGAGGATCCGACCGTGCGGTAGCACCGGGTCCACCGTCCGGTGGACGGGGCGGTCCACCGTTCGCTGCTCATGGCGTGGTGGTGGCCCCGGGCATGCTGAGTCCATGGACATCCAGGGACCTTCCGCCAACCGCCGCTCCCACCTCCTCATCGGCATCTGCGCCTCCCTGCCGCTGAGCATCACCTGGTCGGCGCTGCTGCTCACCCACGCGGTCTCCGGTGGGGCGCTCACCGGAATCGCCGTCTCCGTGGCCGTCACCGGACTGCTCTCCGCGCTCATCGTCAGGTCACGGTTCCACTGCGACAACTGAGCTCTGCTGAACGGCTGCTGACCTTCCGTCAGGCAGAGTGGGCCACAACACCCCCGGCCCGTCGCGCCGGAGCGGTGCCAACCGCCGCCCCCGGGGTGGTAACGCTGCGTAACGCTTCGAGATGCGGACCGCCACGGCTGCTGCCACGGTGGGAATGCACCTGCCCCATGCGGGTGCTGTGCATCCGAGACCATGCAGGAGACATCTCATGTCGAAGGTCAAGAACCGCGAACGCAAGCAGCAGAAGGCTCTCGCCACCGCCGCCCGCCCCGGGCAGTACGCCCAGGACCCGGCGCTCGAGAACACCGAGCCGATGCTGATGCCGTCCTCCATGCCGCAGCCGGTGGCACGGAAGAAGGAGAAGCGGTACGGCCACAACTGACCGTCCGCGGTGACCTGTGAGGTGTGCGGGCCGGCATGCCGGCCCGCACACCGCCGTCGCGTTCACAGATCGCGGCGGTGCACCACCGTCAGCGCGACCACGACGGCGACCAGCGGCCAGACCGCGTAGACGGTCCAGGAGCCGGCGACCGTGGCCAGGTGGTAGCCGGGCGTGCCGGGAGGAAGGTACTCCGGGCCGACGTCCTTGAGCCGCTGCCAGGCGCGCAGCACCAGGGCGTGGTTGAGGTCCGCCTCCCAACGGTGGTTGTCGGTGAGCAGGTTGGGCACCAGCAGCAGGAGCACCACCACCGTCACCATGGTGGTGGCACTGTGCCGGATCAGCGCGCCCAGGCCCATCCCGACCAGCGCGCTCACCGGCGCCAGCAGCGCGGAGACCAGCACGAAGCGCACCGCGCCGGGATAGCTGATGGAGATCCCGGCGTGCCGTCCGGACAGGATGGCCTGGGTGATCCAGAACGACGTCCCGGCGACCACGAGGCCGTAGGCCGTCATCACCGCCGCGACCACGGTGATCTTGGCCGCCAGCAGCGACCGGCGCGCGGGGACCGCCGCGAAGCTCACCCGGATCAGTCCGGTGGAGTACTCCCCCGCGACGGTGATCGCGCCGATGCAGCCCGCGGCGAGCAGCAGGCAGATACCGGTGTTGTTGCTGAAGGCGTCGCCCAGGGACCACCCCGGGACGAAGGCGGCCCTGATCGACCGGGAGTAGTGGGGCCAGTTGTTGTAGTCGGCCAGGGCGCCGTTGGCGTTCATGGCGACCAGGGCCAGCCCGCTGAGCCCGATGGCCCACCAGGTCGACCGCAGCGTCCACAGTTTGAGCCACTCGGCGGCGAGCAGGTCACGGAACCGGGCCGGCGGTTCGCCGCCGGACGGCGCGGCGGCTCGGGGGGCGTGTGTGAGTGCGGTCATCGGGGGTCTCCGGCGAGGTATTCGACGCTGTCGGCGGTGAGTTCCATGAACGCCTCCTCCAACGAGGCAGTACGGGTGGCCAGTTCACGGAGCAGGATCCGGTGCTCGAAGGCCAGTTCGCCGATCCTGGCGGCGTCGAGCCCGGCGACCGAGAGGCCGCCTTCGCCGTCGGGCCGCACCACCGCGCCCTCGGCCGTGAGCAGTCCGGTCAGCGCCCCGGCGTCGGGCGTCCGGACGGTGACGCTCAGCCGGGTGCCGCGGGCGGCGAACTCGGCCAGCGGCTCGTCGGCGATCAGTTCGCCACGGCCGATGACCACGAGCTGGTCGGCGGTGTTCTCCATCTCGCGCATCATGTGGCTGGAGACGAGCACGGTGCGGCCCTCCCGGGCCAGCCTGCGGAACAGGCCGCGCACCCAGAGCACCCCTTCCGGGTCCAGGCCGTTGAGCGGTTCGTCGAACAGCAGCACCGGCGGGTCCCCGAGCAGCGCGGCGGCGATGCCGAGCCGCTGCTTCATGCCGAGCGAGAAGCCGCCGACCCGGCGCCGGGCGGCCTCGGACAGGCCGACCTCCCGCAGCACCTCCTCGACCCTGGTCGACGGGATGGCGTTGCTGCGGGCCAGGACCGCGAGATGGGCCCGGGCGCTGCGGCCGCCGTGGACGTCGCCGGCGTCGAGCAGGCCGCCGATGTGGCGCAGTCCGCGCGGGTGGTCCCGGAACCGGTGCCCCAGCACGGTGACGCTGCCGCTGGTCGGCTGGTTCAGACCGAGGATCATGCGCAGGGTGGTGGACTTGCCCGCCCCGTTGGGGCCCAGGAACCCGGTGACCCGGCCGGGGCGGACGGTGAAGGTGAGGTTGTTGACGGCGGTGGTGCGGCCGTATCGCTTGGTCAGCTGATTGACTTCGATCACCCGGCCAACGCTGCCCGGTCGCGGTGGTGCGCGGCATCGGACCGGCGTCGGCATTCGCGTCCCCGGATCGGACCGCGGATGTACAACCACGGTCCGATGCCCCGCGAAGAGCGCCGCGGTTAGCATCGGCCCATGTCCGCCACTGCGCCCCGTCCCCTGCTCAAGCGTGTTCCACCGGGTGCGTGGACGGCACTCGCGTGGAGCGCGGCCACCGCGTACTCGATCATCGTGCTGGTCAGGCTGCCCGGCGAGGGGTACTTCCCGCGCCACTACAACCCGTTGGAGATGCCGCCGGGGAACCGGCTGAACCTCCTGATCGCCACGGTCCTGGCCGTTGCGGGCAGCGCCTGGCTGCGCCGCCGGCCGATGGCGGCGCTGTCACTGCTGCTGCTCGGCGCGGTGGCCGGGGCGATGGTGCTGAACTCGACGGAGATCAACTTCCTGCAGTTCCTGACCGTCGACGTCGCCCTGTGCCACATCGCGGCCACCCGGCCGCGGCGCGTCTCGGTCCCCGCCGCCGGTCTGGCGATCGGTGTGCTGGTCGTCTACGCGGCGGTGCGGGTGCTGGTCCACTTCGTGATCGGCACCTCGACGATGCTGACGGTCGCCCTCACCGTCGCCGTGGCCTGGCTGATCGGCGACTCGGCGCGGCAGAACCACGAGCACGCGGAGACGCTGCGGGCCCAGGCCGCGGCCCAGGCGGTCACCGCCGAACGGCTGCGGATCTCGCGGGAGCTGCACGACATGGTCGCGCACAGCATCGGCATCATCGCGCTCCAGGCAGGAGCGGCCCGCCGGGTCATCGAGACCCAGCCGACGGCCGCGCGGGACGCGTTGGGCGCCATCGAGGGCGCGGGACGGGAGGCGCTGGCGGGGCTGCGCCGGATGCTCGGGGCGCTGCGGCAGGCCGAACCGGAGGCCGCCGGGGAGGGGTCGGCGCTGCGGCCGGCGCCGGGTCTGGCCGATCTCGACCGGCTGGCGGAGGCGACCACGGCCGCGGGGGTCCGCGTCGAGCTGGAGTGGCACGGGGAACGGCGGCCACTGCCCCCGGACATCGAGCTGTCCGCCTACCGCATCGTCCAGGAGTCGATCACCAATGTGGTGCGCCACGCGGGGACGGCCTCCTGCCTGGTGTCCATCGGCCACGGGCCCGAGGAGCTCTCCATCGAGGTGCTGGACTGCGGGTCCGGACCCGGCGGGCCGGGACGGGAGGCCGCCGCGGCGGCCGGCTACGGCCTGGTCGGCATGCGGGAGCGGACCGCGCTGCTGCACGGGGAGTTCCGCGCCGGCCCCCGCCCCGAGGGCGGCTTCCGGGTGGCCGCCCGGCTGCCGCTGCCAGTGGGGGTCCGGTGACGGTCAGGGTGGTGCTCGCCGACGACCAGCCGCTGGTGCGCGCCGCGCTGGGCATGGTGATGGCCGACGCCCCGGACATCGAGGTGGTCGGCGAGGCCGGGACCGGCGCCGAGGCGGTCACCCTGGTCCAGGAGGTCCGGCCGGACGTGGTGGTGATGGACATCCGGATGCCGGGTATGGACGGGATCGAGGCCACCCGACGGGTCACCGGCGGCCCCGGCTCGACCCGTGTCGTCATACTGACCACCTTCGACGATGACGACTACGTCTACGGCGCGCTGCGGGCCGGCGCGTCCGGCTTCCTGGTCAAGGACATGGCCCTGGAGTCCATCCTGACCGCGGTGCGGGTGGTGGCGGCCGGCGACGGCCTGATCGCGCCGAGCGTCACCCGGCGGCTGATCGCCGAGTTCGCCGGCCGCCCCGAACCGTCCCGCACCCGGACCGCCCCCGGCGCGCCCGGGACCGCCGGGCGCAGGCTCGACGGCATCATCACCGAGCGCGAACACGAGGTGCTGACCCTGGTCGGACGCGGCCTGTCGAACACCGAGATCGCCGCCGAACTGGTCATCAGCATCGCCACGGTGAAGACCTATCTGACCCGGCTGCTGGCCAAGCTCGACGCGCGGGACCGGGTCCAGCTGGTGATCATCGCCTACGAGGTCGGCCTGGTGGCGCCGAACTCCTGACGCCTCGCCACCCTCGCCACCCTCGCTACCAGTGACGGCCGTTCGGCAGGTCGGCGAGGCCGGGGGCGGACAGGTGCAGCACCTCGTAGCGCTCGGCCCCCTGCTGGTCCGGCGGGACCGAGTCCTGCCACAGGACGAACCTGACCAGTTGCCAGTGCTGGGTGTCCACGGCCAGGGCGGCGGTGTGGACGTCCTCGCGACGCGCCAGTTCGGCGAGCGCGTCGATCTCCTGCTGGATCCGTGTCGCCAGGGCCAGGCCGGTGGACTCGGGATCGGCCTCCGGCGGCAGTACGGTGAGCTGCCGGGACGCCGCGCGGGGGGTCGTGCCGCGAGCGGGTCCCGACAGGCAGGCCAGGCCGCTCCACTGGCGCACCGCCGGGCGGCCGAAGAAGCGGATGATCCGCTCGAACCCTCCGCCTCCGACCAGGAATCCGGCCATCGCCCCCGGGTCGTTCCACAGGTAGAAGCAGGAGTACTCGTTCACCGGAGAGCCGTCCCTGCCGCGCTCGCGGAACAGGTAGGCCTTGAGCCCCAGTCCGTCGAGGTCGTCC
Organism: Streptacidiphilus jeojiensis; assembly: GCF_042510965.1. Classification (NCBI taxonomy): domain Bacteria; kingdom Bacillati; phylum Actinomycetota; class Actinomycetes; order Kitasatosporales; family Streptomycetaceae; genus Streptacidiphilus; species Streptacidiphilus jeojiensis. Next base: position 426,728 of record NZ_JBEUKS010000007.1, read on the forward strand.
AGGGTGTGCCAGGCCGCGGCGATGCGCTTGCGCAGCATCGGGAGGTCGTAGTCGGCGGGCAGGGTCATCTCGTACTGGGAAGCCAGCATGCCGTACATACTAGTAGGTACAGTCAAGACTTCCGAGCCACCGCGTACTCCTCCCGCGTGATCGCCAGCACCCGGACCGGCTTGTCGTGGGCGGGGACGGTGGTGAGCCGGTCCTGACGCAGGCCCAGCTTCTCCATCACCCGGCGCGAGGGCTCGTTGTCCACGTGGCAGATGCTGACGACCCGGTCCAGCTCCGCCTCCTCGAAGGCGAAGCGCAGCGCCTCCCGGGCCGCCTCGGTGGCGATGCCGCGGCCCCAGTGGCGCGGCAGCAGCCGCCAGCCGATCTCCACGGCCGGCATGATCTCGGGCAGGAACCGGGGCACGGCCAGACCGACCCAGCCGGTGAGTTCACCGGTCTCCGCCAGCTCCACCGCGAACAGGCCGTAGCCAAGTTCCGCCCAGGCCGCCCGGATCCGCTCGAACCAGGCGGCCGCCTCCTCCCGGCTCTTGACCTTCCCGTCCCCGACGTAGCGCATGACCTCGGGGTCGGAGTCCAGCTCGACCAGCGTCTCCAGGTCCTCGTCCCGCCAGCCGCGCAGCACCAGCCGCTCGGTACGCAACACGACCTCGGCCATCGCACCCACCCCATCTCTCCATCGTCCGACCTCGGGAGACTATCCCGGTGGGCGACCGGGTGAGGGCCCGGCATCCGCTGATGCCGGGCCCTCGGTCTGCTCCTGCGGTTCGCCGCTACTCGGCGGCGAGGGCCGCGTCCACCCCCGCCCGGGGCGAGCCCAGGCCGGTGGTGAAGTCGTACCCGGGGCCCGCCGTGCACTGGGCCCCGCACCTGCCGTTGCTGCCCGAGACCACGTCGAACAGGGCGCTGCCCAGCCCGTAGACGGCCTTGTGCACGGTGTCGCCGTCGGCGCCGACCGCGGCCAGCGGCGCCTTGCCCGCCGCAGCCCGCAACTGGTCGGCCGAGGCCAGGATCCCGGCCCAGGACGGGGCCGAGAGGCTGGTGCCGCCGACCTGCATCCAGGTCGGGGTGCCCGAGGCGCTGGTGAAGACCGCGACCCCGGTCGCCGGGTCGGCCAGGAAGCTCACATCGGGCGTGCCGCGGAAGGCGGACGACTGGACGCCGTCCTGGTAGGCGGGGCGCTGCTCGAAGAAGCTCTGGCCGCCGCCGGTGGACCGCCAGGCGGTCTCCGGCGCGGTGAGGGCGCCGCCGGCGTCCAGGTGCAGGGTGGTGCCGCCGATGGCCAACGCGTAGCTGCTGGTGGCCGAGTAGCCGCTGGGCCAGCCCGCGTCACCGGTGGACTGGGTGCAGACCGCGGACGTCAGCGCGCAGTGCTGGTCGTAGTAGCCCTCCTCGGAGAACTCCGTCATCCCCCAGCTGTTGCTCACCACGGCGGGGTGCAGCGCCGCGGCGACGTCCACCGCGTGGTAGAGCGCGGCCGCACCGGCGTCGTCCGCCTCCACCAGGTCGATGGTGGCCTTCGGCGCCACGGCGTGGGCCCACTCGATGTCCAGTGCCTCCTCCTCGTTCCAGCCGGCGTCGACCGGTGGCTGCCCCGTTCCCGCATAGGACTGGTGGAAGGTGAAGCAGTCGTCGCCGGCCCCGGCCGAACCGCAGGTCTGCGGCAGGCCGAAGCGGGCGCTGAAGTGGTTGAGGTCGTCGGTCGCGGTGGCGTAGTGGTAGGCGTCGACGATGGCGATGGCCTGCCCCGCGCCGTCGCCCTTGAGTCCCAGGTGAGCGGTGATCTGGGCCGGCACATAGCCCTTCACCGGCTCGGCGGCGGTGTCGGCGGCGGTGGCCGCCGGGGTGACCGCGGTGCTGGAGTCGACGATGACGTTCGGGGTGGCCGTCCCGGTCCCGAGGGCCGGGTCGCTCACCCGGGTGTCGCCGCGGACGTTCTGCGACTGCCAGGGCACGGTTTCGGCCTGTGGCGCCGCCTGGGCCTTCAGGGTCGCCCCGGTGCCGGAGGCCGCGCTGGTGCCGGAGGCCGCGCCGGTGGCGGCTGCCGCCGTGCTGACCTGGTAGACCGAGATCCCGTGCCGGTAGGCGTCGGTGTCGTACCAGCCGAAGCCGCTGTTCTGCTGCAGCAGGTCGCTGAGCCGCATGTTCACGGTCAGGCCCACCACGTCGTCGCTGCCAGGGGTGAGTTGAACGGTCGTCAGGTTCTGCGCGTACAGCGCGAAGTCCTCAGCCGTGAACTCCGCGTACTCGCCGTCGAGGTCCGGCATCGCCGGGTCCCAGGTGAACAGCCCGCCCGATGCGGTGACCAGCGACTGGCCGCCCTGGACGGTTCGGACGAAGGCGCCCGAGCGCGGATCGAGGTTGAGGTTGACGTCGTAGGCGGCTCCGGTGGGCGGGAACACCGTCACCTCGTAGCTGTGCAGTTCGACCAGCCCGGTCGTCGGCGAGGAGACGAAGCCGTCGAAGGTCGACGCCCCGTCGGACACCTGGGAGGTGACCAGCGCGCCGGTACGGCTGTCGCGGATCTCCACCAGGTGGTCGTCGTTGAGGGACGCGCCGTTGCCGCCCCAGGCGAAGGCGACGCCGTGGCCGTCCGCGCCCGGGATGTCCTTGCTGAGGTAGACGCCGCCGTCGAGCGTGGCCGAGTCCGCATGCGGATCGTCGGGCTTCGCGGTCCACACGGCATGGCCGTCGGCCAGGTCCAGGCTCACCGCCGTCGGGTCGGCCGCACCGGTGCCGGAGCTGCGGGGCCTGCTGGAGGAGGTGATGGCGTGTCCGGCGCCGTCCAGCACCACATCGGCGAAGTTCACCGGGTCACCGCCGGGCCGGTAGCTCCACAGCCGGCTGCCGTCGGCCCGATAGGCCGTCACCGTGTCGGTGGGGACCAGCAGTTCACTGCCGCCGTCGGGCCGGGGCGCCACCGTGACCGAGCCGACCACGGCGCTGCCCAGGGAGATGGTGCTGCGGGTGCGTCCGGAGGCGAGGTCCAGTACCGCGACGCCGCCGGTGGCGGCGACCACCACCTGCTGGGCCCGGCCGTGCCCGAGCCGGGCCACCTGCAGCTGGTTGACCTGGCCGCTGACGGTCGCGGTCCAGAGGATCCGCGGCACCGCGTCCTTGAGGGTCCGGCCGTCGAGCGCGAAGACGCCGCGACTGGCGCCGCCGACCACCAGATCCTGGACACCGTCGTGGTTGACGTCGGCGGCGACGGCCGTGTAGGCGTCGCCGAGCAGCGGCCGGGCGGCCGCCTGTCCGCTGTGCGGGTCGACCTGATAGGCGGTCTCGTCGTAGCCGACGGTCAGTACGCCGCCCCGGTACGGGGTCAGCCCGTCGGCCGTGGCCACTGCGCCGTCCCGGCTCCAACGGACCTTCCCGGTACGGGAGTCGAGGCCGAGCAGTTGGGTGTGCTCCGGGCCCGCCGGGTGCTGCGGGGTGTCCGGCACCGGGTCGGAGACCGCGTCGACCACGGTGTCACCGCTGATCAGCAGCGCCCCGGTGGCGACGTAGGCCCCGCCCACGGTGCTGCTGTCGGTGCGGGTCCACAGGGTACGGCCCTTGCTGTCCCAGCCGGAGACGGTCCTGGACCCCTCGCTGAGGTCGGCGTTCAGGCCCTGCTCGGAGACCGCGTAGGCGAGGCCGCCGCGCGCGGGCGAGTCGGCGACCCGCAGCGCCACCGGGACGGTGTTGTCGCGGGTGGCCAGCACGCCGCGGCTGCCGTCGCCGAGGGAGAACGCGGCCAGGTCCCAACGCACCTCGTCCAGCGGGTCGTTCTGCTCGACGACCAGCAGCCGGTTCGCGTTGGGGTCCTTGATCAGCATCCGCGGGTACTCGGCCGTTTTTACGTCGTAGCCGACCTTGCCGGTACGCGCGTCCAGCAGCATCACATGGCCGTCGGCCGGGCGCGGGTCGCCCAGGCCCATCGGGGTGTCGGTCCAGGCCGCCGCGATCCGGTCGCCGCCGGCCGACTCGACGTCGGTCCAGTAGGCCCAGGGGGCGTTGGTGCTGTAGGTCCAGGCGACCGAGCCCTGCAGGGTTCCGTCGGCGCCCGGGGTCAGCTGAAGCGCGGTCAGCGAGGAGCGGCTGTCGCCCTGTTCGGCGACGGGGTTGCCGTACCAGTCGTAGCCGGTGCGGTTGGCGACGATCAGCCTGCCGTCCGCGACGGTCATGTTGCCGACGTAGCCGGGGAAGAGCTTGGAGTAGAGGGTGTGGCCGTCGCGGCCGTCCAGCACGGTGACGAAGGTGCCGCTGCTGAGCGTGGACCCGGCGACGGTGAAGGGACGGGCCGGGCTGGAGCCCACCGAGTAGGCCACCGCGATGTCGTCGGTGCCGTCGTGGTTGAAGTCGGCGCTGAGGTAGGGGTGCTGTCCGGTGGTGGACGGCTGGTAGGGGTTGTACCCGGCGTAGAGCTGCGGCAGGTACTCCTGCGACTGGTAGACGACCTTGTTCTTGACGCCCCAGTCGGCGTACAGCGAGTGGCTGGTGCGGTCCCAGACCCGGGCGCCGGACGCCGTCGACCTGGAGATCTCGCCCGCGGTGGAGACGCCGACCCAGTCGGCGGTGCCGCCCAGGGCCAGGGTGCGGACCACGCCCTGGGTGGTCTCCCAACTGCCCTCGTTCTGGAAGGTGGTGGCTCCGGCAGCGGCGACCGGAGCCGAGGCCGAGGAGGATGCCTGCGGTTTGGCTGTGGCAGCCGCAGCGGCTGTGGAGGCTGTGGAGTCCTTGGCGACCAGGGCTTCCTGGATCGCCGATCCGTCGGTCGACGGGGTGTAACGGGCGCTCAGCCGGGCCAGAGCGGCCGCGGTCAGCCGGACCGGCTTGCTGCCGTTGTCGGCGTGCGCCGTCACCGGTCCGGTGAGGGCGGCGCCGACCGCAAGGACGGCGGCGATCGCCGCCGTCCGTATGCCCTGTGCAGGCAATCTCATGTGCTTCCGTCTCTTCCGCTTGGTGCCGCTGCGTACAAGATGAACGGAATGGTGACAGCAGGAGCACGACAATGTGCAGATCAACTGGTGGCCGGTTGCGGCCACCCGCCGCTTCCGGCCACCTGCCGACACCGGCCGGCCGCCTGCTAGCGTGCCGCTCATGCTGGAGTCCGTCGGGTTGTCAGTCTTCGAGGAGCAGGTCTACCGGACGCTGCTGCAGACCGGTTCGACCACGGCGGTCGAGGTCGCCGCGGAGGTCGGCTGCAGCCTCCCCCGGGCCAGGGCCGCGCTGTCGGCGCTGGCCGCCGCGGGCGTCGCCGACCGGCTGCCGGGGCGTCCGGCCGGCTACAGCGCGGTCGATCCGCAGATCGGCCTGGCGGCGCTGATCCGGTCCCGGCGCTCCGAACTCGACCTGGCCACCCGCACCCTGGCCGGCTTCTCCGCCGACTACCACGAGCGGATGCTCAGCAAGGACCCGCACCGGCTGGTGGAACTGCTGGAGGGTCCGGCCCTGATCGGGGCGCGGCTGTCCGAACTGCTCGCGGCGGCCGAGCAGGAGGTGCTGGCCTTCGACACTCCGCCCTATGTGACGGCGGACCACACGGCGTCCCGGATCGAGCGCGATCTGCTGGAGCGCGGGGTGCGCGCCCGCGCGATCTATGCCTCCGAGGTCCTGCTGATTCCCGAACGGGTGGGCATGATGCAGGAGTTGGCGCAGCTGGGCGAGCAGGCCAGGGTGCTGCCCAGGGTGCCGATGAAGATGGTCGTGGTCGACGGCCGGAACGCGTTGATCCCGCTGACCGCGAGCGTCGACGGCATCAGGACCACCGCCGCCCTGGTGCACCGCTCCAGTCTGTGCGACGCACTGGTGGAGCTCTTCGAGACGCACTGGTCCATGGCCACCCCGGTGTTCGCCCCGGCGGGCGAGGACGCCCCCGAGGTCGCGGGGCGGCATCCGGAGGTCTCCCGCTCCGACCAGGACCTGCTGCACCTGCTGAACGCCGGCCTCAAGGACGACGCGATAGCGCGGCAACTGGGGCTCAGCGAGCGCACCCTGCGCCGCAGGATCACCGATCTGACGGTCCGACTGGGCGCCACCAGCCGCTTCCAGGCGGGCGCCCAGGCCACCCGACGCGGTTGGATCTGAGCAGACGGGACCCGCCCCCGCATCGGCATGCCGTGATTCTTTCGTGACTCGACTGACAGTCGGCCCGTGACCATGCATACTGGTTGGCATGTCAGCTGATGCTGATCGCCCGGCCCCGTCGCATCCCCCGTCGACGGGGCCGACGCATGTCCCGGCCCCCGAACGGCACCGCAAGCGTGTGGCGCCCCGCACCGGGCGTTGACGGGGCGCCACCAGCAGCATGGCATGTACGCGACCGATTAGGCCAGACACGAGCCCACCGAACCGGCGGATCCGTGCAGCGGCGCGCCGTTGCGGTCCGGAAGGGGAAGTAGCGGGGGCGGGTGGGATTGAATGGGTCCCCGTCAGGACGGGCGAGCGGACGGGGTGGCACGGTGGCGGACGGGGAGAGCTGGAAGGTGCAGCTGGACGGGGTTCCGGAGACGCTGCTGTGGAACCTCTACCACCGGGCCCACGAGGCGTCGCAGCCGCGGCCGGTGCTGGCGGACCCCAAGGCCGTCGAGCTGGTCGAGCGCATCGACTACCCGTTCCAGGAGACCTTCGGCCCCACCAACGACTGGCTGGCGCAGGGGCAGGCGCTGCGGGTGCGCAGCTTCGACCTCGCGGTGCGGTCGTTCCTGACCGAGCATCCGGACGGGACCGTGGTCGCGCTCGCGGAGGGGCTGGAGACGCAGTACTGGCGCGTCGACAACGGACGGGCCCGCTGGCTGTGCGTGGAACTGCCGGAGACGGCCGAGGTGCGCCGGTCGCTGCTGCCCGAGGAGGACCGGCAGCGCATCCTGGCCCGCTCGGCGCTGGACCTCTCCTGGCGCGACGAGGTCGACCCCTCCCGCCCGGTGCTGATCACCGCACAGGGCCTGCTGATGTATCTGCGGCCGCCGGAGGTACGGGAGTTGATCGCCGGCTGCGCCGAGCGCTTCGGCGGCGGCGCACTGGTCTTCGACGCCGTTCCGCGCTGGTTCAGCGCCCGCACCCTGCGCGGCGAGATGCGGACCACCGCGGGCAGCGGCTACACCACCCCGCCGATGCCCTGGGGGCTGGACGCCGGTGAGCTGCAGCGGGTCCGCACCGCCCACCCCGCCGTCGCCGAGGTCCGCGCCCTTCGGCTGCCGCGCGGCCGGGGGCTCTACTACGGCGCGGTGGCGCCGGTCCTGGGCCGCGTCCCCGCCGTCCGCAACCTGCGCCCGACGATGACCGCGATCGCCCGGTTCAGCTGACCCCTGTTACATCATTTTGTTTCACCCACGGACACCCGCGCCTCCGCCAGGTTCCGGAACCGGCCTTCCCGCGTCAGCTATTGACAGCACTCTGCCAACTGGTCTTTGCTCTGTTTCAGTTGGGTTCCAGAGGTGTTTCATTCTGTTTCAGGAACGTCGGGAAAGGAGCACTGTGTCCCGCATCAGGTTCATCTCCGCGTCGCTGGCGACGGCCGCGCTGTTCTCGGGGTCGGTCATGGCCCTGGGAGCCGCCCATGCCGCCACGGCGGCGGCAGCGACCGCCGTCTCGGTCTGGGAGACCACCGCAGACCAGAGCAAGCTGCTGGCCCCACAGGCCGGTGCGGCCTTCGCCACCGGGGCCGGAACGGCCAGTCAGACGATCACGGTCAACCCGTCCAGCACGTACCAGACCATGACCGGGTTCGGGGCCTCGCTGACCGACTCCTCGGCCTGGCTGATCGCCAACTCCCCGCAGCGCAACACCATCATGTCCAAACTGTTCGACCCCTCCGCGGGCATCGGACTGGACTTCCTGCGCCAGCCGATCGGGGCCTCGGACTTCGCCCGCTCGCTCTACAGCTACGACGACGTGGCAGCGGGGCAGACCGATACCGGCCTGTCGCAGTTCTCCATCGCCCACGACAACGCCTACATCATCCCGCTGCTGCAGCAGGCCCTGCAGCTCAACCCGTCCACCACGGTGATGGCCACCCCCTGGAGCGCCCCGGGCTGGATGAAGACCAGCGGCTCGATGATCGGAGGCACCCTCAACACCGCCGACTACCAGGCCTTCGCCAACTACCTGGTGAAGTTCCTGCAGGCCTACAAGGCGGCCGGGGTACCGGTGTCGCTGATCACCCCGCAGAACGAGCCCGAGTACTCGCCGTCCAACTACCCCGGCTCCACCTTCACCGCGAGCGCCGAGGCGACGCTGATCGCCAACTACCTGGGCCCGGCGATCAAGGCGGCCGGTCTCAGCACCGGCATCCTGGCCTACGACCACAACTGGGACGACACCACCTTCCCCTCCACGATCCTGGGCAACTCCGCCGCCGCGCAGTACACCGCCGGCGTGGCCTGGCACTGCTACGGGGGCGTCCCCAGCGCGCAGACCACCGTGCACAACTCCTTCCCGACCAAGGACACCTACTTCACCGAGTGCTCCGGCAGCCAGTCGGCCAACACCGCCAACACCTTCTCCGACTCGCTGGACTGGCAGACCGAGAACCTGATCATCGGCGCCACCCGCAACTGGGCCAAGTCCGTGGTCACCTGGAACATGGCGCTGGACCCCAGCGGCGGCCCGTCGATGAACTGCACCACCTGCACCGGGGTGGTCACCGTCAACAACAGCACCGGCAGCGCCGCCTACAACGCCGAGTACTACGTGCTCGGGCAGGCGAGCAAGTTCGTCAAGCCGGGCGCGGTGCGGCTGGACTCCAACACCTTCGGCAGCGGCAACGTGGAGGACGTCGCCTTCCGCAACCCGGACGGGTCGACCGCCCTGGTGGTGCTGAACTCCGACACCGCCAACGCCCACACCTTCAACGTCTCCGAGAGCGGGCAGTCCTTCAGCTACACCCTGCCGGCCAAGGCGGTGGCCACCTTCACCTGGCCCGCGCTCGGTACCGGCACCGGGACGGGCATCAGCTCCAGTGCCTGGTACCAGGTGGTGAACACCAACAGCGGCAAGTGCGTGGACGCCACCGGCGGCGCCACCGCCAACGGCACCGCCGTGCAGCAGTGGACCTGCGGCAGCGGCAACACCAACCAGCAGTGGCAGTTCCAGCCCACCGACAGCGGCTACTACAAGGTGGTCACCCGCAACGCGACCACCGTCGGCTGGGACGTGACCGGCGGCTCCGGGGCGACCGGGGACGGCGTCCCGATCCAGCTCTGGTCCTACGGCGGCGGGACCAACCAGCAGTGGCTGCCGGTCCAGCACGCGGACGGCAGCTACAGCTTCAGCCCGCGCAGCAGCACCGGCGAGTGCCTGGACGTCACCGGTGTCTCCACCGCGGACGGCGCCCGGCTGCAGCAGTGGAGCTGCACCGGCGGCACGGCCCAGAGCTTCACCCTCAGCGCCCAGGGCTGAGCCGCCCTGGGCTGAGCCGCCCGGGCGGCTGACCGGCACTAGAGTCGGGCCATGCGAATCTCGGTCTCCTCGGACATGAACGAGGGCGTGGCCCGACTGCTGGCGGTGGAACTGGAGCGGCGCGGGCACTCGGTGCTCCCGCACGGCGCGCTGCGTCCGGACGAGCGGGACGACTGGGCGTACTGCAGCGAGGCCGCGGCACGGGACGTGGCCGAGGGCCGGGCCGAGCAGGCCGTGGTCTGCTGCTGGACCGGGACCGGGGCGTCCATCGCCGCCAACAAGGTGCCCGGGGTCCGTGCGGCACTGTGCACCGACGCCTACACCGCCGGCGGAGCCCGCCGCTGGAACGACGCCAACGTCCTGGCCCTGAGCCTGCGGCTGACCTCCACCGCGCTGCTGACCGAGATCCTGGACGCCTGGTTCGACGCCGCCCCCAGCCAGGAACCCGACGACCGCGAGAACATCAGCCACATCACCGGCATCGAGCAGCAGCCCGCCGCCGCTCCCGGCCCGGCCGCCTTCGTGCTGATGCGCCAGGACGACAACGGCAACCGCTACGTCGTGGCCCGCTTCGCGGAGCACGCCGAGGCCGAGGCCGCCGCCGAGGAGTTCGAGTCCCGCGGCCACAAGCAGCTCTACTGGGTGCAGGCCGCCGACTCCTAGCCCCCGGCTAGCTCTGTTTGCCCAGGCCGGCGGCCACGTCCGGGACGTAGTGCTGTTCGTCGCGCGGGGGGCGCTGGTAGCCGCGGGAGGGCGGGCGTTCGGGGAACTCGATCGGCGTGGTGGGGATCTCCTCGTAGGGGATCGCGGAGAGCAGGTGCGAGATCATGTTGATCCGCGCGCTGCGCTTGTCGTCGCTCTCCACCACGTGCCAGCGGGCCTCGGGGATGTCGGTGTGGACGAACATCTCGTCCTTGGCCCGGGAGTAGTCCTCCCAACGGGTGATGGACTCCAGGTCCATCGGGGAGAGCTTCCAGCGGCGCATGGGGTCGTCCCGGCGGGCCCGGAACCGGCGCTCCTGCTCCTCCAGGCTGACCGAGAACCAGTACTTGAGCAGGTGGATGCCCTCCTCGGCCAGCCCCCGTTCGAAGATCGGGCACTGGTGCAGGAAGCGGTGGTACTCGTCCGGGGTGCAGAACCCCATCACCCGCTCGACCCCGGCCCGGTTGTACCAGCTGCGGTCGAACAGCACGATCTCCCCGGCCGCCGGCAGGTGCTCGATGTAGCGCTGGAAGTACCACTGGGTGCGCTGCCGCTCGGTGGGCGCGGGCAGGGCGGTGACCCTGGCGACGCGGGGGCTGAGGTGCTCGGTGACCCGCTTGATCGCACCCCCCTTGCCGGCGGCGTCGCGGCCCTCGAAGACCACCACCACCCGGGCCCCGGCGCTGCGGACCCATTCCTGAAGGACCACCAGTTCGGTCTGCAGCCGGAAGAGTTCACGCTCGTAGGGCTTCTTCTTGAGCCTGGTCTCCGCCACGCCTGGGGCACCCCTGTCCGCTCGCCGGTTCGACTGATCGTCACACCGTACGTCCGAACCGGGGGCCGTCGCCCGCATCGCCGCGCCCTTCGTTGCGCCGTTCGTTGCGACGATCGCCGCGCCGATCGTCGCGCCGGAGGACCCGCGGTCGTAGCCTTGAGGTGTGCAGGCTCACCGGCGCCACGTCCGCTACTTCGTCATGATGGGCGTCTGCATCGGGCTGTTCGTCATGGCGTGGGGAGTCGTGCGCTTCTACTCGGTCGGCGCCGCCATCGGCATGTGCGTGGTGGCGATGGTGATCCCGCCGGTCGCCGCGGTCCTGGCCAACTCCAGGGACCGCGACGACGACTGGTGGGACGACCCCCGCTGGGACGACCCGCGCTGGAACGACAAGGGTCACGACCGGGATGCGCCCGACCACGAGGAGCGACCCCCGCACCCCTGACCCCTGACCCCTGACCCTCTACTTGGCCAGCCGGCCCAGCAGGGCCGAGGCCGCGGAGATGCCCAGCACCGCGGCAAACGCCAGCACCGCGATGTCCGTGCCCAGGTGCGCCGGACTGCCGAGCAGCAGCCCGCGCAGCGCGTCCACCTGGTAGCTGAGCGGGTTGGCCTTGCTGACCGCCTGCAGCCAGCCGGGCATGATGCTGACCGGGTAGAGCGCGCTGGAGCTGAAGAACAGCGGCATGGTGATGGCCTGGCCGATCCCCATCAGCCGGTCCCGGGTGAGCACGATCCCGGCGATGGTCACCGACAGGCAGGAGAAGAACGCCCCGCCGAGCACGACCACCAGCACCACGCCGAGCAGCTTCAGCGGGTTCCAGGTCATGCCGACCCCCAGGATCGCCGCGAAGACGATCACCACCAGGGCCTGGATCACCGACTTCACCCCGGCCGCGAAGGCCTTCCCGGTGACCAGGGCGAACCGCGGGGTCGGGGTGACCAACAGCTTGGTGAGCACGCCGGCGTCCCGCTCCCAGATGATCTGGATGCCGTAGAAGATGGCGATGAACATCGCGGACTGGGCGATGATCCCGGGGGCCAGGAAGTCCAGGTAGGGGACGGAACCGGTGGGGATGGCGTGGATCCGGTTGAAGGTCTCGCCGAAGATCAGCAGCCACAGCGCGGGCTGCACCGCCCGGGTGTAGAGCTCGGTGCGGTCGTGGCGCAGCTTCTGCAGCTCCACGATGCACATCGCCAGGACCCGGGCCGGCACCAGCTGCCAGCCGGTACGGGCCCGCGGCGGCACCAGCAGCAGCGAGAGCGAGGCGGTCGATCCGGCGGCGGCCACGGCCCCGGCGGGGGCGGGCCCGGCTGGGGCCTCAGCCGACACGGGTGGCGGTACGGCGGGTACGGCGGACATCGCGGAAATCCTCTCCGTCGCTGGAGTCGGCGGACGACCCGCCGTGCAGGCCCTGGCCGGCGTGGTGGCGGAAGACGTCCTCCAGGGTGGGCGCCTCCAGCTCCCCGGCCAGGTCGGCCTTGAGCTGCTCGGGGGTGCCGAGGGCGCGGATCCGGCCCCGGTGCATCAGCGCGACCCGGTCGCAGTACTGCTCGGCCTCGTCCATGTAGTGGGTGGTGACCAGCACGGTCATCCCGGTGGCCTGCCGGATCTCGTCGATCCGGTCCCAGACGCTGGTGCGGGCGATCGGGTCCAGGCCGATCGTGGGTTCGTCCAGGATCAGCAGACGCGGGGCGCTGACCAGGGCCTGGGCCAGTTCCAGACGGCGGATCATGCCGCCGGAGTAGGTCCCCGCCAGGCGGTCTGCGGCCTCGGTGAGGGCCACCGCCTCCAGCGCCTCGGCGACCCTGGGGGCCCGCTCCCGGCGCGGCACATCGTAGACCCTGGCGAACAGCGAGACGTTCTCACGACCCGTCAGGCCGCCGTCCGCGGACAGCTGCTGGGGCACGTAGCCGAGCAGCCGGCGGACCGCCATCCGCTCCCTGGCGGTGTCGTGGCCGAAGACGGTGACCATCCCGGCCGGGACCGGGAGCAGCGTGGTGATGGCCCGGATCGCCGTGGTCTTGCCGGCTCCGTTGGGTCCGAGCAGGCCGAACACCTCACCGGTGCGCACGGTCAGGTCGAGGTTGTCCACCGCCCTGGTGGCGCCGAAGGCGTACTCCAGTCCGCTGCAGCGGACGGCCGCGGCGGCGCCCTCCGCAGCGGCTTCGTCGGTGGGTGGGTTCTCGGGCAGCCGTACGGTCATATCGCCTCCAGCTCGTCGTGCAGTCCTTCGGTGAGCCTGCGCAGCGCCGGCAGCGCTGCGGTCAGGGCCTTCCGGTCCTCCGCCGGGAGTCCGGCGACATGGCGGGTGATCAGTTCGCTGCGCCGGGCGTCCCACTCCCCCATCCGCTGCCGGGCCGCCTCGGTGACGGTCAGCTGCGCGGCCCTGCGGTCCCTGGGGTCCGGCCTGCGCTCCAGGTATCCGGCCGCCACCAGCTGGTTGACCAGGGTGGAGACCGAGTTGCCGGCCAGGTGCAGCTCCTTGGCCGCCGCGGCCACCCCGATCCCGGGCCGGCCCCGCACCAGGCGCAGCAGCTCCACCTGCGCGCCCCGCAGCCGCGCGGTGCCGAGATCGTGGCGCAGCCTGCGACGCATCAGCCGATGGATGCCCACGAGCAGCTCGGCGAGTTCGTTCGCGTCCTCGGCTTGATCGGTTCGATCGTGCTCGGCCATACCTGGATTTTACCTCCTTAGGAGAGGTAATTTTCCAGACCTTCCGCGATGATCAGACAGTTCTTACTTTTCTCACACAGCTGTCTCAGCACCGCCCACCAGGATCGGATGGTGCTGTCCGGTTCGACCCTGCCCCCGAAGGTGTCGATTCCGGCGCCGAGGTAAGGAGCAGCCCATGAAGGACGCCGAACCAGGAAGTCGTCTCACCCGGATCCGATCCGGGCGCAGGTCCCGACGCCGCATCGTGATGGGGATCACCGCCGGGATCATGGTCGGCGGCGGACTCGTCGTCGCGACGACGGGGACGGCGGGCGCGAGCGTCAATCTGCTCCGGTCCATCGACACGGCCAAGAAGGTCTCGTCGACCACGGCAGCGGCTGCTGGCACCGGCGCGAGTGCCGCCACCAGCGCCAGCCCGAGCGCCAGCCCGAGCGCCAGCGCCAGCGCGTCGGCGGGCAGCAGTGACAGCACGACCAGGAGCGCGAGCAAGGCCGCGACCACCAAGGCGGCATCCTCCGCTGCGACGGCCTCCGCGAGCGCCACCAAGTCCACCGCCGCGGCGCCGATCACCACCACCGGCCAGTCGGTCACGCTGACCAGCGACGAGCAGCCCAGCCAGGTCGGCGCGATCTTCTCCGGCAGCATCTCGGACGGCCACACCTGCACCGCCAGTGTGGTGGACAGCCCGGCCGGCGATCTGATCGTCACCGCCGCGCACTGCCTCAGCAGCGGCAGCAGCACCGCGACCTTCGTCCCCGGCTACCACGACGGCACCGCTCCGTACGGCGAGTGGAAGATCACCGACGTGATCGAGAGCTCGGCCTGGACCGACAACCAGTCCGAGGACGACGACGTGGCCTTCGCCGTGGTGCAGCCGCTGAACGGCAAGAGCCTGCAGTCCGTGGTCGGCGCCTACAGCCTGGACACCAGCGGGGTCACCGACACCACCGTGCAGATCACCGGCTACCCCTCCGACACCGACGAGCCGATCACCGGCACCTGCCTCAGCACCGCCTTCAGCTCCACCCAGTTGCAGGTCGCCTGCACCGGCTACCCGGGCGGCACCAGCGGCAGCGGCTGGCTGGAGAACTACGACGCCAGTACCGGGTCGGGCACCCTGATCGGTGTCATCGGCGGCTACCAGGAGGGCGGCGACACCGACGACGTCTCCTACGCGGCCCTGTTCGACGACTCCGTGCAGAGCCTGTACCAGCAGGCCGTGACGGCGGCGGCCAACGGCTGACCGGTCCGGGGGACGACGTCGCCGCAGGTCAACCGGCGATCCCCGGCTGCCCGGGCCCAGCGGCCTCATCCGCGGCCGGTACCCCGGCCAGCTCGCCGACCGCCTCGGCCAGCCACTGCACCCAGAACGTCTCCAGCGCGATCCCGGCCTTCAGCACCAGGTGGTGCAGCCGGTCGCCGCCGCCCGACCCGTCCGCCGGGAAGTCCCGCTGCTCGATCTCCAGGTACTCCTCCAACTGCCGCCGGTGCTCCGCCAGATGGCGCTGCAGCTCGACGTCCAGCCCGGCCGTCCCGACCACCGCGGCGGCCCGCAGCCGCAGCAGCAGCGGATCCCGGACCGGCTTGGGGTCCTGCCCCTCGGCGACCCAGCGCACCAGCTCGGCCCGGCCGTCCGGCAGCACCCGGTACTCCTTGCGCTGCCCCCGCGACGGCGGCTGCGGCACCGCCTCGATCAGGCCGCCCTGCTCCAGCTTCCCCAGCTCGCGGTAGATCTGCTGGTGCGTGGCCGACCAGAAGTAGCCGATGGACCGGTCGAACCGCCGGGTCAGTTCCAGACCCGAGGACGGCCGCTCCAGCAGGGCGGTCAGAATGGCGTGCGGCAGCGACATCGACGAGGGCTCTCCCGTGTTCCCGGCAGCTGCAGGGCGGCTGCCTACAGGGCGGCTGCCAGCGTGGTCCCCTGCAGTATGGCCCGCTTGGCGTCCAGCTCGGCGGCGACGTCCGCGCCGCCGATCAGATGCGCCCGGACCCCGGCCTCCAGCAGTGCCGCGTGCAGGTCCCGGCGCGGCTCCTGCCCGGTGCAGAGCACCACCGTGTCCACCGCCAGCACCTGCCGCTCGCCCTCGGCCGTCGTCAGGTGCAGGCCCTCGTCGTCGATCCGCTCGTAGGTCACCCCGGCGACCATGACCACGCCCCGGTGCTTCAGCTCGGTCCGGTGGATCCATCCGGTGGTCTTCCCCAGCCCGGCGCCCACCTTGCTGCTCTTGCGCTGCAGCAGGTACACGGTGCGCGGCGCGGTCCCGCGCTGCGGACTGCGCAGCCCGCCCCGCTCCCGGTACCCGGTGTCGATGCCCCAGGCCCGGTAGAAGTCACCGTCCTGATCGTGCGTCAGGAACTCGGCGACGTCGAACCCGATGCCGCCCGCCCCCAGCACCGCGACCCGCTCCCCCACCGGCGCGCCGTCCCGCAGCACGTCCAGGTAGCCCACCACGCTGGGGTGGTCCACCCCCTCGATCTCCGGAACCCTCGGCAGCACCCCGGTGGCCAGCACGATCTCGTCGAACGCGCCCTCCAGCAGCGTCCCGGCGCCGACCTCGGCGCCCAGCCGCAGCTCCACCTGACGCAGCGCCAGCTGGCTCCGGAAGTAGCGGACGGTCTCGTCGAACTCCTCCTTGCCCGGCACCCGCCGGGCGGTGTTCAACTGGCCGCCGATGTCCGCCGCGGCGTCGAACAGGGTCACCGCATGGCCGCGCTCGGCCGCCGACACCGCACAGGCCAGCCCGGCGGGCCCGGCCCCGACCACGGCGACCCGCTTGCGCGTCCGGGTCGGCGTGAGCACCAGCTCCGTCTCGTGGCAGGCCCGTGGATTGACCAGGCAGGAGGTGATCCGACCGCTGAAGGTGTGGTCCAGGCAGGCCTGGTTGCAGCCGATGCAGGTGTTCACCGTCTCGGCCCGCCCCTGCGCCGCCTTGGCGACGAACTCGGGATCGGCGAGCAGCGGACGCGCCAGCGACACCATGTCGGCGGCGCCGTCCGCGAGCAACTGCTCGGCCAGCTCCGGGGTGTTGATCCGGTTGCTGGTGACCAGCGGGATCCCGACCGACCCCATCAGCTTCTTCGTCACCCAGCCGAACGCCCCGCGCGGCACCGAGGTGGCGATGGTCGGGATGCGCGCCTCGTGCCAGCCGATCCCGGTGTTGATCAGCGTCGCCCCCGCCGCCTCGACCTCCTTGGCCAGTGTGGCCACCTCGTCGAACGTCGAGCCGCCGGGCACCAGGTCCAGCATCGACAGCCGGTAGACCAGGATGAAGTCGGCCCCCACCCGCTCACGCACCCGGCGCACGATCTCCACCGGGAAGCGGATCCGGTTCCGGTAGTCGCCGCCCCAGCGGTCCGTCCGCCGGTTGGTGCCGGCGGCGATGAACTCGTTGATCAGATACCCCTCCGAGCCCATCACCTCGACCCCGTCGTACCCGGCGAACCTCGCCAGCTCGGCGGCGCGGACGAAGTCCTCGATGGTCCGCTCGACCTCGTCCTCGCCGAGCGCACGCGGAGTGAAGGCGCTGATCGGCGCCTGCAGCGCGCTGGGGGCGACCAGGTCGGCGTGGTGGGCGTAGCGGCCGAAGTGCAGGATCTGCATGGCGATCCGGCTGCCCTCCCGGTGCACCGCCTCGGTGACCACCCGGTGCTGCTCCGCCTCCGCCTCGGTGGTCAGCTTCGCCCCGCCGGACCACGGCCGGCCCTCCTCGTTAGGCGCGATCCCCCCGGTGACCATCAGGCCGACCCCGCCCCGGGCCCGGGTCGCGTAGAACTCCGCCATCCGCTCGAACCCGCGCTCGGCCTCCTCCAGCCCGATGTGCATCGACCCCATCAGCACCCGGTTGGGCAGCGTGACGAAGCCCAGGTCCAACGGCTCCAGCAGATGGGGGTACGCGCTCATGTCCGAGCCTCCTCGCACGGTGGTGTCCGGCCACGGTAGACCGGACCGCCTCGCTTCTGCAACAAAGTGCATAACGGTTTTCGGATGCCCCGGCTGCCGGACCGTGCGAGTCTCGACCGGTCGACAAGTTCCCGCCGAGCGTTGGAGGCGCAGCATGACCGACCCGAACCGGCCCCTGGACGGGACGGTGGCCCTGGTCGCCGGCGGTACCCGGGGCGGCGGGCGCGGGATCGCGGTGGAGCTCGGCGCGGCCGGGGCCACCGTGTACGTGTCCGGCCGGAGCAGCACCGCGGGCCGCTCCGACCTCGACCGCCCGGAGACCGTCGAGCAGACCGCCGACCTGGTCACCGCCGCCGGAGGCACCGGCATCGCGGTCCGCACCGACCACAGCCGGCCGGACCAGGTCCGCGCGCTGGTCGAACGGATCTCCACCGAGCAGGACGGACGGCTGGACCTGCTGGTGAACTGCGTCTGGGGCGGCGACCCGCTCAGCGACTGGGAGCACCCGATCTGGGAGCAGGACCTCGACCAGGGCTTCCGGCTGCTGCGCCGGGCCGTGGACACCCACATCATCACCAGCCGCTACGCACTCCCACTGCTGGTCGCACGCCGCCGCGGCCTGGTCGTCGAGGTGACCGACGGGAACTCGGCCCGCTACCGCGGCTCGCTCTTCTACGACCTGGCGAAGTCCTCGGTGATCCGGCTGGCCGTGGCGCAGGCGGCGGAGCTGCGTCCGCACGGTGTCGCGGCCGTCGCGCTCACCCCGGGGTTCCTGCGCTCGGAGGCGATGCTGGACGGGCTCGGGGTGACCGAGGCGAACTGGCGCGACGGCGCGGCCAAGGACCCGCACTTCGCGCAGTCCGAGTCGCCCGCCTACCTCGGCCGCGCGGTGGCCGCGCTGGCCGCCGACCCGGACGTCATGGCCAGGACCGGCCGGGCGCTGGCCACCTGGGACCTCTCCAAGGACTACGGCTTCACCGACGCGGACGGCAGCCGACCCGACTTCGCCGCGTACTGGGCCGAGACGCTGGAACCGGAGTACGGCCCGATGGGTGAGGCGCTGTAGCAGGCACTGGCCGGTGGTGCGGCCGGCGGTGCGGTCGGCGCCGGAAGTCCGAACCTCTGGATTCGATCAAATCAGGTGGGATCGTGCGTACGGCTGGGCACCCTGATCCCACGCCGCACCGACGACCGGTCGGGGCGCCGTTCAGGGGGATGATCGTTCATGGTCTTCATCATTGTCGTCGGTGTCCTGGTCGGGCTCGCCTTCCTCAACTTCATCGTCAAGTCCATCGTGCGCGCCGGACGCCAGACGCGTCCGTACGCGGACACCCGCCGCACCCGGGGCGTGTGGGAGGACGGCACCACTCCGTACGGCATCGACACGGCTGTGCCGCCGCACGGCGGTCACCACGGCGGGGGTCACCACCACGGCGGTCACCACCAGCACCACGACATCGGCTCCACGCCCACCCACACCAGCCACGACATGGGCGGTGGCGGCCACCACCACGGCTGATCCGGCAGGTGCCTCAGCGCGGCTCGTTGGGGACGTACCCCAGATCGATCGGCTGCGCCGGCGGCCCCTCGCGGCGCAGGTCGGCCAGCAGCCGGACCAGCTGAGGGGGCCACAGCACCTCGGCGCAGTCGGCCAGTTCGTCCGGGGTCCACCAGCGGCAGGTCATGATGCCGTCGTGGGCGAAGGACTCGGTGAGATCGCCGATCGGGTCCCGGCGCGGGGCCGAGCCCAGGAAGATGACCTCGTGCTGGCGGGTGGGCACGCCCGACCGGGTGTAGTCGTGCTCCCAGATCCACAGCGCCGGGCCGGGGACCACGTCCGTCCAGCCGGTCTCCTCGACGGTCTCCCGCAGTGCGCCGGCGAGTTCGTCCTCGCCCGGGTGCAGGCCGCCGCCGGGGAGCACCCAGTGCGGCCCGACCTCGATGTCGTCGTGGAGCTGGAGGAACACCGCGCCCTCCGGGTCCAGCACCAGGATCCGGGCGGCGCGGCGGGAGATCCGCCCGCGCTCGTTCTCCTCGGTCTCGTCGCTCATCGCAGCACCCTATCGATCGCCCTGCGCAGCCGCAGGCCGTCCGGGGCCGCAGCGGTGACCAGCAGCGCCGGGGCTCCGGCGAGCGGGAGCAGCGCGGCCTCCGCCGCCCCCTCGGCGAGGAACCGGGCGGTGGCCGGCTTCTCGGTCAGGGACGGTTCGCAGAGCAGCAGTTGGCCGAGCGCCCGGTGCTCGGCCAGCACGGCGGGGCCGTCCCAGCCCGGGGCGCCCGGCCCGAGGTCGGTCTGCTGGTCCAGCACCGTCCGGCCGTCGTGACGCAGGGTCAGCCGGGCGGTGAGGCGGCCCGGGGCCTCGCCGCTCCGCCCGAGGACCTGCTCCTCGCGCAGCAGCAGCCGGGCGCCCGCCGCCAGCGTCACCCTGGTCGTCATCCGCAGCACGCTGCCCTGCGCGGCGATCACCGGCTCCGGCAGCCACTCCAACTCGCCGCCCTCGGCCACCGTCAGATCGAGGTCGTAGTGCGCCGGCGCCGGAATCCGTCCCGGCAGGCTGACCGTGGCGGCGGCGCTGGTGACCCGCAGTCGGGCCCCGGCCGCGACGGCGACCTCGATCCGCAGCCGGTCCCCGCCGAGCGGGGCGGCCATCGCACCGACGATCGTCACCTGGGCCGCGCCGCCGCCCTCCGGGTGCGAGGTGCGCCGCAGCGCCAGCGGTCCGTCCCCGGTGAGCAGGGGCAGCGCGGTGCCGCCGCGGCCGTCCGGCTCGGCCGCGATCCGCGCCACGGCCCGCACCGACGAAGCGCCGACCGGGGCACCGCCACCGCTCACTTGGTCCACTCGAGCAGCCTGCCGCGGACCCACTCGGCGATCGGGGCGACGCCGTCCGCCGCCGCGAGCGAGCAGAACACCACCGGCAGGTCGCCACGCTGCGCCCTGGCGTCGCGGTCCATCACCCCCAGGTCGGCGCCGACCAGCGGGGCCAGGTCGGTCTTGTTGATGACCAGCAGGTCGGAGGTGGAGACCCCGGGGCCGCCCTTGCGGGGGATCTTGTCGCCGCCGGAGACGTCGATGACAAAGATCTGGTAGTCGACCAGCCCCTTGCTGAAGGTCGCGGTGAGGTTGTCGCCGCCGCTCTCGACCAGCACCAGGTCCAGCGGCCCGACCTCGTCCTCCAGGTCCTCGACCGCCTCCAGGTTGGCGGAGATGTCGTCGCGGATGGCGGTGTGCGGGCAGCAGCCGGTCTCCACCGCGGTGATCCGCTCCGGCGGCAGGACCGCGTTGCGCAGCAGGAACTCGGCGTCCTCGGTGGTGTAGATGTCATTGGTGACGACGGCCAGCGAGAGCTCGTCGCGCAGCACCCGGCACAGCGCGGCGACGGTCGCGGTCTTGCCGGAACCGACGGGTCCGCCGAGGCCGATCCGCAGGGCGCGGCGGCGGCCGTCGGCGCGCAGCGGCTCCACCCCGGGCAGCGGGGCGGGGAGGTCGTGGTCACGATGCATGGTCGGTCTCCTCTGTGAAGAAGGGTCAGGAGGCGAAGAGGCGCACGGCCCAGCCGGCGTGCTGTTCGGCGTAGAGGTCCAGCAGCGGGGCCGAGGCGGCGGGGAGGGCGTCGAGGTCCCCGGTCGCCCCGGCCTCGGCCGCCGCCTCGCCGGCCCGCGCCGCGACCTCGGCGAGTTCCGCGGTCAGCCCGGCCAGGACCGCGGTGGCCCGGAACGGGTCGAGTCCCAGCAGCCGCACGCATGCGGTGACCGGCCCCGAGACGCTCTCGTAGGCCGCGGCCGACGCGGCGTCGGCCGGGGTGAGACCCGCCGCCGCCGCGGTGAGGCCGAGGACCACCGGCTGGTGCACCCCGCGCGGCCGTTCCGCCGCCAGCCGCTCCAACGCCGCATCGGGCCAGACCGTCCGGGCGGCGCGGATCAGCTGCCGGCCCAGGCGGCGCGAGGCGGCCCGCAGCGCCGGGGAGGGCATCCGGGCGTCCGCGGCGCCGTCCAGGTCCAGCGGGTCGATCCGGCCGCCGGCCGCCGCGGCGAGCGCGGCGGCGGTCAGTCCGGCGGTGTGCAGCCGTCCGGCGCAGAACGCCGCGAGGCCGGCGCTGTCCCGGATCCGCCCGGCCTTGACGGCGGCCTCGGCACCGCCCGAGTGGGCGTGGCCGCCGGCCGGGAAGCGTCCGTCGGCGAGGACCAGGAGGGCTGGGTTCATCATGCGGGCACCTGTCGCCGTCGCTCGTCAGAACAGGAAGTAGCGCTGGGCCATGGGAAGTTCGGCCGCCGGCTGCGGCTCCACCACCTCGCCGTCGATGCGGACGGTGAAGGTGTCCGGTTCGACGGTGACCTCCGGTCTGGCCGTGTTCTCGTGCAGGTGGTCCTTGGTGACGCCGCGGGTGTTGCGGGTCGCCGTGAACGTCTTGCCGATGCCCAGTTCCTCGGCGAGCCGCTCCGGCAGCTGGTCGTCGAGGGCGGACTGGGTGACGAAGTTGAGCGAGTTGGCGGCCGGGGCACGGCCGATGGCGCCGAACATGGGCCTCGGCAGCACCGGTTGCGGGGTGGGGATGGAGGCGTTGGCGTCGCCCATCTGGGCCCAGGCGATCTGACCGCCCTTGACCACCAGATCGGGCTTGACGCCGAAGAACGCGGGGTTCCACAGCACCAGGTCGGCCAGCTTCCCGGCCTCCACCGAGCCGATCTCGCCGTCCAGCCCCTGCGCCACCGCCGGGTTGATGGTGTACTTCGCGACATAGCGCCGGGCCCGCCGGTTGTCGGCGCGGCCGTCGCCGGGGAGCGAGCCGCGACGGCGCTTCATCACATGGGCGGTCTGCCAGGTCCGCATGATCACCTCGCCGACCCGGCCCATGGCCTGGGAGTCGGAGCTGATGATCGAGATCGCGCCCAGGTCGTGCAGGAAGTCCTCGGCGGCGATGGTCGAGGGACGGATCCGGGACTCGGCGAAGGCCAGGTCCTCGGGCACGCTGGGGCTGAGGTGGTGACAGACCATCAGCATGTCCAGGTGCTCGTCCACGGTGTTGCGGGTGTGCGGACGGGTCGGATTGGTCGAGCTGGGCAGGACGTTGAGCTGCGAGACCACGGTGATGATGTCCGGGGCGTGCCCGCCCCCGGCGCCCTCGGTGTGGTACGCGTGCACCCCGCGGCCGGCGATGGCCGCCAGGGTGTCCTGGACGAACCCGGCCTCGTTCAGGGTGTCGGTGTGGATGGCGAGTTGGGCGCCGGACTCCTCGCAGACCCGCAGACAGGCGTCGATGGCGGCCGGGGTGGAGCCCCAGTCCTCATGGATCTTGAAGCCCAGCGCGCCGGCCCGCAGCTGCGCGCGCATGGACTCGGTGGAGACGGTGTTGCCCTTGCCCAGCAGCCCGAAGTTGACCGGGTACTGCTCGGCCGCCGCGAACATCCGCGCCAGGTGCCAGCTGCCGGGGGTGATGGTGGTGGCCTTGCTGCCCTCGGCCGGTCCGGTGCCGCCGCCGAGGAGCGTGGTGACGCCGCTGGCCAGGGCCTCCTCGAAGATCTGCGGGCAGATCAGATGGACGTGCGCGTCCACCGCACCGGCGGTGAGGATCCTGCCGTTGCCCGCGATCACCTCGGTGTCCGGGCCGATCACCAGGTCGGGGTGGACCCCGTCCATGGTCTCCGGGTTCCCGGCCTTGCCCAGTGCGGTGATCCGTCCGTCGCGGATGCCCACGTCGGCCTTGACGATGCCCCAGTGGTCCAGCACCACCGCGCCGGTGATGACCGTGTCGGGGGTGCCCTCGGCCCGCGAGGCGCGGGACTGGCCCATGGACTCGCGGATCACCTTGCCGCCGCCGAACACCGCCTCGTCGCCGCCGGCGCTCAGGTCCTGCTCGACCTCGATCAGCAGATCGGTGTCGGCCAGCCGGATCCGGTCCCCGGTGGTCGGCCCGAAGAGCTGCGCGTAGCGGCGCCGGGTCAGCGTCAACGCGGCGGCCGGGCGTGGTGCGGTCGGGTCAGTCATCGAGGCTCCCCTTCGTCTCGCCGCGCAGGCCCAGCACCTCGCGGCGCCCGCCCAGCGGGATCAGCTCGACCTCGGCCGGAATGCCGGGCTCGAAGCGCACGGCCGTGCCGGCCGGGATGTTCAACCGCTGCCCGCGGGCGGCCGCGCGGTCGAAGGACAGCCCCGGATTGGCCTCGGCGAAGTGGTAGTGCGATCCGACCTGGATCGGCCGGTCGGCGGCGTTGACCACGGCCAGCACGGTGACCTCACGGCCCAGGTTCAGCTCGATGTCGCCGCTGCCGAGCAGGATCTCACCGGGGATCAGGGGCGCGTCGGCGGCGCTGCGTTCGGCGCCGGTGCGGTCCGCGCTCATGCGATCGGCTCGTGCACGGTGACCAGCTTGGTGCCGTCCGGGAAGGTCGCCTCGACCTGGACGTCGTGGATCATCTCCGGGATGCCCTCCATGACGTCCTCCCGGGTGAGCACCTTGCGCCCCGACTCCATCAACTCGGCGACGGTGCGCCCGTCCCGCGCGCCTTCCAGGACGTGCACGGTGAGGATGGCGACGGTCTCCGGATGGTTCAACCGCAGCCCGCGTTCGCGCCGGGCCCGGGCCACGTCGGCGGCCACATGGATGAGCAGGCGTTCCTGCTCGTGCGGGGTCAGTCTCATCGGCGTACACCTCTTGCGGGGCGTCCCATGCATGCTGCCTGGGGAGTGGGACGCGGGCACGCCCTTGTGCCGCGGAATGAGCCGACGACCCCACCCGGTGCGCAGCGGGGGTACCGGCCGCGGACGGCGTCGCACACGGGCCGCACTGCCCGCCGCCGCCACGGCCGATCCGCGCCCGTGGCCTGGATCGTGTGCCGACACGTTAGCGGAACGAAAGGGTTTCCGGTGAGGGGGCGCGTCACACGGAGGCGTTCTGCCGGGGCCGGCACAGCCAAGGCGTGCGCACGCCAAGTCGTCCGCAAAAGCGGAACCCGGACGGCCGGAATATGAGGCTCCGTCATTTGTCGCCCCGTTCGGACGGACGAGAACCGGACACGCAGAATGGCGCATCATCACCCCTCGCACTCCGCATTACCGTTGACATCAGTGCAGGTCAGTCGGTACTTCCGGGAACAGTGTGATTTTTGCCAACTCCCCTGAACAATCCCAATAAATGATCGTCAGAGCGCTGATCGTTCATGTTGTGGACGCATAGGAAACGCAAAGTGACAAGAGTCACAGATATCCGTTGGATCGTGAAGATCCCATAAAAACGTGCCAATACTGTCGGCCGAACGGAGAAGTCCTCGCCGCCGTGGCGAGGCGGTCCGGCCGGACGCCGAGTCTCGCCACCGGTCGGACGCCAGGTGCCCACACACCTGACAGGCGAGAGCGGGAGACCCGATCAGGGCGGGACGGCTCGACCGTCCCTTGGGGTGAAGCCGCCGCGTGAACCCACGCGGCGGACGGGCAGCTTTCGGAGCCCGAACCCGACAGGGAGACCTTTCGTAGGCGGTTCCGGAAGGAAACGCATGACTGCGTCCGTGCTCAACCATGCCCCCAACCGCCGCTGGCGGGCCGGCGTCACCACCGCGCTCACCGTCGCCGCCTTCGCCGGCAGCACCCTGCTGGCGAGCAGTCCCGCCGACGCCGCCACGATCGAGGCCAAGGCACTGAACATCGCCGCGTCCAAGCACGGCGACCCCTACCGCTACGGCGCCGCGGGACCCAACCGGTTCGACTGCTCCGGTCTGACGTACTACTCCTTCAAGCACGCGGGCAAGTCCCTGCCCCGTACCGCGCAGGCCCAGTACAACAGCGTCCAGCACATCTCCAAGGCCGCCCTGCGCCCCGGGGACCTGGTCTTCTTCCACTCCGGCGGCTCGGTCTACCATGTCGGCATCTACGCCGGCGGCGGCAGGATCTGGCACGCCCCCTACACCGGCTCCTACGTGAAGCTGGAGAAGATCTGGACCAGCGCGGTCTGGTACGGCCGCATCCGCTGACAGCCGGTCCGAACCGAGGCGTCCGGACCGGCCCGTCCGCTACTCGCCGGGGTAGCGGACGCCGATCCGCTCGCGGGCCGCGTCCAGGACCTCCATCACCTCGACGGTGTCCTGCCAGGTCACCAGGGGGCTCTCGACCAGCCCGGCACGCAGGCAGCGCATCGCCTCCTCCGCCTCGTGGGCGAAGCCGATGCCGGTGACCGGCAGGTTGAACTCCTCCGGCCGGTCGTCGTCACCCCCGTTGCGGTAGAGGGTGAACGAGTCCGGCCGCAGGAACAGCGGCGGTACCTCGATCCGTCCGAGGGATCCGCCGACATAGGCGCGGCCGGGGCTGCTGGCGACGATGCCGCAGCTCAGCGTCGCCAGCGCGCCGGAGTCGTAGCCGAGCACCAGCCCGGTGTTGAGGTCCACCCCCTCCGGGGAGATCGAGGCGTGGGCCGCGACGGTGTCGGGCTTGCCCAGCAGCAGGTGCGCGAAGGAGACCGGGTAGACGCCCAGGTCCAGCAGGGCTCCCCCGCCCAGCTCCGGATTGCGCAGCCGGTGTAGCGGGTCGGTCGGGCCGGGGAAGCCGAAGTCGGCGTGCACGATGCCGACCTCGCCGATGGCGCCGTCCGCGATCAGGTCGAGCATCTTCCTGATCGCCGGGTTGCAGCGCATCCACATGCCCTCCATGAGGAACACCCCGCGCTTGCGGGCGAGCTCCACCAGCGCCCGGGAGTCCGCGGCGTTGAGGGTGAACGGCTTCTCGCACAGCACGGCGCGCCCGGCCTCCAGGCAGAGCGCGGTCGCCTCGTAGTGGGCCTGGTGCGGGGTGGCGACATAGATGATGTCCACCTCGTCGTCCGCGGCGAGCTCGGCCCAACTGCCGTGCGCACGCGGGATGTCGAAGCGGTCGGCGAAGGCCCGGGCGGAGGCCTCGGTACGCGAGCCGACCGCCACGAGCTCGGCGTCGGGGAGCAGCTTCAGGTCATGGGCGAAGTCGGCGGCGATGCCGCCGGTGGCCAGGATGCCCCAGCGAATGGTGTCGGTCATGGGCCTATCCCACCTCGCTGACCTGCCACTCGTCCAGGGGCGGTGTCGCCGGACGGCGTGCCGTGGCGCGCGGAGCGGCGTTAGGCAGGGCATGTCCGATCATCGATGGTCCCCCATCGCCCGCCTGGTCCCGGCAGTGGGACTGCTGCTCGCGGCCTGTGCCGCGCAGCCGACCACCAGCGGCTCCCCGTCCGACCGCACCCCCGCGGTGGCACCGGCGGCCGTCCCGGCCGCGGAGTCGCCCGCCCCGGCCGACGGACCCACCATCAGCGCGGCAGGCCTGGCCGTGACGGCCGGAGGCTACTGGCTCGAATCGGTGGGCGAGCAGCCCACCGGCGCGGTCCGCTCGCTCGACTACCTCTTCCGGGTGCTGGCCCCCGACGGGAGCGCGGTCACCACCTTCCGCGGCGGTCCGGACACGGCCCGGGCCTACCTGGTCCGTTCGGACCTGACCGGGTTCCGCCGGGTCGTGCCGGCCGATCTCGGCGAAGGGGTGTGGAGCGCGCCGCTGGGCGAGGTGGACCCCGGCCGCTGGCGCGTATACCTGGCCTTCGCCCCGAGCAGCAGCCGGCTGCCCCCGGGCCGCTCCGCCGACCTGCTGCTGGGCCGTGCCCTGCAGGTGCCGGGCGCCTGGGAGACCAGCCCGCTCGACCCGCCGTCGGACACCGCCTCGGTCGACGGCTACACCCTCCGCCTCAGCGGCAGCCCGGCCGCGGGACGGCCGGTGGTGCTCCGGCTGGCCGTGGAAGCGCCGGCCGGCAGCGATCCGCTGCGGCCGCTGGACGGGGCTCCCGCGCAGCTGACCGCGGTCCACCCCGGCGACCTGGCGCTGGTCCCGTTCACGCCGCTGCCCGGACGGGGGATCGCCTTCCGCAGCACCTTCCCCGAGGCGGGCGACTGGCGCCTGTTCGTCCAGTTCCGGACGGCCCGTCAGGGCACCGCCGCTGCCGCCGCTGCCGGCACCGACGCCGCCGCCGGGTTCGACGACCACACCGCCGTCCTCACCGTGACGGTTCGGCCCTGACCAGTACCTCCACCGCGTGGGCGATCTGCTCCCGGGTCAGGTCCGCCCGGGCCGTCAGCCGCAGCCGCGACCAGCGGTCGGGGACGGACGGCGGCCGGAAGCAGCCGACCAGCACGCCCTGCTCGCGGCAGGCGGCGGCCCAGGCCAGCGCCTTCTCCGGAGCCGCGACCCGGACCGACACCACGGCGGCGTCGGGGACCGAGGCGTCCAGCCCGGCCGCCGTCAGCCGGTCGGACAGCTCGCGGCCCACCGCACGGGCCCGCTCGGCGCGTTCCGGCTGCTCCCGCAGCAGCCGCAGCGCGCCGAGCGCCGCGCCGACCGCCGCCGGCGCCAGGCCGGTGTCGAAGATGAAGGTCCGGGCCGACTGGACCAGGTGTTCGATCACCCGGCGCGGACCGAGC
Source organism: Streptacidiphilus jeojiensis (assembly GCF_042510965.1). Classification (NCBI taxonomy): domain Bacteria; kingdom Bacillati; phylum Actinomycetota; class Actinomycetes; order Kitasatosporales; family Streptomycetaceae; genus Streptacidiphilus; species Streptacidiphilus jeojiensis. The sequence continues at coordinate 454,589 of NZ_JBEUKS010000007.1, forward strand.
ACCGCACCGCCCTGCGAGCCCAGCGACTTGGAGAGGGTGACCGTGGCGACCACGTCCGGGGCCCCGGCCAGACCGGCGGCGGCGAGCGCACCCGCGCCGCCCGGGCCGAGGACCCCCAGCCCGTGCGCGTCGTCCACCAGCAGCGCTGCGCCGTGGTCCCGGCAGGCGGCGGCATGGCCGGCCAGCGGGGCGGCGTCGCCGTCCACCGAGAAGACCGAGTCGCTGACGACCAGGGCCCGCGGCTCGGCCCTGGCCGCGAGTTCGGCCCGGACCGCGTCCGGCGAGCGGTGCGCGGCGCGGGCCACCCTGGCCCGGGACAGCCGGCAGCCGTCGATCAGCGAGGCGTGGTTCAGCGCGTCCGAGACGATGACGGTGTCGGCGTCGGTGAGCGCGGTGACCGCGGCGAGGTTGGCTGTGTAGCCGGAGGAGAACACCAGGGCCGCCTCGGCGCCGCAGAAGGCCGCGAGTTCGGCCTCCAACTCGGCGTGCAGCGCGGTGCTGCCGGTGACCAGGCGCGATCCGGTGGCGCCGCCGCCCCAGCGCAGTGCGGCGTCGGCGGCGGCCCGGGTGACCCGGGGGTGACGCACCAGGCCCAGGTAGTCGTTGCTGGCCAGGTCGAGCAGCGGCTCGTCGGCGGCGCGCGGCCGCAGCGTGCGAACCAGCCCGGCACTGCGGCGCCGGGCTGCGGCCTCGTCCAGCCAGTCGAAGGGGGCCGGGCGCTGTGGTTCCGGCGCCGACGGCAGGGCGTCCGGCAGCGTCTCCGGGCGGGGGGAGTCGACGGTCATCCGGAGCACGCCCCGCGCTGGGCCTGCTGCCACTCGCAGAGCGCGCACAGCGGAGCGCCGGGCGCGTCGGCCGGGTGCTCGCTGGGCTCGCCGCACAGCACGCAGTCGGCCACCGGCTGCCCGGCCGTCACCGCCACGAGGGCGGTGGGGGCGGCGGGCTCGCCGGTCGCGCAGTACCCGGCGGCGTCGCCGTCGGCGCGGGCATCGGGTTCGGTTTCACTGTCCACGGCGCCGATCCTACGCGGGGCCCTCGGACCGCCCAGGGGCGCTCGGGCCGCTCAGGGCGCCGTCGAACCCGAGCCGGTCTGGTCCGGCTCCCAGGCCAGCGCCTCGGCCAGGGCGTAGGAGAGGTACCAGGTGGGGGTCTGCAGGTCCGCGGTCAGCGGACTGCTGTCCTGGTAGGCGGTCTGGACGACGGTCACGGCCTGGCCGACGGCCGCGACATGGACCAGGGTGGCGCCGTTCGCCGGGTCCTGGGCCACCGGGGGCGCGGACGAGGCGGAGGCGGAGGCCGAGGGATGCGCCGACGCCGAGGCGGTGGCCGACTTGGAGTCGGGGGTCGACGACTGGCTCTGCGGCGCCTTGGAGGAGGACCCGGCACCCGCCGTCGGAGAGGCGCTGGGCTGCGCGACGGTCGCCGCCAGCCCCGCACCCGGCTGCCGGAACTGCAGCGCGGACTGCGCGGTCTGCCCGACCAGCAGGGCGCTCGCGGCCCGAGCGGCCGCCGCGCGGTCCGGGTAGTAGAGGACCGTCACCGAGGAGTACTCCACCGGCTTGCCGTCCCGTACGTAATCGGCCGTCAGATACCCGGTGCAGTGGGCGGTCGCGGCCGCCGGGGCGGATGCGGCGAAGGCCGGGCCGCAGGATCCCTTGGGCTGGTCGAGCACGGCGTAGCGGGTGCCCAGGTAGCCCTGCGGGCTGGTCGCCGTGGCCGGGTAGTCGACCTTCTTCGGCAGCAGGAAGTCGACCAGGTTGGCGTTGGCGTCGCTGCCCGAGGCGGCGGCCCCGCCCTGCTGCCCCGCGGAGTCCTGGGAGATCCCGTCGGCCGCCGCCTGCTGGTCCAGGTGCGAGGGACCCAGGTACTGCACCTCGGCCCAGGTGACCCCCGTCGCGGCCACCACCAGCACGCCGACCAGGGCCCACCGCCGGGGCTTGCGGCGCCGGTGCCGACGGGCCGACGACCGGGCCTGGGGCGTGCTCTGGTGTGCCCCCGGCTGCTCCCCCGTCGTGGTCATGCGGATGAGTGTATGGGGTCCCCCCGCGCGGTGATCAGGGGGTGCGGGGGACGGGTTGTTTTTCGCCCGCGACGCCGTGACTGTGTGGTTCTGTCACCTCGGGACCAATCCTCACGGCGATCTTCTGGCAGGTTCCGACGTGGCGGCGGGACCCTCCCGGGAGGCAGGATCACCACCATGGATCTGCTCGAAACCCTCGTCGCCAAGGGCCTGCGCCGCGAACTCCCGACCCGGGAGGAGGCCCTGGCCGTGCTCGCCACCCCGGACGAGGACCTGCTGGACGTGGTCGCCGCCGCCGGACGGGTGCGCCGCCAGTGGTTCGGCCGCCGGGTGAAGCTCAACTACCTGGTCAACCTGAAGAGCGGGCTGTGCCCGGAGGACTGCGGCTACTGCTCGCAACGGCTCGGGTCCAAGGCGGAGATCCTCAAGTACACCTGGCTGAAGCCGGACCAGGCCGCCGCGGCCGCCAAGGCCGGCCTGGCCGGCGGCGCCAAGCGGGTCTGCCTGGTCGCCAGCGGGCGCGGCCCGACCGACCGGGACGTGGAGCGGGTCGCCGACACCGTCTCGGCCATCAAGGCCGAGAACGACGAGGTCGAGATCTGCGCCTGTCTCGGCCTGCTCTCCGACGGCCAGGCCGAGCGGCTGCGCGACGCCGGGGTGCACGCCTACAACCACAACCTCAACACCTCCGAGGACACCTACACCGACATCTGCTCCACCCACACCTTCGCCGACCGGGTGGACACGGTGCAGCAGGCGCAGGCCGCCGGGCTGTCCGCCTGCTCGGGTCTGATCGCGGGCATGGGCGAGAGCGACGCCGACCTGGTGGACGTGGTGTTCGCGCTGCGCGAGCTGAGCCCCGACTCGGTACCGGTGAACTTCCTGATCCCGTTCGAGGGCACCCCGCTGGCGAAGGAGTGGAACCTCACCCCGCAGCGCTGCCTGCGGATCCTGGCCATGGTCCGCTTCGTCTGCCCGGACATCGAGGTCCGCCTCGCGGGCGGCCGCGAGGTGCACCTGCGCAGCCTGCAACCGCTGGCGCTGCACCTGGTCAACTCCATCTTCCTGGGCGACTACCTGACCAGCGAGGGGCAGGCCGGACAGACCGACCTGGACATGATCGCGGACGCCGGCTTCGTGGTGGAGGGCTCGGACGAGAAGACCCTGCTCCGCGACCGCGAGCCGGCCGCCGCCGAGCTCGCCGCCGACGGCGACCTGGTCGAGCAGCTCGCGGACCGCCGCCGGGACCTGGTCTCGGTGCGCCGCCGGGGCGCCGGCACCGACCTGCCCCCGAACGCGTGACCGGCTTCGACCCCGGCGACACCGAGCAGTTGCTCGCACTGGACCGCGCGCACGTCTGGCACCCCTACGGCGCGATGCCGGCCGCCGTCCCCCCGTTCGCGGTCGAGTCCGCACAGGGGGTGCGGCTGCGGATGGCGCAGCCGGTCGAGGGCCGGGACGAGTTGGTCGACGGCATGTCCTCGTGGTGGTCGGCGATCCACGGCTACCGGCACCCGGTGCTGGACCAGGCGGTCCGCGACCAGCTGGGCCGGATGAGCCATGTGATGTTCGGCGGCCTCACCCACGAGCCGGCGGTCCGGCTGGCCGCCCGGCTGGTGGAGATCACCCCGGAACCGCTGCGCCACGTCTTCCTGGCCGACTCCGGCTCGGTCGCGGTCGAGGTCGCCGCGAAGATGTGCCTGCAGTACTGGCGCTCGGTCGGCCGCCCGGCCAAGCAGCGGCTGCTGACCTGGCGCGGCGGCTACCACGGCGACACCTTCCACCCGATGTCGGTGTGCGACCCCGAGGGCGGGATGCACCAGCTCTGGACCGGGGTGCTGCCCCGTCAGATCTTCGCCGACGCACCCCCGGACGGCTTCGACGCCCCGCTGGACCCCGGTTACGCGGCCCGTCTCGACGAGCTGATCGGCCGGCACGCCGCCGAGACCGCCGCCGTGATCGTCGAGCCGGTGGTGCAGGGCGCGGGCGGGATGCGGTTCCACTCCCCCGCGCTGCTGCGGGAGTTGCGACGGCTCTGCGACCTGCACGGCGTGCTGCTGGTGTTCGACGAGATCGCGACCGGCTTCGGCCGCACCGGTGCGCTGTTCGCCGCCGACCACGCCGGGGTCTCCCCCGATGTGATGTGCGTGGGCAAGGCGCTGACCGGCGGCTATCTGACGCTGGCCGCGGCCCTGTGCACGACCGAGGTGGCCGCCGGCATCAGCGGCGGCGAGGTCCCGGTGCTCGCCCACGGCCCGACGTTCATGGGCAACCCGCTGGCCTGCGCGGTGGCGAACGCCTCGATCGAGCTGCTGCTGGGCCAGGACTGGGCGGTCGAGGTGAAGCGGATCGAGGCCGGTCTGCGGGCCGGTCTCGCCCCCGCCGCCGACCTCCCCGGCGTCAGCGACGTCCGGGTGCTGGGCGCCATCGGGGTGGTCCAGCTGGACCACGAGGTGGACGTGGCCGCGGCGACCCGCGCCGCCGCCCGCGAGGGCGTCTGGCTGCGCCCGTTCCGCGACCTCGTCTACACCATGCCGCCGTACGTGACCGGCGACGACGATCTGGCCGCGGTCTGCGCGGGGGTCGTCGCCGCCGCCGGGAAGGGCTGATCCGCGATGACCATCATGCTGGTGACCGGCACCGGGACCGAGATCGGCAAGACCGTGGTGACGGCGGCCGTCGCCTCGCTGGCGCTGGGTGCGGGCCGGCGGGTCGCGGTCCTCAAGCCCGCGCAGACCGGAGTGGCCCCGGACGAGTCCGGCGACGTCGACGAAGTCGTGCGCCTGGCGGGCGAACTGACCACCAGTGAGCTGGGCCGCTACCCGGAGCCGCTGGCCCCGGCCACCGCCGCCGCCCGCAGCGGTCTGCCGCCGGTGTCGCCGGAGCAGGTCGCCGAGGAGGCGGCCCGGCTGGCCCTGGACCACGACCTGGTCCTGGTCGAGGGGGCGGGCGGGCTGCTGGTCCGCTACGACGAGCAGGGCTCGACGCTGGCCGAGGTGCCGGCGGCACTGACCGCGCTGGGGCACGCCTGCTCGGTGCTGCTGGTGACCACGGCGGGTCTGGGCACGCTCAACACCACGGCGCTGACCGCGGAGGCGCTGCGGGCGCGTGGCGTCCCGCTGCTGGGACTGGTGATCGGCGCCTGGCCGGCCGAACCCGACCTGGCCGCCCGCTGCAATCTGGCCGACCTGCCGGTGGTGGCCGGCGCCCCGCTGCTGGGGGCGCTGCCGGCCGGATCGGCGGGCGACGGAGCGGACCGTGTCTCCCTCCGGACCACGGCCCGCTCCTGTCTCGCGCCCGCCCTCGGCGGGGTGTGGGAGGGGCCGTTGCCAGCCTCCCCCGTGCTCAGCCGGTGATCTTGTTGAAGATCTTCGAGTAGGCGTACTTGGTGGCCTTGTCGTAGCTGTCGACCTCCCAGAACGCCAGCTCCTGAACGCCCTTGGAGGCCGCGAAGGTCTCCAGGGTGGTCGCGTTGGCCTGGGTGAAGTTCTCGTTGTCGTCGTTCTGGCCGGCGATCGGGGTCAGGCCGATCTTGTTCCAGGTCGCCGACGCGCTGGTGCCGTAGAGCGAGGCCAACTGCTTCTCGGTGGCGGTGGCGCCCGACTCGGCGTCCTTGAGCGCGTTCTCGCCGTCGCCGAAGTCCATGGTCATGATGTTGACCAGGTTGACGTTGACGCCCTTGCTCTTGGCGTCCTTGAGCAGGGTGAGCGCGTTGGACTCCAGGCCGGTGGGGTCGACCGGGAGGGTGTAGTCCACCTGCACCGAGGGGTTGGACTTCTGCAGCGCGGCCAGGGCCTGGTCGCGGCGGGAGTTGGCCGCGGTGTTGTTCAGGTAGTCGCCCTCGATGTCGAAGTCCAGCCGGGTGATCCCGTAGGTGTTCACGACGTTGGCGTAGGCGGCGGTGAGGCTGCTGACGGAGGTGCAGGTCTGGGCTATCTCGCCGCCGGACGCACCGCCGAAGGAGACGATCACGTTGCCGCCGGACGACTTCAGCGAGTTGACCTGCGAGGTGAACGCGCCGAGCGAGGCGTCGCCGTCCTCCCACTTGGGCGTGCAGCCGGACTTGGGGATCAGGAAGGCCAGCGTGTAGTACTTGTCGCCGCTCGCCTTCAGGTCCGCCGCCATGTCCCCGGCGCTGCTGCTGGACAGCTCCAGGTACGGCGCGGAGTAGTGGGTGGGGAAGGAGCCCGAGGCGTGGGCCGGAAGGGCGCCGGCGAGCAGGGCCAGCACGGGGGCGAGGGCTGCGGTGGCGGCGAGGGCGACGGAGCGTGTGGGGGTCTTCGCCATGACGACCTTTCAGTTGCTTCAGTTGCTGGTCGGATTCTCGTTAGGAAGGTTTCCTAACTGCATGGGGAGGATCGTGGCCCTTTGCCAGGGCACTGTCAAGAGGTCGCGCCGAAGCGGCAGCTGACTGCGTGTAAGGGACACCTGTAGCCGACGGGTGTCCCGCAGGAGGATGCCGACTGTCAGTGGCCCCGCATAGGCTCCTCCCAGGCGCCGCACAACCGGCGGCGGACCGACTGGGGGTGGGTCAATGCCTGCGATCTCCGAGCCCGTGCCACCGGACCGGCAGCCGGAACCAGGGCCGCAACCGGGTCCGCTGCCGCCGGCCGCCCGGGCCGAGCAGCTGACCAAGGCCTACGGCGAGGGCGACACCCGGGTGGTGGCGCTGGACGCGGTGGACGTGGAGATCGGGCGCGGCCGCTTCACCGCCATCATGGGCCCCTCGGGTTCCGGCAAGTCCACGCTGATGCACTGCCTGGCCGGCCTGGACACGGTCAGCTCCGGCCGGATCTGGATCGGCGACACCGAGATCACCGCTCTCAACGAGAAGCAGCTGACCCGGCTGCGCCGCGACAACGTCGGCTTCGTCTTCCAGGCCTTCAACCTGCTGCCCACCCTGACCGCCGAGGAGAACATCACCCTGCCCGGCGACATCGCCGGGCGCCGAACCGACGGCGACTGGCTCAAACGCGTCATCGAGACCCTGGGCATCGGCGACCGGCTGCGGCACCGCCCGTCCGAACTGTCCGGCGGCCAGCAGCAGCGGGTCGCGGTGGCCCGCGCGCTGGCCTCCCGGCCGCAGATCATCTTCGCCGACGAGCCGACCGGCAACCTGGACTCGCGCAGCGGAGCCGAGGTCCTCGGCTTCCTGCGCGGCAGCGTGGACGAACTGGGCCAGACCGTGGTGATGGTCACCCACGACCCGGTCGCCGCCTCCTACGCCGACACCGTGCTGTTCCTGGCCGACGGCCGGATCGTCGAACAGCTGGTCGCGCCGACAGCGGACGCCGTGCTGGAGCGGATGGGCCGCCTGGACGACCGCGCCTCCGGGACCACCGAGAACCACCGACCGGGGGGACGGTGACCGCACCATGCTGAAGGCGACCCTGCGCGGCTTCCTGGCCCACAAGGGCCGGCTGGTCCTCTCGCTGCTGGCCGTCCTGCTCTCGGTGGCCTTCGTGGCCGGGACGCTGATGTTCACCGACACCATCAGCGGCACCTTCGACCGGTTGTTCCGCAGCACCTCCCCCGATGTCAGCGTCACCCCGCACAGCGAGGTGGGCAGCGGTCGGCAGGACCTCTCCGGCGCGGTGGCCACCGAGTCGGACGCGCTGGTGGCGAAGGTCGCCGCGGTCCCCGGGGTGGCCTCCGCCCGGCCAGGGGTCGGGGTGTCCAACATCGTTCTGGTGGACGCGGCCAACCACAACATCGGCTCGGTCGGCGGAGCGCCGACCATCGGCGTCAACTGGGTGCCCACGTCCCGCTCGGTGGTGGACCTGACCTCCGGCAGCGCCCCGGCCGGCGACGGCCAGGCCGTCATCGACGCCGACACGGCCCGCAAGCACCATCTGACGATCGGCCAGCAGCTGCGGGTGATCGCCGGCCCCGGCAGCTTCCCAATCCGGATCACCGGCATCGCGACCTTCAACACCACCAACCCCGGCGCCACCCTGGTCTTCCTGGACACCGCGACCGCCGAGCAGCGGCTGCTCGGCCGCACCGGGCTCGTCACCTCGGTGGACGTGACCGCGGCGAAGGGCGTCTCCGATGACGTGCTGAAGCAGCGGATCCTGCCGGTGGTCGGCGCCGGATACGACGTCAAGACCGCCGCCGAGACCGCCAAGGACTCGGCCCAGCAGCTGGGCACCTTCCTGTCGGTGATCAAGGACGCGCTGCTCGGCTTCGCCGGGATCGCGGTGCTGGTGGGCGTCTCGCTGATCCTCAACACCTTCTCGATGCTGGTGGCCCAGCGCACCAGGGAGCTCGGCCTGATGCGCGCGCTGGGGGCCAGCCGACGGCAGGTGAACCGCTCGGTGATGGTGGAGGCGGTGCTGCTCGGGGTGGTCGGCTCCACCCTGGGGCTGCTGGTCGGGGTGGGGCTGGCGCAGCTGCTGATCAAACTGATCGGCGGGGTCGGCATGGAGCTGAAGGGCAGTGAGATCGCCTTCCGCTGGCCCACCCCGGTGGCCGCCTACGCGGTGGGCGTGATCGTCACCGCGGTCTCCGCCTACCTCCCGGCCCGGCGCGCCGCCTCGGTGTCGCCGATGGCCGCGCTGCGCGAGGCCGACACCCCGGGCCGCGGCGCGCCGCTGCGGCGGCGGGCGCTGCTCGGCGGCACCGTGCTGTTCCTCGGCGCCCTGGCGCTGGCGGCAGCGGGCACCCTGCACGCGGCCGGGGCGGCGGCGGGCTACCTCGGCCTGGGCGTCCTGCTCAGCCTGATCGGCCTGATCATGACCGGCCCGCTGCTGGCCCGACCGGTGATCCGGGTACTGGGCGGCTGGTTCCCCCGCGCCTTCGGGTCCATCGGCTCGCTCAGCCAGCGCAACGCGCTCCGCAACCCGCGCCGGACCAGTGCCACCGCCTCGGCCCTGATGATCGGTCTGGCGCTGGTGGCGGCGCTGTCGGTGGTGGGCTCCTCGATGGGCGCCTCGTTCGACCAGCAGGTCGACAAGACCGTCGGCGCGGACCTCATCATCCAGAACGGCCAGGGCCAGCCCTTCCCGGCCGAGGTGGCCCGGTCCGTCCAAGCGGTCCCCGGGGTCGGCCTGCTGGTGCGCACCCAGGCCGTCCCGGTGACCGAGATCGCCGCCGACGGCAGCGCGACCAAGGTCTCCATGCTCGGCAGCACCGACGGGCTGGACCAGGTGGTCCACCTGTCGCTGCGCTCCGGCACCGTCGCCGCGGCCACCGCCCCGGGCGCGGTGATGATCGCCTCCAGCTACGCGGACGACCACCACCTCACCCTCGGCAGCACGCTGACGGTACTGTTCCCCGACGGCACCCGGGTCCCGCTCACCGTCGCGGCCATCGACAACGTCGACGACAGCCTCACCGGCATCGGCAAGAACCCGGTCACGGGCACCGCGACACTGCAGCGGTACGCCCCCGGGGTGCAGGACGACGGCGTGTTCGTCAATGTCGCCGCCGGCGCGAACAAGGCGCAGGTCAAGGCCGCGATCACGACGGCGATCGCCAAGGACCCGCAGGTCCAGGTCCGGGACCAGTCCGACTACAAGAAGCTGATCCGGCAGCAGATCGACATCCTGCTCAACCTGATCTACGGCCTGCTGGCGCTGGCGATCATCATCGCCGTGCTCGGCGTCGTCAACACCCTGGCCCTGTCCGTGGTCGAGCGGACCCGGGAGATCGGCCTGCTGCGCGCCATCGGCCTGTCCCGCCGTCAACTGCGCCGCATGGTGCGGCTGGAGTCGGTGGTCATCGCCCTGTTCGGCGCCGTCCTCGGCCTCGGCCTGGGCCTGGTCTGGGGGCTGGCGGCGCAGCACCTGCTCTCACTGAAGGGCATGCAGGCCCTCTCCATACCCTGGACCACGGTGATCGCCGTCGTCCTCGGCGCCGCCCTGGTCGGCCTGCTGGCCGCCCTTGGGCCGGCCCTGCGCGCCTCCCGGCTGAACGTCCTGGCCGCCATCGCCCACGAATGACGCCCACGAATGACCGAAGGGAGTACCGGGCTCAGAACTTCTTGACCCAGCGCCGCCACTGCGGCTCGGGCGCGTACCCGGCGGCCCGCCAGGCCCGCTGCCCGAGCTCGTTGCGCTCCAGCACCATCGCGTCACCGCGACGGCCGCCGAGCGCGGTGAAGCGCTGCTCGGCCGCCTCCAGCAGCGCGCCGCCGATCCCCTGACGGCGCGAACCGGGGTCCACCGCGAGCCGGTAGAGGTGGCAGCGCCAGCCGTCCCACCCGGCGATGACCGTCCCCACCATCCGGCCGTCCCGCTCGGCGATGATCACCGCCTCGGCGTCCCGGGCGATCAGACGGCCCACCCCGTCCTCGTCGTCGCTGATGCTCGTCCCCTCTGCGGCGGTCCTCCAGAACTCCAGCAGTGCGGTGACGTCGTCGGGGGTCGATGAACGGATGATCAGATCGGTCATGGCCAGAGACTCGCACACCGCACCGATCCCTCGCGAGCCGTTTCCCTGCCGCGTCAGCCCGCCCGACCTGGGAAGGTCAGCTTCAGCAGACTCAGGATCTGCTGACTGGAATCGGCGAGTGCGACCCCTTGCGGCCCACCCCTGACGCTCAGCAGGGTGCCCCCGCAGCCGCCCATCCGGTCGACCACCACGGCCGCCGGCGACGTGCCGTCGGTGTCGCCGTGCCCCTGGTAGAAGTCGAGGGTGAGCTCGGCTCCATCGTCGTTCGGGCAGTTGAACACCCCGACCGGCGCGGTGGGCAACGCGTTGACCAAAGCCACCGTCTTCGCCACCAGTGTGGGGTCGGTGACGGTCGCCAGGGTCCGCTGCCCGGGCAGCGCCTTGCTGGGGTTGGATCCCGGGGACGCGATCACCACGAGCCGGGTGACCTCGGCCGGGATCACGGCCGCAGCGGGATGCGCCGGACGCCAGGTGTCCTGGGCGTCGACCCGCAGCAATGTGCTCCCGTCGTGCACCGCCACCTGGACGTCCAACTCGCGCGACTGCAGCAGCGCGGTGGCCGGGCGGCCGAAGGTGACGAAAGGTATGGAATTCATCGTGCCCGTGCCGGTGCGGGTGGTACCCGGGGGAACATGGGACATGAACCAGCCGACGGCCTGGTCGAGCGTCCCCGAGTAGCTCCACCACCCGGTCGTGACCACATCGTTCTTGTCGCCGAAGGAGAACGGCGGGAGCAGGTTCGCGGATCCGGTGGGCGCGCCGGCCAACCGCCGTGCGCCGGGCGGTGCGACGAAGGCCTTGGCCATCGCCGACACGTCCGCCCGGGCCGTCTGCTGCGGCGACAGGGTGGCCGGTCGGGACGGGCCCACCGAGGTGGCGGGACGCGTGGACGGAGAGGCGGAGGCGGCGCCGGGGCCGGACTGTGAGGCGCACCCCGCGAGCAGTGCTGCGCCGGCTGCGAGGAGCGCCGTACGGATCACGGTTCGGACCATGACCATCACTGCACCTGACTCGGGAGGGTCAGCTTCAGCGCGGCCAGGATCTCCTGCTCCGACCCGACCAGGGCGACCTTCTGCGGCCCACCGCGCACACTCAACTCCGTGCTCCCGCATCCGGCGGCGCTGTCGACCGCCACGGCCACCGGTGTCGTGGCGGTCGCACCGCCACTGTCGCGGTAGAAACCGACGACGATCCCGCCGCTCGCGCCTCCCAGGCAGGGGATGCCCCACACCGGCGTGGGCAGGGCGTTGACCAGGGCCACCACCTTCGCCACCGGCCCGGGGTCGGTGACCGTCACCTGGGTCCACGACCCGGACGTGGCCGCGCTGTTCGCGGGCCCGGGAACACCGGCTGCCGCGCTCGACGACGCGGGGTCGGCGGTGACCACGATGCGGGTCACCCCGGACGGGATCACGGCCGCCGCCGGGTGCGCCGGCCGCCAGGTGTCCACGGCATCGATCCGCAGCAGCGTGCTCCCGTGGAAGGTGGCCAGATCGATCTCCAGCCGACGCTGGGACAGCAGCGCGGTCGCCCGCTGTCCGTAGAAGACCGAGTCGACCTGGGCGACGCCTCCGGCCGCTCCCTTGCGTCCCCTACCGCTGGACCCCGTCCCGACGGTGCCCCGGGGGACATGGGACGTCAACCAGTCGGCGGCCTGCTGCTGCGTCCCCGGATAGGTCCACCATCCGACGGCGGCCACCACCTTGCCCCCGACCGTCAACGCCGGGAACAGGCCCGCCGAGCCCGCCGGAGCACCCGCCAGCCGCCGCGCACCGGGCGGCGCCACGAAGGCGCCGAGCCGCGCGGCCACATCCGCCCGCGCGGTCTGCTGCGGCGACGCGACAGCCGCCCGGGACGGGGCCACCGAGAGCGACAGCCGCGAGGTATCGGAGGAAGTACCGGGAGCGCTCTGCGCGGCACACCCCAACAGCAGCGCTGCGCCGGCCGCAAGGAGCGCCATAAGGTTCGCAGTTCGAGTCATGGCCCTGTGACGCGGCAATCCCCTGTCCGGTTCCTCTTCCGCTTTCCGGCGGTTCCCACCCGGCTACCACGGCGCCGTGTCGGACCGGCTCGGTACGATGACCGGTGGGAGGTGCCAGGTGGCCGGAGTGCCGCTGCTCAGCGAGCTGATGCCGTGGTCGGTGGCCGGGCTGCGGGTGGGGCGGGGGTGGGTCAGGTCCGCGCATCCCGAGGTGCTGGCCGCGCGGTGGCGCAGGTTGGCCGAGGCCGATCCGGTGCAGCGGGCCGAGCTGTTCCGGCCGAGCCGGTCGCGGACGGTGGACAGTGCCGTCCCGCAGCTGCCCGGGCAGGCGACCTCGACCCGGCGGCTGTCCCAGGAGCCGGGCTCCGCGCCCGAGCCGGTACGGGTCCGGCACGGCGCGTTCGACCGGCAGTGGCTGCTGGCCGACCAGCGACTGCTGGACCAGCCCCGGCCCGAGCTGTGGCGGGTCGCGGACGGCCGGCAGCTCTTCGCCGCGGTCCAGCCCGTCCAGCCCGGCGACGTCGAGGACGGCCCCGCCGTCGCCTTCTCGTGCGAGCTGCCGGACGGCGCCCGGCCCAAGGGGGTCGGCCGGATCCATCCGCTCTACCGCCGCCCGGGCGGCCTGGAGCCGAACCTGACGCCTGGTCTGACCGCGCTGCTGAGACGGAAGTTGGGGGTCCAGGTCCGGCCCGAGGAGTTGCTCGCCTGGATCGCGGCGGTGACCGCGCACCCGCTCGGCCGCACCGGCGAGGACGTCCCTGTACCCCTCCCCGCCGACCCCGGCCTCTGGGCGGAGGGCCTGGACCTGGGCCGACGGGTGCTCTGGCTGCACACCTTCGGTGAACGCTCCACCGCAGGGCTCGGCCCGCTGCGGATGCCGGGCGGGCGCCGTCCCTTCGTCCGGGAGCGGGTGACCGGGCTGCCGGACGCCCTGGAGCACGACCCCGAGGACGAGTCCCTGCTGATCGGCACCGGTCGGCTCTCCCCGGTCGCCCGCAGCGCCTGGGGGTTCCGCGCCGCCGGCGAACCGGTGCTGACCCGCTGGTTCGCCGAACGCTGCGCCGACCCCGAGGCCCGGCCCGGCACCCTGGAGGCCCTGGCCCTGACCGGCTGGCCCCAGCAGTACACCGCCGACCTCGTCGACCTGGTCACCGTGCTGACCCTGCTGGCCGAACTGCGTCCGGCCCTGACCGACCTCACCGCCCGGGCCGCCGACGGCGGAGTCGGCACCGCCGACCTCACCGCCGCCGGAGTCCTCCCGGTCCGCGACCACTCCCGCCGCCCGGCCTCGGTCCTGCTCCACCACGAGGAAGGCCCGGACGGCCAGTTCGCCCTGCTGTGACTGCGGCTTGCACCTCCAGCGGCTGGAGGTCGCAGACTCTGGGGCATGGACGGCAGGCAGGGAGCAGCCGCGGTGCTGCTGACGATCGGTGAACTCGCCCGGCGCACCGGGCTTCCGGTGCGGACCATTCGGTACTGGTCCGAGGTCGGGGTGGTGCCCGAGGCGACGCGCAGTGCGGGTGGGCATCGGCTGTACGACGCGGCCGGGGTGGCCCGGCTGGAGTTGGTGGCCACGCTGCGCGAGCTCGGGTTCGGCCACGCCGAGGTGCGCCGGGTGCTGGACCGCGAGAGCACGGTGGCCGCAGTCGCGGCGACCCATGTCGCGGCGCTGGACACCCAGATCGCCACGCTGCGGCTGCGCCGCGCGGTGCTGTCCGCCATTGCCGCAGGAGATCGGGAGGAGCCAGGGAACATGGACCGCTTGAACCGTATGGCGCGGCTGTCGGCGCAGGAACGGCAGCAGATGATCGAGGACTTCGCCGCGCGGGCCTGCGCCGGCCTGGACGTCGGGCCGGAGCTCCGCGACCGGCTGCGCGGTGACGTCCACCGGCTGCCGGACGACCCGACGCAGGAGCAGCTGGAGGCCTGGCTGGAGCTGTCGGAGCTGGTGTCGGACCCGGGGTTCCAGCAGCTGACGCGTCGGGCCGTGCAGCAGAGTGCGACCACGAGGACCGAAGCTGAGCCGGGGGCACGGCGGGAGGCAGGGCCGCAGCCGGATCGGCACAGCCGGTTCGCGGAGAACCTGGAGCGGACCGTCGGCGCCGCGCTGCGGGAGGGCGTCGCGCCCGACTCGCCCCGGGCGGCTGCCGTCGTCGACCACCTGCTGGGGGCCGGCTCCGGACCCGAGCGCCGAGCGGCGGTACGGGCCCGGGTCGGGGGTGTCCTCGAAGCCGGCCTCGACGGGCGGCTGGAGCGCTACCGCCAGCTGCTGGCCGTGCTGCAGGACCAGCAGCCGCCCACCTCCCGCGCCGCCGTCTACACCTGGCTGGTCGAGGCGCTCGACTCCGCCGAGGCCGCGCCCCGGCGCTGACGCAGCCTCAGCCCGGCCGGACGGACCGGGTGGTGGGCGACGGGTGCGACGCCCGGACCCGCTCCACCTCCCGCGCCCGCTCCCGCGACCAGCCCGGCGACCACCCCGCCCGCCACCAGCAGGCTGCCCGCGAGCTGGCCGACCCCGGGGGTGCCCGTGCCGACCAGCGGCGCGGTCGCCGCGGCCGCCACCGGGATCACACCGGAGAAGAGACCGGCGCGTTCCGGGCCCAGCCGCTGGACGCCGGTGTACCAGGCCCAGAAGGCGAGGACGGTGACCGGCAGCGCCATCCAGGCCAGCGCCAGGGCCTGGGTCGCGGTCGGCAGCCGCAACACCGCCGGGCCCTGCAGCAGCAGTCCCAGCTGCAGGGCCTGGACCGAGCCCGCCGCGCAGGCGCAGCCGGACAGCAGCAGCGGGCCCAGCGGCGGGATCAGCGGTAGCGCGACCAGGCCGAAGGCGACCTCGCCCAGCAGGGCGAGCAGCGAGAAGCCCAGTCCGGCCGCGTCGGTGCGGCCGAAGCCCTGGACCACCGCCGCCCCGACGACGACCAGCAGTGCGGCCCCGGCGATCCGGGGCGAGGGACGGCGACGGTCCAGCAGCGGTGCCAGGACCGCGATCGCCAGCGGGGCGCAGCCGACCACCACCCCCGGCACGGCCGGCTCCGCGCTGCGCTCGGCGGTGAGGACGGCGAGGTTGAAGCCGACCATCCCGGTGGCGGCCAGCAGTGCCAGCCGCAGCCACAGCCGGAACGGAAGCGCCCTGGCCGGGGCGAGCCCGCGCGGTCCCCGGGCGGCGAGGGCGAGCAGGACCACGGCCGCGGCACCGTAGCGCAGGCCCTGGCCGCCGAGGCCCGGATAGCCGCCGAGCAGGCTCATCGCCACGAAGCTAGTGCCGACCAGGAAGGCGGCGCCACCGGCGAGCGCCGCACCGGACGCACCGGACGCGGCGGAGCGGGGGCGGGTACGGGGGCGGGTCGGTCGGTTCATACCGGCAGCTTCGTCCGCGCAGTGGTCCGAGTTAAGGTCCACTTCCATGCGGAGTTCCTGGACCACTTCGACCGGAGCCACCCCCACCGATCCGGCCACCGGCGAGCCCGCCGACTCCCCCGCCTGGGAGCTGCTGCTCCCGGCCGCCTCGGGCCCGCCGCGCGGTCGGGGGCGGGAGCTGGGCGCCGCGCTCCGGCAGTCGGTGCGCGAGGGACGGCTGGCGCCGGGGACCAGGCTGCCGTCCACCCGCGACCTGGCCCGGGACCTCGGGGTCTCCCGCGGCCTGGTCAGCGAGCTGTACGCACAGCTCACCGCCGAGGGCTATCTGACCAGCCGTCAGGGCTCGGGCACCTGGGTCGCCGCGCTCACCCGTACGCCCCCGTCGCCCGTCGCGCCGCGCCCAGGGCCGCCGACCACTCGGGTCACCGACTTCCGTCCCGGCCTGCCCGACCTCGCACTGTTCCCCCGGGCCGCCTGGTCCGCCGCGCACCGCAGCGCCCTGGCCGGACTGCCCGACGCGGCCCTGGACTACCCGCATCCGCAGGGCCTGCCGGAGCTGCGCGCCGCCCTGGCCGAGCTGCTGTCCCGCCGCCGCGGTGTGGTGGTCGCCCCCGAGGGGGTGCTGGTCTGTTCCGGGGTGGCCCAGGCGCTGACCCTGCTGGGACGGGTGCTGCGGGCCCGCGGCCACCGGGTGGTCGCCGTGGAGGACCCGGGCAGCCTGTCCCAGTACCCGCTGCTGTCCGCCGCCGGGCTGCGCCCGGTCCCGGTCCCGGTGGACGCGGAGGGGCTGGATCCGGGCGCGCTCGCCGCCAGCGGCGCCCGCGCGGCCGTCATCACCCCGGCGCACCACTTCCCCACCGGCGTGGTCCACTCCCCCGCGCGCCGGGCCGCGCTGCTCGACTGGGCGGCGGACCGCCGCGGCCTGCTGGTGGAGGACGACTACGACGGCGACTTCCGCTACGACCGGGCCCCGGTCGGCGCGCTCCAGGGCCTGGCACCGGACCTGGTGCTCTACACCGGCTCGGTGAGCAAGTCGCTGGCCCCGGGACTGCGGCTGGGCTGGATGGTGCCGCCGGCGGAGCTGCTGGACGAGCTGGTGGAGGCCAAGCGGGTCACCGACCTGGGCAACGCGGTGGCCGAACAGGCCGCCTTCGCCGCGTTCCTGCGCTCCGGGCGCTACGACCGGCAGCTGCGGCTGTGCCAGCGCCGCTACCGCGAACGCCGGGACGCCCTGATCGAGGCGCTGACCGCGGCCGTGCCCGGGGTCCGGATCAGCGGCGTCGCCGCCGGGCTGCACCTGATCGCCGAGTTCCCCTTCCCGGTCCCCGAGGCCGTCTGCGCCGCCGCCGGGGTCCGCCTGCGCCCGCTCAGCGACTACTGCGCCACCGCCCCGGCGGCCGACGCGGCGGACGCCGTCCCTTCGCCAGCCGCCGCCGCGCACGCCGCCCCCGCCCGCTTCGTCCTCGGTTACGCCCATCTGACGCCTTCCGAGATCCGGCGGGCGCTCGGCAGACTGGCCGAATCTTTTCGCAGTGTTGCCGTTTGATACCGAAGCCGTTCATGAGCTGCACAAATGCTCGCGGGCGCGCACACCGCCCGGATACGATCCGGCTACCCCCGGGCATCCAGGAGAGGGAAGGCGAAGAGTTGGCACAGCTCACCGGCGGCGACTCGTCGCTGCTGCGACGGATCAACTCCGCCGTGACCCTGCACGCCCTGCGCGGCGGCGACGCGCTGACCCTCACCCAGCTGGTGGGCGACACCGGCCTGTCCCGCCCCACCGTCGAGGGCGTCATCGAAGGCCTGATCGAGTCGGGACTGGTCGTCGAGGTGCACCCGGACCCGGACTCCCGCCGCGGTGACTCCACCCGCCAGCGCGGACGCCCGGCCCGCCACTTCCGCTTCCGTGCCGAGGCCGGGCACCTGCTCGGCATCGAGATCGGCACCCACGGCACCCGGGTCGCGCTCGCCGACCTCACCGGCCGGCTGATCGACTCCTACGCCCGCCCCATCGACGAGTCCACCGGCGCCACCGAACGCCTGGGCCTGGTCCGCGCCACCGTCGCCGAACTGCTGCGCCGCGCCAATGTCTCCCGGGACACCCTGTGGGCGGTCGGTGTCGGCACGCCCGGCGTGGTGGACGCCGAGGGCGTGGTGCGACTGGGCACCGCGCTGCCGGGCTGGACCGGTCTGGAGCTGGGCGCCCGGCTGCGCCGCTCGTTCCGCTGCCCGGTCCTGGTCGAGAACGACGCCAACCTCGCCGCCATCGGCGAGCACTGGAAGGGCGCGGCGGCCGGCATGGGCGACGTGGTCTTCGTGCTGGCCGGGCTCAGCCCCGGCGCCGGATCGCTGATCAACGGACGGCTGCACCGCGGCTTCGGCGGCGCGGCCGGCGAGATCGGCTCGCTGCACCTGCTGGGACGCGAGTCCAACCCGGCCCAGCTGCTCTCCGCGCCCAGCAAGCCGATCGACCCGCTGGACGAGGCCGCCGTGGCCCGCGTGCTGCGGCTGGCCGAACAGGGCGACCAGGTCGCCCTGGACGTCCGGGACCGCTTCCTGGCCCGGCTGGTGCGCGACGTGGCCGCGCTGGTGCTGGCCATCGACCCGGAGATCGTGGTCGTCGGCGGCTGGGCCGCCGGGCTCGACGGGGTGCTGGACCCGCTGCGCGAGCAGCTGACCCGGATGTGCCTGCGCCCGCCGGTGGTGCGGCTGTCGGCGCTCGGTGACGACGTGATCGCCACCGGCGCCCTGCGGCTGGCCCTCGAACACGCCGAGGAGCAGCTGTTCTCGGTGGATCAGGAGGCGGTGCGGACCTCGGCGGCCGGGGCGGCCGGGGTGACGTCGACGACGCCGGAGGCTCCGAAGGTCAGTCGGCACATGTCGGCGCGGTAGGTGGAGACGGCGACCGCCGCCGTACCGCCCTGCGCCTGGTAGCGGGTGGTCAGCACCAGTACCGGGGTGCCCGGCGGCCGCTCCAGCATCCTGGCCTGCTCCTCCTCGGCGACCCCCAGCTCGACCGAGCGCGACTCGCCGTCCAGCTCCAGCCGCTGGAGCTGGCGCAGCACCGAGCGGGCCCGGCTGGAGTCGGCGATGCTGGACTTCGCGAAGATGGCGGGGACGTGCGGCACCACGGCGTCGGGCACGTAGAGGGTCTCGGCGCCGATGGCCTGACCGTGCATCATCCGCAGCCGGCGGACGGCGTGCACCGGCTCGTCGGCCGGGATGCCCAGGGTGGTGGCGACGGCGGCCGGGGCCGGCGCGTACCCGGCGTCGACGATCCGCCAGCTGTCGCGCCCGGCGGTCTCGGCCACCGGGACGCCCATCCGCGGCGCGGCGACCAGCGTGCCGATGCCGCGGCGGCGCACCAGCCTGCCCTCCAGCTCCAGCTGGTCCAGCGCCTGGCGCAGGGTGGCCCTGGCCACGCCGAAACGCGCCGAGAGGTCCCGCTCGTTGGGCAGCACCTCGCCGGCCTGGAACTCCGAGTCGAGCGCCCGCACCAGGACGGTGCGCAGATGCCAGTACTTGGGTTCGGGCGCGTCGGCGACGGCAACCCCGTTCCCGCGCGCGGCCTGTGTGGTCCCCACCCTGTCCTCCGCCTGTGAGCCGGTGCCCGTATTTATGAGCCCTTATTTCTTAAAGGACCCTGCACTATGGCGACAGTAGGGGTTTCGCGGATCATTGGTCAAGACCAATGCAGAGGACGTCGCACACGGCAAGATACCGTGTCAAGCCGGTCATTCCGCTTCTCATCATCAGCGCGTGGTTGATCCTGAAGGCCGGCCGGCCGGGCAGCGCGAGCCGTCGCATCAGCGGCTTGCGGACCTCGACGTCCTCGTCGAACACGGCCACCGCCGCGCCGTCGCCCCTGCTGGTGACGGTCCAGCGGGTGCTTCCTTCCAGGTCCCCGGTGAGCCGCGCCTCCAGCACCCCGGCCGCCGGATCCTGCCGCGCCTCATGCGCGGTCACATGCAATTCATACGGGAGCAGCGACCGGAACCGCATCGCCCCGGTGTGCTCGTCGAGCTGCCGGACCTCGCGGATCTCCGGCCACCACACGGGATAGGTACGCGGATCGGACAGCACGTCGTACACCCGCCGCGGCGGCGCGGGCAGGTCCCAGACGGTGGTGAAGCGGTAGCGGTGCAGAGCGGGTCGAGAGGTCATGCACCGAAGTCTCGCGGCTGCGGGCGGCCCCGCGGAGGCGGCGTGCGGCGTCGGCGGTAGCGTGCAACCGAACCGTCTGCCGTCACCGTTCGTCGTCCGAACCTGATCCGTCCGGGAGCACCCCATGACCGAACCCGTAGCCCGACCGCTGATCGCCGCCGTCGCCGGACGCACCCCGGAGGTGGACGAGCAGGCGTTCGTCGCCCCGACCGGGACGGTGCTGGGCTCGGTGCGCCTGGCCGCCGGGTCCAGCGTCTGGTACGGGGCGGTGCTGCGCGGCGACTGCGAGACGATCACCCTCGGGGTGGACAGCAACATCCAGGACAACTGCTCGGTCCACGCCGACTTCGGCTTCCCGGCCACGGTCGGCGCCCGGGTCTCGGTGGGCCACAACGCCGTGCTGCACGGCTGCACCGTCGAGGACGACTGCCTGGTCGGCATGGGCGCCACCGTCCTCAACGGCGCGGTCGTCGGCGCGGGTTCGCTGGTCGCCGCGAACGCGCTGGTGCCGCAGGGGATGCGGATCCCGCCGGGCTCGCTGGTGGCCGGCGTCCCGGCGAAGGTCAGGCGCGAACTGACCGACGAGGAGCGCGCCCACATCCAGCTCAACGCCGAGTGGTACACCGCCCTCAGCGGTCAGCACCGCGAGGCGTTCGGCGGCTGAAGCCGAGCAGTGGACGGGGCGCGCCCGCGGTCAGGGCAGCAGCGCGGTGTCCTGGAGGGCCGGCAGCAGGTCGAGCACCAGGTACTCGAGGTAGTAGCGTCCCCACATCACGTGCCACAGCGAGAACCGTTCGCTGAACGGCTCGTGGCGGCGGTCGGCCAGCTTCTCCTCCAGGCTCCAGATCAGGCTGTCGAACTGCGCCTCGGTGAAGGGCAGCCCCAGCACGGCGGCGGCCTCCAGCACCTCCGCCTTGCTCAACGGCTGCAGCCGCTCCAGGAGTTCGGGCTGTTCCCCGAGCCGGCCGAGGAACTCGACGACGTTGTTCTCGCTCACTTCGCCTCCCCCGCACCCGGAGTCGCCAGTTGGGCGAGTTCCTCGGCCGTGTGTCGACTGATCAGGTGCCGCACCACGTAGTCCAGGTGCCGGCGTCCCCACATGGAGCGCCACAGGCTGCTGCTGCCGTCGAACGCCTCGTTGTCCTTCTTGATGATGACGTTCGCCTCCAACTGCCCGACCACGCTCTCGATGTCGGGCACGTTGAACGAGTAGCCCTCATTGCCGCTGTGGAAGATGAGCTGGGCGAGGCTGTAGCGGTCGTAGCGGGCCAGCCGCTGCGGGTCGTCCCCGACCTCCGAGAGGAACCGCAGGAAATCCGTTTGGGACATGGTGGCCTTCTCTCCTTCTTCTGCGTGTGCGCTTCTCTGGCACCCTCCAGCCAACGTCAGATGTCCGGCCGGCGGACCGACAGGCCGGTCGGGAACGGCACTTACCGGATTGAGCGGATGCATTGCGGCAAGTCGGCGGCGGATGGCCGGAGGCCCGGCGGGCCGGCGGGGACCCGCACCGGGCCGGACCGGACGCCGCGGCCGGCAGGACGTGCCGGAGCAAACGGAACGACCTGACGCAGTACCCGGCGATCCGGTTCCCCGCCCGCCCACCAGCTGCGCCGCGGCCGAGGATGGGGTGAAGTCTGCGGTGCCTCCTGCGCCGCGACCCGAGCCCCTGACCACCTGGCAGCCAGGCACGTCACGACGGTGCCGCGCGAACGGCTGGAAGGCGGCTGCCACCTGAGAACGGAGAGCCCCGATGGAGACTCATCCGCCGGAGACCGGCCACCGGGCCGGTGCCGTGCAGACCAGGCACCTGTCGCCGGGGCCCCCGCCCCCGGGAACGCGTACCTCGTGCGACCTCACCCCGGTGGTGTCCGGTCGCTGACGGCCGGTCACCACATTCACCGAAGGAGAGAGCATGTCCATCACCGAAGCACGCCCCCACCTCCGTACGGTCCGACCCGGTCAGCTCTTCATCGACGGCGCCTGGGCGGACGCGGCCGAGGGCCGCACCATCCCGAACCTCAATCCCGCCGACGGCACCGTGACCACCCAGGTGGCCGCGGCCGATCCGGCCGACATGCAGCGCGCGGTGCGAAGCGCCCGGCGCGCCTTCGACGAGGGACCCTGGCCGCGGATGTCCGCACACGAACGGGGTCGGGTGCTGCTGCGCGCCGCCGAGCTCATCGAACGCGACGCCCAGGAGATCGCCTTCCTGGAGACCATCGACATGGGCAAGCCGATCAGCGTCTCCTCCGGCATCGACCTGCCCTTCGTCACCCAGGCGTACCGGTACTTCGGCGGTCTCGCCGCCCATCTGGACGGGGCGACCCGGTCCACCGGCACCCCGACCTTCGCCTACACCCTGCACGAGCCGGTCGGTGTGGTCGGCGCGATCACGCCGTTCAACTTCCCGCTGATCCTCTCCACCAGCAAGCTCGCCCCCGCCCTGGCGGCCGGCAACACCGTGGTGCACAAGCCCGCCGAGCCGACGCCGCTGACCGCCCTGAAGATGGCCGCACTGCTGGCCGAGGCGGGCCTTCCCGAAGGCGTGCTGAACGTGGTGACCGGTCCCGGTCCCGAGCTGGGCCAGACCCTGGTGGACGACCCGGGCGTCGACAAGATCGCGTTCACCGGGTCGACCGCGGTCGGCCAGTCGATCATCCGCGCGGCGGCCGCGACCTTGAAGAAGGTCACCATGGAGCTGGGCGGCAAGTCCGCGAACATCCTCTTCGCCGACGCCGACCTGGACCGGGCCGTGGACGACGCCTTCTGGGCCGCCTTCTTCAACACCGGCCAGTACTGCATGGCCGGCACCCGACTGCTGGTGCAGCGTTCCGTCCTGGCCGAGGTGACCGAGCGCCTGGTCGCGCAGGCCGAGGCGGTCACCCCCGCCGACCCGCTGCTGGACACCACCTGGTTCGGGCCGATCGCCCACCAGGCCCAGTACGACAAGGTCGTCGAGTACGTCGGGATCGGCCAGGCCGAAGGCGCCCGCCTGGCCACCGGAGGCACCGCCTTCCACAACCCGGAGCAGCCCGACGGCCTCTACTGGCGGCCGACCATCTTCACCGACGCCACCCCCGACATGCGCATCTCCCAGGAGGAGATCTTCGGTCCGGTACTCACCGTCCTGCCGTTCGACACCGAGCAGGAGGCGGTCGCCCTGGCCAACAGCACCAAGTACGGTCTGGCCGCCGGTGTGCACACGCGCGACGCCAAGCGGGCCCACCGGGTCGCCGGGGCGCTGGCCGCGGGCACCTGCTGGGTCAACACCTACTCGCAGTTCGACCCCATGATGCCGATGGGCGGCTACAAGCACTCCGGCTACGGCCGCGAGTTCGGACCCGAGAGCATGCACAACTACACCCAGGTCAAGAGCGTCTGGATGGACTTGCGGGAGTAGCACGTGCGGATACCTTCCAACCCGCCGCCGCCCGCGCCGGTCTCCGAGAGGAGTCCGGCACGCGGTGCGGCCGAGCCCGCACCGCGCGGGCGCGCCGCGTTGCGGCCCATGGTGGCCCGCGACCCCGCCGAGGAGCACCGGGTCTCCACGCCGCTTGAATGCCTGTTCGATCTCTGCTTCGTCGTGGCCGTCTCCCAGGCGTCCACCCAGTGGCGCCACGCCCTGGCCGCCGGGCACCTGGGCACCGGACTGGCCGGCTACACCGCCGTGTTCTTCGCGATCTGGTGGGCCTGGATGCACTTCACCTGGTTCGCCTCCGTCTACGACAACGACGACCTGCTCTACCGGGCCACCACGCTGGTCCAGATCACCGGCAGCCTGATCCTGGCCGCCGGCATCCCGCTGGTGTTCGCGCACGGCGACTTCACCGTGCTGGCCGT
The DNA here is from genome assembly GCF_042510965.1 of Streptacidiphilus jeojiensis. NCBI lineage: Bacteria > Bacillati > Actinomycetota > Actinomycetes > Kitasatosporales > Streptomycetaceae > Streptacidiphilus > Streptacidiphilus jeojiensis. The sequence goes on from NZ_JBEUKS010000007.1 coordinate 478,345, forward strand.
CGGCTGGGGCATCCTGCGGCTGGGCCTGATCGCCCACTGGCTCCGGGCGGCCCGGGAGTACCCCGTGGGCCGCAGCATCGCGCTGCGCTACGCGGGCGGCCTGGCGCTGTGCTGGGCCGGTTGGATGCTGCTCCTGGTCGCCGGCAACCGGCTGTGGCCTGAGCTCGCACCGGTCATGGTGCTGGCCGAGCTGGCCGTCCCGCTGCTGGCCCGCCGCGCCGGGGCCAACCCCTGGCACCCCCGCCACATCGCCGAGCGCTTCGGCCTGTTCACGCTGATCGTGCTCGGCGAGTCGGTGCTCGCCTCCACGGGCGCGCTGCAGGCCGCGCTGGACGGCACCCGTTCCGGGGAGCTCGACGAGACGGCCGTCGGCGGACTGCTCACGCTGTTCTCCATGTGGTGGCTGTACTTCGCCCGTCCCGCACACCGCTTCCTGCACTCCAGCCGGATCGGGTTCGCCTGGGGGTACGGACACCTGCCCGTCTTCTCCGCGGCGGCGGCCGTGGGCGCCGGACTCGCTGCCAACGTCGACCGCACCACCGGGCACTCCGTGCTCAGCGCGCACCAGGCGGGTGCGGTCTTCACCGTCCCGGTCGCCCTGTTCGTCGCCGCCGTCTGGGTGCTGCAGCTCCGCCCGCACCACGCCGCCGCCGGCAGCCCGTTGTTCGCCCTCGCCGCCCCGGTCATCGCCGGGCTGGGGTTCACACCGCATCCCATCCTCGGCACGGGGATCGCGATGACCGCGCTGACGGGTCTGCTCGTAGTCACCACCGGGCCCGCCCCCGGGGCCGTCCTGATCGCGGAACCGGACGACGACGTGTCGGACTGACAGCCCCGGCGCCGGGGCGCCGGGGCCCGACCTGCCGAAGTACCCGCAGGAAATCCCGTGAATCGCGGTCGGCTCGTGCTCCGACCGGGCCCGGCCGTCCCCGCTGAACTAGACAGGAACTGACCCGCCATCACCCGTACCCAGTGAAAGGCACACCATGACCACCTTCGACTTCTTCGAACTGGGCGACTTCTCCCTCGCCGGCGGGGCGACCGTGCCCGACGCCAAGCTCGCCTACCGGACCCTGGGCACGCTGAACGCCGCCAAGGACAACGCCATCCTCTTCCCGACCTTCCTGGCCGCACCGCCGGAGGCACTGGACGTCTGGATCGGCGAGGGGCGCCCGCTGGACCCCACGAAGTACTTCATCATCCTCCCCGGCCACTTCGGGCTGTCCCCGAGCACCTCGCCGGAGAACACCGCGGCACCGTTCGAGCGCGGCGCCTTCCCCGCGGTGCACATCAGCGACGACGTGATCGCCCAGCACCGGCTGGTCACCGAGAAGTTCGGCATCAGTGAACTGCAGCTCATCCTGGGCTGGTCGGTCGGGTCCCTGCAGATCTGGGAGTGGGCCGTGCGCTTCGCGCCCATGGTCAAGCGGCTGGCCTCGATCGCGGGATCGCCGCGGCCCCGGCCCTGGACCAAGCTGTGGCTGCGCTACGCCGTCGAGGAGCAGATCACCAGCGACCCGGCCTGGCAGGGCGGGTTCTACCCGAGCATCGAGTCGGTCCAGGCCGGCCTGCGCCGGGTCGGCCGGGTCACCGCCATCACCGCACCGACCACGGGCTTCTACCGGGAGGGCGAGGAGCTGTGGCGGCCGCTCGGATTCAGCTCCGACGGCGACGTCGTCAGCCGTCTGTTCGAGGGCCTTTTCATCGGCCAGGACCCCAACGGCGTCATCGCCCAGGCGCGCAAGGCCGCGCTCGCCGACCCGGCCCACGGCGGGGAACTCGCCGACGCCCTGGGCGGCATCACCGCCAAGACCCTGGTCGCCGGCTTCACCGGCGACTTCCTCTTCCCCCCGGAGGAGAGCCGCCGCGCCGCCGCGCTGGTGCCCGGAGCGAAGTACCAGGAGATCCCCAGCTCCTACGGACACCTGGCCACCTTCGCGCTGTCCGAGCAGGACGTGAAGAACGTCGACCAGTTGCTGCGCGACCTCCTCTCCGACTGAGCGCCGTCCCCGTGCCCGCGCAGCAGACCCGAGGAGAGGAGACTCCACGATGACAGAACTGACCCGACGACACTTTCTGGGCACCTCCGCCGCAGGCGGAGCGCTGGCCCTGGCGGGCGCCGGCATCGCCAGCCCGGCGGCCGCGGCCGACTCCACCAGCACCACCGGCAGCGCCGTCGCGGTCCCGGGCGAGGTCACCGTGCAGCCGGGCGACCCCGGCTACGGCTACCTGACCACCCGTGGCCTGAACCGGCGCTTCACCGGCGCACCCGCCCGGATCAACCAGGTCTTCACCGCCGACCAGACCCGCCAGGCGGTCCAGCAGGCCGTCGACGCCGGGCAGCAGATCGCGGTCCGCAGCGGCGGCCACTGCCTGGACGCCCTGGTCGACAACCCCCAGGTGACGGCGCTCATCGACGTCTCCCAGCTGAACGCGATCGGCTACGACCCGGTCCACCAGGCGATATCGATCCAGGCCGGCGCCCAACTCGGCGTGGCGTACAAGCAGTTGTACCTCGCCTACGGGATGGTGGCCCCGACCGGCTCCTGCCCCACCGTCGGGGTGGCGGGATTCACCACGGGCGGCGGCTTCGGCCCGCTCTGCCGTGACCAGGGACTGGTCGTCGACCACCTCTACGGCGTCGAGGTGGTCACCGTCGACCGGAACGGACAGGCCCACCTGCAACTGGCCACCCGCAGCAGCACGGACCCCAACCGGGATCTGTGGTGGGCGCACACGGGCGGCGGCGGCGGAAGCTTCGGCGTCGTCACCCGCTTCCTGTTCCGCTCCCCGCAGGCCACCGGCGCCGGCCCGGCCGGCCTGCTGCCCACCCCGCCCAAGGCGGTGATCACCGCCACCGTGGTCTGGCCCTGGTCCGGCCTGACCGAGACGGCGTTCGAACGCCTGGTGGCCAACCACGGCGCCTGGCACGCCGCCAACAGCGCCCCGGGCACCCCCTACCGCACCCTCTACAGCGAGTTCGCGCTGACCTGCCGCAACGCCGGAGTCATCGCCCTGGTGGCTGAGATCGACGCCGGCGTGCCCGGCGCCCAGAACCTGATGAACTCCTATCTGGGCGCCGTCAGCCAGGGGGTGAGCGCCCCGAGCAGCACCTCGACGGCCACCATGAACTGGCTGACCGCCCGGATGGCCGGCCTCTACCCGGAGGCACCCGCCTCCGACAACCGCAGCAAGAGCAAGGGCTCCTACCTGCGCCGCCCCTTCACCGCCGACCAGGCGGGCACGCTCTACCAGTACCTGAGCGCTCCCCCTGCGAACGCCATCACCACCCTGGTGGTGTACGCCTACGGCGGCCAGGTCAACAGCGTCGCGCCCGCCGCCACGGCCGTGGCCCAGCGGGACTCGATCCTGAAGACCCTGCTGGTCACGGCGTGGGCCGACCCCGCGGACGACGACACCAACGTCGCCTGGACCCGGTCCTTCTACCAGGACCTGCACAGCGCCACCGGCGGGGTGCCGGTGCCCGCCACGGCGACGGACGGCTGCTACATCAACTTCCCCGACACCGACCTGGCCGATCCCGCACAGAACACCTCGGGGACGTCCTGGCAGACCCTCTACTTCAAGGACAACTACCCGCGCCTGCAGGCCGTCAAGGCCGGCTACGACCCGACCGACCAGTTCCACCACCCCCTCTCCGTCCGGCTGCCCAACGGGTAGCCGACGGCGGCAGCACGAACAGTGGCGCGAGCAGGACCCGATCACCGGGGTCCTGCTCGCGCCACTGTCGTCGTGCGTCAGGCGGATTCGGTCTGCGGCGACCGGCTGACGCGGGTGCCGTTCACCACGGTGTTGACCGTCTTGGCGAAGGCCCCCTCCTGGTCGTACACCTGCGACTTGCCCCGGCTGGCGAAGGTGTCCCCGTCCAGCTCCATGTGCTGGTCGATGAGGACGTGTCCGGGCAGGCCCGGACCCTCCTGGTACACCTCCTTCCCCACCCAGTGGACGCTGTTGCCCTCCGCACTCCAGGTGCCCGTCGCCCGGCTCACCGGCGTGGTGATGCCCAGCGTGCCGTCCGCGCTGAGGGACATCGTCGCGGTCGGGAACGACGTCCCGTCCACCGTCACCTCCGCCGACCAGGTCCCGACCGGCAGGTCCGTCGCCGTGCTCGTCTGATCCGACATACCCGTATCCCTTCTGGTGCTGCCAGCAACCGGGCCCGGGCCGCTGTCCAAGCCGGTCCGGGCCCGCCAACACCCTCACCGTAGGAGCATCGGTGGAGGCCACGGACCTGCCGTCCGATCCACCGCGGGACAATCCGGAAAGCCGGGCCACACAACGCCAACTCCGCGACCCGATCCGTCAATCGGCGCGATCCGCGCCTCAGGGGGACGCGGCGGTGACGAGGTGCGCGAAGACCACCACGTTGCCGAGGTAGCCGCTGGCCCGGGTGTAGCCGCCGCCGCAGGTGATCAGGCGCAGCTCGGGGTAGGGCGTGGGCCCGTAGACCTTGCGGTCCGGGAAGGACTTGCGCGAGTAGACGTCGATGCCGTCGACGCGGAAGGTCGCGGTGCGCCGGTCCCGGCGCAGGATGCTGACGGTGTCGCCGCGGTGCAGCGAGCCCAGGCCGTAGAAGACCGCGGGGCCGTGGGCGTTGTCGACGTGTCCGGCGATGATCGCGGCCCCGACCGTGCCCGGGGCGGCACCGCCGGTGTACCAGCCGGCCAGGTTGCGCTGCTCGTCGGGCGGTGGCAGCAGGTGGTGCTGCCGGTCCAGGTGCAACCCGGTCAGCGGGGCGTCCACCGAGATCGCCGGGATCCGGATCCGCAGCGGCGCCGAGGCCGGCAGCGGCGCCGCCGGCGGGGCGTCGGCCCAGTCGGGGTGGGCGGCGAGGGCCTCCGCCGAGGTGGGTTGCGGCGGGGCCCCGCCCAGCAGACCGTGGTAGATCAGCGCCACGCCGAGGAGCACCGCAGCGGCCAGTTTGGGGAACCCGGCCTTCCTCGCCCGTGGGGAGGCCGCCTCCGTGGAGGCAGCGGCCGGATCGTCAGGAGACCCCATCCGCGCCGCCGCGCCCGGCCCGCCGACGCCGCCACACCGCCGTCCCGCCGGCGCCGAGCACCAGCGCCGCGCCCGCGGCGATCTGGCCAGGGCTGGCCGAGTAGGTGCTGCCGCCGACCCCGGTCCGCACCGGACCGACGACGCCCTCGCGCTCCCGGCGCGGACGCTCGGTCTCGGTGCGGCCGACCGTCAGCGTGGTCACGAACCCCGAGGAGCGCGCATCGTCGGGCTGGCACGATCCGGCGACCGTGTAGCTGCCGGGCCGGACCGAGGTGCGGATGGTGGCGGCCGCGGAGAAGTGGCCCAGCGCACCGGCGACCGGGTGCAGCAGCACGGTGGAGCTGAAGGCCTGCGAGGAGACGCCCGAGGGCCGCGGGGTGTTGTAGGCGGTGCAGTCGACCTCGATCGACACGGTCTGCCCTGGCTCCAGCCGGGTCGGCGACAGGGTGATCGTCGCCGCGCTGCCGCCGCTGGAGGCGACCGCCATCGGGGCGCCCAGACCGACCGCGCAGACGACGGCCGCGCCTATGGCGGCCAACGGTTGCATTCGCATCATTTCGTACCTCCGCGCCGAGTGCGGACCACGGGCCCGAGGCCCGGGTGCGGGGGGACACACCAGGCGATCGACCGAGATCGTCACCGTGCGCGCACAGCGGCTAACCCACCGGTCACACTATTCACTCGTTCGGCAGCCGGGACGGCGGCCCCCCGTTACCGGCCCCGCTGCTAGAGCCAGCCCCGTTCACGGGCCAGCCGCACCGCGGTGTGGCGGTTGTCCGCGGACAGTTTGGCGGTGGCCGAGGAGAGGTAGTTGCGCACGGTGCCCGGGGAGAGCGAGGCCCGCCTGGCCACCTCGCCGATCGGGGCGCCGTCCGCGGCCAGCTCCAGCACCTCCGCCTCGCGCGCGGTCAGCGGCGAGTCGCCGGCGCTGATCGCATCGGCCGCCAGCTCCGGGTCCACATAGCGCCCGCCGGCGTGCACGCTGCGGATGATCACGGCCAGCCGCTGGGCCGACACCGTCTTCGGGACGAACCCGCGCACCCCGGCCGCCAGGGCCCGCTTGAGGTGTCCTGGCCTGCCGTGGCTGGTGACGATCATCGTCCGGCAGTCCGGCAGGACGGTGCGCAGTTCGGCGGCCACGGCCACCCCGTCCACCCCGCCGGGCATCTGCAGATCCAGCACCGCCACGTCCGGCCGGTGCGCCCGCGCCATCGCCAGTGCCTCGGCGCCGCTCGCCGCCTGCGCCACCACCAGCAGGTCGTCCTCGTAGGAGAGCAGCGCGGCGACCGCGCCCCGGATCAGGTGCTCGTCGTCGGCCAGCAGGATCCTGATCGGCCCGGTCATACGTCCGCTCCCCGCAGGGGGACCCGGGCGGTCAGCCGGAAGACGCCCGACCGCACCTCGGTCTCCAGGCTGCCGCCCAGCGCCGCCAGGCGTTCGGCCAGCCCCGCCAGGCCCGACCCGGATCCGGTACCGGTCGCGGCCTCCGTCCCGGGCACCCCGTCGTTGTCGACCGAGAGCACCGCCGCGGAACCGGCCGCCAGCCGGATGGTGCAGCTGCTCGCCTCGCTGTGGCGCAGCACATTGGTGACGGCCTCGCGCACCACCCAGCCCAGCGCGGCCTGGACCTGGACCGGCAGACCGCCCCCGGCGTCGCCGTGGGACCGCCCGTCGACACCGGCCGCGCGCAGCACCGACAGCGCTCCGGCCAGTTCGACCGCCAGGTCGGCGCCGCGGTAGCCGCGCACCACGTCGCGCACCTCGCGCTGGGACTCGCGGGCGATCCGCTGCACCTCGGTCATCTGTTCCACCGCCCCGGGATCGCCGTGCCGGGCCAGCTGTACCGCCAGCTCGCTCTTGAGCGCGATCACCGCCAGGTTCCGTCCCATCACATCGTGCAGATCGCGGCCGAACCGCAGGCGTTCCTCGGCGACGGCCAGCTGTGCCTGCGCCTCGCGGGCCGCGTCCAACTCCCACACCACACTGACCAGCCACAGTGAGCAGCCGCTGGTGAAGGCCCCGCAGGCGCCGACGACCAGTACCGCGAGAGCAAGCGTCACGCAGGCGGACGGCCCCAGGCCCAGCAGCACCGCGGCCAGGCCGGTACCGGCCACCGCGCCCAGCAGCCAGGACAGCATCGCTCGGAATCCCCGCACGCCCAGGACGGCCGCGCCCAGCCCGAAGCCGAGCAGCCCCACCGCGACAAGTGCCGTCTGGCTGCCGTCCGGCAGCGCCCCGGACCGGTGCACCAGCGCCACCGCCAGTGCCCCTCCCGCCGACAGCGCGACCACGACGGCGAGCAGCCGGACCGGACGCTCGCGCCGGGACAGGATCCAGTCGAGCCCGCGGCCCGACAGCAGCGCGCACAGCCCCGCGTGCACCAGCACCAGGGCGCTCAGTGCGCTCTTCACGCCGCCCGGCCCGTGCGCCTGGACCATCGGACCGAGCAGCGCGGACACCTCGATCAGCGCGAAGAGGTGGAACGAGGAGCGGGTGTAGAGCTCGATCCGCGCCGGATCGCTGCGCCGGTCCCACCAGCCCGTCAGCCGTGCCATCGACCCCTCCTCCCCGGTGGTCCGGACCCTAGCGGCGCGGTTCCCAGCGGAACCACCGGTGTACAGCAAACACGGCCAGCAGTGTCCAGGCCAGCGCCGCACCCAGGGCCAGGAGCGGTTCGGCCGGGTCCGCCGGGGTTCCGCCGAGCCAGCCGGTCCGCACCAGGTCCAGCACCGGGGTCAGCGGCAGCCAGCGGCACACCTCCCCGAGCGGGTGCGGCAACGACCGCAGCGGCAGCAGCAGCCCCGAGCCCAGGGCGGACACCGCCAGCAGCGGGGCGGTGGTGAGCTGGGCGAGCTCCACGCTGCGGGTGACCACGGTGGACGCGGCCGCCAGCGCGGCCATCAGCACCACGCCCAGCGCCACCCCGGCCAGCAGCAGTACCGGTCGGCGCGGCAGCGGCAGGTGCAGCAGCACCGTCCCGGCCGCCACCAGCGCCAGGCACTGGGCCACCGCCACGGCCGCGGCCGGCAGCGCGGTGCCGGCCAGGATCTCCGGATCGGTCGGCTCACCGGTGCGGAGCCGCTTCAGCACCAGGCTCTCCCGACGCGCCACGTAGGCGGCGACCAGGTTGTAGTAGACCGCGAACAGCAGGATGAAGCCGATGCCGCTGCTCACCAGCAGCCGGTCCGCGTCCACGCCCGCGCCCGATCCGTCGGCGGGGCCGCCCAGCGCCGGACTCCAGGCCGCGACCATCCCGGCCGGCAGCAGCAGGGCGGTGGCCAGCGCGGTGCGGTTGCGCAGCAGCAGCGTCGCCTCGGCCCGGCCCAGCGCTGCCAGCCTGTCCCGGGCCCGGGTCGCGGTCATCGTCCGGCTCCGTCAGCGGTGCCGGCGTCCGCGGTGCCGGCGATCGCCAGGAAGGCCTCCTCCAGCGACGCGGTCCGCGCCTCCAGGCGGTCCAGGGCGACCTTGCGTTCGTCCGCCCAGCGCAGCAGCACCGACAGCGAGTACTGGAGCCGGTCGGTGTGCAGCAGCACCCGGCCCCCGCGCTCCTCGTGGGCCAGCACCGCGAGTTCCGGCAGCGGCGGCAGGTCGCCCAGGTGCCAGCCGGTCGGCAGCCCGAAAACGATCCGGGCCGGGCGCGCACCGGTCACCTCCGCGGTGGTGCCGCAGGCCACCACTCGGCCCCGGTGCAGCACGGCCAGCCGATCGGCGAGCGCCTCGGCCTCCTCCAGGTAGTGCGTGGTCAGCAGCACGGTGGTGCCGGCGGCCCGCAACTGGCGCAGCAACTCCCAGGTGTCGTAACGCCCCTGGGTGTCCAGCCCGGTGGTCGGCTCGTCCAGGAACAGCGCCTCGGGGCGCCCCAGCAGCGCCAGTGCCAGGTCCAGCCGGCGCCGTTCACCTCCCGACAGCTGTCCGACCCGGACACCGCCGCGCCGCGCCAGCCCCAGCTGTTCCAGCACCTCGTGCCCGGGGCGGGCGCCGCTGACGCAGCCGGCCCACATCCGGACGGTCTGTGCCACCGTCAGGTCCGGCGCGAAGCCGCCCTCCTGGAGCATCACCCCGGTCCTGGGACGCACCCGGGCCCGCTCTCCGTGCGGATCGAGGCCGAGCACCCGCACCGCGCCTCCGCTGGGCCGGGCCAGGCCCTCCAGCAGCTCCATCACCGAGGTCTTCCCGGCCCCGTTGGTCCCCAGCAGCGCGAACAGCTCGCCCCGGGCCACCTCGAACGACACCCCGCGCACCGCCTCGAACCCGTCCCCGTAGCGGCGGCGCACCCCGACGGCCTCGATCACCTTCTCCGCACTGTCCATACGTCCAGCCTCGGGCCCCGCAGCCGCACCGGGGCGGGCGGACCGTCATCGGAACGGATGACAAACGTCACTGCCGGAAGACCGTCCGGGCGGCCGGGGACGACCGGAGCGGTGCGCGCCGGGTAGACGGGGGACCTTCGGCGCGCACCAGGTGTCCGGTCGGCGCGGGGCGGTCCTGGGCGGCCGCGAACCGCCTCTCGCCCGGCGCCGGCCCCGGCACCGCCTATGTGCGCGGGTGAGCCCCGGGACCGTGGACACCAACTACACAACTAGATATATTACTTCGTGTCAAGTGGTCAGTAATGAACGGCCCCGGCAGATCGGCCGGAGCCCCGGCGGAAGGGTCCCTGATGACAGGACTCGACAGCACCACGCGCCTGTTACTCGCACTGGCCGTCCTGCTGGGGCTGAGCCGGCTGTCCGGCCTGGCGGCGGCCCGGCTGGGTCAGCCCCCGGTGGTCGGGGAGATCCTGGCCGGGGTCGCCCTCGGCCCCTCGCTGCTGGGCCACGCGCTGCCCGCGCTGCACCATGCGCTCTTCGGCCCCGACGTCATGCCGTCGGTCAACGGCCTGTCGCAGGTGGGCCTGGCGCTCTACGCCTTCGAGATCGGCAACGAGCTGACCGCACCCAGCCGCGGCAGACCGGCCACCGCCCGCCCGCTGCTGTGGATCACCACCGCCTCGCTGCTCGCACCGGCCCTGGCCGCCCTGGCGCTGGGGCCGTACCTGTACGGCGACCACCTGGGCGGACCGCACGGCGGCAGCGCCGCCCTGACCGTCTTCCTGGCCTGCGCGCTGGGGGTGACCGCGGTGCCGGTGCTGGCCCGGCTGCTGCAGGACCGCGGCATGGCCGGCACCACCGTCGGACGGCTGAGCCTGGCCGCCGCATCCGTGGGCGACGGGGTCTGCTGGTGCCTGCTGGCGCTGGCCCTGCATCTGACCGGCCTGATCGGGACGGGGCGGACCGTCGCCGGGGTGGCCGGCGCCGTCGTCGCGGTGCTGGTGATCCACCGCCGCCACAGCCGTCCGGCCGGGCGGACGGAGGGCCGGAGGTGGGGGCTGGCCCCGATGCTGGCCCTGCTCTGCCTGGCGGCCGGCACCTCCTCGGCGCTGGGGCTGCACCCGCTGCTCGGCGGACTGCTGCTCGGCGCCGCCTGGCCCTCCACCGGACGGAGCGCGGAGATCCTGCGGCGGATCCGCCCGATGGCGGCCGCGCTGCTGCCCTGCTTCTTCCTGGGGATGGGCCAGCAGATCGACGTGACCTCCGCGTTCGGCGGAGCCGGCTTCGTCCCGCTGGTGCTGCTGCTGCTCGCCGCCGCGGTGGTCACCAAGCTGGCCGCCGTCACCGGTGCCGGGCTGGCCTTCCACTCGTCGCTGCGCGATGCGACCCGACTCGGCGTGCTGATGAACGCCAAGGGGCTCACCGAGATCGTCGTGCTGTCCATCGGCTACCAGGACGGCCTGATCGGCAGGACCCTGTTCGAGGCGCTGATCGTGGTCGCCCTGGTCACCACGGTGCTGACCGGCCCTGCACTCGCGCTGCTGGACCGGCCGGCGACCGACGGCCCGCGACCGCGCCCGGCTCGCGACCCGGCACCGGTCGGGTCCGAACGGACCGGCGGGGCTACTTTCTGACGGCGTAGTAGACCGGCATCCGGAAACTGTCCATCGCCACGTCCGAGACCGCCGCCGAGTAGCCCGCGGCGCTGTTCTCGTACCACAGCGGGATCACCGGCATGTCGGCCACCAGTTGCTTCTCGGCCTGCTGGTAGAGCCGGTCGGTGGCAGCGGTGCCGGACGCGGCGTTGGCCCGGTCGACCAGACTGTCGTAGCCGCTGTTGCGGTAGCCCGAGTCGTTGGACCCGCCGCCACTCGTGAAGGACGGCTGCAGGAAGTCCTGGGCGAGCGGGTAGTCCTCGTCCCAGGAGTCGCGGAAGGGCCCGGTCATCCTCCGGGCGGTCACCTGGTCCCGCAGCTCGGCGAAGGTCCCGACCGGCTTCCCCGTGCAGGCCCGGTCGTCGCCCAGCACGTTGTTGATGCTGTTGCAGACCGCGTCCACCCAGGGCTGGTTGCCGCCGTCGGCGTTGTAGCTGATGGTGATCGAGCCGCCGGGCAGGCCCCCGCCCGCCGCGATCAGCTGCCTGGCCCGGACCGGGTCGTAGGTGCAGTAGCTGCCGCACAGCCCCGGGTCGTAACCGCTCACGCCCGGCGCGGTCCAGTCGGTGGCGGGCGTCATCGTTCCGTGCAGGATCTTGTCGATGATCAGCGGCCGGTCGATCGCCATCGAGATGCCCTGCCGGACCTCGGCGGAACCGGCCGTGTCCCAGCCCTTGGCGTAGAGCGGGAAGGCCAGCCGTGACAGACTCGCTGACGGTGTGTCAATATACCGTCCGTGCAGGTCCTTCGAGACGTTGTCGAGCTCCCCGAGCGGCAGCGTGTCGTCGATGTCCAGCCTGCCGGAGAGCAGGTCCGCGTAGGCGGCATTGGGATCGGTGTAGGCCTTGAAGTCGATCCCGTCGTTCTGCGGCTTCTGCAGGCCCTTGTACCCGGCGTACGGCGTCAGCACGACCTCCTGCTTGGGGGTGTAGGAGGCGATCCGGTAGGGCCCGTCACCGACCGGGTGCTTCTCCCAGGCGGAGGGGTCCTTGAAGAACGACGCAGGCAGCGGATCGAAGATGAACTCGCCCAGGGTCTGCGGCCAGGTGGAGAACTTCTGGGTGAGCGCCACGGTGAAGGTGGTGGAGTCGACCACCTTCAGCCCCGACAGGGTGGTCGCCGTCGGCCGGCCCGAGGCCGGCGCGACGGCCGCATACCCCTGGATGTACCCGAAGTAGCCGCTGTTGATCTGGCGATTGGTCGCCAGCGCGGTGTAGTTCCAGGCGTCCACGTACGATGCGGCCGTCACCGGTGATCCGTCACTGAACGTCCAGTCCGGCTTCAACCTGATGGTGAAGTGCTGCTGGTCGGTGGTACTGATCGAGGCGGCATTCTCGTAGACCGGGGCAGAGGTCCTGGGGTCGTAGGTCAGCAGGCCGGTCAGAATGCTGTCGACAACCTTGATCCCGTAGGAATCATAGGTGTCCCCCGGAACGAAGGGGTTCTGCGGAACCCCCCAGGCGGCGATGACCATCCTGCTGGGCGATGATTCGGTACAACTCGCACATGCCGCCACGATCAGGGATAAGGCGGCCCCGACAGCAGCTGCCCTCGGACGCTTCCTCCGGAACAATGAGATCTCCCCCAGGACCGGAAAGCGGAATAACTACATCCTATTCCGAGCGAGGCCGCCATCGCCCCCGCATCCGGCCGAAAAACCTGCTGCTCAGGGCGGTTGGCCAGCTAGGCCCACCTTACGTGCCAGGAACCTGACAGCGCCAGGGCAGATTTTCGTCGGGGTCGCCGCCGGACCGGAAGGAGCATTCCGGTCCGGCGGCGACCGGTGCGTTTTCAGAAACTCGACAGGTCGCCTCCGGTCCCTCCGCGGAACAGCCGCAGAAAGGACCGATGGGGAATACGGATTCCGCTCGATCCGCAGCCCGCCACGAGCACTCAGCAGCATCCCCCGCCATTGGCCTGGCGCATGTGCGAGAGGGGGGACGGCGTGGATCCGGGTGCCGTGGATCCGGAGAGGACTGCCGCGTGCACGGCTAGCGAGGCCGCGAGGATCAAGCCGGTGACGACTGCGACTACGACGCAGAGGAACCTCATCATGATCTACCTTCGACGGCTGGAGTCGTACTGATTGACAAACACAGTCAATAATATTTGACAAGCGTAGTCAAGTGCCACTTTTCTGTCATCGGTGAGAAAAAGCGGAACGTCGCTGGGCATCTGACTCGATCAGGGAGAGATGCCCATCCGTCCGCATGACTTGCCTGGCCCCGCTCAGTCATGTATGCAGTGGTTGTGAACGGGCATACCTCTTACGTACGCCCCTCAGCTCGCTGCCAGGAGGTCTTCACCGTGTCTGAAGAGCAACCGCAGGCCGCTGACGCCTCTGCGATCGGACGTCGTCTGCGCGAACTGCGCCTCGCCAGGGGCCTGCTCCAGCAGGACCTGGCGACCCCCGAGATCTCCACGAGCTACGTGTCCCTGATCGAGGGGGGCAAGCGGCGTCCCTCGCCGTCGGTACTGGAGGCCCTCGCCGAGCGCCTCGGATCCTCCGTGGAGTACCTGCGCACAGGCAGGGACGAGGTGGAACTCACCAACCTCCGCCTCGAAGTGGGCTTCGCCGAGATGGCCCTGCGCAACGGGTCGCAGCAGGAGGCACTGCAGAGCTTCAACCACGTGCTCACCCGTTCCGTCGTCCTGGGGCCGGAACTCCTGCTGCGCGCGCGCATCGGACAGGCCAGCGCGCTGGAGAAGCTGGACCACCTGGAGGCGGCACTCTCGATCCTGCACGAGATCGCCGAGGATCCCTCCGTGGTCCCCGGTTCGACACAGTGGGCCGAAGTGACCGTCGCCCTGTGCCGCTGCTACCGGCGCACCGGGGACTTCAGCATGAGCGTGGACATCGGCGAGCGGGCGATGCGCCGCCTGGACGCGCTCGCCCTGGATGTGACGGACGACCACATCATGCTCGGCGTGGACCTGGCCGGCTCCTACGCCCAGCGCGGCGACTACACCCGGGGCCAGCTACTCATCGACAGGCTCCTGTCCCAGGCCGAGGAGACCGGCTCGCGGACGGCCCGCGGGATGGTCTACTGGAACGCCAGCCTGATCGCCGAGTCCCGCGGCCAGCGCCCGGAAGCCATCGCACTGGTGGAGCGCGCCCTGGGCCTGATGGCCGAGGGGGACAACCCCAGGCACCTCGCCCGATTGAAGATCCTCTGCGCCGGAATGCTGATGCGCTCGGAGAACGGCGACGTGGACCGTGCCCACACCCTGTTCGAGCAGGCCAGGGAAGCACTGACCGATCTGGGCGGCAACTACGACCACGGCGACAGCGTGTCCGGGCTGGCCCTGGTCGCCCTGCGCCGGGGCCGGCCCGAGGAGGCCGTGGAGCTGGCGCAACAGGCACTGGAAATCTTCGGCGACCAGGTCAGCGACCTCACCGCCGAGACGCTCGTCTTCCTGGGCGAGGCCCAACTCCTCTCGGGGCGGACCGCCGCGGGGGAGACGACCCTGCAGACGGCGTTCCACCAGCTGCGCCAACTGCCCCGGTCGCGGTGGACCACCAAGCTCCACCGCGATCTGGGGGACGTGTGGCACCGCCAGGGATACACCGACGAAGCCCTGCTGGCCTACCAGCACGGTCTGACGTCCGCCGGCGCCGACCCCATGCCCGCACCCGCGAGGAGCACTCGCACCGTGGCGTCCCGCTCGACGAAGTGAGACCCGGGCAACGGCCGGATCGGGACCCTGCACCGCCCACGCGTAGTCCCCCTGCAGGACACGCCTGACTTGGCATGTACGCTACAAATCGTCCGTGCCAACCCGGCCGTCACCCCGGCCCGGTCCGACATCGCCTGACAGGCCATCAGCCCTGGGCGGCGTGCCATCGCAACCTCACACAGTGGGGCCTTTCCGAACCGAACTCCCGCCCCGGGGCGTTGACGGCAAACGGGGCATTCTGGCGCCAAAGGTCATTGGCATGTACACTAACAAAAGAGTGGCTTCCACTCATAACGGCAGGAAGCCCCCAGCGCTGGATCGGACTTATGACTGAGGGATCGAATCGCACCCCGGACAGCCTCGGGCAGCGTCTGCGGCTGCTGCGCCAGCGGCGGGGGTTGAGCCAGCAGGACCTCGTGACCCCGGACATCTCCGCCAGCTACATCTCCCTGATCGAGTCCAACAAGCGGGTCCCCTCGGAGGGGGTCCTGCAGGCCCTGGCCGAGAAGGTCGGCACCTCGGTGGGCTACCTGCGGACCGGTCAGGAGGACGACCAGGCCAAGGAGTTGGCGCTCAAGATCGCCTTCGGGGACATGGCACTCCGCAGGGGCGACGACGGCGAGGCGCTGCAGGCCTACAGCGAGGCCCTCGCCGCCACGCCGCGTCTCGACGCCGCCACCGCCCGCAGGGCCCGGATCGGCCAGGCGCTGGCACTGGAGCGGCTGGGCCGGCTGGAGGCCGCCATAGCCCTGCTGTCGCCGCTGTTCGAGGACCCCGCGACGGTGCTGGCCTCGGCCGAGTGGAGCCGGCTGGCGCTGGCGCTGTGCCGCTGCTACCGGGACACCGGGGACTACGTGCTGAGCGTGGAGATCGGTGAGCGGGCGATGCGCGAGCTGGAGCGCCTCGGGCTGGGATCGACCGACGACCACCTGCAGTTGGGGGCGGTGCTGGTCGACTGCTACCGGATCCGCGGCGACCTGACCCGGGCCCATCTGCTCGCCCTCCGGCTCATCAGCGACGACGAGCACCCCGGCTCCCAGGTCGCCCGCGGCGGCGTCTACTGGAAGGCCGCACTGGTCGCCCGCTCCCGGCACCGGCCGGACGAGGCGCTGATCCTGGCCGAGCGCGCGCTGGCGCTGCTCTCCGAGACGGACAGCGCCCGCAACCAGGCCCTGCTGAAGGAGACCTGCGGTGAACTGATGCTGGAGTCGGACCGGGTGGACGTCGACCACGCCAAGGAGTTGATCCAGCAGGCGCTGGACGTGCTGGTCTCCATCGGCACCACCCACGACCAGGCCAGGGGCGAGATCGGCCTGGCCAAGGCCTCGCTGCGGCTCGCCGAACCGGCCCGGGCCGCCGAGCACGCCAGCAGGGCCATCGGGCTGCTCAGCAACCAGCCGCCCTACCAGGCCGCGGAGGCGCGGACGGTGCTGGCCGAGGCCCTGTTCGCCCAGGGCGAGGGCACGCATGCGCAGGACACCCTGCGTACCGCCGAGCGGCAACTCGCCCTGCTGCCGGCCAGCCGGCTGTCCGCCGAGGTCTGGCGCCGCATCGGGGACCTCTGGCAGCACCACGGCCACGCTCCGCAGGCCATCGCCGCGTACCAGTACGCGCTGACGCAGATGGGGATCCCGGCGGCACTGGGGGTGACCGCACACGCCGTCCAGCGCTCGGACCGCACCGGGGCGGGGAGCCACACCCAGGCGTCGCGGACGCGGACCCGGCCCGAGGCCTAGCGGGTCGGCTGACGCAAGGTGCCCGGCTGGTCGCGCAGTTCCCCCGCGCCCCTGCTCAGGGACGCGGGGAACTGCGCGACCAGCCGGGCACGCGCCGCTGCCGAGGACCCGTCAGAGCCCGTGCACCAGCCGCCGGATGGCGGACAGCGGGATCGGCAGCCAGTCAGGGCGGTGCTGGGCCTCGTAGACGGCCTCGTACACCGCCTTGTCCGCCTCGAAGGCCCGCAGCGGGACCGGGTGGCACAGCGGGTCCGTTCCCCCCGCGGCGGCGTACCCGGTGCTGAAGGCGCGGCGGTTGCGGACCGCCCACGCGTTGGCCCGGCGCGAGCGCCGCAGCCGTTCGGAGGCCTCGGCCGGAGTCTGCGCACGGTCTACCGGGACCGGTGAGACCAGGGACAGCGCCTGCCGGGCCGCGTAGTCGAAGGACCGGAGCATCCCCGCGACATCGCGCAACGGGGGCTGCGGCAGCGCGCGTTCGGCCACCGGCCGGGCCGGCTCGCCCTCGAAGTCGATGACCGTCCAGCCACCCGCCGAGGTACGCAGCACCTGGCCCAGGTGCAGGTCGCCGTGGATCCGCTGGGCCTGGATGCCCCGCCCACGCGCGGCCACCAGCACGTACTCGTCGTACAGCCGGCCGATCCGCCCCGCGTAGACCTCCAGGCGCGGGACCGCCTCCACCGCCTCCTTCAACCGGCGACGCATCGCGTCGGTCTGATCGAGCACCAGGTCCGGCTTGAGCCAACTCGTCGGCAGGGTGGACGCGAGGGCCTGGTGGACCCGGGCGACCGCCTCCCCCAGCGCCCGGGCGTCCTCGACGAAGCCCCCCGCGGCGGGGACGCTGCGGCACACCCCGGTGATGCAGTCGGCAGCCTGACGGACCGCCAGGTCCCAGCCGTCGCCGTCCGAGGGGAGGAACTCCTCGACGATGCCGAGGACGAAGCCCTCCCCGGAGCGGCCCTCGGTGTGCAGCCAGCCGGCCAGGTCGGGGGTGTGCGCGCTGCCTGCCGCCGTGAGCGCGCCGAGCACCTCGACCTCGGGGTGGACCCCGCGCTCGGGCTGCCTGAACCACTTGATCAGGAACTGGTTGCCGTAGACCACGGTGCTGTTGCTCTGCTCCACGTTCATGGCCCGGGCCGGCAGCCCCAGCGGGACGGCGGTGATGCCGGTCGGGGTGTACTGCAGCGCGGGCGCGGAGGCGCCCTCGGTGGTGACCCGCAGCAGCGCCCCCATCAGCTCGGGGTCCGCCGTGCCCTCGAAGATCCACCAGCCGTCCCAGGGACCGCCGGTGGCCCGGCCGACGGCGGCGTCGACCAGGTGGCGCGGCAGGGTCCGGCGCAGCCCGATCAGCAACTGGTAGACCCGGTCCGGGGTGCCGGAGTGCTGCGCGGCGACCAGCGAGTGCAGCAGCACCGCGTCGTCCCCGTCGACCAGCACCGACTCGTTGAAGGGGTGCAGCCCGTCCAGGCAGCGGCCCTCCTGGGTGAACCAGCGGCGGGTGACCAGCCAGGGGGTGAGCGCGGGGAGCAGCGGTCCCAGGATCCGGCTGGCCTGGAGGGCCTGACCGTGCTCTGCGGCAAGGCAGGATTCGCAGACGGCGACAGGCATGTCAGGACTCCTGGTGGACCGTGAGGATGTGGGCCGGCTGCCGGGCGGGGTCCAGCCGGACGTAGTTGTCGACGCCCCAGCGGTAGCGCTCCCCGCTGAGCCGGTCCTGGACCTCGAACCGGCTGTCCGGGGCCAGCCCGAGCTCGGCCAGGTCCAGGGTCACCGTGGCGTGGTGGGTGTGGTGCGGGTCCAGGTTGACCACCACCAGCACGGTGTCCTCGCCGTGGCGCTTGGAGTAGGCGAGCACCTGGTCGTTGTCGGTGTGGTGGAACCGCAGGTTGCGCAGCAGCTGCAGCGCGCGGTGCTCGCGGCGCAGCGTGTTCAGCGTGGTCAGCAGCGGCGCCAGCGAGTCCGGACGGGCCCAGTCCCGGGGCCGCAGCTGGAACTTCTCCGAGTCCAGGAAGTCCTCGGTGCCGGGTGCGGCCGCGGCGTTCTCGGACAGCTCGTAGCCCGAGTAGACGCCCATGCTGGGGCTGAGCGTCGCGGCCAGGATCGCCCGGATCGCGAAGGCGGGCCGGCCGCCCTCCTGGAGGTAGGCGTGCAGGATGTCCGGGGTGCTGGGGAAGAGGTTGGGCCGCAGATAGGACGCGGTCTCCCCGGACAGCTCGGTCAGGTACTCGGTGAGCTCCTGCTTGCCGGTGCGCCAGGTGAAGTAGGTGTACGACTGGTGGAAGCCGACCTTGCTGAGCGTGCGCATCATGGACGGGCGGGTGAAGGCCTCGGCCAGGAACAGCACGTCGGGGTCGGTGCGGGCGATCTCACCGAGCACCTTCTCCCAGAAGACCACCGGCTTGGTGTGCGGGTTGTCGACCCGGAAGATCCGCACCCCGTGCGCCATCCAGTACCGCAGCAGCCGCAGCGTCTCGGCGACCAGGCCCTCGAAATCCTGGTCGAAGTTGATCGGGAAGATGTCCTGGTACTTCTTGGGCGGGTTCTCCGCATAGGCGATGGTGCCGTCCGCGCGGCGGGTGAACCACTCCGGGTGCTTCTCCACCCACGGGTGGTCCGGGGAGCACTGCAGCGCGAAGTCCAGCGCCACCTCCATGCCCAGCCCGGCAGCCCGGGCCACGAAGGCGTCGAAGTCCTCGATGGTGCCGAGATCGGGGTGGACCGCGTCGTGGCCGCCCTCGGGCGAGCCGATCGCCCACGGCGAGCCGACATCCCCGGGACCGGCCTCCAGGCTGTTGTTGGCGCCCTTGCGGTAGGCGCGGCCGATCGGGTGGATCGGCGGCAGGTAGACCACGTCGAAGCCCATCGCCGCCACCGCCGGCAGCCGCTCGGCCGCCGTACGCAGCGTGCCCGAGACCGGTGCGCGGCGACCACTGGGGTCCACCACCGCGCCCTCGGAACGGGGGAAGAACTCGTACCAGGAGCCGTACAGCGCCCGCTCCCGGTCCACCTGCAGCGCAGCAGGTCGGGAGGCGGACACCAGTTCGCGCAACGGATAGCGCGTCAGGATCCGGGTCAGCTCCACGTCCAGCGCGGTGCGCAGCCGGACCAGCGGCGAGAGCTCGTTCAGCCGCAGGGTCTGCGCGGCCCCTTCGACCAGCAGCCGTTGGGCCCGCTGCGGCACGCCCCGGGCGGCGCGCAGCAGCAACCGGGCGCCCTCCTCCAGGACCAGCGCGGTGTCGATACCGGCCGGGATCTTGATCTCGGCGTGCTGCCGCCAGGTGGCCAGCGGGTCGCTCCAGGCCTCCACCGAGTAGGTCCAGCGGCCGGGCGCGGTGGCGACCACCTCGGCGCCCCAGCGGTCCTGGTCCTCGTCCAGCAGACGCATCGGGGTCCACGGGCCGCTGCGGCCCAACGGGTCACGCAGCACCACATTGGCGCCCACCGCGCCGTCGCCCTCGCGGAAGACGGTGGCCGTGACCTCGAACGGTTCGCCCACCACGGACTTGGCCGGACGGGCGCCCCGCTCCACGGAGGGGCTGACGTCAAGCACCGGGATCCGGCCGACGGGCGGTGTTCGGGACTGGAGCTGGGACTGCGGCAGCGCGGGGGGCTGCGGTTGGGAGGGTCGGGCGGCGGTGTGGCGCTGGGCCGTCGCCGGCGGGGTGGAGCTGTCGGGTCGGGTTGACGGGGCCTTGGGCACGAGCGCTGGTCTCCTTCCGCAGGAGGACCAGCGCGTCTCCGTGCTGCCGTCGCCCTGCAGTCAAGGTGGGAACCCCTGATACGGGGTCAGGCCGGCTGCCGGACGGGCGAGCCGCTGCGCTGTACGAGTTCGTCGATGATGGTCCGGGCGAAGAGGTGGCAGTGGTTGCCGGTCCGGGCGGTGATCAGGTCGCCGTCGACGACGACGTCCTCGTTCACATAGATGCCGCCCATGTTCTTCAGGTCGCCGAGCAGGTTGTTGTGGACCACCGCCCGGCGGCCCCGGATCACCTGGGGGATGGGGGCGGCCAGCCACATGCCGTGGCAGATGATGCCCTTGACGATGGCCGGGTCGGCGAAGGCCCGGCGCAGCAGCGCCGTGGCCGGCGGCAGCACGGCCGGGTCCTCGGTGTAGCGGAGCCGGTCCGCGACGATGCCGGAGGGCACGATGACGACCGAGTAGTCCTTGAGGGCGTAGTCGTCGAGTTCCTCGAAGGACTCCTCCACCGTGAACGGCATCCGGTGCTCGTGGCCGGTGAAGGTGATCTCCTTGTTGCCCCACAACCGGGTCAGGAAGTGGACCTCGGCGCCCTCCTCGACGAAGCGCCGCTGGTAGTAGAGGATCTCCGGTTCGTAGAAGTCGCTCTCCATGAGCACGGCGATCTTCTGGCCGTGAAGACGAACGGTCACAGCGTCCAACTCCTCTCAGGAGGCCCGTGCGATGACGAGGTCGATCAGGAAGGGGCCGGGGTGGGCGAGCGCCTGGGCGATGGCCGGGGCGACCTCGTCCGCCTTCTCGACCCGCACCGCGGGCACGCCCAGCGACCGGGAGAGGGACGCGAAGTCGATCTCCGGCCGGGACAGGTCGAACATCTCCGGGAAGGCGTGGTGACTGATCTCCTGCGCCGTCCAGTACTGCTCGATATTGGCGTCCAGCAGCCGGTAGCGGCCGTTGTTGCAGATCACGAACTTGGCGGCGATGTCGTAGCGGGCCGCCGTCCACAGCGCCTGGACGGTGTACATGCTGCCGCCGTCGCCGGTGAAGCCGACGACGGTGCTCTCCGGGTGGGCGATCTTGGCGCCGATGGCGCCGGGGATGCCGACGCCGAGCGAGCCTCCCCGGGTGGTCTGCACCTGGCCGGGCCGGTTGGCCGGCAGGTGGCGGAAGAGCTCGGGCGAGGAGGTGAGCGCCTCGTCGAAGAGGATGCAGTCCTCGGGCAGCTGCTTGGCCAGCTCCAGGGCGAACGCGGCAGCGGTCAGCGGCTGGGTCGCCGCGTCGGCCTCGTCCTCGGCCCGTACCTGGGCCTGGGCCGCGGCCTTCTGCTCGCCCCACACCCGGAGCCGCTCGGCGGCCTGCTCGCGGTGTACCTCGGACATCCGGCTCTCCAGTGCCGTGGCCAGCCGGCCCAGGGTCTGCCTGGGGTCGGCCACCAGGCCGAGGTCGACCGGGAAGTTCTTGGCGATGGCGCCGCTGTCCAGGTCGACGTGGACCACCCGGGCGTCGTCCGCGAAGACGCCCTGGAGCAGCGGGTACACCTCGGGCAGCACATAGGTGCCGCAGATCAGCACCGCGTCCGCGGCGGCGGTCACCTTGCCGCTGACCTCGCCGAACATGTGGCCGAGCTGGCCGTGGTAGGCGGGGTGGTCCGCGGGCAGGTTGACCTCGGCCCAGTCGGCGCCCCAGACCTCGGCGCCCCAGACCTCGGCCAGCTCGGCCAGCTCCCGGTGGGCACCGGAGAAGTGGACGCCGTCCCCGGCGATGATCAGCGGGTGGCGGGCGTCGGCCAGCAGTCCGGCGGCGTGCTCGATGGCGGCCGGCTCGGGCAGGCTGGAGGTGCTGGGGTAGGAGGTGGGCACCACCGGCTCATCGGTCAAGCTGTCCATCACGTCGGCCGGCAGCACCACCAGCACCGGTCCGTAAGGCGCGGTGCCGGCGGTCTTGAAGGCCCGCCGCAGCACCCGCAGGGTGGAGCGGGGGTCGACCACCCGGGTCGCCCACTTGGTCACCGGCTTGGCCATGCCGATCAGGTCGGCCGCCATCTGGGCGTCCATGCTGTCGTAGGCCAGGCCGGACTCCCCCACCACCACGACCAGCGGGGCGTGGCCGCGCATGGCCTGGTAGAGCATGCCGATGCCGTTGCCCAGGCCGACACCGGAGTGCAACTGCACCAGGGTCGGCTTGCGGGTGGCCCGTGCGTAGCCGTCCGCGATGCCGACGACCACGGCCTCCTGCAGGGCCAGTACGTACTCCAGTTCGGGGAAGCCGCGCAGCTCGTCTAGGAAGCCCTGCTCCACGGTGCCCGGATTGCCGAACATGTGCGTGACGCCGTCGGCCCTGAACTGCTCGAGCATCGCCACGCGTGCGGGCCTGCTGGTCATGGTGGTGTACCTCTCTGCGAGGGCTGTCTGCGAACAGCGGTGTCCGGTCCGACCGGGGTCGGACCGGGGTGGAGGGGCGGCCGCCCGGGGCGTGGGGGGCAGCCGGGCGGCCGCCCGGGGGTTGATGCGGTGGCCGGGTCCGCGTCAGGTGCGGAAGCCCCACCGCCGCAACCCCTGTTCGAGGACCTCGACGACCTTCTGGCCGGTGAGGTACGAGTCGGGGGTGGAGCGCCCGGTGATGAACGGGTAGTCCACGATCACCGAGGTCTCCCGGCCGAAGTTGCCGTGGTACGCGCCCCTGGGGCCGGTGGCGTCACGCAGGATGTACTCCAGCGGGTACGGCGGCGGGCCGATCACGAAGTCGGTGCCCATGAAGCCGGTGCCGTCCTTGTAGTCGTACTCGATGCAGTGGCCGGTGACGTGCTTGTTGCGGATGATGCTGGTGCGGTTGTCCTGCTCGCGGGCGAAGGCCAGGCAGGCCACGCCGTAGCACTCGGCCGCGATCGGCAGGTCGAGGCCGTAGAAGGCCAGGATCAGGTCGTGCACCCGCCAGTTGTTGGCCAGGTCCACGATCGGGCCGCTGCCGCCCACGATCAGCAGGGCGTCGTAGCGCTCGGCGATCTGCCCCTGGATGTGGTCGCGCCGGGCGTTGTAGGCCTCCCAGGCGCGCAGGAAGTCCGGCTGGCTGCGGTACGGCCGGTCGGGCAGCCAGGAGGACAGGTCCAGCGGGTTGTCCAACCGGTCGGACGTGTCCAGGGCCCGGACCTTGGCGGCGGTCTCGGCGCTGGTGACGGAGCGTCCCAGCGGCGGGTCGATGTAGTCCGGGTCCATGCTCGGCGGCAGTGCCACCGGCCGCTTGCCGGTCGGGGTGGCGAAGCTGACGTCGTAGCCGGCCGCGTCGAAGGTCTCCAGCGGGCCGATCAGCTCCTCCCCCCAGTATCCGTACTCGGACAGGACGATCAGGATGCGACGTGTCATCGGACGGTCTCCTTCAGTCTCAACTCGTGGGCCGCTACTGGTCGGCAGAGCCGATCACCCAGTGCTCGCGCACGGCCATCCGGTGGATGTAGCGGGGGTCGACGAACGACTCCAGGTCCTCGAACGCGGCCTGGAACGCCTCGCCGCGGGACGCCAGCTCCAGCGCCTCCAGGCTGTCGAAGGTGAGCTGGTAGGCGGCGTCGAGGACGGCCTCGCCGATGGCGTAGGCACCGTCGCGGTTGTGGTTCTGCAGGTAGCGGCGCAGACCGGGGATCCGCAGCACCGTCTGCGCGTGCTCGCCCAGGCTGCGCTTGCGGAAGTCCTCCAGGTCCGCCCCCGGCGACCGCTTCACCAGCACCACCAGCTTGACGGCCTGGTCCGGGACCGGCTCGGCGCGCAGCACGTGGGCGTCGGTGTCCAGCACCACGGTGCGCCAGAACGCGGCCCAGTTGGGCTCGTCGCGCCGGGCGCCGTCCAGGAACTCGGGGGTCTGCAGCGAAGCCAGCTGCTCCTCCTCGTTCTCCAGCCAGATCTCGGCGATACCGCTCCACAGCGGATCGGCCGGCTCGGGGCCGAACGGGATCCTGGTGTCGATCAGGTACCGCTTGATCTGCGGGATCCTGCTGGCGAACTGCGGGGCGTGGGTCTCCAGCCAGTACTGCTGGAACTCCTGCTCGGACATGCCGGGCTTGGGGTGGGCGAAGATCAACTGGTGGATCATGGGGTCTCCAACGCTCAGGTCAGGTCATCGGGTGCTTGCGCAGGAACAGCTGGGCGCCGCGGGCCACGGCCAGCGGGTTCATGCTCTGCATGCCGTGGGTGGCGTTGGGCACCGCCAGGCGCTCCGCCTGCGGCAGCCACGACATCAGGAAGCGCTGGGTCTCGCGGAAGCCGGGCATCGCCGCCTCGCTGTCCATCCCCATCGCCGCCAGGATCGGCATCTCCGGCTTGTGCTGCACCAGCTCGTCCGCCTTGGACATGACGAAGCCCCAGTTGACGACGGCGGGGAAGTCCACCAGGAAGGTGGTGTCCACGCAGTTCGCCACCCGGTCCCAGACGTCCAGCGGGCCGGTCATCTCGACGCAGCCGAGGAAGCTGGGGCCGCAGACCGACTCCATGTAGGAGAAGGCCGCCCCGAGCTTGTCGCCGGCCTGGAACAGCTCCATCGCGGTCATGTAGGCGTCGATGTTGGCCTGCACCGCGTCCGGGGCCTCCCGGGGCAGGTAGGGCTCCAGCAGGATCGCCGAGTGGGCCCGCTCCGGGTGCGAGAGCAGGAACTGGAAGGCGATCACGCCGCCGAAGGAGAAGCCCATGATGTGGGCCTTCTCGATGCCCAGGTGGTCCAGCAGTTCGGCCGCGTGGTCGGCGCCCTGCTCGATGCTGAGCGAGTCGCCCTCCAGGGTGCTGCCGTTGTAGCCGGCCCGGTAGTAGCTGATGAACTGGTACTCGTCGAACAGCTCCGGGTGGAACTGCAGCGGGGTGATCAGGCTGTCCGCCACGTTGGTGCCGTGGATGCAGAGCACGGGCTCACCCTTGCCGACCACGGTGTAGCGCAGTTCGGCGCCGGTCACCTTCACCGTCCGGTCGTGCTCGATGTTCCACTCGCGGCCCAGGTAGAGCGTCTCGGTCTCCATGCCGGTCCTCTCTTCGGTTCGGGGAAGCTGGTCGGGGAGGCCGGGTGCCTCAGGGCAGCAGGCCGGTGTCCTGCAGAGCCGGCATCAGGTCCTTGACCAGGTACTCCAGGTAGCTCTGACCCCACATCAGGTGCCACAGCGTGAACTTCTCACTGAACGGCTCCCCGCGCCGGTCGGCCAGCCGCGCCTCCAGCGACCAGATGCCGGTGTCGAACTCCTGCTCGGTGAAGCCCAGTCCGAGGCCCTCGGCCGCGGCCAGCACCTCGTCCTTGCCCTGGATGGCCAGGACCGAGAGCAGCGCCGGATTCTCGTCCAGCTCGCGCAGGAAGGCGAAGATGTCGGCCGTACTCTCGGATTCCCCCCGGATCGACGACTGGTGCACGGGGGCGCGGGGTGTGGCAGTCACCGGTGGTCCTCCTGACCGATCGAAATGTGTGTCACATCCATGTGTAGCCAAGGGAGTTGGCCGCAGGCCCGGACCCGGGACGGGGCCTGCGCACTGCTGGGACTGACCGGCAGTACTTCGGCAAGTCAGTCCGGGCCGGAGGCGCGTGGACGGGGAAGCAGCACCGCCCAGCACCCCGGCGGAGTGTGCCGGGGTGCCGGGCGGTGCTGGGCGGTGGGGTGTGTCGTCGGCCTCGTGCGGGTCAGTGGGCCCCGACCGGGACCGGGGCCGCCGTGCTCCCGGCCGCGTCGTGGGTGGCCAGGCAGCAGGGTCCGGGGGTGTGCTGGACCACGGGCTCGTGCGCGCCGACCCGCCCGCTGCGGTGGTGCCGCGAGACGAAGGGCAGGCTGCCCAGGGCGACCACGATCAGGGCCGCGACCACGGCGGTGAACACATTGGTGGTGGTGTGCAGCCCGGCGTGCGGCACCGCGATGCCGGCCCCGATCGCGGGCAGCGACATGGCCAGGTAGGCGACCACGTAGACGGCGGCCAGCAGCTCGCCGCGGTGCACCGGGTCGGCCAGGGCCGCCATGGAGCGGAAGGCGCCCATGAAGGCCGTGCCCCAGCCCAGGCCGAGGACCACGGTGCCGGTGAAGAACAACCCGGCCGAGTGCTGGGACAGGGCCAGGGTGTCCAGTCCGAGGCCCGCCAGCAGCAGCAGCCCGCCGAGCGCGATCGGGCGCAGCCCGGACAGCCGGCCGAGGGCCAGCTGGGCCACCGTGCCGCCGCCGGCCAGCGCGGTGACCACCAGGCCGCCGAGCACATGGCTGTTGCTGTGCAGCATCTGCGCCACCAGGGACGGGCCCAGCGAGAGGAACAGGCCGCCGACGGACCACACCGCCACGATGCTCAGCGCCACCAGGGCGAAGGGGCGGCGGGCCTCCTTGGGGATCGAGATCCGCCGGAGCACGATCCGGAAGCCGCTGCCCGCGCTGGGCGCGGTCTCCGGCAGGAAGAGCAGCGCCACGCCGAGTGCGACGAAGAGCACCAGTTCGATGATGTAGGACAGCTTGGTGGGCAGCGGCGCGTACTGCACCAGCAGACCCGAGCCCAGGGCGCCCAGGGCCATGCCGAAGGTGGGCGCGACCGTGTTGATCAGCATGCCCCGGGCCGGGGCGCTGCGCGGCGACAGCTCGATCAGCGCCGCGCCCAGGGTTCCGGTGGCGATACCCGCGCCGATGCCCTGGACCGCACGCGCGACCAGCAGCACCCACACGTTGCCGGCCACGATGAACAGCACCATGGCGAGGGCCATCAGCAGCAGCGAGAGCACCAGCACCGGACGGCGGCCCGCGGTGTCGGACAGGGAGCCGAAGAGCAGCATGCTCCCCAGCACGAACAGGGCGTAGACCCCGAACACCACGGTGATCATCGCTGCCGAGAAGTGCCAGCGCTGCTGGTAGATCACGTACATGGGTGACGGGACCGTCGAGGCGACCAGCAGGAGCACCGACACCAGGCCGACGAGCCAGAACGCGCCGCCGCGCGGCATGCCCCTGCTCCGGCCGGTGTCCGCAGGCACAGCGGGTGCCTGGGCCCCGGGAATGTTGGTGGAAACCACGATGATTTCTCCTTCGCGCTTTTTGGGGCAGTCTGTCCAGGACACCGGGCGGGGCCGGGCTGTGCCGCCCTCCGCGGTGACCGGCTGCCGGGTACGTCGGGTACGGACTGGTACTACGTCAGGTCGGGCCGGTGGAACCGGTGTTCAGGCCGTCCGCAGGTCCTCCTTGATGAACTGCGCGACCCGCTCCCCGATCATGAGCACGCTGGTGTGCGGGTTGGCGGAGACCAGGGACGGCATGACCGACGCATCGGCCACCCGCAGCCCCTCGACCCCGTGCACCTTCAGCCGCGGGTCCACCACGGCGTGGCTGTCGGCCCCCATCCGGCAGGAGCCGGCGAAGTGGTAGTAGGAGCCGGTGTTGGCCAGCACCCAGTCGCGCAGCTCGGCGCGGGTGGTGACCTGCGGGCCGGGGGCGACCTCGGTGATGCCCCAGTCGTCGGTGAACGCCTTGGTCCGGTAGATCTCCCGGGCGATCTCCACCATGGTGGTGGTCCGCTCCAGGTCGACCGGCTCGCCGTAGTAGTTGGCGCTGATCCGCGGGTGCAGCGTCGGGTCGGCCCCGGCCAGCCGCACCTCGCCGCGGGACAGCGGCCGGACCAGGCCCGGCAGGCTCAGCACCACGTGCGGGTCCACCAGCTCCTGGACCGGCGCCACCGGCTGACCGGTCTGCACCCGGCGGATCACGTTGGCGAAGAACTGGTCGCCGAACGGCGCCCGGTGCACCAGGCAGATCTCCAGGTCCGGGACGGCCAGCCGGGGCTCGGAGTTGCAGAACAGCGCCACCTCGGTGACCTGCCCCAACGGGTCGGGCCCGGGCTTGTCCATGTAGCCGATCGGGCCGATGACCAGCGGGTGGTCCTGGAAGTTGCGGCCCACCCCGGGCAGGCTGCCGCGGACCGCGATGCCCGCCTCGGCCAGCCACTCCGGGTCGCCCAGGCCGGAGAGCATCAGCAGCTTGGGCGACTGGATCGCCCCCGCGCTGACGACGACCTCGGCGGAGGCGTGCACGGTCTCGGTACGGCCGTCGCGCAGGTACTCCACCCCGGTGCAGCGGTCGCCGCTGAACAGCAGCCGTGCAGCCAGCGCCCCGGTGCGGGTGGTCAGGTTGGGCCGGGCCAGGGCCGGCTGCAGGTAGCCGGTGTACGCGCCGTTGCGGGCGCCGTCCCTGATGTCCACGTGGTGCCAACCGGCGCCCAGGTCACGCGCGTTGAAGTCGGCCACCTGCGGATAGCCCAGCTCCGCGCAGGCCTTGAGGAAGGACTGCGAGACCGGGCTGCCGGTGTCCTTGGCGTTGACCACCTGGATCGGTCCGGTGTGACCGGCCCGCGGGTTGGTGGCGTCCTGCTGGCTCTCCAGCCGCTGCAGGTACGGCAGCACCTCCTGGGCGGACCAGCCGGCCGCGCCCTGGTAGGCCCAGGAGTCGTAGTCGGCGTCCCGGCCCCGGGTGTGGATCATGTGGTAGATGTTCGAGGTGCCGCCCAGGCCGCGGCCTGCGGCCGAGTAGACCTGGGTGCCGCCGAGGCCGGGCTGGGGCTCGCTCATGTAGGCCCAGTCCAGGTCGGTGAGCAGCACCTCGTTCCAGCGGTGCGGGCTGGTCACCGCGTCGGTGATCTGCGCCGTACCGGCTTCCAGCAGCAGCACGGTGGCGTCGGACAGTTCGCTCAGTCTGGAGGCGATCACGGAGCCGGCGGCTCCTGCGCCGATGACGACGAAGTCGAAGGTCTCGGGCATGGTTCGGTTCCTCACTCGGCAGTGGTAGGACCGGAGTTCAGTGCGGTACGGCCGGGGCGACCAGATCGGCCGCCTTCTCGCCGATCATGATCGCGGTGGCGTTGGTGTTCCCCCGGGTGATGGTCGGCATGATCGATGCGTCCACGACCCGCAGTCCGTCCACCCCGCGCACCCGCAGTGCCGGGTCGACCACGCAGTCCTCGTGGACGCCCATCCGGCAGGTGCCGACCGGATGCCAGACGGTGGAGGCGTAGGCGCGGACGTACGCCTCCAGCTCACTGCGCCCGGCCTCCACCCCGGGGGCGAGTTCGCGCCCGCGGAACGGGGCGAAGGCCGGCCGGCCGGCCAGTTCGCGGGCCAGTTCCAGGCCGCGGACCAGGACCTCGAGATCGGCCGGGTGCTCCAGGTAGTGCGGGTCGACCACCGGGAGGTCCTCCGGTCGGGCCGAGGCCAGCGTCACCGAGCCGCGGCTGCGCGGCTGGACCACGATCGGGGCGAAGGTGAACCCGGGCCCGTCGGTCTTGAAGCGGTCGTCGACGAACTGCACCGGGCCGAAGAAGTACTGCAGGTCCGGGTCGTCCGCCCCGGAGTCCCGCCCGGTGGCGGTCACCAGGCCGGCCTCGGCGAGCAGTTGCGGGAAGGGGAGGTCCACCAGGCTCTCGAAGGCGATGCCGACCAGCAGGTGGTCCTGCAGGTTGCGGCCCACCCCGGGCAGGTCGACCAGGGTCTCGATGCCGTGCCCGCGCAGTTCCTCGGCCGGGCCGATCCCGGACAGCAGCAGCAGCCGGGGGGTGGCCAGCGCGCCCGCGGCCAGCACCACCTCGCTGCCGGCCAGCGCCTGACGGACCACGCCCTGGTGCAGGTAGCTCACCCCGACCGCCCTGCCGCCCTGCAGCAGCACCTGCTGGACCCGGGCGTCGGTGCGCACGGTCAGCCGCGGGTCGGCCAGCACCGGGGCGAGGTAGGCCACCGCGGTGCTGCAGCGCTGGTCGTCCTTGGTCCGGGTGGACTGGTAGTAGAAGGCGGTGTCCTCCTGCCGGCCGGCGTTGTAGTCGCCCTCGTCGGCGGCCAGCCCGGTCTCCAGCGCGGCCGCGACGAACGCCCGGGCCACCGGCGAGGGGTCCTCGTAGCCGACCACACTGAGCGGGCCGTCCGCGCCCCGGTACCCGTCGCCGCCGGCGCCCGCCTCCGCGAACGTCTCGGCCCGGGTGAAGTACGGCAGCACGTCGCGGTAGCCCCAGCCGGGGTTGCCCCTGGCCTGCCAGCCGTCGAAGTCCCTGCGGTTGCCGCGGACGTACATCATCGCGTTGACCGAGCTGCCGCCGCCCAGCAGCCGGCCCTGCGGCAGCGGTATCCGCCTTCCGTCCAGGCCGGGTTGAGGTGTCGTCAGATACGGCCAGGTGTAGTCCTCCTGGTCCCACATGGAGACCATCGAGGGGATGTCGGTGCGGTGCACCACCGCGCGGTCGTCGGGACCGCCGGCCTCCAGCAGCAGCACCCTGGCCCCGGTCCGCTCGATCAGGCGCCGGGCGAGGACGCAGCCGGCGCTTCCTGCGCCGACGATGACGTAGTCGTGCTCTTCCTGCCGGTCCATCGGTTTCCTCCCTGGTCGGACTGGAGCTGTTGCAGGGCGTGGAAGCCCCGGGCTGCGGACACGAGGGTGACGTGGTGGTGCCAGCCGGGGAACGAACGCCCTTCGAAGTCGCCCAGGCCGTAGTCCTGGTGCAGCCGGTCGCAGCCGTGGGCGGAGTGGTGCCGCAGCTCGGCCAGCGCGATGGTCTCGGAGAGCCGCTGCGCGGACAGGTCGGTCACCCAGTAGCGGCGCGGCCTGGCGTGCCCGAAGGGCCACTCCAGCACCAGGTGCCGGGGGCGGGCGGGCTGCCTGGGGTGGACCGCGGCGCAGCGGCCCAGCTGGGCCACCAGGAACTGCGACCGGGACGAGCGGGCGCCGTGGTGGTGCCGCCAGTTCAGCACCGCCCGGTCCAGGTGCCGGCCCAGGCCGTCGGCGACCGAGGCCACCGGACTGGCCCCGGCCGGCGGCGCGGCCCGCAGCGCCGCCGGACGCACCGGGAGCATGGTCTGCGGGCCCACCTCGACCAGGTAGTGCAGGTCCCGGTCCTCCAGGCCGGCCAGCAGCTGACGCGCGTCGGGCTCGAACCGCCAGTCGGCCAGCACCGGCGCGACGGGCACGTCCCAGCCGCCGAGCATCTCGTCCAGGGAGTCCAGCGCGTAGCGCCAGCGCGGCCGGCTCTGCTCGTGCGCGGGGACGTGGGCGGCGTCGCGCAGTTCCTCGTCGCCGTCCCAGGACCGGGGCATCAGCAGCCGCCAGTTCACCGGGAGGCTGCCCTCGGCGTGAACCAGCGAGGTGGCCAGGGCGAGCTGGCAGTTCATCACCCGGCCCTGGGTGGGCGCGAACTGACGGGCCACCCCCACCGAACGGTTGCCGTTCTTGGGGAACACCACCTCGTCCAGGGCCCAGGCCCGGGGCGGGGCGACCGCGCACATCTGCTCGGTGAGCCGCTGCCGCAGGGTGCGGGCCGACCAGGTGCTCTGGTTGACGAACTGTTGGATGGGTTGCGGGGTACGGCGCCCCAGG
Organism: Streptacidiphilus jeojiensis; assembly: GCF_042510965.1. Taxonomy (NCBI): domain Bacteria; kingdom Bacillati; phylum Actinomycetota; class Actinomycetes; order Kitasatosporales; family Streptomycetaceae; genus Streptacidiphilus; species Streptacidiphilus jeojiensis. The sequence goes on from NZ_JBEUKS010000007.1 coordinate 509,766, forward strand.
ACCTGCTCGGAGATGGCGCCCGGGGTCTTCCGGCCGGGGGTGCTGAGCAGCCCGCGCAGATAGACCTCGCCCCATCGTCGCTGGTCCGAGCGCGCGAAGATGGTGAACAGCTCGTCGCAGTACGCGGAGATCTCGTCCTGGCGTTCTGCGGCGCGCGACTCGCGGAGGTACGTGATCGTCGACACATTGCCCCTTAGGAGAGGTCGGGCGGACCCGGTGCGGTCCCCGGGTGCCCCGGCGCGGTGGCCGGGGCACCCGGGGACCGGCGGTGATCGGACGGATCAGGCCGGGTTGTCGCAGTGGTGGTCGTTGTCCAGCACGAAGGCGTCGGTCGCCATCAGCGCGTTGGTCACCTCGGGCAGCGAGCAGCCGGCTATCACGAAGTCCGTCTCCAGGCCGATCTTGGCGCGCTGGAACAGCAGCTCGTTGATGGCCGGGCGGCAGATCTTGCTGACCTTGCAGAGGTGGAACTCCACCCGGCGCGGCTTGGCCTCCAGCGCCTCCGCCAGCCCGCGGCGGAACTTCTCCAGCTCCTCGCGGTCGATCACGCCCTCGCAGTAGACGTGTGCCGTGTCGCCGTCGCTCTCGCTGGACATCCGCAGCCGGATCGAGGCCGGCTCGACCTCCACCCGCACCTTCAGCGGGACGTCGCTGTCGGGCAGTTGGACCGTCAGCTCCTTGGCGTCGAAGTGGTGGTAGGGCTCGTCCCCGATCCACACCCGGGCGATCTCGATGCTGCCGGCGGGCAGCAGGTCGGGGCTGACCCGCAGGGTGCGGTCGGCGTCCGGACGCGGCCGGAAGTGCAGCGTCATCGGAGCGGCCGTGATCAGCAGCCCGGTGTAGGTGGCGGCCAGGTAGCACAGCTCCAGCGCGTGGTAGCCGGCCATCGAGTGGCTGCCCTTCAGCCGCTCGGTGCCCACCAGGTAGGGGGTGCCGTTGGCCAGCACGTTGAAGTACACGCCGCCGTCGTCGTAGTCGAGGAAGAAGGCGTTGTAGAACGCCGCCGCCTCACGGGCCAGCCGGCGGTGCTCCGGGTCACCGGTGGTGCCCGCCAGGATCAGGTAGGCCAGGATCGACTGCTCCTGCTGCCACCAGGCCTTGCGGTCGTGCCAGACCAGCCGGTGCGCACCGCTGTCCGGGTCGGCGCGCCGCTCGACCACGTCGTACCAGCCGCCGCGCTGCTGGTCGCTGCCGACCGGGGGCATGAGCTCGGCGATCCGCTCGGCCAGCTCCGAGTACTGCGCCCGGTCGACCAGCGAGCCGATCCGGGTGAGGTTCCAGGCGATCTTCAGGTTGTGGCCGACCACGGCCCGGTCCTTCTGCCAGCCCCAGGTCCGGTCCGGGCTCCAGTCCTCGTGGAAGCGCTCCTGCACGAACGGGCTGTTGGGCTCGTCCGGGAAGCGCTCGGCGATGGTGTCCGCGGTCTCCGCCAGCAGCGCCGCGAAGTCCTCGCGGCCGGTGGCCAGATAGGCGTTGATCAGGTACGCCGGCGCGTGGTCGCCCACCGAGTTCCAGTTCTTCCGGGCCCGGTTGCGGCCCAGCGAGTCGGACCTGGGGTCCATGGTGATGGGGTCCAGGTGCGAGAAGAACCCGCCGCGCTCCCGGTCCCGGAAGTGCCGGTCGAACAGGGTGACGGTGCGGTCGATGTCGGAGAGGATGCGCGGGTCGCCGGTGATCCGGAAGGTCTGGGTCGGCCCGGCCAGCGCGTAGATCTGCTCGTACATCGGCACCGCGTCGTAGTCGTCGCCGAACTCGGAGGCGAAGACCTTGCGCTGGCCCGAGGGGGAGATGTCGATGCCGTGGTACCAGTACACGAAGCCGCCGTCGTCGTCGGCGACCCGCATGTGCTCGCGCAGGTAGCCGGTGCCGCTCTCGGCGGCCTCCAGGAACCGCTCCTCGCCGGTCAGCATGAAGGCCGTGGCCAGACCGTAGACCAGCCGGGAGATGGTGTCCGTCTCCTGGCGGATGTCCTGGCCGTTGTCCGGGACGTGGGTGCCGTGCAGGGTGAGCTTGGTGCGGAAGTTGCGCCAGTCGTAGACCCCGTCGGGGAAGTGGCCGCGCAGGTAGAAGTCGGCTATCTGGCAGGCCTGGTGCACCCACCAGTCCGGGTGCTCGAAGACATAGGCGCCGCGCGCCCGCTCGGGGAAGGTGATCATCCGCGCCTCGATGCGCTCGCCGCCCTCCCACTGGTAGAAGAGGCCGTACACGAAGACGAACCGGCCTTCGGCGAGCATGTCGCGGGTGGCCGCGGTGGTGTCCTGGTACGGCTCGCCGAGGTTGCGCACGATCTGGGAGTTGACGTTCTCGTCCAGGTTGATGGTGACGGTGCGTCCGTTGGAGGTGCGCAGGCCGAACCGGTCCAGCGTGGGCTCGTACGTGGTCACGTAGCCGGCGATGCTGTCCGAGAAGGTGCGGGTGTCCGTGGGAGTGCTCATCAGGCGGTGCCTCCGTCGTCAGGCAGCGACGTCAGGACGACGACGCTGCGGCCTTGGGCGTGGTAGATCCCGCTGTGGGAGATCCGCTGCTCTTCGCCGGCGGGCAGGACGTCCTCGGGCGACTCCAGTGCGGTGTCGACCTTGCGCGCCCAGTGGCGGCCGGGGATCTGGGGGATCTCGAAGTCCAGACCCAGGTGGTACATGTTGAGGATCACGTGCAGGTCCGGGTCGCCGTCGAAGCCCGCGAGGGTGAGCGAGAGCACCCGGGCGTGGGTGTCCTCCCAACCGGGCTGCTCCAGCTTGGTGCCGTGCCAGACCACGTCCGGCAGGCCCCGGTGGTTACGGCGGCCGGAGAAGAAGGCCGGCTCGCGCACGGCGCTGTACTGGCGGCGCAGCGCGATCATCTCGCTGCAGAAGCGCCGTAGGCCGGTCTCCTTCGCGGCCTGGTCCCAGTCCAGCCAGGAGATCTCGTTGTCCTGGCAGTAGCCGTTGTTGTTGCCGCCCTGGCTGTTGCGGAACTCGTCGCCGGCCAGGATCATCGGCGTGCCCCGGCTGAGCAGCAGGATGGCCAGCAGGTTCTTGCTCTGCCGCAGCCGCAGCCCCTCGATCTCCGGGGAGCCGCTGGGGCCCTCCTGGCCGCAGTTCCAGCTGTAGTTCTCGTAGGAGCCGTCGGCGTCCGACTCGCCGTTGCCGTAGTTGTGCTTGCGGTCGTAGCTGACCAGGTCGTTGAGGGTGAAGCCGTCGTGGCAGGTGATGAAGTTGATGCTGTTGGTCGGCAGCTCCTCCTGCGGTGCGAACAGGTCGGCCGAGCCGCCGATCCGGCTGGCGACCGCGCCGACCAGGCCCTCGTCGCCGCGCACGAAGCGCCGGACGTCGTCACGGAACGGTCCGTTCCACTGGGTCCAGCGCTTCCCGGGGAAGTGGCCCACCTGGTAGAGGCCGCCGCCGTCCCAGGGCTCGGCGATGATCTTCGACTCGGACAGCACCGAGGACAGCTCGATCGCCCACAGCACCGGCGGGGACTCCATCTCGTAGCCCTCGGCGCCCCGGGAGAGCTCGGAGGCCAGGTCGAAGCGGAAGCCGTCGACGTGGTGCTCCTTCACCCAGTACTCCAGGCACTCCACGATGAACTTCGAGGTCACCGGGTGGTTGGCGTTGATCGCGTTGCCGCAGCCGGTGAAGTCCATGTAGTGCCGCCGGTCCTGGGACCAGAGGTGGTAGTACGCCTCGTTGGCCTGACCGCGGAAGCTGATCATCGGGCCGTTCTCGTTGCCCTCCGAGGTGTGGTTGAAGACCACGTCGAGGATGACCTCGATGCCGGCCCGGTGCAGCGCCTTGACCATGTCCCGGAACTCGGTGATGTGGGTGGCCAGGTGCGGGCTGGTGCAGTACCCGGTGTGCGGGGCGAAGAAGCCGAAGGGGTCGTAGCCCCAGTAGTTGTGCAGCGGCTGCCCGTCCGGGCCGGTGCGCAGCACCTGGCGCTCGTCGAAGTCGAAGACCGGGAGCAGCTCGACCGCGGTGATGCCCAGCGACTGCAGGTAGGGGATCTTCTCCACCAGCCCGGAGAAGGTGCCGGGGTGGGTGACGCCCGAGGTGGGCGAGGCGGTCAGGCCGCGCACGTGCGCCTCGTAGATCACCGTCTCGGCCAGCGGCGACCGCAGCGGCCGGTCGCCCTCCCAGTCGTAGGACTCCAGGTCGACCACCATGCTGCGCATGGAGTGGGCGACGTTGTCCTCGGGGCCGACCGCCCGGATCCGCTCCCAGCGGGAGTTGATGTTGGCCCTGGCGTAGGGGTCCAGCAGCACCTTGCGGTGGTTGAAGCGGGTCCCCAGCTCCCGGGTGTGACCGGGGCCGTCCATCCGGTAGGCGTAGACCTGGCCCACCCGCAGCCCGGCCACGTGGCAGTGCCAGAAGTGGTAGCTGCGGTGGTCCTTGGAGTGCAGCGTGATCACCCGGCTGGGCTCGGGGTCCTCGCAGTGGTCGAAGAGCAGCAGGTCCACCCGGGTGGCGTGCTCGGAGAAGACCGAGAAGTTGACCCCGCGGGCGTCCGGGGTCGCTCCCAGCGGCTGCGGGCGGCCCGCGGTGACACCGTACGGCTGTGGCGCCTCGGCCTCGGGCGGCTGCAGCACATCGACTTGACCTGATGTTCGACTGATTGTCATTTTCAAAGTCATTTCTCTGGGCGCGACTCGGCACAGCCGCACGGGGGAAGGACGGGGGCTGGGGTCAGGCCACGGGCACCTGGTCCCATTCGAGCGCCGCGAACAGCCCCTCCCAGTGGGAGGGCGCCACCCCGGTCTCGTTGAACATCTCGAAGGTCACTCCGCTGGCGGACGGGCAGTACAGCGCCTGGACGCAGGCCTCGGCCACGTCCTGCCGCGACACCTGGCCGTTCCCGCGGTCACCCTGCGCCAGCCGCACCCGCAGGCCGGCGGCGCCGTCGGTGAGCCAGCCCGGACGGATCACGGTGTAGGGCAGTCCCGACTCGCGCAACGCCTCCTCCCCCGCCAGCCGCCACTCCAGCACCCGCCCGTAGGCGTTCAGCGGGTGGCCCCAGTGGGTCGCGTGGTGCTGACTGATCAGCACCACGTGCGGGCGCTGTCCGGCCGCGCGGGCCGCGTCCAGCACATTGCACAGGCCCTGGTAGACGGTGCTCTGCGGGGAGTCGGGACCGGTGTCGGCGGTACCGGGGTCCACGCAGTAGACCACCGCCGAGCAGCGGGCCAGCGGTTCGGCCAGCCCGGCCGGGTCGCGCACGTCGCCCAGGGTGAAGGCGACACCGGGCGGGAGGTGGCGTCTGGCGTGCTGGAGCGCGTGGTCCACGACCCGGACGGCCGCGCCCCGCTCCAACAGCCTCTGTGCGACGAGCCGGCCGACCCGGCCCGCTCCGCCGACCACAACGACGGGGTTGTCCATGAACGCCTCCTGGGTTGCCGCGGTGCGGGATCCGTTCAGACCCACCGCAGGATGTCGTCGGAGCTGGTGATGTGCGTCCCGGCAGGGAGGTTGGAGATGGCCGGGACCCTCAGCCGGGGGTAGATGCGCACCCCCGACAGCTGCGTGCCGGGCCACAGGTGCGCCCCGTCGCCGACCGCGGAGAAGTCCTGCAGCCGTACCGGCCTGCGCCGCTCGGACTGGATCTCCACCATGGGCCCGAGGTAGGAGTCGGTGATCTCCGCGTACGGACCTATCACCGACGACTCGCCGCAGGCGGCCCGGCTGAGCCGGCTGCCCTCGCGCACCTCCGCCCCGTCCCCGATGTCGGTGTACTCCATCCGCACACCGGGGCCGATCTCCACATGGCGGCCGATCCTGACACCGGGTCCGATGACCACGCTGCCACTGCTGATCTTCTCCGCCAGCGTGGTGCCGACGATCTCGTCCCTGGTCTCCAGACTGGTCCGGTCGATCCAGTAGCGCGGTTCCTCGTTGTGCGGACGGGTCATCAGCCGGTCCATCTGCGGGTATCCGCCGCCGAGCACGTCCCTCAGGGTGCCCAGGTAGTCCTCGACGTTGCCCAGGTCGCCCAGCCGGGCGATGTGGTGGGCGGCCACCGGAAGGCCGTGGTCGACCAGCCAGGGCAGCAACTCCCGGCCCCAGTCCAGCCGCTGGTGGGCATGGCGCATCAGCTCCGGGTCACGGGCCGCGGCCCGCAGCCGGCGGCAGTCCACCAGGTACATCCCGGCGTTGGTCGGCACCATGCCGTGGTCCTCGGCCCCGGCGCTCTGCGGGAAGAGCTCGCGCAACCGCTCCAGTCCCGGCTTCTCCACGAATCCGCCGACCAGCCCGGAGGGCTCGGCCTGGATGACGCCGTACTTCCCGGCGACCTCCAGCGGCGAACGCGCCACCGCGGCGACCGTGACCAGCGCCCCGTTCTCCCGGTGGGTGCACTCCAGTTCGGACAGCGAGAACTCGAAGATGGAGTCCACCGGGAGCACCAGCGCCTGGTCGTCCAGGTCCCACTGCTCCAGGTTGTGCAGGGTCGCCGCCCCGGATCCGACGTTGTAGCGGTCGAAGCGGGCGCGGGAGTACTGGATCTCGACCCCGTAGCGCTCGCCGTGGCCGAGCAGCAGTTTGATCTGGCTGCGGTTCTCCAGCCCCTGGGCGACCACGTAGAAGCGGCGGATGCCCTGCTCCCGACAGGAGTCGATCACCCACTCCACCAGGCGGCGCCCGGCGAAGGGGATGAGGGCCTTGCTGCGGATGTAGTCGGCGGACTCCAACGTGATCGGCTTCGCCCGCTCTCCACGCCCGCCGGCGAGGATGATCCCGACGGTCTGGCCTCCAGCCCCAGCCATCCCAGCTCCTCTACTCATTGGCACAGCTGATAGCAGTACAACAGAGCTTGTCATAAAGAGTCAAGTAGTGTGTAAAGTACGTGGTTTCAGTGAGTCACAACAGGTCGACCGGGCTCAACGGGGCGGAACGGGATCGTGCCGGCGGCAGTCGACGATCCACTCGCGGCCGTCCCGGTCGATCCGGATGTCCAGGTCGACCTCGTGCCCCAGCACCTCACGCGCCCGCCGGGCCAGGGCCTCCAGCCGCCCCGGGCAGGCCGGCGGGGCCGGCGTGGTCGAGGGCCTGGCCCACAGCGTGACCCGGTCCGAGCCGGACGACGTGCCGTCGGTCATGGCCAGCACCGACCACTCGTGCTTGGGCGGGCACAGGAAGAGCAGGGCCCAGGCGCGCAGCGCCGAGCCGGGATTGTGCAGATGGTCCGCGGTCACCTCGTCCACCAGGTCCTGGAGCATCGCCTCCCAGGTCGACCCGCCGCACGCGGTGGGGCCCAACGGGCAGTGCGGCGTCACCGGATCGGCGTCGGAGATCTGCACCACCGCGGGGTGGGGGCTCTGCGCCGTCCAGGACCAGGCGGTGTGCAGCGCGTCCCGGCCCTCGTTGCAGTCGCCCGCGCTGAACCGCGCCACCGCGTCCGTGGTGACCACCACGCCCGGCGGCACCGGCAGCCCGAACCGCCGCAGCACGGCCAGCCTGGCCGCGGGATACCCGGTCAGTGCCGGATCGCGGGCGGCGGCGCTGTCCAGCCGCAGCACCAGCGGCCTCCCGGTCCGGTCTGCGAGCAGGACGCCGGTCCCCATCGCCTCGTCGCTCAGTCCGGTCATGGCTTCCCTTCCGCCAGGTCAAAGGGTGTTCCAGCCGGTCAGCACGGGCCGGTCGTGCTCGGTACCCAGGGAGCTGACGCCGGCGGTGGCGAGTTGGAACAGGGCGCCGGCGGAGGGCGGCAGCCCCAGCCGACGGGCCGTCAGGACCCGCAGCACATGGGCGTGGGCCACCAGCACCACGTCGCCCGGATCCCGGGAGCAGTTGCCGCGCAGGATCCGGTCGGCGAAGTCCAGCACCCGCTGGACCCGGCAGGCCACCTGCTCGGCGCTCTCGCCGCGTCCGTCGTCCGCGACCGGGACGCCGTCGTTCCACAGGTTCCAGGCCGGCCGGGTGCGGTGGATCTCGTCCGTGGTGATGCCCTCGTAGGCGCCGTAGTCCCACTCGCGGAGATCGGGCTCCACCTGCGCCGGCGGCAGGCCGGCCAGCTCCGCCGTGCGCAGGGCCCGCTGGAGCGGGCTGGCCAGCACCAGCGCGACCCGACGGCGGGCCAGCATCGGCGCCAGGGCACGGGCCTGCCGCTCCCCGTGCTCGGTGAGCGGTATGTCGGTGCGGCCGGTGTGCCGCCCGGAGCGGCTCCACTCGGTCTCCCCGTGCCGGATCAGCACCAACTCCCCGGTGCTCATGGGCGTCGGGCCAGATCTGCAGCACCCACCAGCCCCGCGTCCGGCCCCAGTTCGGCCAGCAGCACCTTGGCGTAGGGACGGTCCCCGGCACCCGACAGGGCCTGCCGGTAGGCCGCCTCGGTGGGTCCGAGCAGCAGGTCCCCCGCGGCGCTGACCCCACCGCCGAGCACGAAGACCCCGGGGTCGAGCACCGCCGCCAGATCGGCCAGCGCCTGCCCGAGCCAGCGGCCGGTACTGCTGAACGCCTCCAGTGCGACCGGGTCGCCGCGCAGGGCCGCCTCCTCTATGTGCGGACCCTGGACGCCCGCCGCGGTGCCGTCGCCCAGCGACAGCAGGATCTGCGCGCGCTGCGGGGCCTCGGCGGCGGCCTCCCGGGCCCGCCGGGTGTGGGCGCTGCCGCTGGCGTACTGCTCCATGCAACCGCTGCGTCCGCAGTGGCAGGCCAGCCCCTCGGGGACGGCCCGGTAGTGTCCGATCTCGCCGCCGATGCCGAACCGGCCGCGCCACAGCCGGTCATGGGCGACGATCCCGCCGCCGAGCCCGGTCCCGACGGTGACCATCACCATGACGGTGTGGTCCGCCGCGGCCCCGTGGACGTACTCGCCCCAGGCGGCGGCGTTGGCGTCGTTCTCGACGACCACCGGCAGGCCGCTGTGCCGCTGCACCAGGTCCTTCAGCGGCTCGTCGTGCCAGTCCAGATTGGGCGACGAACGCACCACCGAGCGGGTCTCGTCCACGTACCCGGCGGCGCCCACACCGATCGCCGAGACCCCGTCCCAGCCCTCCCCGGCCCGGTCGACGGCGTCGGTGATCGCCCGGGCGATACCGGCCTCGTCCCGTGGCGTGGGGATCCGCACCCGGGACAGGATGGTGCCGCCCCCGTCGACCACGCCGGCCGCGATCTTGGTCCCGCCGATGTCGACCCCGATCGTCAGGTCGCTCATCAGGCGCCGTCCTTGGTCTCGACCGCGTGGCCGCCGAACTGGTTGCGCAGTGCGGCGATCATCTTCATCTGCGGGGAGTCGTCCTGGCGCGAGGCGAAGCGGGCGAACAGGCTGGCCGTGATGGCCGGCAGCGGGACGGCGTTGTCGATGGCGGCCTCGACGGTCCAGCGGCCCTCGCCGGAGTCGGCGGCGTAGCCCTTGAGCTTGTCCAGGTGCTCGTCGGCGTCCAGGGCGTTGACGGCCAGGTCCAGCAGCCAGGACCGGATGACCGTACCCTCCTGCCAGGACCGGAAGACCTCGCGGACATCGGTGACGCTGTCCACGGCCTCCAGCAGCTCCCAGCCCTCGGCGTAGGCCTGCATCATGGCGTACTCGATGCCGTTGTGGACCATCTTGGCGAAGTGCCCCGCGCCGATCCTCCCGGCGTGCACGGCGCCGAAGCTCCCCTCCGGCTTGAGCGCGTCGAAGATCGGCTGCACCCGGGCGATGGACTCATCTGCTCCGCCGTACATCAGCGCATAGCCGTAACGGAGGCCCCAGACGCCGCCGGAGACGCCGCAGTCGACGAAGCCGATGCCCTTGGCGGCCAGTTCGGCGCCGTGCCTCTCGTCGTCGGTCCAGCGGGAGTTGCCGCCGTCCACGACGATGTCGCCGGGCTCCAGCAGCTCGCCCAGTTCGTCCACGGTGTCCTGGGTCGGGCCGCCGGCCGGGACCATCACCCACACGACACGCGGCGCGGGCAGCGCCGCGACCAGGTCCTTGAGGCTGGAGACGTCGGCAAGGTCGGGGTTGCGGTCGTAACCGACCACGGTGTGGCCCGCGCGGCGGATGCGCTCGCGCATATTGCCGCCCATCTTGCCGAGACCGATGAGTCCGAGCTCCATGGTGTATGGCTCCTGACGAATAGTGAGATGAGGGGACTTCAGAGATTTCCGGTCACAGCCGCGGTCACCGGCACCTCGCCACCGCGCTCAAAGGCGCGGATCATGGCGATGCGGTGGATGTGGCGGCTGTCCTCGCTGAACGGGGTGTCCACGAAGAGGGTGGCCAGCGCGGCCGAGTAGTCGAGCGAGTGCATCCGGGCCCCGAGGCTGAGGACATTGGCGTCGTTGTGCTGCCGGGCCAGCCGGGCCGTGTCCTCGTTCCAGGCCAGGGCGGCCCTGATCCCCGCGACCTTGTTCGCGGCGATGGCCTCGCCGTTCCCGGAGCCGCCGATGACGATGCCGAGGCTGCCCGGACCGGCCGCGACCGCTACCGCGGTCTGCAGGATGTAGGGCGGGTAGTCGTCGTCCGGCTGGTAGTGGAACGGGCCGTGGTCGAAGGTGCTGTGCCCGAGGGCGCGCAGATGACCGACCAGATGGTCCTTCAGCTCAAGGCCGGCGTGGTCGGATCCGATGTGGATGAGCATGAGGGGTGCCTTCCGTCGTTGTGGCGATGCCTTGGTGAGTGGGTGTCAGCGTCCGCGCAGGGTGCGGTAGCGGGTGGCCAGGGCGGCGGTGGAGGAGTCCAGCGCGTCCAGGCCCGCACCCTCGACCAGGACCGGCTCGATCCTCTTGGCCAGCACCTTGCCCAGCTCCACACCCCACTGGTCGAAGGAGTCGATGTTCCACACCGCGCCCTGCACGAACACCTTGTGCTCGTACAACGCGATCAACTGCCCCAGCACCGACGGGGTCAGCTCCTTGGCCAGGATCGTGGTGGTGGGGTGGTTGCCCTTGAACGTCCTGTGCGCCACCAGATCCTCGGCCACCCCCTCGGCCCGCACCTCGTCCGCGGTCTTCCCGAACGCCAGTGCCTGGCCCTGGGCGAACAGGTTGGCCATCAGCAGGTCGTGCTGCGCCACCAGCCCCGGAGCCAGGTCCGCCACCGGCTCGGCGAACCCGAGCAGGTCGGCCGGGATCACCTTGGTGCCCTGGTGGATCAACTGGTAGTACGCGTGCTGCCCGTTGGTGCCCGGCGTGCCCCACACCACCGGACCGGTCTGCCACCGCACCGACTGCCCGTCGCGGTCCACCGACTTGCCATTGGACTCCATGTCCAACTGCTGCAGATAGGCGGTGAACTTGGACAGGTAGTGCGAGTACGGCAGCACCGCATGCGACTGCGCATCGAAGAACGCCCCGTACCACACCCCCAACAGACCCAGCAGCAGCGGCACGTTCTCCTCCGGCGCCGCGGTGCGGAAGTGCTCGTCGACCAGATGGAACCCGGCCAGCATCTCCCGGAACGCGTCGGGCCCGATCGCGATCATCAGCGACAGGCCGATCGCCGAGTCGTAGGAGTACCGGCCCCCCACCCAGTCCCAGAACTCGAACATGTTCGCCACATCGATACCGAAGTCCGAGACCCCGGCGGCGTTGGTGGACAGCGCCACGAAGTGCTTGGCGACCGCGTCCTTGCCCGCACCCAGCCCCTCCAGCAGCCAGCTGCGCGCCGAGGTGGCGTTGGTGATCGTCTCGATGGTGGTGAACGTCTTGGACGCGACGATGAACAGCGTCTCGGCCGGATCCAGGTCCCGGACCGCCTCGTGCAGGTCCGCGCCGTCCACGTTGGACACGAACCGCACCGTCAGGTCCCGGTCGGTGAACGAGCGCAGCGCCTCGTAGGCCATCGCCGGACCCAGGTCCGAGCCGCCGATACCGATGTTGACGACGTTGCGGATCCGCCGGCCGGTGTGCCCGGTCCACTGCCCCGAACGGATCCGGTCAGCGAAGCCCGCCATCTTGTCCAGCACCGCGTGCACGCCCGGCACCACGTTCACCCCGTCGACCTCGACCACCGCGTCCCGCGGGGCCCGCAGCGCGGTGTGCAGCACCGCCCGGTCCTCGGTGATGTTGATCTTCTCGCCGCGGAACATCGCGTCCCGCAACTCGAACACCCCGCGCGCCGCCGCCAACTGCCGCAACAGCCCCAGCGTCTCATCGGTCACCAGATGCTTGGAGTAGTCCAGGTACAGATCCCCCACCCGCAGGCTGTAGCGCTCACCACGACCGGCGTCCGCGGCGAACAGCTCCCGCAGGTGCACCTCACCCAACTCGGCCCGGTGCTTTCCCAACTCCGCCCACTCCGGAGACCGATCCAGCGGTGCGATGTCAGACATGGCTGCTCCTCTCCTGGTCCCGGCCGACGACCAGCGCGTCGGCGTAGGAGTCGTCGCGGTCCAACCGCCGCAGTTCCTCGGCCAGCAGTTCGCTGTCCTCCCGCTCCCCCAGCCGGACCTGACGGTCCGGCAGTCCGGTGATGGCCAGGGTGGCGGTCCCGTTCTGCGGACTGCCCAGACGGATCGCCCCGTCGGCGGTCACCAGTTCCACCGAGGAGATGCAGGCGCCCTCGGCCGCGATCCGCTCCACCCGGACCTCCAGCCGGCCGGCGAGCCAGCGCGTCAGCAGTTCGGCGCTGGGGTCGTCCGCCGGCGCGCCGACCGCCGCCGAGACGACGGCGGAGTGGCCGACCTGGTCCAGGGCCGCCGCCAGGACGGAGCGCCAGGGGGTGATCCGGGTCCAGGCGAGGTCGGTGTCGCCGGGGGTGTAGGAGGCGGCGCGGACGCCGAGTTCCGCGAGCGGGTTCTCCGCCGAACGACCGTCGGTGATGCGTCGTTGGGCGAGTGCGCCGAGGGGGTCCTTGGCGGCGTTCTCGGGGGCGTTCTCGGGCCACCAGACGACCACGGGGGCGTCGGGCAGCAGCAGTGGCAGGACCACCGACTGGGCCTGGGAGGCGAGTTCGCCGTGCAGGCGGAGCAGGACGGTCTCGCCGGTGCCGGCGTCCGAGCCGACCCGGATCTCGGCGTCCAGCCGGGTTCCGGCCGACCTGGGACCGCGGTCGGTCCGCCTGATCACCACCAGGATCCGCGACGAGTGCTGGCGGGTCGCCCAGGCCGCGGTCTGCACCGCGTCGTAGGCACCCTCCTCGTCAGCGACCACGATCAGGGTGAGCACGCTTCCGGCCGGCAGGCCGCCGATGGCTCTGCGGGCTTCGACGAGTCCGGAGTTGATTTTGCTGGAGGTGGTGTCCGTGAGGTCGATTTTCATGGCCGGCGCCAGCTCCTACCGTCTCGTGCGAGCATCTCGTCCGCCTCGGCCGGGCCCCAGGTACCCGACTCGTACCCGGCGGGGCGGCCGTGCTTGTCCCAGTAGGCCTCGATCGGGTCCAGGATCCGCCAGGACTCCTCGACCTCCTGGTGGCGCGGGAACAGGTTGGCGTCGCCCAGCAGCACGTCCAGGATCAGCCGTTCGTAGGCCTCGGGGCTGGACTCGGTGAACGACTCGCCGTAGGCGAAGTCCATGCTCACGTCGCGGACCTCCATCGAGGTCCCGGGGACCTTGGAGCCGAAGCGCATGGTCACCCCCTCGTCCGGCTGGACCCGGATGACCAGGGCGTTCTGCCCCAGCTCCTCGGTCGCGGAGGAGTCGAAGGGCAGGTAGGGGGCGCGTTGGAAGACCACCGCGATCTCGGTCACCCGCCGCCCCAGCCGCTTGCCGGTGCGCAGGTAGAACGGGACCCCGGCCCAGCGCCGGTTGTTGATCTCCAGTTTCACCGCGGCGTAGGTGTCGGTGGTGGACTGGGGGTCGATGCCCTCCTCCTCCAGGTACCCCAGGACTTCCTCGCCGCCCTGCCAGCCGTGGGTGTACTGGCCGCGCACGGTGTGCCGGCCCAGGTCCTTGGGGATCCGCACCGCTGAGAGGACCTTGAGCTTCTCGGCGACCAGGGCCTTGGGGTGGAAGGAGGCCGGTTCCTCGATCGCGGTCAGCGCCAGGAGTTGCAGCAGGTGGTTCTGGATGACGTCGCGGGCCGAGCCGATGCCGTCGTAGTAGCCGGCGCGGCCGCCGATGCCGATGTCCTCGGCCATGGTGATCTGCACGTGGTCCACATAGGAGCGGTTCCAGATCGGTTCGAACATCGAGTTGGCGAACCGCAGCGCCAGGATGTTCTGGACGGTCTCCTTGCCCAGGTAGTGGTCGATGCGGAAGACCTCGTCGCGCGGGAAGACCGAGTGCACGACCTGGTTGAGTTCCTGAGCGCTCTTCAGGTCGTGCCCGAAGGGCTTCTCGATCACCGCCCGGCGCCAGGAACCCTTGGGCGGGTCGGCCAGGCCGTGTGCCTTGAGCTGCTGGACCACCTGCGGGAAGAACTTCGGCGGCACCGACAGGTAGAACGCGAAGTTCCCGCCCGTGCCCTGGGCCTTGTCGAGCTCCTCGATGGTGGCGCGCAGCTTCTCGAAGGCGTCGTTGTCCACGAACTCGCCCTGCACGAAGCGCATGCCCTTGGCCAGCTGCTGCCAGACCTCCTCGCGGAAGGGGGTGCGTGCGTGCTCCTTGACGGAGTCGTGCACCACCTGGGCGAAGTCCTCGTCCTCCCAGTCGCGGCGGGCGAAGCCGATCAGGGAGAAGCCCGGCGGCAGCAGTCCGCGGTTGGCCAGGTCGTAGACGGCCGGCATCAGCTTCTTGCGGGACAGGTCACCGGTGACCCCGAAGATCACCAGACCCGACGGACCCGCGATCCGCGGCAACCGACGATCCGCCGGATCACGCAACGGATTGACGAAGACCTCTTCGACGTCGTCGCTCATCGACCGTCACCGTCCCTCGCTGCCAACCGCTCCATTGATTCCGCGACGCTGTCCAGCAGTTCCTTCCAGGACGTCTCGAACTTCTGCACGCCCTCGTCCTCCAGCACCCGGACCACGTCGTCGTAGGAGATGCCCAGGCCGGCCAGCTCGTCCATGACCGCCTGCGCAGCCCGATAGCCGCCGGTGACCGTGTCGCCGTGGACGGCACCGTGGTGGGCCACGGCGTCGAGGGTGGCCTCGGGCATGGTGTTGACGGTGCCCGGTGCGACCAGCTCGACCACGTACAGGGTGTCGTCCAGGGACGGGTCCTTGACGCCGGTGGAGGCCCACAGCGGACGCTGCGGCTTGGCACCGGCCTCGGCCAGAGCCTTCCAGCGGTCCGAGCTGAAGACCTCTTCGTAGGCCTGGTAGGCCAGTTGGGCGTTGGCCACGGCGGCCTTGCTCTTGGCGGCCTTGGCCTCGGGGGTGGCCAGCTTGTCAAGGCGCTTGTCGATCTCGGTGTCCACGCGGGAGACGAAGAAGGAGGCGACGGACTCGATCTGGGACAGGTCGTGGCCGTTGGCCTTGGCGGTCTCCAGGCCGGTCAGGAAGGCGTCCATGACGCCGCGGTAGCGCTCCAGCGAGAAGATCAGCGTGACGTTGACACTGATTCCCTCGCCGATGACCTCGGCGATGGCCGGCAGGCCGGCCTTGGTGGCCGGGATCTTGATCAGGGTGTTGGGGCGATCCACCAGCCAGGCCAGCTGCTTGGCCTCGGCGATGGTCGCCGGGGTGTTGTGCGCCAGCCGGGGGTCGACCTCGATGGAGACCCGGCCGTCACGGCCGTTGCTGGCGTCGTAGACCGGACGCAGCACGTCGGCCGCCTGACGGACGTCGGCCGCGGTCATCATCCGCACCGCCTCCTCGACCGTCACGCCCCTCAGCACGAGGTCGCGCAGCTGGGCGTCGTAGGCGTCGGAGCTGCCGCCGATGGCCTTCTGGAAGATGGTCGGGTTGGTGGTGACCCCGACCACGTGCTTGTCGCGGACCAGCTCGGCCAGGTTGCCGGAGGTCAGGCGGGTGCGGCTGAGGTCGTCCAGCCAGATCGCCACACCCTGCTCGCTCAGCAGTCTCAACTCGTCGATGCTCATGCGGTCTCCTGGGGCTGACGGGCCAGGCTGTAGGTAGCGGCCCGGACGACGGCGTCGGCGGTTATGCCGAACTTGCGGTAGAGCGTGGGTGCGTCGGCGGAGGCCCCGAAATGGTCGAGGCTGATGATGTATCCGAGGTCGCCGACGTAGCGGTACCAGGTCAGCGCGATGCCGGCCTCGACGGCGACGCGGGCGCGGACGGCCGGGGGCAGCACCGTGTCGCGGTAGGCCAGGTCCTGCTCCTGGAACCACTCCACGCACGGCATGGAGACCACCCGGGTGGGGATGCCCTCGGCCTGCAGCCGCTCGCGGGCGGCGACGGCGATCTGGACCTCGGAGCCGGTGCCGATCAGGATCACCTGCGCGGCGCCGCCCTCGGCCTCGAACAGCACATAGCCGCCCTTGGCCGCGTCCGGGTTGGCCGGGTAGGTCGGGACGCCCTGGCGGGTCAGCGCCAGGCCGTGCGGAGCCGGGTCGGCGTCGTGACGGCGGAACACCTCGGCCCATGTGATCGCGGTCTCGTTGGCGTCCGCCGGGCGGACCATGTTCAGGCCCGGGATGGCGCGCAGCGCGGCCATGTGCTCGACCGGCTGGTGGGTGGGGCCGTCCTCGCCCAGGCCGATGGAGTCGTGCGTCCACACGTAGGTGACCGGCAGCTTCATCAGCGCGGCCAGGCGTACCGCGCCGCGCATGTAGTCCGAGAAGGTCAGGAACGTGCCGCCGTAGATACGGGTGTTGCCGTGCAGGGCGATGCCGTTCATCGCCGAGCCCATGGCGTGCTCGCGGATCCCGAAGTGGATCGTGCGCCCGTACGGACTGGCCGACGGCAACGGGTTGCCCTCGGGCAGGAACGAGGAGTTGGCGTCGATGGTGGTCAGGTTGGAGCCGGCCAGGTCCGCCGACCCGCCCCACAGCTCCGGCACGACCTTGCCCACAGCCTTGAGGAACTCACCCGACGCCTTACGGGTGGCCACCTCCTTGCCCACCGGGAACACAGGGATCGCCAGCTCCCAGTCCTCGGGAAGCCGCCCCGACGTGATGCGGTCGAACTCCGCCGCGCGCTGCGGGTTGGCGATGCGCCAGTCCGCGAACCGCTTGGACCAAGCCGCATGCGTCTGCCGCCCGCGGTCGCCGACCTGCCGTGCGTGTTCCAGCACCTCAGCGGCGACGTCGAAGGACTTCGCCGGGTCGAAGCCGAGCACACGCTTGGTCGCAGCGACTTCCTCCGCACCGAGTGCCGCACCATGTGCCTCCCCGGTGCCTTGGGCATGTGGCGCGGGCCAGGCGATGACGGTGCGCATGGCGATGATCGAGGGGCGCTCGGTCTCGGCCTGGGCGATGACCATGGCGTCGTGCAGGGCCTTGGGGTCGATGTCGCCGCTTTCGGCCGGGGCCACCCGCTGGATGTGCCAGCCGTACGCCTCGTAGCGCCCC
>NZ_JBEUKS010000008.1:0-432915 GCF_042510965.1 Streptacidiphilus jeojiensis
CCCAAAGGAACCTCGACCACCCACAGAATTGCAGGCGGACGGGGTATCAACATTTGGCGTTGACTTTTGGCACGCTGTTGAGTTCTCAAGGTACGGACGCTTCCTTCGAGCGGCTTTCACACCAGCCCTCCGGGCGCTTCCTTCGTTTTCTACTCTAGCAGACCGTTTCCGGCTTGCTTTCCGTCCTCCCGGCCCGTGAAGTGTTTGCTTCGCGGCCCGTTCCGACGAGTGAAACTCTAGCGGAATTCCTCGGCCGGAGCCAATTCCACCGCTTTCCCGATAAACGGCATGCCAAAGAAGAGCCATGCCGTCTCATCAGGGGTTTCGCCGCCACCGCTGTCCGCAGGGCAACTCGCAGAACGTTACGCGTCCGTCAAGACCGTGTCAAACCGAGAAGCGGGGAACCGGAGCCCGGAACGGAGAGGGCCCGTGCAGACCAGGTGTCTGCACGGCCGGGCAACGACGTCAGTCGTTGCCCGGCCGGCCTCAGTACTGCTACCTGTCAGGCGTTGGTCGGGAAGCCGAGGTTGATGCCGCCGTGGCTGGGGTCGAGCCAGCGGGAGGTGACGGCCTTGCTGCGGGTGAAGAAGTGGATGCCGTCCGGGCCGTAGGCGTGGCTGTCGCCGAAGAGGGACGCCTTCCAACCGCCGAAGGAGTAGTAGGCGACCGGGACCGGGATCGGCACGTTGATGCCGACCATGCCGACCTCGACCTCGTTCTGGAAGCGCCGGGCCGCGCCGCCGTCGTTGGTGAAGATGGCGGTGCCGTTGCCGTACGGGTTGCTGTTGATGAGCTCCAGCCCCTCCTCGTAGGAGGAGACCCGGACGACCGACAGCACCGGGCCGAAGATCTCGTCGTTGTAGACGGACATGCCCGGCTTGACGTGGTCGAAGAGGGTCGGGCCGAGCCAGAAGCCGTCCGTGGTCTCGGCGCCGTTCTTGTCCGCGCCGGTGATCGGGTGCTTGCGGCCGTCCACCGCGAGCTCCGCGCCGTCGGCGAGGCCGGACTCCAGGTAGGAGGTGACCTTGTCCCGGTGCACTCCGGTGACCAGGGGACCCATGTCCGAGTCGCCGTTGCAGCCCGGGCCGACCTTGAGGGTCGCCATCCGCTGCTTGATCTTCTCGACCAGCTCGTCGCCGATCGGGTCGACGGCCACCAGCACGGACACCGCCATGCAGCGCTCGCCGGCCGCGCCGAATCCGGCGTTGATCGCCGAGTCGGCGGCCAGGTCGAGGTCCGAGTCGGGCAGGACCAGCATGTGGTTCTTGGCGCCGCCGAGGGCCTGGACGCGCTTGCCGTAGCGGGTGCCGGTCTCGTAGACGTAGCGGGCGATCGGGGTGGAGCCGACGAAGGAGACGGACTTGACGTCCGGGTGCTCCAGCAGGCGGTCGACCGAGACCTTGTCACCGTGCACGACGTTGAAGACGCCGTCCGGCAGGCCGGCCTCCTTCCACAGTTCGGCGATGAACTGCGCCGCGGAGGGGTCCTTCTCCGAGGGCTTGAGGATCACCGTGTTGCCCGCCGCGATGGCGATCGGGAAGAACCACATCGGGACCATCGCCGGGAAGTTGAACGGCGAGATGATCGCGACCGGGCCGAGCGGCTGGCGGATCGAGTAGACGTCGACCCCGGTCGAGGCCTGCTCGGTGAAGCCGCCCTTGAGCAGCTGCGGGATACCGCAGGCGTACTCGACGACCTCCTGGCCGCGGGCGATCTCGCCCAGCGCGTCCGAGTGCACCTTGCCGTGCTCGGCGACGATGATCGCGGCCAGCTCGTCCTTTCGGGCGTTCAGCAGCTCGCGGAAGTTGAAGAGCACAGTGGTGCGCTTGGCCAGGGAGGAGTTGCGCCAGGCGCCGAAGGCCGTGACGGCGGCGCCCACGGCGGCGTCCACCTCCGCGATGGTCGCGAAGTCGACCTGGCCGGTGACCTTGCCCGTCGCCGGGTCGAAGATGTCACCGCGGCGCGGGGCGCTGCCCGCAGTGGCGACCTGCTTGCCGCCGATCCAGTGGGTGATGTGCTTGCTCAACGTCTGCCTCCGAGTCCGGGCGGGGCACAGGGATCTCACCATCGGGTGCCGCGCTCTCCACATTCTGTTGCGGCGCGGGCATCCGCTCAATCGGCAGGTTGTCGGGGGAAGCCGATTCGCCCTTACACCTCGTCGGACTCACACCTCGTCTGACTCTCCGGTGAGCAGTGCCGCCGCCTCGTGCATGGCGAGTTCCAGCATCACCGGGTCGTTGAGCGTGCCGCTGCCGTCGGGCGGCACCAGCCAGCGCAGGCCCCTACCCGCCCGGCCGGGGTGGGGGACGGCGAGCCAGGTTCCCGGGCCGGCGGTGCGGACCCCGGTGCCCACCCAGCGCGCCGCGGTACCCGGGGGGACGAAGAAGCCGACCCGGAAGTCTCCGAAGTCCGCGAGTACCGGGCCCGGTTCGGATTCGAGGCGCAGCAACACGTCGACGGTGATCCGCCCCAGCTCGCCGGGCACTATCAGCACGTCCCAGAGACGGCCGGCCGGCAGCAGCACGATCCCCAGGGAGCTGCGCTCCCACTCCCAGCGGCATGCCTCCGGATCGGGGGCGGCGGCGCTCAGCCACTCGACAGCGCCCCGTTCTTCCATGCTCTCCATCGCTCCTCGCCCTCCACGTCCTCCCGACGAGGCCCCGAAGTGGACTCGCTGGTAACAAGAGAGAGCGACATACGGCCCAGCTCTTACACGGTTGTCGGCAACATCCTCAATCCGTGGGAGCGAACACGGGGCGAAAAGGCGCGTACGGGTGCGAAGAGCGGGGCGTACCCGCTATTGGGTACGCCCCGCGAGGCCGGTCAACTGCCGGCTGTCAGCTGTCGAAGCCGAGGCCGAGGGCGTCCATGGCCTTGAGCCAGAGGTTCCGCTTGCCCTCGTTGTGGTCGGCCCGGTCCAGGGACCACTTGGTGATGCCGATCCCGGCCCACTTCACCGGCTCCGGCGGGAAGGGCATCGGCTTGCTCTTCACCATCTCCAGTTCGGTGCGCTCGGTCTGCCTGCCCGTCAGCAGGTCGAGCATGACCTCGGCGCCGAAGCGGGTGGCGCCGACGCCCAGGCCGGTGTAGCCGAGGGCGTAGGAGACCCGACCCTTGTGGGCGGTGCCGAAGAAGGCCGAGAAGCGGCTGCAGGTGTCGATGGCGCCGCCCCAGGCGTGGCTGAACTTCACCCCTTCGAGCTGCGGGAAGGCGGTGAAGAAGTGCCCGGCCAGCTTCTGGTAGGTCTCTGGTCGGTGGTCGTACTCGTCCCGCACCTGACCGCCGTAATGGTAGATCGCGTCGTAGCCGCCCCAGAGGATGCGGTTGTCGGCGGAGATCCGGAAGTAGTGGAACTGGTTGGCGCAGTCGCCCAGCCCCTGGCGGTTCTTCCAGCCGATGGACTCCAGTTGCTGCTCCGTCAGCGGCTCGGTCATCAGCGCGAAGTCGTAGACCGGGGCCAGGTAGGGCCGGACCCGCTTGACCAGGTTGGGGAAGATGTTGGTGCCCAGCGCCACGTGCTTGGCGAAGACCCGCCCGTACGGGGTGCGGACGGCCATCCCGGGCCCGCTCTCGGCGAGCCGGGTGGCGGGGGTGTGCTCAAAGATCCGCACGCCCTGCTCCAGGCAGGCGCGCTTGAGGCCCCAGGCGAGCTTGGCCGGGTGGACCATCGCCACGCCGTCCTTGTCCCAGAGCCCGGCCAGGAAGGTGGGCGAGTCGACCTCGGCGCGGATCGCGTCGGCGTCGAGGAAGTCAACCTCCAGGCCGTGCGCGGCCATCAGTTCGGCACCCTCGCGCAACTCCTCGACCTGGTAGGGCTCGGTGGCCACGTCCAGCTCGCCGCTGCGCTCCCAGTCGCAGTCGATGCCGTAGCGCTTGACGGTGTCCTCGATGGCCTGGAGGTTCTCCCGGCCGAGGCGCTCCAGGGTGTCGATCTCGTCGGGCCAGCGCTCCAGGCCGTTGAAGAAGCCGTGGGTGAGGCTGGCCGCGCAGAAGCCGCCGTTGCGACCGGAGGCGGCCCAGCCGACCTCCTTGCCCTCGACCAGGACGACGTCGAGGGAGGGGTCGCGCTCCTTGGCGATCAGCGCGGTCCACAGGCCGGAGTAGCCGCCGCCGACGACCAGCAGGTCGCAGGAGACGTCACCGACCAGGGCGGGCAGGGCTTCGGGCCTGGCCGGGTCGGCCAGCCAGAAGGAGGTGTACTGGACGTCGGCGAGGGAATGGGCCGGATCCATGTTCTCACTGCTCTCTGATGCACCCTCAGGGGTGCGGTAGGAGGGGGGTTGTCCGACGGACCGCGGCCTACTGCTCGCGGTCGCCGAAGATGGTGCGGTGCCAGTCCTTGCGGGCCACCGCGGTGATGTCCTGCATCACATGCTTGACCTGCGTGTACTCGTCGAGGGAGTACTGCGACATGTCCTTGCCGTAGCCGGAGGCCTTGTAACCGCCGTGCGGCATCTCGCTGATGATGGGGATGTGGTCGTTGACCCAGACGCAGCCAGCCTTGATCTCCCGGGTGGCGCGCAGCGAGCGGTAGACGTCGCGGGTCCAGGCGGAGGCGGCGAGGCCGTACGGGGTGTCGTTGGCGAGCCGCAGGCCCTGCTCGTCGCTGTCGAACGGGAGCACCACCAGCACCGGGCCGAAGATCTCGCTCTGGACCACCTCGGCGTCCTGGGCGATGCCGGTGATCAGCGTCGGGCGGTAGTAGGCGCCCAGGGTCAGGTCGGTGCCGTCGTGGCCCTTCTCCGGGGCGTAGCCGCCGGCCGCGATGGTGGCGCCGTAGCCGCGGGCCCGCTCGACGAAGCCCGCCACGCTGTCGCGCTGCCGGAAGGACACCAGCGGGCCGAGGTCGGTCTGCGGGTTGAACGGGTCGCCCAGCCGGACCTGCTCGAAGAGCTCGGCGACACCGGCCACAAAGGCGTCGTACAGCGGGCGTTGGACGTAGGCGCGGGTCGCGGCGGTGCAGTCCTGACCGGTGTTGATCAGTGCGGCGGCCACGGCGCCGTTGACGGCGGCGTCCAGGTCGGCGTCGTCGAAGACCACGAAGGGGGCCTTGCCGCCGAGTTCCAGGTGGGTGCGCTTGACGCTCTGCACCGCCAGCTCGCCGACGCGCTTGCCGACGCCGGTCGAGCCGGTGAAGGAGACCATCGAGACGTCGGGGTGCGAGACCAGGTGCTCGCCGGCGGTGCGGCCGGCGCCGGTGACCACGTTCACCACGCCGTCCGGGATCCCGGCGTCTGTGCAGGCCTGCGCGAACATCAGCGAGGTCAGCGGGGTGAGCTCGGCTGGCTTGAGGACGATGGTGTTGCCCGCGGCGATGGCCGGGAGGATCTTCCAGCCCGCCATCTGCAGCGGGTAGTTCCACGGCGAGATGGAGCCGACCACGCCGATCGGCTCGCGGCGGATCGAGGAGGTGTGGTCGCCGGAGAACTCTCCGGTGGCCTTGCCCTCCAGGTTGCGGGCCGCACCGGCGAAGAACGCGGTGTTGTCGATGGTGCCGGGCACGTCGAACTCGGTGGAGAGCTTGATCGGCTTGCCGGTCTGGGCGCTCTCCACCCGGGCGAAGTCGTCGGCACGCTCGGCGAGGATGCCGGCCAGCCTGGTGAGGGCATCGGAGCGGGTGCCGGGGGTGGCGTTCGACCATGCGGGGAAGGCAGCGCGGGCGGCTGCCACCGCGTCGTCGACGTCGGCGGTGGAGGCGAGGCGTACCCGCTGCACCAGGCTGCCGTTGGAGGGGTCGACGACGTCGAAGGTCTCCGTCCCGGTGCCTTCGCGCAGCGCTCCGGCCAGGTACTGGGCCCCGGCGTCGAAGCGGGAGCCGACGGTGTTCCGGGTCATGTGTTCCTCCAGCGACGGCGGGGTGCATGCGGCGCACCCGGTGTCGGGCGGCGGCTGCAGGGCGGGGCGCCCACTCTGCGTACGATGCCCCGGTTCGGACGAGAGCGGCAAGCAACAGTGCGCAAGGCAGATCGTTACTGGCATTACACCCTGCCAGCTACCCGAATCCGACACCTCGTTGCCCGCATGTCGGATCCGACTGACACTATGAAGGGATTCCACGATCGTTTCCGGAGGTCCCGTTGTTCCCCACCGTCGCCCGCGTCCTCGACCTGGACGTGGTCACCCGTGGCCTGCCGGAGGTCGTGGCCGGCCGGGAGCACCTGGAGCGCCTGGTGCGCTGGGTGCACGTCAGCGAGCTGCCGGACGTCGCGGGGGTGCTGCAGGGCGGTGAGCTGATCCTGACCACGGGCATCGCCCTGCCGGAGCACCGCGACGGCCTGGCGCAGTACGTCAGGGAGCTGGCCGAGGTGGGGGTGGCCGGCCTGGTGGTGGAGTTCGGGCGGCGCTACTTCGACAACCTGCCGCGGGCCCTGGTCCATGCGGCCGAGCAGCGCGGGCTGCCGCTGATCGTGCTCCGCCGCGAGCTGCGCTTCGTCGCGGTGACCGAGGCCGTGCACGCGCTGGTGGTCAACGCGCAGCTGGAGGAGTTGCGGTCGTCGGAGGAGATCCACCAGACCTTCAACGAGCTGGCGGTCGAGGGCGCCGAACCGGTCGAGGTGGTGCAGCAGGTGTCCCGGATGGCGGGGGCGCCGGTGGTGCTGGAGAACCTGTCGCACCAGGTGCTGGCGTACGACACGGCGGGCCAGAACGCCCAGGTGCTGCTGGCGGGCTGGGAGTCGCGCTCCCGCGGGGTCAGGCCCAAGGGCCGGACCGGGCACGATCCGCGGACCGGCTGGCTGGTCACCTCGGTGGGAGCGCGCGGGCACGACTGGGGGCGCCTGGTGCTGCTGGGCGCGCCGAGTTCGGCGCAGGAGGACGTCGCCCCCGCCGAGGCCTCGCACCGCCACACCATGCTGCTGGAGCGGGCCGCCGCCACCCTGGCGCTGAACCGGCTGCTGGTGCGCGACCGGGAGAGCCTGGAGCGGCAGACGCACCGCACCTTGCTGTCCGGGATCCTGACGCATGCGCTGACGGTGTCGGACGTGGCCCTGCGCGCCTCGGCGCTGGGCGTTCCGCTGGAGGGGCGGCGGCTGGTCGGGGTGGTGCTGCGGCAGCGCCGCGGGACCACCCCGGCGGCGCTGGAGGCACAGGCACGGCTGCGCGACTTCACCGAGACGGCGGCCGCCGCGGTGCGGGAGAAGCGGCTGACCGCGCTGGTCGGCGCGCTGGACGACGAGGCGGTGGGCCTGCTGGTCTCGCTGGGTCCGCGCGACGACGAGCACGCGGCACTGGACGGCTTCGCCTCGTCGCTGCGAAGGCTGGTCCTGGAGGCGGAGCAGCCCGAACCGGTGATCGCCGTGGGCTCCTCGGTCGGCGCGGTCCGCGACGCCCGGCGCACCCTGGTCGAGGCCACCCAGGTCGCCGACGCCGCCCTGCACGACGCCCCCGCCTCCGGTGCCCGCTCGGCCTCCTACTACCGCCTGCCCGACGTCCGGCTGCGCGGCCTGCTGCACCTGCTGCGCGACGACGCCCGGCTGCAGACCTACGTGGAGCGCGAGCTGGGGCCGCTGCTGGCGTACGACGCGGAGCACGGGAGCCAGCTGATCCAGATGCTGCGGATCTACCTGGAGCAGGGGCGCAACAAGTCCGCGGCCGCGGACGCGGCCCATCTGTCCCGGCCCTCGTTCTACGACCGGCTGCACAAGGTCGAGCGGGTGCTCGGGGTCGACCTGGACCAGGTCGAGTCCTGCCTGTCGCTGCACGTCGCGCTGCTGGCGCTGGACGCGGTGCGACGCTAGTCGGACATGCCGCAGGGCCGGACCCGACGGGGTCCGGCCCTGCGGTGTTCCGGGTTCAGCCCTCGATCGAGGTCATCACGTGCTTGATCCGGGTGTAGTCCTCGAAGCCGTAGGCGGAGAGGTCCTTGCCGTAGCCGGACTTCTTGAAGCCGCCGTGGGGCATCTCGGCGACCAGCGGGATGTGGGTGTTGATCCACACGCAGCCGAAGTCGAGCTTCTTGGCCAGCCGCATCGCACGGGCGTGGTCCTTGGTCCAGACCGAGGAGGCCAGGGCGTACTCCACGCCGTTGGCGTTGGCGATCGCCTCGGCCTCGTCGGAGAACTTCTGCACGGTGATGACCGGGCCGAAGACCTCGTTCTGGATGATCTCGTCGTCCTGCTTCAGCCCGGAGACCACGGTGGGGGCGTAGAAGTAGCCCACCTCGCCGACCCGGTGCCCGCCGGCCTCGACCTTCGCGTGCGCGGGGAGGCGCTCGATGAAGCCGGTGACCTGGGCCAGCTGGTTGGCGTTGTTCAGCGGGCCGTAGAGCACGTCCTCGTCGTCCGGCAGACCGGTCTTGGTGTCGGCGGCGGCCTTGGCCAGCGCGGTCACGAACTCGTCGTGGACGGACTCGTGCACCAGCACGCGGGTGGCCGCGGTGCAGTCCTGGCCTGCGTTGAAGTAGCCGGCCACGCTGATGCCCTCGACCGCGGCGGCGATGTCGGCGTCGTCGAAGACCACGACCGGGGCCTTGCCGCCCAGCTCCAGGTGGACCCGCTTGACGTCCTTCGCCGCGGAGCCGGCGACCTGGATGCCGGCCCGGACCGAGCCGGTGATGGAGGCCATCGCCGGGGTGTGGTGCTCCACCATCAGCCGGCCGGTCTCCCGGTCGCCGCAGACCACGTTGAACACACCGGCCGGCAGGATCTCACCGATGATCTCGGCGAGCAGCACGGTGGAGGCCGGGGTGGTGTCCGAGGGCTTCAGGACGACCGCGTTGCCGGCCGCGATGGCCGGGGCGAACTTCCACACCGCCATCATCATCGGGTAGTTCCACGGCGCGACCTGGGCGCAGACGCCGACCGGCTCGCGGCGGATGAAGGAGGTCAGCCCCTCCATGTACTCGCCGCCGGACTTGCCCTCCAGCAGGCGGGCGGCGCCGGCGAAGAAGCGGATCTGGTCGACCATCGGCGGGATCTCCTCCGAGGCGGTCAGCCCCAGCGGCTTGCCGGTGTTCCTGGACTCGGCCGCGACCAGCTCGTCCGCGCGGGCCTCGATCGCGTCGGCGATCTTCAGCAGGGCCAGCTGGCGCACCGAGGGGGTGGTGTCCCGCCAGCCCTCGAACGCGGCTGCGGCCGCGGCCATCGCCGCGTCCACGTCGGCCTGGGCGGACAGCGGCGCGGTGGCGTACGCCTCACCGGTGGTCGGGTCGACGACCTCGGTGGTTCGGCCGTCGGCCGCGTCGGCGAACGCGCCGTTGATGTAGTTGCGCAGCGTCTGAAGCTCGCTCACGGGGACCTCTCCTCGAATCCGGCTCTCCGGCTCCTTTGATGCTGGTGATGCCGGCGACGGCACCAGCCTAGCCCTGTCTCTGCGGTTATCGGCAGACCTGAGCGGAAGCAACGATGGAATCAGTACGTTTTCCGGCTTTGTGCAACGGAATCCCTTGCGAACGGGCGCACGATAGGGCAGGGTGAGGGCGTGGCCAACCGTGAACGGAACGGCAGCGTTCCCCTCGACTCCGTCTCCAAGGCGATCATCGAGCAGCTCCAGGAGGACGGCCGTCGGCCCTATGCCAGCATCGGCAAGGCCGTGGGCCTCTCCGAGGCTGCCGTGCGCCAGCGGGTCCAGAAGCTCCTCGACCAGGGTGTCATGCAGATCGTCGCGGTGACGGACCCGCTCACCGTCGGGTTCACCCGGCAGGCGATGGTCGGCATCACCGTCGAGGGCGACATGGAACCGGTCGCGGACGCCCTGGCCGCCATGGACGAGGTGGACTACGTCGTCGTCACCGCAGGATCGTTCGACCTGCTGGCCGAGCTGGTCTGCGAGGACGACGAACACCTCCTCGAACTGATCAACAAGCGGATCCGCGCGCTTCCCGGCGTGCGGAGAACCGAAAGCTTCGTTTACCTGAAGCTCCGGAAACAGACCTACACCTGGGGTACCCGATGAGCGCCGACCCGGCCACGAAGGACCTTTCGAAGACCGCCTACGACCATCTGTGGATGCACTTCACCCGGATGTCGTCGTACGAGAACAACCCGGTGCCGACGATCGTCAGCGGCGAGGGCACCTACATCTACGACTCCAACGGCCGCAAGTACCTGGACGGCCTGGCCGGTCTGTTCGTGGTCCAGGCCGGTCACGGCCGCGCCGAGCTCGCCGAGGTCGCCCGCAAGCAGGCCGAGAAGCTGGCCTTCTTCCCGATCTGGAGCTACGCGCACCCCTCCGCCGTGGAGCTCGCCGAGCGGCTGGCCAACTACGCCCCCGGCGACCTCAACAAGGTCTTCTTCACCACCGGTGGCGGCGAGGCCGTGGAGACCGCGTGGAAGCTGGCCAAGCAGTACTTCAAGCTGACCGGTGAGCACACCAAGTACAAGGTGATCTCCCGCGCGGTGGCCTACCACGGAACCCCCCAGGGCGCGCTGTCCATCACCGGCCTGCCGGCCCTGAAGGCCCCGTTCGAGCCGCTGGTCCCGGGCGCCCACAAGGTCCCCAACACCAACATCTACCGCGCCCCGATCTACGGCGACGACCCGGAGGCCTACGGCCGCTGGTGCGCCGACCAGATCGAGCAGGAGATCCTGTTCGAGGGCCCGGAGACGGTGGCCTGCGTCTTCCTGGAGCCGGTGCAGAACGCCGGCGGCTGCTTCCCGCCGCCGCCCGGGTACTTCCAGCGGGTCCGCGAGATCTGCGACCAGTACAACGTGCTGCTGGTGTCGGACGAGACCATCTGCGCCTTCGGCCGTCTGGGCACCATGTTCGCCTGCGACAAGTTCGACTACATCCCCGACATCATCACCTGCGCCAAGGGCATGACCTCCGGGTACTCCCCCATCGGTGCGGCGATCATCTCGGACCGGATCGCCGAGCCGTTCTACAAGGGCGACAACACCTTCCTGCACGGCTACACCTTCGGCGGCCACCCGGTCTCCTCCGCGGTGGCGCTGGCCAACCTGGACATCTTTGAGCGCGAGGGCCTCAACAAGCACGTCCTCGCCAACGAGGACGCCTTCCGCTCCACCCTGGAGAAGCTGCACGACCTGCCGATCGTCGGCGACGTCCGCGGCAACGGCTTCTTCTACGGCATCGAGCTCGTCAAGGACAAGGTCACCAAGGAGTCCTTCAACGACGACGAGTGCGAGCGCATCCTGTACGGCTACGTCTCCAAGGCGCTCTTCGAGAACGGCCTGTACTGCCGCGCCGACGACCGCGGTGACCCGGTCATCCAGCTGTCGCCGCCGCTGATCGCCGACCAGTCGACCTTCGACGAGATCGAGCAGATCCTGCGCACGGTGCTGACCGAGGCCTGGAACCGGATGTAGTTCGCTGCATTCCTCCTGCTCTCCGCCACTGGGCGGTCCTGACCTTGTAGGGTCGGGGCCGCCCAGCGGCGTTCCCGGACCACCGGAGCTCCTGGCGTTCGAGTGATCGACACGACAGTTCCAACCGTGCGGTGCGCAACCCCGAAGCGGATCACTCGTTCTAGTCTGTGAGCCACCATCACGACCGGGAGGACCCCAGTGACCGTCGCCCCGCCCGACAACGACGTGCTGTGGGCACGAGGGCTGGTGCACACCATCCGCGGCACCCCCGCACTGCGCGGTGTCTCCCTGGGCGTGCGCGAGGGCGAGGTCCTCGCCGTCACCGGACCGCGCGGCTGCGGGATGAGCACCCTGCTGGACTGCCTCAGCGGCGTGCTCCCCGCCGACGAGGGCGAGATCTGGTTCAACAGCTCCCCCGTGCACACTCTCGGCCGCACCGCCAGGGAGCGGCTGCGGCGCGAGCGCTTCGGCCACGTCGGGCCCCAGCCCCGGCTGGTCCCCGAGCTGACCGCGCGGGAGAACGTGGCACTGCCGCTGCTGCTGGCCGGCGCGGCGCGCAAGGACGCCACGGTCGCCGCCATGGAGTGGCTGGAGCGGCTCGACGTGGCCGACTGCGCCCGGCAGCGGCCGGCCGCGCTGCGGCAGGACCAGCGCCAGCGCATCTCCGTCGCCCGGGCCCTGGCCCACCAGCCCGCGGTGGTCTTCGCCGACGAGCCGACCGCTCCGCTGCACCGCGACGCCCGGGACCAGGTGATGCGGATACTGGTCACCGCATCGCGCTCGCACCGGATCACCCTGGTACTGGCCACCCACGACCCCGGGCTGGCCCGCTACGCGGACCGGGTGGCGACCATGGTGGACGGTCGGCTCGCCGCCCCGGTCCGTGCCCGCCAGGCGGCAGCGGCGACGGCAGCCGCGGAAGAACCGTCCGAGCTGCTGCGGAGGGATGAGGAGCAGTGTTCCCCTACCTCCGTCTAGCCCGCGGCTACGGCTTCCTGGACCTCTGCCGCTGCCTGCTCACCGCCGCCGCCTCGGCCACCGTGGGTGCCCTGCTGCTCAGCGCCCTGGGACGGGCGCTGAGCAGCCCGGACGACACCGGGGCCGCGGTCGAGCGGCTGCTGTGGTGCCTGCCCGCGCTGGCCGCCGTCGGCTACCTCTGCGCCGCCTGGGCCCGCTCGCTGCCGGTGCAGCGGCCCGAGCGCATCGCCGGCCTGGTCGCGGCGGGTGCCGGGCCGGTGCGGACCCGGCTGGTGCTGGCCGGGGAGATCGCGCTGATCTGCGCACTGGGCGCGGTGCTGGCCCTGTTCGGCTTCGTGGTGCTGCGTGAGCACTGGCTGGAGCTGACCCCCGGCGGCCAACTGGACCCGGCGCTGGGCGTCGGCGGGAATCTGCCCGCCGCCGGTACGGTCGCGCTGCTGGCGGTGGTCCCGCTGCTGGGCGGCCTCGCGGCCGGCATCGCGGTGCGGTCGGTCGATCTGCTGCCGGGCGACGACGCGGACCGGGTGCTGCGCCGGCCGCCGGCCGCCTACCTCGTCGCAGTGGGCGTACCCGCCCTGGCCGGTTCGGTGATCGCCGTGCTGGGGATGCGGGGCCATGCGAGCGCCGAGGCCTGGACCGGTGGCGTGCTGGGCCTGCTCGGGCTGGCGGGCGCCGTCCCCGTGCTGCTGTACCTGGTCGGCGGGCTGCTCGCGGCGGGCCGTCCGCGGGCCGTCCGGCTGCTCGGCGGACGCGCGCTGCAGGCCGAGTGCTGGCGGCTGGGCGCGCCGCTGGCCGTACTGGCGGTGGCCGGGGCCGTGGTGGCCACCCTGCTGCTGCGGGACGCCCCCGGCAGCCGCCCCGCGGGACCGCTGGTGCTGGTGGAGGTCCTGCTGCTCGGCGTCTGCGTGCTGGGCGCGCTGCTGGCCCGGCTGGTGGAGCTGGCGCGGGCCCGGCGGGGCTCCTACGCCTCGCTCAGCCGGATAGGAGCGCCGGGGGGACTGCTGGTGCGGTCCGCGGCGGTACGGGGCGGGGGCGCCGTCCTGGTCGCCGCCGCAGTCGCCGCTGCGGCGGCTGCGCTCACTGCGGCGGCGCTGGGCGCCTAGGCGGTTCTTTCAGGTGCGGACCGTAGGGGGTTGGTCGCGCAGTTCCCCGCGCCCCTGGTGGTGCAACTTGCCTGCAGTGGGCCAGTTGCAGCACGTCAGGGGCGCGGGGAACTGCGCGACCAACCAGGCACACGCGGCAGACAGCAGCGCGGGCCTGCGCTCAGCCCGCCGCGGCGAGCTGGCCGCAGGCGCCGTCGATCTCCTGGCCGCGGGTGTCGCGGACGGTGACCGGGACCCCGTGCAGCTTCAGCTGGCGAACGAACTCGCGCTCGTCCTCGGGGCGGGAGGCGGTCCACTTGGAGCCCGGGGTGGGGTTCAGCGGGATCAGGTTGACGTGCGCCCGGTGGTTCTTGAGCAGCCGCCCCAGCAGGTCGGCCCGCCAGGCCTGGTCGTTGATGTCCTTGATCAGCGCGTACTCGATGGAGATGCGGCGGCCGGAGCGCTCCGCGTAGTCCCAGGCCGCGTCCAGCACCTCGGCGACCTTCCAGCGGGTGTTCACCGGGACCAGGGTGTCCCGCAGCTCGTCGTCGGGGGCGTGCAGCGACACCGCGAGGCGGACGCTGAGCTCCTCGTCGGCGAGCCGGTTGATCGCCGGGACCAGGCCGACGGTGGAGACGGTGATGCCGCGCTGGGAGAGGCCGAAGCCGCCGGGGGCCGGATCGGTCAGCCGGCGGATCGCCGCGATCACGCGCTTGTAGTTGGCCAGCGGCTCGCCCATGCCCATGAAGACGATGTTGCTGAGTCGCACCGCGCCGGCCTCGCCCGAGGCGTCGGCGCCGAACTCGCCGGCCTTGATGGACCGCATCCCGGCCGCGATCTGCTCGACGATCTCGGCGGTGGAGAGGTTGCGGGTCAGCCCGGCCTGGCCCGTGGCGCAGAACGGGCAGTTCATGCCGCAGCCGGCCTGCGAGCTGATGCACATCGTCACCCGGTCGGGGTAGCGCATCAGCACCGACTCGACCAGCACCCCGTCGAAGAGCTTCCACAGCGTCTTGCGGGTGCTGTCGTCGTCGCAGGACACATTGCGGACCACGCTCATCAGCTCGGGCAGCAGCCCCTCGGCGAGCTTGGCGCGGGACGCCGCCGGGATGTCCGTCCACTCGTCCGGACCGGACGAGAGCCGGGAGAAGTACTGGCGCGAGAGCTGGTCGGCGCGGAACGGCTTCTCGCCGAGTTCGGCGACGGCCTCGCGCCGCTCGGCTGCGGTCAGGTCGGCGAGGTGGCGCGGGGGCTTGGCGCCGCGCGGCGCGGCAAAGGTGAGTTCACCGGGGAGTGGCTTAGGCATGATTCCTCCAGTGTCTCAGGTCGGCCGAGCAGCCACGCAAACGGCGAGGCCCCGGACCCCGTGGTGGGGGTCCGGGGCCTCGCGTCGGCGTTCGCGCTCAGCCCGCGCCGACGAAGCCGACCAGGACGAGCCAGACGATCGGGGCGGTGGGGAGGAGCGAGTCCAGCCGGTCCATCAGGCCGCCGTGGCCCGGGAGCAGGGTGCCCATGTCCTTGATGCCGAGGTCGCGCTTGATCATCGACTCGCCGAGGTCGCCCAGGGTGGCGCTGACCGCCACGCAGGCGCCCAGCACCAGGCCCTGCCACCAGCTGGCCCGGTCGATCATCAGGTTCATCCCGAGGGCGCCGACCAGCATGCACAGCAGCACCGCGCCGACCAGTCCCTCGCGGGTCTTGCCGGGGCTGATCCGGGGCGCGAGCTTGTGCCTGCCGAAGCGGGAGCCGGCCGCGTAGGCGCCGGTGTCGCTGCAGACGGTGAGCACCAGGAACAGCACCACCCGCTGCGGGCCGTCGTGGGCGGCCAGCATCAGCATCACGAAGGTCGCCAGGAACGGGACGTAGAAGGCGGTGAAGATGCCCGCGGTGACGTCCCGGAGGTAGTCCTCGGGCGGCTCGCTCATCCGCCAGACCAGCACCGCCAGTGCGGTCAGCGCCAGCGCCACCAGTGCCGACTCGGGGCCGCCCAGGTAGGCGGCGACCAGCATCCCGACCCCGCCGACGGCGAGCGGGGGCCGCGGCACCCGGATGCCCTTGCTCTCTGAGAGCCGGCTGGTGAGTTCCCACATGCCGATCACCACGACCGCCGCGACGACCCCGACGAACAGCCACTTCACGATGAAGAGCGAGGCGACCACGAGCGCGCCGAGCCCGAGGCCCACACCGATCGCGGCACGCAGGTCGCGACCGCCCTTGGGGGCCTTGCCGGTCGCGGCGGGCGGTACCGGCGCGGCTGGATCGGGGACCGGTGCTTGGTTGCTCATCGGCGGCGCCTCGGTACGGAGAGGGGGCAGCACCGCGGTCTCTTCCGCGGGCGCGACAGGCGCCGGCGCGGGTGCGTCGTCGCGGAACAGCGGCCCGCTCAGGCGGGCTGCCACCGGCTCGCCGACCGGATCGGCACTCGCCTGCGGCATCTGCCCGCCTTGGGTGAAATGTCCGGAGAAACGTTCCGGTGCGGGATGCTGGGCGGCCATGGGACGAGTCTGCGGCATGCCCCCGTTCCCGTGCATCGGGGACTGCTGCGAGTGGCCGACCGCCGGTCCCCCCCAGTACGGGGGGACCGGGTGGTCGAGCACCGGCGGCATCAGCGCGGTGGCCTCCGCCTCGCCGGGCTGCGCACCGGCGGCCAGTGGTCCGCCGGGGAGTACTCCCCCGTGAGGTCCGTTCGGGAAGGCAGCAGCGTCGTGGCCCTGCGTTCGGGCCCCGGCGCTGCTGTCGCCGGATTCGGGCCCCCAGTAGGAGTCGTCGTTCATCAGACCTCGAGGAGCTCGGCTTCCTTGTGCTTGAGCAGCTCGTCCACCTGCGCGACATAGCGCGCGGTGACGTCCTCGAGCTCCTTCTCGGCGCGGCGCACCTCGTCCTCGCCCGCCTCGCCGTCCTTGCTGAGCTTGTCCAGGGTCTCCTTGGCCTTGCGGCGCACCGCGCGGATGGAGATCTTGGCGTCCTCGCCCTTGCCCCGGGCGACCTTGATGTACTCCCGGCGGCGCTCCTCGGTGAGCTGCGGGAAGTTCACCCGGATGATGGACCCGTCGTTGGACGGGTTGACGCCCAGGTCGGAGTTGCGGATGGCTTCCTCGATCACCCGCAGCGAGCTCTTGTCGAACGGCGAGACGATCGCCATCCGGGGCTCCGGCACCGAGAAGGACGCCAGCTGGTTGATCGGGGTCACCGCGCCGTAGTACTCGGCGACGATCTTGCTGAACATCGCGGGGTGCGCACGGCCGGTGCGGATCGCGGCGAAGTCGTCCTTGGCGACGGCGACGGCCTTCTCCATCTTCTCCTCGGCCTCGAGGAGGGTCTCTTCAATCACCATGTGCTCCTGTCCGGTGCTACCCGGTCTCGACTCCTGCTGTGCGGGCACTACTACGCGTTACCGGGCACGTTCGCCGACGCCCGGTGGATTGTCCATCCCCTGCGAGGACCAACCCCACGGGAGGGTCAGTGCTGCGCCGACTCGCCACTGATCAGCGTGCCGATCTTCTCACTGCGCACGGCGCGGGCGATATTGCCCTCGGCGAGCAGCTCGAACACCAGCATCGGCAGGTTGTTGTCCTTGCACAGGGTGATCGCGGTGAGGTCCGCGATCCTGAGGTCCCTGGCGATCACCTCGGAGTATTCCAGGGTGTCGAACTTCACCGCGTCCGGGTTGGTGCGGGGGTCGGAGTCGTAGACGCCGTCCACCCCGTTCTTCCCCATCAGCAGCACCTCGGCGTGGATCTCCAGGGCGCGCTGGACCGCGGTGGTGTCGGTGGAGAAGTAGGGCATGCCCATCCCCGCACCGAAGATCACGACGCGGCCCTTCTCCAGGTGCCGGATCGCCCGCAGCGGCAGGTACGGCTCGGCGACCTGGCCCATGGTGATCGCGGTCTGGACCCTGGTCTCGATGCCCTCCTTGTTCAGGAAGTCCTGCAGCGCCAGGCTGTTCATCACGGTGCCGAGCATGCCCATGTAGTCGGAGCGGGCCCGGTCCATGCCGCGCAGCTGCAGTTCGGCGCCGCGGAAGAAGTTGCCGCCGCCGATGACGACGGCGACCTCGGTACCGCCGCGGACCACGGTGGCGATCTCGCGGGCGATCGCGTGGACGACGTCGGGGTCGACGCCCAGGCCGCCCCCGCCGGCGAACGCCTCACCGGAAAGCTTGAGCAGCACGCGGCGGCGCGAACTCTCCTCAGCGGTCATCTGCATCGACTCCTTCTGGTGGTGCATGAGCTGGTGCGAGCAGGCGTACGAGAGGAGGCCACCGCCGGGGGCATCGCTACGGATACCTCCACGGCTGTGGCCTCCTCGTCGTACTTCACGACTCACATCGTATGGGCGGACGCCCCGTCCGGGCGGCCACCGCAGACCCCGGTGGGGTCAGGCGCCGACGCGGAAGCGGGCGAAGCGGACCAGCTTGACGCCGGCCTCGTCCAGGACCTTCTGGACGGTCTTCTTGCTGTCCTTGGCGAAGGCCTGCTCCAGGACCGAGTTCTCCTTGACGAAGCCGCTGACGCGACCCTCGACGATCCGCGGCAGGGCGGCCTCGGGCTTGCCCTCCTCGCGCGCGGTGGCCTCGGCGATGCGGCGCTCGTTCTCCAGGGCCTCGGCCGGGATGTCCTCGCGGGAGAGGTACTTCGGGGCGAACGCGGCGATGTGCTGCGCGACGTCCTTCGCGATCTCCGCGTTCTCCTGGTCGAGCTCGACCAGCACGCCGATGGCCGGCGGCAGGTCGGGGTCGGTGCGGTGCATGTAGGCGGCGACGTAGGCGCCACCGGTGAACTGGGCGAAGCGGCGGAAGACGATCTTCTCGCCCAGGCCCGCGTTGGCCTCGTCCACGAACTGCTGGACGGTCTTGCCGGGCTCGATCTCGCTGGCCAGCGCGGTCTCGATGTCGGCCGGGGAGGTGGCGGCGACGTGGGCGGCCAGCGCGTTGGCGACCTCCACGAAGCGGCCGCCCTTGGCGACGAAGTCGGTCTCGCAGTTCAGCTCGACCAGGACACCGGAGTTGCCGCCCTGGAGCAGGGAGACGACGGCGCCGTTGGAGGCGTCGCGGCCCTCGCGCTTGGCAACGCCCTTCTGGCCCTTGATGCGCAGCAGCTCGACGGCCTTCTCGACGTTGCCCTCGGCCTCGTCCAGAGCCTTCTTGCAGTCCATCATTCCGGCGCCGGTGAGCTCACGGAGCTTCTTGACGTCCGCGGCGGTGGTGTTCGCCATTGTTCTTCAGTCTCTTCTCAACGATGTCGGTGGAGGGGGCCGTGCCGACGGCCGAGCACCGGGCTGTTGAGCCCGGAGCCCGGCCGTCGGACACGATGCGAGGGGTACGCCGGCGGTCGCCGCCGTACCCCTCGCCCTGAAGTCGTCAGGCCTGCTCGGCCTCGGCGGCGGGGGCCTCGACAGCGGGGGCCTCGGCGGGCGCCTCGACAGCGGCAGCGGCCTCGGCCGGAGCCTCGGCGGCGGGGGCCTCAACGGCGTCGGCGGCCACGGGGGCCTCGTCGGCCTTCTTCTCGCCCTCGACGAGCAGCTCGCGCTCCCAGTCGGCCAGCGGCTGGTCGGCGCCGGTCTCGACCTTGGCGTCGCCCTTGGCGGCACCGGAACGGGCCATCAGGCCCTCGGCCACCGCGTCGGCGATCACGCGGGTCAGCAGGGTGACCGAGCGGATGGCGTCGTCGTTGCCGGGGATCTTGTAGTCGACCTCGTCGGGGTCGCAGTTGGTGTCGAGGATCGCGACGACCGGGATGCGGAGCTTGCGCGCCTCACCGACGGCGATGTGCTCCTTCTTGGTGTCGACGATCCACACGGCGGAGGGCACGCGCTGCATGTCGCGAATACCGCCGAGGGTCTTCTCGAGCTTGGTGTGCTCGCGCTCGAGGACCAGGAGCTCCTTCTTGGTGAGGCCGGAGGCGGCCACATCCGTGAAGTCGATCTCGCCGAGCTCCTTCATCCGCTGGAGGCGCTTGTAGACCGTCTGGAAGTTGGTCAGCATGCCGCCGAGCCAGCGCTGGTTGACGTAGGGCATGCCCACGCGGGTGGCCTGCTCGGCGATGGCCTCCTGCGCCTGCTTCTTGGTGCCGACGAAGAGGACGCTGCCGCCGTGGGCAACGGTCTCCTTGACGAACTCGTAGGCGCGGTCGATGTAGTTCAGCGACTGCAGCAGGTCGATGATGTAGATGCCGTTGCGCTCCGTGAAGATGAAGCGCTTCATCTTCGGGTTCCAACGACGGGTCTGGTGACCGAAGTGGACGCCGCTCTCCAGCAGCTCCCGCATCGTGACGACGGCCATGGCCGTACTCCTAGGTTTCTCGGTTTCCGCGCCGGCCGGGAGGCCGCCGCGCCTGACGCCCCGACCGTGCCGGACCGTGATGGACCGAGTGGCACTTCACCGGGCGAGGGACTGGCCGAGGCACCGGTGGCGGGGCGTGCGAAGTCGACCCAGCACGCTGGGCCGCGAGTGAAGTGTACGGGAACCGCCGGACACCGGGCGACCTCCGCTGTCGGGGGCTGCTTCCGGCCCGTCCCCACCCGTGCGGGTGAGCGGGTTCTGCACACCCCCCGAGTTGTCCACAGGGGACGGTGCGCACGCTGAATCCCGCGGTGCGGACGAGGAGAGTCACCGCATGACCTCACTCCTCAGCTGTACGACGCGTCCCCCGTCGCCCGACAGCAGGCGGCTGTTGCTGCTCCTCGGCCTGCTGCTGTGGCTCGCCATGACCCTGGCGGGTCCGCCCGGAGGGCAGCGGGCGCTCGCCTGGGGCGGCATCCCGCCGTCGCCACGACTGCCCACCGGCGGCTCGCCGGCCCAGGTGCTGCGACGGTTCGACCCACCGCCGTCGCCCTGGCTGCCCGGCCACCGCGGAGTCGACCTGGCGGCGCCGGTGGGCACTGCGGTACGGGCGGTCCGGGGCGGGACGGTGTCCTTCGCGGGGACGGTCGCCGGCACCGGGGTGGTCGCGATCAGTCTGTCCGGCAGCGGCGACCCCCCGTTGCGGACCACCTTCCAACCGGTGACGGCGGAGGTGGAGCGGGGCGCTTCGGTGGCGGCCGGCACGGTGGTCGGCACGGTCACCACCGGTCCGATCGGCGGCGCCGCGGACCACTGTCCGGTGAGCTGCCTGCACTGGGGACTGCTGCGGGGGCACCGCTACCTGGATCCGTTGGCGCTGGTGGGTCCCGGACGGGCCAGACTGCTGCCGCTGTCGCGGGCTCAGGCCGCCGGTGCGTCCGCGACGCCGCGCAGCACCAGGGCGACGGTCGCCTCGGTGATGGCCTCCGGGTCCTCGGCCGCGCCCAGCTCCAGCCGCTTGACCGCGGCCTGGACGATGCCCTGCACCAGGGACGCGGTCAATCCGGGCCGCGCGTGCCCCAGTTCGGCCAGTGCGCTGACGACCAGGGCGACGAACTGGCCGTGCGAGGCGCGGATCCGCTCGCGGGCGGCGTCGTCCAGCTCGCCGGCCGAGATGGCGGCGAGGGCCCGGTGCCGGGGGTCACCGGCGAGCGCCAACTGGGCCCGCACATAGGCCTCGACCCGTCCAGCCGGGGTGTCGGCGAGGGCCACCGCGTCGACGATCTCCGCGGACCAGGCCGGGAAGTCCACCGCGCAGAGCTCCTCGACCACGGCGGCGCGCGAGCGGAAGTACTCGTAGACGGAGGAGCGGGCCAGACCCGTCCTGGCCGCGAGTGCGGGGAAGGTCAGCGCCTCCATGCCGCCTTCCGAGAGCAGCGCCCGGGCGGCCTCCAGCAGGGCGTCGCGCTGGAGTCGGCGATGCTCGACGAGGGTGGCGGCTCGGATCTTCGGCACGGCGAACAGCTTAGACCGACGGCACGGCGGCACGGACGGCGGTTCTCGGACGTCAGCGGGCGTCGGAGAGTTTGGCGCGGAGCTGCAGTACCGCCTTGGTGTGGATCTGGCTGACCCGGCTCTCGGTGACCCCGAGCACCTGGCCGATCTCGGCCAGGGTGAGGCCTTCGTAGTAGTAGAGGCTGACGACGGTCTTCTCCCGGTCCGGGAGGGTGTTGATGGCGCGGGCCAGCAGCCGTCGCAGTTCCCGGCTCTCGGCGACCTCCACCGGGTTGTCCGCGGCGGGGTCCTCCAGGGTGTCGAGCAGGCTGACCCGGTCGCTGCCCTCGCCGCCGCCGTGCGTCAACTCGTCGAGGGCGACCACGTTGGCGAGGGACAACTGGCTGAAGATGGTGTGCAGATCGTCCAGCGGGATCCCCATCTCCGCTGCCACCTCGGGGTCGTTGGGGGTGCGCCGCAGGGCGACCTCCAGCGTGGCGTAGGCACGTTCGACCGCCCTGGCCTTCTGCCGGACCGAGCGCGGGATCCAGTCCAGGGCCCGGAGTTCGTCGATGATCGCGCCGCGGATCCGGCTGATGGCGTACGTCTCGAACTTGATGGCGCGTTCCGGGTCGAACTTCTCGATGGCGTCGATGAGTCCGAAGACCCCGGAGGAGACGAAGTCGGCCTGTTCCACGTTGGCCGGCAGGCCGACGCTGACCCGGCCGGCCACGTACTTCACCAGCGGCGAGTAGTGCAGGATCAGTTGCTCGCGGAGCCGCGGGTCGCCGTCGGCCTTGTAGGCGCGCCACAGGGCGTCGAGCGCGCGCCGCGGCTGGTCGGCGGCGCTCTGCGCGGGGAGCTTCGCCACCACGGGTGCGGCCGGGACGGTGGTAGGCACGATCGGGGCCGGGGACGGGTTCGGGGACGGGTTCGGTGCAGCGGTCGGGGACGGGTTCCCGGACGGGCTCGGGTTCGGGGACACCGGTTCCGCGGACAGCGAGGCCGCATGCGGCGCCGGAGGCCGCGGTGCTGCCGAGGGGTGCGCGGTGGGCGGTGCCGTCGCGCCGGAACGGGCTCCCGGGATGCACTCGTTGTGGGCCTCCGCATGGGGTGCCGCCCGCCATGTCCGCACCGGCGCCGGGCGCTGGCCGGTGGTGAGCGGTTCGTCCCCAGGGAAGTTCGAGTACGTGGGCATTCGTTGTCTTGTGCCGTTCTGCTGATCCATCGGCCCCGTTCAGCCGAGCGGTTGTGAGCGTAGCGTGACCGGACGCTCTCTGAGTGCTATCCACAACGGGCGCTCGCTCGATCAGGTGGGTCGCAGTGAACATTCAGGAACGCGCCGGGGCGCTCACGCCAGGCGCCAGTGCGAGCCCTCCCGCTCGACCAGTCCCAGCGAACCGAGCTCGTACAGCCTGTGCAGCACGGTGTCGGGCGACAGGCCGGCTCCGCGGACCAGTTGCTCGACCGGGGCGCCGCACGGGCCGGCCGGGATCGCCTCCAGCACCAGCAGCGCCTCCCCTCCGATCGCGTCCAGCGGAACCGTCGGTCCTCGGCGCGTCGGCGCCAGGTCCACGCCGATCCCGCCGACCTGCTCGATGACTTCGGCGGCGTCGGTCACCAGGGCGGCCCCGGCCCGGACCAGTGCGTGCGCGCCCGCCGAGAGCTCCGAGGTGACCGGCCCCGGTACCGCCATCACCAGCCGGTTGAGGTCCCGGGCGCGACGCGCGGTGCTCAGGGCGCCGCTGCGCCGGGCCGCCTCCACCACCACCGTGCCGCGGGTCAGTGCGGCGATCACACGGTTCCGCAGCAGGAACCGGGGCTTGGTGGGGTGGGCGCCGAGGGGAAGCTCGCTCAACAGCAGCCCCTGGTCGGCGATCCGGGTCAGCAGCGCACCGTGCCCTCGCGGATAGACCTGGTCCACACCGCAGGCGAGCACCCCGACGGTGATGCCGGTGGCCGCGAGCGCGCCGCGGTGCGCCGCCGCGTCGATGCCGTAGGCACCGCCGGAGACGACGACCCAGGCGGCGTCGGCGAGGTCGGCGCTGAGCCCGGTGGCGACATGGGTGCCGTAGGCGGTGCAGGCCCTGGCCCCGACCACGGCGACCGAACGCAGGGCGAGCAGTCGCAGCGAGGCGCCTCCGCGCACCCAGAGCGCGATCGGACGGGCCGGACCGAGGTCGTCCAGCTGCGAGGGCCAGTCCTCGTCCCCGGGGCAGACCAGCCGGGCGCCGAGCCGCCCGGCCCGGTCGAGGTCGGCCGCCGGATCGACGCCGGCCGCGCGGGCCTGATAGCCCTCGCTGCGGCGGCGGAGCGCTGCCGGAAGGCCATCGCCCCGGGTGAGCCGCCGGGCGGTCTCGACCGGCCCGTGCTGCTGGATCAGCAGTCCGGCGGCCTCGTCGCCCGGTTCGACGATGCGGCACAGGGTGGCCCGGGCCAGCCGCTCGGCCTCGGGTACGACGCGGACGTCCGCGCGGGTGTCGGTCAG
This sequence comes from Streptacidiphilus jeojiensis, assembly GCF_042510965.1. Classification (NCBI taxonomy): domain Bacteria; kingdom Bacillati; phylum Actinomycetota; class Actinomycetes; order Kitasatosporales; family Streptomycetaceae; genus Streptacidiphilus; species Streptacidiphilus jeojiensis. The sequence continues at coordinate 23,587 of NZ_JBEUKS010000008.1, forward strand.
CACGGGCTGTCCTCCGATCGCAGGGTCAACGGGGCAGGCCGCGGCTGATACCGCTGCGCAGGGCGAGGGCGGTGCGGACCTCGTCGCGTTCGGGACGGTCCAGGCCGGCCAGGTCGGCGGCGGTCCAGGCGACCCGCAGCACCCGGTCCAGGCCGCGGGCGGTGAGCAGTCCGCGCTCCATGTCCCGCTCGGCGTCCCGCAGCGCGCCGGGGGCCAGCCGCCAGCGGGTACGGAGCTCGTGTCCGGGCACCTCGCCGTTGGTGCGCCAGGGCGTGTCCTTGAGCCTGGCCGCGGCGCGGTCCCTGGCTGCCAGTACCCGGGCGGCGACCGTCGCGGTGCTCTCGGCGGTGGCGTCGCGCTCCATGAGCTCGACCCTGGTGACCGCGTCGACCTCGACCCGCAGGTCCACCCGGTCCAGCAGCGGACCCGACAGCCGCCCCTGGTAGCGGCTGACCATGGTCGCGGTGCAGTCGCAGCCCTCGCCCCGTCGGGACCAGCGGCCGCAGGGGCAGGGGTTGGCCGCCAGCATCAGCAGGAACCGGGCGGGCAGCCGCAGCGATCCCGCCGAGCGCGCCACCACCACCTCACCGGACTCCAGCGGCTGGCGCAGCGCGTCCAGGACCCGGACCGGGAACTCCGGGGCCTCGTCCAGGAACAGCACGCCCCGGTGCGCCAGCGAGACGGCGCCGGGACGCGGCAGTCCGCTGCCGCCGCCGATGATCGCGGGCATGGTGGTGGAATGGTGCGGAGCGCAGTAGGGGGCCGCGCCGAGCAGCGGCTGTCCGGCGGGGAGCAGGCCCGCGACCGAGTGCACCGCGGTGACCTCCAGCGCCTCCTGCTGGGTGAGCGGCGGCAGGATGCCGGGGAGGCGCTCGGCCAACATGGTTTTGCCGGCACCTGGCGGCCCCTTCAGGTAGAGGTGGTGGCCGCCGGCGGCGGCCATCTCCAGGGCGCGGCGGGCCTCGTACTGCCCGGCGATGTCGGCGAGGTCGCGGTGGTCGGGTTCGTCGGCGGAGCGGCTGCGGACGCCGAGACCGGGGAGGGAGAGCCCGGCCAGGGCGTTGTCCGGGCGCTCGGCGCCGGCCCCGGCGGCGCCCTCGGCGGGCTCCTCCTCGCCCGTGAGGCGCCCGGTGAGCAGGCCGAGCAACTGCGCCAGGGTGCGGACCCCCAGCACGCTCATCCCGGGCACCAGGGCGGCCTCGGCCGCGGTCTGGCTGGGCACCACCACCCGCTCGTAGCCGGCGTCGGCGGCGGCGAGGACCGCGGGCAGCACCCCGCGGACCGGACGGACCCGGCCGTCGAGGCCCAGCTCGCCGATGAGCAGCAGCTTGGCGATGGCGGCGGGGTCGAGCACCTCGGCGGCGGCCAGCACCGCGCAGGCGATGGCGAGGTCGAAACCGCTGCCGCTCTTGGGCACCGAGGCGGGCGAGAGCCCCACGGTGAGCTTGCGCTGGGGCCACTTCTCGCCGGAGTTCACCACCGCCGCCCTGACCCGGTCCTTGGCCTCGCTGAGGGCCTTGTCGGGCAGCCCGACGATGGTGAAAGCGGCGACACCGGGCTCCAGGTCGGCCTGGACCTCGACCACCACGCCGTCCACCCCGAGCAGGGCCACCGAGCCGGTGTGGGCGAAGGCCATCTCAGCCCACCGCCCCGGGGATGTGGTCGACCCGGGCGGCTCCGCGCGGCGCGTGCACCACGCTGACCAGGTCGATCCGCACCCCGCCCGGGGGCGCGGGCGCCTGCCAGCGCTCGGCGAGCCAGCGCTCCGCGAGCAGCAGCAGCCGGTCCGCCTTGACCGGGTCGACGGCCTCGGCCGGGCTCTGGAAGCCGCGCTCGCTGCGGGTCTTGACCTCGCAGACGGCCAGGGTGTCGCCGTCCATGGCGACGATGTCCAGCTCCCCCTCGCGGCAGCGCCAGTTGCGGTCCAGCACGGTCAGTCCGGCGGCTGCCAGGGCGCGTGCCGCGGCGTTCTCGCCGTAGCGGCCCAGGGCCTGTGTGCGTGCGGTCATCACGATCACCTCCGGTCGGCAATCTGCCGGTTCCGGGGGCGCCGGGCCAGGGGCGGTCCGCAGCCTGTGGACAGCTCGGGGGGTGTGAAAAACTCCGCCGCCCGGCAGAGTGAACCGGACGGCGGAGTGTTGACGGGAGGCGGGACGGGCCGACCGTCAGGGGCCGAAACCGGCCTCGTCGGAGGGGAGTTCCAGGTCGCTCTTGGCCAGTTCCTCCACGTTCACGTCCTTGAAGGTCAGCACCCTGACCTTGCGGACGAACCGGGCCGGTCGGTACATGTCCCAGACCCAGGCGTCAGCCATGGACACCTCGAAGAACACCTCGCCCTGATCCGAGCGGACGTTCAGCTCGTAGTCATTGGTGAGGTAGAAGCGCCGCTCGGTCTCGATCACGAACTTGAACAGCCCGACGACATCGCGGTACTCCCGGTAGAGCTTGAGCTCCATCTCGGTCTCGTACTTCTCGAGGTCCTCGGCACTCATCCCCACGTTCCCCTCAGCTGTGCGTATGTTCGTCCATTGTGGACCACGGGGTGGGACACGGGAGCCGGACCGGACGGTCCGGCGGCCCAGCGGCGAGCAGTGAGGCCAGCAGCGACCCCAGGCCCTCCGGGTAGACGGTCTCGGTGCTGGCCAGCAGTTCCGGCAGCGACCACCACCGCATCTCGTCGACGGTGCGCAGCTCCAGCTCGGTCTGACCGGAGGCGTCCAGCGCCGTGGTGCCGGTCCTGGCCAGGTAGTACCACTCGTCCTGGTCGAAACTGCGTCCGTCGAAGCTGAAGACGCTGGAGCGGCGGGCCACCAGCGGTCCCAGCGCGATGCCGGTGATCCCGGTCTCCTCGGCGACCTCGCGACGGGCGGCGTCGGCGAGTTCCTCCTCGCCCTCCACTCCGCCGCCGGGGGTGAACCACCAGGTGCGCCCCGGCACCAGTGGGTCGAAGCCGTGCAGCAGCAGGATCCTTTCGGCAGGGTCCAGCAGCAGCACCCGGGCCGCCCTTCGGCGCAGCACCGCCACCGGTCACCTCCGTACGGTCAGGAGCTGCGGCCCCTCTTGGCGGACCGCTTCCGCAACTGTGCCACGACCGTACCCGCCGCCGCGCTCAGCAACACCAGTGCGGCGCCCCCGATGATCGTCCACTCCAGTTCGGGCAGCGGGCCGTGGGCGGTGGCGGCCGGCCCCGGCACTGCGTCGAAGGCGCTGGTGCGGCCGATGGTCCTGGCCGTCGACAGCGGCCAGACGGTGCCCTCGACCCTGGCCTTGACCTCGGACTCCGGGATGGTCCCCTCGGTGATCTCCAGATGCGAGCGCGAGTCCAGCGAGACCGAGCGGTTGTCGCCCATCAGGAACAGCCGGCCGGCCGGGACCTTGGCGCTGAACGGCTTGTCCCCCAGCAGCACCGCGCTCGAACTGGAGGTGTTGACGTAGGACTCGGTGACCGGCTTCCCGTTGACCGTGGTGCGCCCGGCCGAGTCGCAGCAGGCGACGGTGTCGCCGCCGACCCCGATCACCCGCTTGACCATCGCCGAGGTGCCCCAGACCGGGTCGTTGAAGACGATGATGTCGCCGCGGCCGACCTGGCTGCCCTTGACCGGGTGGGCGAGCACGGTGTCCCCGGGCTGCACCGTCGGCGCCATCGAGTCGGTAGGCACCGAGTACGGCCGGTACTGGACCGCCAGCAGGACGAACCCGCCGACCAGCGCCAGCAGGCCGACGGCTATCCCGATGCCCTGCAGCACTCCGTCGACCCGCAGTCGCCGTACCGCCATCTCGCCGCTCCCCAGCCTCGTTGCCCGAACCACCGGCACGGCACCCGTACCGCACCCGTACAAGCGGAAGGCCGCAGGACGTCCCAGCAGATTACTGGTCGGTACCGCGGCCTTCGCAAGGGCTGCCGGCGATCAATCCTGACCGCGGCGCCGGCGCAGCCGGATCCGGCGCTGCAGGTAGGTGAGCGGGACGGCGCCGATCAGCCCGGCCACGGCCGGCTCGTTCACCAGCAGGGCGCCGGCCTGGGTGCTGATGCCGGACTGGCTGAAGGTGGACGGGATGGGCAGGGTCGCCCAGTGCGAGATCGGCCAGGCGATGGTGAAGGCACGGCCGACGACGTCGGAGTCCGGCACCGAGCCGCCGCCCGGCTCGTCCATGTGGTACCGGGAGTCCAGCGAGTCGTTGCGGTGGTCGCCCATCACCCAGATGGAGTTGGCGGGGACCTTCAGCGGGCCGAAGTTCTTGTCGCCGCACGGCGTGGCGCCGGGATAGATGTAGGGCTCGACCAGGGCCTTGCCGTTGACGTACACCGGCCCGGTGCCCTGGCAGCTGACGGTGTCTCCGCCGACCGCGATGACCCGCTTGATCAGGTCCTTCTCATTGGCGGACGGCATCAGGCCGATCCAGCTGAAGACGTCCTGGATCCCGCGCACCAGCGAGTTGCTGCTCTGCTGCTGTGACGGCTCGTCGGAGAGCCAGTTGCCGGGGTCGTGGAAGACGACGACCTCGCCGCGCGAGGGCTTGCTGCCGAAGTGCGGGGTGAGCTTGTCCACCAGCACCCGGTCGTTGATCCGCAGGGTGTTCTCCATGGACCCCGAGGGGATGGAGAAGGCCTGCACCAGGAAGGTCTTGATGAGCAGGGCCAGGACCAGCGCGACCACGATCAGGATCGGCAGCTCCTTCCAGAAGGAGCGCTGCTTCTTCTGCTTGCCCGCCTTGAGCGGCCCGGGCTCTCCCTGTGTCCCGTTCTCCAAGAAATCGTCCGCGCCGTCCCCGTGGGGGTCCGCCGCTCCTGCGGTCTGATCGCTGCCCGCGTCTCCACGTCCGGTGTCGTCCACGGACCCAACGGTAGTGGCCGCCGAATCCTTGGGCTCGCCGACACCCGCGCGGGCACCGATCCCCAGTGGTCCTTCGGGCAAGACCGGCTCCCCCACGTCGTCTCCTCATGTCGCCAGGCGGGCGGGTCGCGCCCACGCGTGTCGCTGAACCGAACCCGTCACCGCTCGGGCCGGGTGCGGCCGCGGCGGCGTCCCGGGAAGCGGGGCACAGTCGCAGCCAAACCCATAACGAGCGGAAGTTCCCCAGGAAGCGGTCCGGACGCTGCTGCGGACGATACTTGACGAAGACTTTGATCTGACGCGGGGGCCGCCGCGGTCGGGGACGCCACCGGGAACGACTGCACCGGCAGGCTCCGCCAGTGCGAGATCGGCCAGATCACCGCGACGGCGCGGCCCACCACGTCGGATTCCGGGACGAACCCCCCGTCCGGATCGGACAGGTGGTAGCGCGAGTCCGCCGAGATGTCCCGGTGGTCGCCCATCACCCAGAGCTTGCCGGCCGGGACGGTCACCTTGAAGGCGATCCGGGAGGGGACCTCGCCGGCGAAGACGTAGGGCTCGTCCAGCGCGGTGCCGTTGACGGTCACCCGGCCCTTGCTGTCGCAGCAGGCGACGGTGTCGCCCGGGACGCCGATGACCCGCTTGATCAGGTCCCGGTCCGAGGGCAGCAGGCCGACGAAGGTGAACACGTTCTTCACCGCGGTCAGCACCGGTCCGCTCTTGGGGACCGGGTCGTCCTTCAGCCAGTTGTCGGGGTCCTTGAAGACCACCACCTCGCCGCGCTGCGGCTTGGCCCCGAACCAGGGTGAGAGCTTGTTGACGACCACCCGGTCGCCGATCCCGATGGTGGTCTGCATCGATCCCGAGGGGATCGAGAACACCTGCACGAAGAAGGTCTGCAGGGCCAGGGTTATCACCAGGGCCACCACGATGATCAGGGGTATCTCGCGCAGCAGCGAGCGCTTCCGGCGGCGCTTGGCACGCTTGGCGGCGCGACGGCGCTCCGCCCGCCCCCGCTCCGCGCGGTTGCCGCCCGCAGCTCCGGCGGGGGCCGCCTCGACCCTCGGTGCCTTGTTCTTACCCCTGCTGCCCATGACCGGCGCCCTTCCGCAGTTCCGACGCCAGCGTCGCGAACGCCGCGGGACGGTCCACCGAACGCCAGTGTCCGACCGGGAGGACCACCCAGTCGACCCTTCCGATCACTTTGTCGACAGGAACGAACCCGCCGCCGGGGTCGCCGAGATGGTCCCGCGAGTCGCTGGAGTCGGACCGGTGGTCGCCCAGGACGAACAGCCGCCCGGCCGGCACCTTGATCGAGAACGGCACCTGTGACGGGGCGTCACCCGGGTAGAGGTAGCCGCTCTCGTCCAGCGGTACTCCGTCGACGCTCAGCCGCCCCTTGCTGTCGCAGCAGGTCACGGTGTCGCCGCCGACACCGATCACCCGCTTCACGAAGTCGTCGCCGTTGGCGTCGCCGCTGCCGGACGCCCCGTCGTCGATGAAGGAGCCGCGGCCGTCGAACACCACCACGTCGCCGCGCTGCGGGCTGCCGAAGCGGTATACCGCCTTGTCGACGATCACCCGGTCACCGATCCGCAGAGTGCCCTCCATCGAACCGCTGGGAATCCCGAACGGCTGGGCCACGAACATGTTCACCAGGAACAGCACCACGGCGCAGACCACTGCCAGCAGGGCCACGTCCCGCAGCACTCCGCGCACAGCAGAGGACCGCGGCCGGGCCTCCGAACCCTCGGGTTCGGAGGAGCAGTCGCGGTCCTCGGGTGCTTCTTGGGTTTCCATCGCCGCAGCAGCCTAAGGCACCGCGGTATGAAGGAGACTCAGCGGTCGCGCTTCTCCTTGATCTTCGCGGCCTTGCCACGCAGGTCACGGAGGTAGTACAGCTTGGCGCGACGGACGGCGCCACGGGTCACGACCTCGATCTTCTCGACGATCGGGGTGTGCACCGGGAAGGTGCGCTCGACACCGACGTTGAAGCTGACCTTGCGGACCGTGAAGGTCTCGCGGATGCCGTCGCCCTGGCGGCGGATGACGACGCCCTTGAACTGCTGGACACGGGAGCGGTTGCCCTCGATGACGCGGACGTGCACGTTGACGGTGTCACCGGCGCGGAACGCGGGGATGTCGGTGCGCAGCGAAGCCGCGTCGACAGCGGTGAGCAGGTTGCTCATGATGTGTCTCCATCGCAGGCGCCACGGGCCACCCACGGAAATCGTGTGAAATGGTTGCGCTGTGTGCCGCTCGGTTGGCGGTGTCTCCCCCGTGGCAGGGGCACCGTGCCGGCTACTGCGACGGTTGGGTCGCGGGCCGGCCGAGGACAGGCAGCAATCGCCTATTGTTCCACACCGTCGGGGGTGCGGAGAAATCGGCCGTCGGACTCGCTCCAGCGCAGGCCCATCTCCTCCAGCGCCCGCAGGTCGTGCTTGTCCATGCCGTCGCGCCGCCAGCGCTCCACCAGGTCCGGACGCATCGCCAGGGTGCGGGCGAAGGCCTGCTCCCGGCGCCAGCGGGCGATCTTCCCGTGGTTGCCGCTGAGCAGCACCTCGGGGACCTCCCGACCGCGCCACTCGGCGGGCTTGGTGTACACCGGGCCCTCCAGCAGGTCGGTCATCCGCCCCGGTGCGAAGGAGTCGTCCTGGTGCGACTCGGCGTTGCCGAGGACCCCGGGCAGCAGCCGGGCCACCGCCTCCACGATCACCAGCACCGCGACCTCGCCGCCGGCCAGCACGTAGTCGCCGATGGAGACCTCGACCACCGGCATGGTCTCGGCGGCCTCCTCGATCACCCGGCGGTCGATGCCCTCGTAGCGGGCCGGGGCGAAGGCCAGCCAGGGGCGTCCGGCCAGCTCCTGGGCCAGCTCCTGGGTGAAGGGACGGCCGCTGGGGGTCGGCACCACCAGGGTCGGCACGGCGCCGTCCTCGGGGCCGGCCGAGGCCACGACGCCCTCCAGGGCGGCCGCCCAGGGCTCCGGCTTCATCACCATGCCGGGGCCGCCCCCGTACGGGGAGTCGTCGACAGTGCGGTGCACGTCGCTGGTGTGCTCGCGCAGCCCGTGCAGCCGCACGTCCAGCCGGCCGCTGGCGCGGGCCTTGCCGACCAGGGAGACGTTCAGCGGTTCGAGGTACTCGGGGAAGATCGTGACCACGTCGATGCGCACGGCGATCGCCCTACTCGGAGGCTTCGGCGTCGTCGCGGGCGGAGGCGACCTCGGCCTGGTCGGTGTCGATCAGGCCCGGGGGCGGGGTGAGCACGATCCGGCGCCGCTCCATGTCGATCTCAGGGACGATCTCGGTGACGAAGGGCACCAGCACCTCGGAGCCGTCCGGCCGCCGCACGGTCAGCAGCTCCTGCGAGGGCAGGTGCGCGATCTCGGTCAGCTCGCCGACCGGAGTGTCGTCGGCGAGCACCACGGCCAGGCCGATCAGCTGGTGGTCGTAGTACTCCTCCGGGTCGTCCGGACGGTCCTCGGGGTCGATCTCGGCGATCAGCATGGTGCCGCGCAGCGCCTCGGCCCCGTTGCGGTCGTCGACGCCCTTGAAGCTGAGCAGCAGCCGACCGCTGTGGTAGCGGCCGTCCGCCACGGTGAGCGGTCCGGCCGTGGCCGGCTCGGTCAGCAGCACGGCGCCGGGGGCGAGCCGCAGGTCCGGCTCGTCGGTGCGTACCTCCACCGTTACCTGGCCCTTGATGCCATGGGCACGGCCGATCCGGCCGACGACGAGCTGCACGGTGCGATCTCCTGTTTGGAACTGCGGATTGTCGGTGGAAAAGGCTCGGGGCCGGTCAGGACGATGTCCTGACCGGCCCCGAGTGGTGCCCTGTGCCTAGCGCACGCCGTCGACGTCGACCAGGTCGACGCGGACGCTGCGACCGCCGAGGGCGGTGACCACGGTGCGCAGAGCACGCGCGGTACGGCCGCCCCGGCCGATGACCTTGCCGAGGTCCTCGGGGTGCACCCGCACCTCGAGGATGCGGCCCCGGCGCAGTTCACGCGAACGCACCTGGACCTCGTCCGGATTCTCGACGATGCCCTTCACCAGGTGCTCGAGGGCTTCCTCGAGCATGATCAGGACTCGGTGGCCGGAGCAGCGTCGGACTCGGCGGCGGCCTCGTCCTTCTTGTCCGACTTCTTGGCCTTCGGGGTGATGGCCACACCGGTGGTGGAGTCCTCGAAGCCGGCGACGGCCTTCGCGAACAGGTGCGAGAAGTCGGTGACCTTGGGCTCGGCGACCTTGAGCGGCGCCGGGGCCGGCAGGCCCTTGAACTGCTGCCAGTCACCGGTCAGCTTGAGGATCGCGAGCACGGCCTCGGTCGGCTGCGCGCCGACACCCAGCCAGTACTGCGCGCGCTCGCTGTCGACCTTGATGATCGAGGGGTCGTAGGTCGGCTGGTAGATGCCGATCTCCTCGATCGCGCGACCGTCACGCTTGGTGCGGGCGTCGGCGACGACGATGCGGTAGTGCGGGGAGCGAATCTTACCGAGACGCTTCAGCTTGATCTTGACTGCCACGGGAGTGGTTCTCCTGGATTTGACGTGGGTGAGCAGCCGCGCATTCCACGTGGGGTTGCGGCTGCTGGCTGCTCGACGGACACGTCAGCCGGAGGAGAGAGGGGTCCTGCTCGGCTGCCGAGTACTCAGCTGTCCATTGTGCCATAGCGCGGCGGACCGGCTTACCGCCGGTGCCGCCCGCAGCTACGTACGGAAGCCTCAGCCCCGGGGTGCGACGTCGGCGATCCGGAACGGCTGGCCGCAGGCGCCGCAGACGATCGAGGCCTGGGCCAGGACCGACGGCACCACCCGGACGTTGCGCCCGCAGTCGCAGACCGCCTTCACCCGCACGCCGCCCCCGGAGGAGCCGTGCCTGGTGGCGGGGCCGCGGAAGTTGCGGGCCCGGTCCAGCACCGGACCGCTGGTCGCGGCGGCGTGGGCGCCGAGGGCGAGCTGCAGCCGCTCGATGGTGCCGGCGTACTGCTCACGCGTCTCCGGCCGCATCGTGACCAGCGAGAAGCCGCTGCTGGGATGGGGATCCGCGGTGTGGTCCAGGCCCAGCTCATCGGCGAGGGCCAGGAAACGGCGGTTGTGGTAGCGCCCTGCCCGCGAGGTGTCGCGGATGCCGCGCGCGGCGGCCAGGCCGTGGGCGGCCTCGTGGAGCAGTCGCTCAAAGCCCAGTTCAGTGCCGCAGGCCGAAGAGGATTCGCCGATGAGCGATTCCGGGGCCGCGAGACTGGGCAGGTCGGAGTGGTGGCGCTGGATGTCGCCCCAGGCGAGGGCCAGCTCGGCCGCGAGGACCAGTGGTTGTTGTGTCGTGCTCACGCAACGCCAACGAGGGAGAGCCCCTCGATGTTCCGGCGAATGCGGTTTCTCCAGGACACGGCTGGGTCACCGGCTTGGGAGCGCTCCGAGCGCGGTCCGCACCGGATCCCTGACGGATTGTCATCTTGCTGGTCAGAGAGGGAACTTGAGCGAGGACATACAGAAGTGAAAAGCCGGTCCGCCACTTCGCGGGGAAGCGGCGGACCGGTCGGACTACGTAAATTGACTTGCCCGAATCTCAACAGGCGAGACGAAGCGCTCTCCGCCCGGTACGTCAGGTGCTGTCTCGGGCGGCGCCTCGGGCACCGTCCCGGGCGGCGCCCCGGGCAGTGCTCAGTAGGCCCGGGCCACGATGGCGACGTTGCCCGGCTGGTCGTCGGCGTCCGGCACCGAGCCGTCCTCGGCGACGATGCAGCGCACCGACACCCCCTGCTCGGCCAGCTTGCGCTCGCCCTCGGGGCCGAGCTCGGCCCAGGAGATCCGGCCCCAGCCGGTGGCGGCCGCCTCGGCCGCCTCCTCGATGTTCTTCACCTCGACGGTGCGGGACTCGCGGCGCTCGCGGGACTGGCGCAGCAGCAGCGCCTGGTCCTCCTCCAGGATGCCGGGGACCAGCGCCGCCAGGGCGTCCACCGAGACCGGCTCCTTGCCGCCGGGGATGCGCCGGGCCAGCATCGCCGTCCCGCTCTCCAGGTCGCGCGGGCCGACCTCGATGCGGACCGGGACGCCCTTGAGCTCCCAGTCCACCGCGCGGCGGCCGAACGGGGTGTCGGTGCGGTCGTCCACGACCACGCGCACCCCGGCGGCCTCCAGGGCCGCTCCGATCTCGCGGACCTTGGCGATGACCGCGTCGTCGCCCTTGATCGCCAGCACGACCACCTGGGTGGCCGCCAGCCGCGGCGGGACCCGCAGGCCGTTGTCGTCGCCGTGGGACATGATCAGGCCGCCGACCATCCGGGTCGAGGTGCCCCAGGAGGTCTGCCAGACGTACTCCCGCTCGGAGCCGTTGGACAGGTACTGGGTGTTGAAGGCCTTGGCGAAGTTCTGGCCCAGCTCGTGGCTGGTGCCCATCTGCAGCGCCTTGCCGTCGCCCATCATCGACTCGAGGGTGAGCGTGTTGATCGCGCCGGCGAAGCGCTCCTTGGCGGTCTTGCGGCCCAGCACCACGTCGATGCCGAGGACGTTGGTCATGAAGTCGCCGTAGACCTCGGTGTGGATGTGCGAGGCGTACGCGCGGGCGTCCTCGTAGGTGGCGTGGGCGGTGTGGCCCTCCTGCCAGAGGAACTCGGTGGTGCGCAGGAAGACCCGGGGCCGCAGCTCCCAGCGGACCACGTTGGCCCACTGGTTGATCAGCAGCGGGAGGTCGCGGTGGCTCTGCACCCACTTCGAGAAGTACTCGTTGATGATCGTCTCGGAGGTGGGCCGGACCACGACCGGTTCGTCGAGCTCCTTGCCGCCGCCGTGGGTGACCACGGCGAGCTCGGGCGCGAAGCCCTCGACGTGCTCGGCCTCGCGGGTGAGGTAGGACTGCGGGATGAACATCGGGAAGTAGGCGTTCTGCGCGCCCGCCTTCTTGATGCGCGCGTCCATCTCCTGCTGCATCCGCTCCCACAGCGCGTAGCCGTACGGTCGGATGACCATGGTGCCGCGCACCGGACCGTTGTCGGCCAGCTCGGCCTTGTTGATCAGATCCTGGTACCAGCGGGGAAAATCGTCCGCCTGGGGTGTGAGAACGGGAGCCTTTGCCATGGGCGAATCGTACGGGTCGCACGGGCTTGACCCGTAATCCCGAGGGCGCCCGGAGGTAAGTGAGGGAATCTCGGAGTCAATACCCGCGCGCTCTGGACTCCGGGGCCTCGGCGGAGTTGGCTGTAGTCAGCCGGAGACTGTGAGTGATCATCATCGCCTGATCGCCCAGGCTCCCGGCGCGACCAAGCGCGGGGCGACCCTCACGCCCCGCGACAGGCCCGATCGAAGGAGCCTGGATGATGGCTTCCGTATCAGTGGCGAGTGGCGTGGCGAACGGCCCGGTGCCGGAGCGCACCCGGGCACGGCAGCGGGCACGGGACTGGGCGGAGATCCAGGAACGCATGCTCGTGCCGCTGTACGAGGCGGTGTACGAGCGGCTGGAAGTGGGGCCCGCGACCAGTGTGCTCGGCCTCGGCTGCCGCTCTGGGCTGGCACTGCTGCTGGCCGCCGGACGGGGAGCCGAGGTGGTCGGCCTGGAACCCGAGGCCGAGTTGCGCTCGCTGGCCCAGGACCGCTCGCTGCGGGTGATGAGCGACGTCTACCGGGACCTCGCCCCGGAGGGGCAGGCCGGGACGCAGCCGTCGGCGCACTCCCTGGTGACGGCCTTCGAGCACCTCTCCTGCACGGCCGATCCGCTGGCGCTGGTCCGTGACGCGGCCCGGCTCACCCTGCCCGGGGGGCATGTGGCGCTGGCCACCTGGGGCCCGCCGGAGCGGTGCGAGAGCGCGGGAGTCCTGCGGGTGGCACGGCGGTTGGCCGATCCGCTGCGGCGGGCGCCGTACGCGCCGTTCGCGCTGAGCGAGCCGGGCGCGGTGGAGCGGATGGTGGCACGGGCCGGGCTTCGCCTGGGCGGCGGCGGGCGGGTGCTGTGCCCGTTCGCCTATCCGGACCTGGAGAGTGCGGTGCGGGGGCTGCTGTCGATGGGCGTCTTCGACGCGGCGGCGGACTACTCCGGGCTGCGGCAGGTGGAGAAGGAGGTTGTGGAGGCGTTGCACCCGTACCGGCGGGGGGACGGGTCGGTGCGGATGCTGAACGTGTTCCGGTACACGGTGGCGGAGCGGGTGCGGTAGGGGCTCGGGGAGCGGTGCGTGCGGTCGGTGCGTCGGAGCGTGCGGGTAGTGGGTGGTTGGTCGCGCAGTTCCCCGCGCCCCTGGGGTGCCTGCACGGTGGCTGTCCGCGTCAGGTGCACCTGGGTGCGTGGCCTGTCGCGCAGTTCCCCGCGCCCCTGACGGGTGCTACGCCGGCTTGGGGAGGCGGGGCATGTCGGCGGCTCGGTAGGCGGCTTCCTCGTCGAGGGTCTCGTGCTCCATCAGGGCGTCGGCGAGGGCGTCCAGCCTGGTGCGGTGCTCGGCGAGCTTGTGGCAGGCCTCCTCGTAGCACTCGGCGACGATGCGGCGGGCCTCGCCGTCGACGGCGTCCAGGGTCGCCGGGGCGGCGGAGAGGCCGTAGGCGCCCTGGCTGTCGCTCGGGATCGCGGTGAGCCGGCCGACCACGCTGCTCATGCCCCAGCGTCCGGCCATGCCCCGGGCGATGTTGGTGACCTGCTCCAGGTCGCTCTCGGCACCGGTGGTGATCACCCCGTAGACCACCTGCTCGGCGGCCATGCCGCCGAGTGCCCCGATGATCCGGCCGCGCAGGTACTCCTCGGTGTAGGCGTAGCGGTCGGCGTCGGGGGTGGACAGGGTGACGCCGAGGGCCCGGCCCCGGGGCACGATGGTGATCTTGCGGACCGGGTCGGCGCCCGGCTGCAGCATGCCGAGCAGGGCGTGCCCGGACTCGTGGTACGCCGTGCGGCGGCGCTCCTCGTCCGGCATCACCAGCGCTCGGACCGCGCCCAGCTGCACCTTCTCCAGGGCCTCGGAGAAGTCCCCGGCGCTGACCTCCTTCGCCTTGTGCTTGACCGCGAGCAGCGCCGCCTCGTTGGCCAGGTTGGCCAGCTCCGCGCCGGTCATGCCCGGGGTGGTCCTGGCGACCTGCTCCAGGTCGACGTCGTCGGCGAGCGGGATCTCCCTGGTGTGGATCTTCAGGATGGCCTCGCGCCCGTCCCGGTCGGGCGGGCTGACCACCACGGTGCGGTCGAACCGGCCGGGGCGCAGCAGCGCCTTGTCGAGTACCTCGGCCCGGTTGGTGGCCGCCAGCACCACGACGCCCTCGGAACCGGAGAACCCGTCCATCTCGGTGAGGATCTGGTTGAGCGTCTGCTCGCGCTCGTCATGGCCGCCCATGGCGTTGCCGCCGCCGCGGGCCCGGCCGATGGTGTCGATCTCGTCGATGAAGATGATCGCCGGGGCGACCTTGCGGGCCTCGGCGAAGAGCTCGCGGACCCGGGAGGCGCCGACGCCGACGATCATCTCGATGAACTCGGAGGCCGAGGCGGAGAAGAAGGGCACCCCGGCCTCGCCGGCGACGGCCCGGGCCAGCAGCGTCTTGCCGGTGCCGGGCGGACCGGCCAGCAGCACCCCGCCGGGCATCTTGGCGCCCATCGCCCGGTACTCCTGCGGCCGCTTCAGGAAGTCGACCACCTCGGTCAGCTCGGCCTTGACCTCGTCGATGCCGGCCACGTCGTCGAAGCTGGTGCGCCTGCTCCCGGGCTCCGCGGTGACCGGCTTCGGCGGGGCCTTCCTGGCCAGCGCGCCCATCCCGCCGCCGCCCATCCTGCGGGCGATGAAGATCCACAGCACCACCAGGAGCAGCATCGGGGCCAGCGAGATCAGCAGGTTGGCGAGGAAGCTGCGCTCCTGCACCACCGGCTCGGCGTCGACGGTGACGCCCTGCTTGGTCAGCGTGGACCAGAGGCCGTCGTCGGCGAAGACCGGCCGCTGGGTGGTGAACTCGGTGTAAGTGCCCTTGCCGCCGTCGGGCTTGGGCTGGGCCTCCTTGAGCTTGCCCTGGATGCTGTCGCCCTTGGCGTAGATCTCGGAGACATGGCCCGCGTTCAGCTGCTTGCTGAACTCGGTGTAGGTGACATTGGTGCTGCCGCCGCTGCCGAAGATACTGAGCAGGGTGTCGACCAGCAGGAACACCACCACCGCGGTGAGCACCATGCTGACCCAGCCGCCGCCGGTGCGCTTGCGCCGGGGCGGGGGCGGCGGGGGCGCCCCCTCGGAACGCCAGATCTCGTCGGGGTTCTGACGGGGCGGCACAGGAGTAGTCACATTTTGGATGTTATGGACATATCGGGTCGGTCACCACCGCAGCTGAGCGTTGATCCCCCGTTAGATACCGGGCCACTCCTCGGCCGTCATCGCGAAGCGCTCATGGTCACGCCAGGCGTCCTGGAGGAAGAGCATCCGCGGGGTGTAGCCCTCGTGGCGGAAGCCGAGCCGCTTGGCCATCCGGATCGACGGCTCGTTCTCGGGCTGGACGTTGATCTCCAGCCGGTGCAGCCCCAGGCCGCCCGCGCTCTCCGGGGCGAAGCAGCGGTCCACCACCAGCCGCATCCCCTCGGTGGTACGGCCGCTGCCGTTGTAGGGGAGGTAGGCGTTGTAGCCGAGGCTCGCGTTGCAGAAGCGGCCCTTGACGATGTTGGCGACATTGCAGCTGCCGGCCAGCCCGCCGTCCTCGGTGTCGAAGAAGAGGAAGGTGCGCAGCCCCTCCCCCTGACGCCGCACCAGGTCGACCAGGCCGTCCGGCTCGACCGGGTTCCAGCGGCCGACGTGCTCGGCGGAGCGGCGGACGGCCGCGGCGTAGACGGCCGCGTCGGACAGTCGGGGGGCTCGGATCTCCACTCGCATGCACAACATCATCGCGCATCCGGGCGGGGCCCCGAGCCCGTTCCCCACAGAGAGTCCGTACAGGGAGCAGAGCCGACTACAGCAGGTCCTTGAACTCCTTGGGCAGCTCGAAGTTGTCCGGCAGCTTCGCCGCACCGGGGCCGAAGGCGGCCCCTTCCTGCGGTCCTGCGGCCTTGCGCTCCAGCGCCGCCTTCTGCTCGGCCGCCCGCTTCAGCGGGTTGCCGCTCTGCTTCCTGCCCTTGGCCTGCTTCTGCTGCTTGGCCTTGCGGGCCCCGCCGCCGCCCATGCCGGGCATGCCCGGCATCCCGGGGATGCCCTTGCCGCCGGCCATCGCCGACATCATCTTGCGGGCCTCGAAGAAGCGCTCGACCAGGCTGCTGACCTCGGAGACGTGCACCCCGGAGCCCTTGGCGATACGGGCCCGGCGGGAGCCGTTGATCAGCTTGGGGTCGTCCCGCTCGGCCGGGGTCATCGACTTGATGATCGCGCCGACCCGGGCGACGTCCCGGTCGTCGATGTTGTTGATCTGGTCCCGCATCTGCCCCATGCCGGGCATCATCCCGAGCAGCTTGGACAGCGAGCCCATCTTGGAGACCTGCTCCAGCTGGGACAGGAAGTCGCCGAGGCCGAACTCCTTGCCGCCCTTGCTGGCCAGCTTGGAGGCCATCTTGGCGGCCTCGTCCTGACTGAAGGTCTTCTCGGCCTGCTCGATCAGGCTGAGGATGTCGCCCATGCCGAGGATGCGCGAGGCCATCCGGTCGGGGTGGAAGGCGTCGAAGTCGGTCAGCTTCTCGCCGTTGGAGGCGAACATGATCTGACGGCCGGTGAGGTGCGCCACCGAGAGGGCCGCGCCACCGCGGGCGTCGCCGTCCAGCTTGGAGAGCACGACGCCGGTGAAGTCGACGCCCTCCAGGAAGGCCTGGGCGGTGGTGACCGCGTCCTGGCCGATCATGGCGTCAACGACGAACAGGACCTCGTCCGGGTTGACCGCGGCGCGGATGTCCGCGGCCTGCTGCATCAGCTCGGCGTCGATGCCCAGGCGGCCGGCGGTGTCGACGATGACCACGTCGTACTGCTTCTGCTTGGCGAACTCGATGGAGTCCTTGGCGACCTTGACCGGGTCGCCCACGCCGTTGCCCGGCTCCGGCGCGTAGATCGCGACACCGGCCCGCTCGGCCACCACGCTCAGCTGGGTGACCGCGTTGGGGCGCTGCAGGTCGCAGGCGACCAGCAGCGGGGTGTGCTTCTGCTCCTTGAGCCAGTGGCCCAGCTTTCCGGCCAGGGTGGTCTTACCGGCACCCTGGAGGCCGGCGAGCATGATCACGGTCGGGCCGGACTTGGCGTAGCGCAGCCGACGGGTCTCCCCGCCGAGGATGTTGACCAGCTCGTCGTTGACGATCTTGATGACCTGCTGGGCGGGGTTCAGCGCACCGGAGACCTCGGCGCCGAGGGCCCGCTCCTTGACCTGCTTGATGAACGCGCGCACCGCGGGCAGCGCGACGTCCGCCTCCAGCAGGGCGATGCGGATCTCCCGGCAGGTGGCGTCGATGTCCGCCTCGGACAGGCGTCCCTTGCCGCGGAGGTTCTTGAACGTCGCTGCGAGGCGGTCGGAAAGGGTATCGAACACGTCGGTCGCGGGTCCTCGTGGCTCGGGAACGGATGGAGTCGTCGCCCCCCAGGGTATCCGCCCGCGCGCACTCCTCGGCCTCGGCCGACGGGAACCGGTTCGCAACGGCCGGCGACGCCGGGTTTCGCGGGGGTACGGGGGGTCGCTCCCCGGGAGACCGGAGCGGGTTCACCCACGTCCCGGATCATCCGATGGACTGACGGCGGCGCGTCCGGCCCCCGCCGTCGGCCCGCAGTGCGCAGCATGGATCCATGTCGCTCGTCGCATCGCTGATCCAGCGCCGCCGCCACCCGCTGCTGCGCCGCGCCGTCCAGGAAGTCCTGGCCCTGTACGGGGTGGAGGTGCCCGCCGCCGCCGAGATCGGCCCCGGGCTGATCGTCTTCCACCGCGGCTTCGGCACGGTGCTGCACCCCTTCACCACCCTCGGCGCCGGGGTGACCCTCTACAACGGGGTCACCATCGGCCGCGCCGACCCCTGGGTCCCGCAGGAGCAGAGCCTGATGGAGCGGGTGGTGGTCGAGGACGGCGCGGTGATCTGCTCCGGGGCCAAGGTGCTCTGCAAGAAGGGCGTGCTCACCGTCGGCCGCGGCACCGTGGTCGGCGCCAACGCGGTGCTGCCCACGTCCACCGGCCCCTACGAGATCTGGGCGGGCGCGCCCGCGCGCCGGATCGGCACGCGGGCGCAGCTGCCGGGGCCGAGTCAGGAGAGCGCGCGCTCCACCGAGCGGGCCACCTCCACGGCGCGGGAGGGCGGCAGCGGCAGGTCGTCGGGCCCGGTGACGTAGAAGGCGTCGACCGCGTCCGCGCCGAGCGTGGAGATCCTCGCGGTGCGGACCCGTACGCCGGTGTCCTCCAGGGCGCGGCCGATCCGGTGCAGCAGCCCCGGGGCGTCATGGGCGCGCACCTCCAGGACCGTGGCGCTGGCCGAGCCGCCCTTGGCGACGGTCACCCGGGGCGGCGGGGCGGCGATGCCGCGGCGGCGCGGGGCGGCCGCGTCGCGCTCCGCCAGCCGGCGGGTGACGTCCATGCCGCCGTCCAGGGCCCGGCGGATGTCGGCGCGCAGCCTGGCCGCCTCCGGAACCTCCCCGTACTCCGCGGCCACCTGCCAGGTCAGCGCCAGCACGGCGCCCGCCCCTATCGGGTCCAGCTCGCGGATGGCGGCCGAACGGACCGTCAGCCGGTGCAGCGCCAGTACCCCGGCCACCGTCGGCAGCACGCCGGGACGGTCGTGCAGGGCCAGGGTCAGGGTGACCCCCATCGGCTCGGCGCCCGGGTCGGACGGGTGCTCGGCCTCGGCGTGGACGGAGAGCACCGGGCCGTTGGTCCGGGCCGCCTCCACCGCCAGCCGCTCCTCCTCGGCGGACGGCTCGGGCGCCGCGGTGTCCTGGTGGCCGCCGTCGCCGACCAGGGCGGCCGCGGCCCGGTCGGCCAGATCGGAGACCAGGGTGGCCCGCCAGCTGCTCCAGGCAGCCGGCCCGGTCGCCAGCGCGTCGGCCTCGGTGAGGGCGTGCAGCAGTTCCAGCACGCCGGTGCTGCCGACCACCGCGGTGATCGCGGCGACGGTGGCCGGATCGTCCAGGTCGCGCCGGGTCGCGGTCTCCACCAGCAGCAGATGGTGACGGACCAGCAGCGCCAGCGTCTCCACGTCCTCCTTGGGGAAGCCCAGCCGCACCGCGACATCACGGGTGATCACCTCGCCGGCCTCGGAGTGGTCCCCGGGCCAGCCCTTGCCGATGTCGTGCAGCAGCGCGGCGACCAGCAGCAGGTCGGGGCGGGCCACCCGGCGGGTGAGCGCGGCCGCCCGGACCGCGGTCTCGACCAGGTGCCGGTCCACCGTCCAGCGGTGCACGGCGTTGCGCTGCGGACGGCAGCGGACCCGGTCCCAGTCCGGCAGCATCCGGGCGATCAGGCCCTCGGCCTCCAGCGCCTCCCAGACCGGGACGGCGCTCTCGCCCGCGCCGAGCAGGGTGACCAGCTGGTCCCTGGCCTCGTCCGGCCAGGGCACCGGCAGCGGCCTGGTCTCGGCGGCCAGCCGGCGCACCGTGGACGGCGCCAGCGGCAGGCCGGCCTGGGCGGCTGCCGCCGCGGCGCGCAGCGGCAGCGCCGGATCGGTGGCCGGACGGGCGGCGTGCGCCAGCACCGCCTCGCCGTCCTGCTCCACCACGCCCTCGGCCAGCGGGCTGCGTTCGGCGGTGCCGCGGGCGACCGGGGTGTTGGAGCCGAAGCCGAAGCGGACCGTGCGGCGGATCTTGCTGCCGCTGCGGGAGCGCAGCACCCGGTCCACCTCGCGCCAGGTCACGTCCGAGGCGTAGGCCACCGTGCGGGCCGCCTCGTAGACCTGGCGCAGCAGGATGTCGGCGTCCAGGACCCCGAGTTCCAGGGCGACCGCGTCCTGCTCCTGCAGGCTGAGCCGGTCGGTGGCGCGCCCGGTGACCAGGTGCAGGGTGTCGCGGACGTCGCGGAGCCTGGCGCCGGCCTCGGCCAGTCCGGTGCGCGGGGCGTCGGCGATCCAGGATGCGGCCACGGCGTCCAGCGCGGTCAGATCGCGCAGGCCGCCGCGGGCCTCCTTCAGGTCGGGCTCCAGCAGGAAGGCCAACTCGCCGTGGCGTTCCGCGCGTTCGCGGCACATGGCGTGCAGTTCGGGCAGCCGCTTGGCGGCGTCGGCGCGCCAGTCGGCGAGGATCGCCGAGCGCAGGGCCGCGGTGAGGCCCGGGTCCCCCGCGATGTGGCGGGCGTCCAGCAGGCCCAGCTGCACCTTGAGGTCGTCGGCGGCGACCTTGCGGGCGGTGGCGAGGTCGCGGACCGAGTGGTCCAGCGCGATGCCGTTGTCCCAGACCGGGTACCAGAGCTGCTCGGCCAGGGCGGCGACACCGGACTTGGCGCTGCCGTCGTGCAGCAGCACCAGGTCCAGGTCGCTGCGCGGGGACAGCTCGCCCCGGCCGTAGCCGCCGACGGCGACCAGGGCGACACCGGTCATCGAATCGGCGGCGGTGGAGAACAGGCCGGCCAGCCAGCGGTCGGTGAGTTCGGCCAGCGCGGAGCGCCGGGCGGCACCGGTGCGGCCGTCCTCGCGGAGCAGGTGCAGCCGCTGGGCCGCGTAGCCACTGGGCTCGGGCTGGGCCGAGGGTCGGGGTGACGGTTCGGTAGGGGTGTGGCCGGGCGTTGCCTGCTGCCGATCCGTCAACGGTGCTCCCTGATACGAAGATGAACGCCGGAAGGGGAAGCCGGGCCAGAGCCCGACTCCCCCGCCCCTTGCGAGTTGTCTCGTTGTCGTTGCGCCTTGCTTGTCCGTCGTGCTGCTGGATCCGCCGCGCTGCAGGTCGCCTTACAGCGCGTCGGGCCCGCGTTCCCCGGTGCGCACCCGGACGGTGGTCTCCACCGGGACGCTCCAGACCTTGCCGTCACCGATCTTGCCGGTTCTGGCGGCCTTGACCAGCACATCTATCAGGCCTTCGGCGTCGTCGTCCTCGACCAGGACCTCGACACGAACCTTGGGCACCAGGTCGACGGTGTACTCCGCGCCCCGGTAGACCTCGGTGTGGCCGCGCTGCCGACCGTACCCGCTGGCCTCGGTGACGGTGAGTCCGTGGACTCCGAAGGCCTGCAGGGCCTCCTTGACGTCGTCCAGACGGTGCGGCTTGATCACTGCGGTGATGAGCTTCATGCCTCGACCTTCGTTCCTGCGTCGGCCGCCTCGGCCTCGGCCTCATCCTCGGACACGGTCGCCGACGGCGCCAGGGCCTTCGACAGGGCCGCGCCCACCGCGCTGAAGTCGTAGGCGGACTCGGCGTGCTCGGCCTGGTCGATACCGGCGACCTCGACGTCCTCGGCGACCCGGAAGCCCATGGTCTTCTCGATCCCCTTGCCGATGACCCAGGCACCGATGAAGGAGAAGGCGCCGACGACACCGACGCCGACCGCCTGCTTGCCGAGCTGCTCCAGGCCTCCGCCGTAGAACAGGCCCTTGGCCGGGGAGTAGAGGTGGCCGGTGGAGAGCAGGCCGATCAGCAGGGCGCCCAGGGCACCGCCGACCGCGTGCACCCCGACGACGTCCAGGGAGTCGTCGAAGCCCAGCTTGTACTTGAGGCCCACGGCCCAGGCGCAGACCGCGCCGCAGGCGATACCGAGGAAGATCGAGCCGAGCGGGCTGATGAAGGCACAGGCGGGGGTGATGCCGACCAGACCGGCCACCGCGCCGGAGGCCGCGCCCAGGGTGGTGAAGGAGCCGTGCCTGATCTTCTCGAAGGCCAGCCAGCCGATCATGGCCGAGGCCGTGGCGATCTGGGTGTTGATGAAGGCGACGCTCGCGATGCCGTCAGCGGCCAGCTCGGAGCCGGCGTTGAAGCCGAACCAGCCGAACCACAGCAGACCGGAGCCGAGCATCACCAGCGGGAGGCTGTGCGGACGCATCGGGTCCTTCTTGAAGCCGACCCGCTTGCCCAGCACCAGGGCCAGCGCCAGACCGGCCATACCGGCGTTCAGGTGGACCGCAGTACCGCCGGCGAAGTCGAGCACGCCCACGGTGGTGCCGAGCCAGCCGCCCGGGCCCCAGACCATGTGCGCGACCGGGAAGTAGACGATGGTGACCCAGAGCGCCACGAACAGCGCCCAGGCCGAGAACTTCGCGCGGTCGGCGATGGCGCCGGAGATCAGCGCCGGGGTGATCACCGCGAACATCAGCTGGAAGGCCGAGAACGCCAGGATCGGGATGCTCCCGTGCAGGGCGTCGGTGCCGATGCCCCGCATGCCCAGCCAGTCCAGGTTGCCGATCAGGCCGATGCCGCCGGCGTCCTTCCCGAAGCTGAGGGCGAAGCCGTAGAGCACCCACAGCACCGTGACGATGCCGAGAGCGATGAAGCTCATCATCAACATGTTCAGTGTGCTCTTGACCCTGACCATGCCGCCGTAGAAGAAGGCGAGGCCTGGGGTCATCAGCATGACCAGTGCCGCACTTATGAGTACAAAAGCGGTGTCCCCGCCGCTGAAGCCGGTAGGCATCGGCGTCTCCTCGGTTGTTGTGCCGCTCCGTCCCCCGGGTATCCGTCCCGTGCCCCCGGAGGCGTCGGCTGTTGTTGAGGAGATTGACGGAGACCGGTTTCGGCCGATGCGTGAGCATGTTTCGCGGGGGTGACGAACCTCACGAGCGTGTTACACCCCGGTGAACGCCCGAACCAGGACGCACACGTATGGCTACGCTGGCGCCCCACACCAGCACCGACCGCGGAAACCCCGTGCAGATCTGGCGTGGGGGAGCCGAGTGCGGGGGGTTTCCGCGGTCGGAGTCACTGCCGCCGAGCGGCGGATGGCCGGAAACCGTCGGTCAGACGGCCTGCGGGCGGGTGAATTCGGGAAGCTCGGTGTCGATGCGGTCCCGCAGCCGGACCACGTCGCCGACGTCGCGGAACTCGCCGAGGGCGGCCTCGGCGGTCTTGCGGATCCGGGTGTTGACCCGCTCGGAGCGGATCCGGGTCGCGATGTCCACGGCCTGCTGCGCCGAGGAGGCGGCGGCCTCCGGCTCCTTCTGCAGCAGATGGACGCTGGCCATGCCGATCAGGTTCAGCGCGTAGGAGCGCTGGTGCTTCTCGTCGTGCGAGAAGAGTTCGACGGCGCGCTCCATCACCGGTTGTGCCTGCAGCGCGTACACCTCGCTGCGGCCGGCGTGGTAGCTGAGGTCGCGGTAGGAGTGCGCGTTCTCGGCGTTCAGCTCGGCCTCGGAGAAGAAGCCGAGCCAGTCGGGCTCCTCGGCCGAGGTGGTGGCGATGTCGCCGAAGGAGTCCTCGGCCAGCCGGGCCGCGCGGTAGCACTTGTTGACCTCGCCCAGGTTGGCGTAGGCGCGGGCCTCCATGGCGTGCAGCAGGGCCTGCTGCCGTGGTCCCGCGGACTCGCGGCTGCCGTACTGGGCGAGGTGGATCAGCTCCAGCGCGTCGCTGCTGCGGTTGAGGTGGATCATCTGCCGGCACATGTCGGAGAGGATCAGCGCGCCGAAGGGCCGGTCGCCGGCCTCCTTGGCGGCGTGCAGCGCCAGCACGTAGTACTTCTGCGCACTGGGGTGCATGCCGATGTCGTAGGACATCCAGCCGGCCAGGTGGGCCAGTTGCGAGGTGGTCTGGAAGAGCCGGCGGGTGGTGTCCGCGGGGTAGGTCTCCTGCAGCAGGTCGCAGACCTCGTGCAGCTGCCCGACCACGGCCTTGCGGCGCAGCCCGCCGCCGTTCTGGGCGTCCCACTCGCGGAACATCCGCACGGTGGACTCCAGCAGGGCGAGTTCGGGGCCGGAGATCCTGCCGGTGGGCGCGCGGCCCTCGCGGGCGGCGGTGAGGGCGGTGGTGGGCATGGAACTGGGGGTGGGGGCGAGCCACCGCTGCATGGGCTCGATCAGGGCGGAACCAGCGGTGAGTGCGAGCGAGGTGCCGAGGAAGCCCCGGCGGTTGAGCATCAGGTCGCTGCGGGAGTAGTCGGAGATCAGCTGGACGGTCTGGCTGCCGTTCCAGGGGAGGTCCACCCCGGAGCCGGGGGCGAGGTTGGGCACCGCCTTCAGGCCCAGGTCCTCGATGGCGACCAGGGAGCCGAAGCGCTCGGAGAAGAGGTCGGAGAGGATCTTCGGGATGGGTTCGCGCGGACTCTCGCCGTCCAGCCAGCGCCGCACCCGCGAGGTGTCGGTGCTGATGTGGCTGGCGCCGATCTGCCGGGCCCGCCGGTTGACCTGCCGGGCGAGTTCGCCCTTGGACCAACCGCTTCTCACGAACCACGTCGTCAACTGCTCGTTGGGTTGCTTCTCGCCCACCGGAACGCCCCCATCCCGGGCTCACCCGCTTGTGGTGCCCTTCACGGCCCGGCTGACCGGGACGCCCAAGGCCTGCTCCTGCCAGCCGGTCGAACTTCCGAACGATCCGTCCGAACTCCCGGACGATCCGTCAGGGATCTTGCCCCGTAAGCGGATTGCCATTGGCATAACCGCTCGGACGGCGAGTCGACCGCCTGCGGAGCGAACGTAGCGCGGTTTCCGCCATCCGGGGGAGTAAGCCCGGGGAAACGCCACCCTTCGCCACCCCTGAGGGTGAACTTCGGCTCTCTCCCAGGCGCTTCACTGGATCTCGGAGCCCTTCCGCTCCCGGACACGACCATCCCCCATTCCCGGGGCACCGGCAATCGAATCCACGATTCCCGCCCCCGGGAGCGGGCGCACGACCGACAACTGCACGCCCCGCCGCGCCCCGCGGCGTAACCATCGGGACCTGATTCTGGTTGGTGGTGAGTGGACTTGGACAGCCTGTTCGGAAACCCGATCTTCAACGGACGGTCGCTCGGCCCGCGCGGACGGTCCCGCGCCACCCGGTGCCAGACCGCTGCCGAGTACACCCTGCGCTGGGGCTGGACCGTGGCCCTGACCGACGCCGGGGCCGGCCCCGGCGTCGGTCCCGGATCCGGTTCCGTCGAACTCCCGCCCGGCAGCGGCCCCACCGAGCTGCGCGACGCCTGGCTGCGGCGGCCCGGCGCGGAGCTGCGGCTGCGCACCGGCCTGCGGTTCGACGCGCTGGACGTCCCCGAGACGGCCGGCTACCAGGCGCTGGTCCGGCTGGAGCGGATGGGCGTCAGGCCGGGACCGGTGCTGCTGACCCCGAACGCCCGGGCGCTGTTCCTGGTCGCGCCGCAGACCGCCGAGGCACTGCCCGACCTGCTGTACCGCACCGGCTGGGACGACGCCCAACTCGACCTGGTCTGCCACGGCTCCGGCGGGTCGGTACCGGCGCCGCCCACCCCGCAGACCCGCTGGCTGCGCCGTCCCTCGCTGGACACGGCGGCCCGGCCGCCGGAGGGCCGGCTGCTGCTGGGCACCCTGGCCTACGCCTGCCACCGGGGCGTGGCGGAGCTGGTCGGACGGCACTGACGGTCGGACGGCACTGACGGTAAGGCAGCACTGACGGTCGGGCCGGAACGACTGTGGCCGCCGCCCCCGAAGGGCGGCGGCCACAGCACCGGTTCCTCGACCTGCCCGGACGTCAGCCGATGAGCGCGTCCACGAAGCCGGCCGGGTCGAACGGCGCCAGGTCGTCCGCGCCCTCGCCCAGGCCGATCAGCTTCACCGGGACGCCCAGCTGCCGCTGGACCGCGACCACGATGCCGCCCTTGGCGGTGCCGTCCAGCTTGGTCAGCACGATGCCGGTGATGTCCACCACCTCGGCGAAGACCTTCGCCTGCACCAGCCCGTTCTGGCCGGTGGTGGCGTCCAGCACCAGCAGCACCTCGTCCACCGGGCCGTGCTTCTCGACCACCCGCTTGACCTTGCCGAGCTCGTCCATCAGGCCGGTCTTGGTGTGCAGCCGTCCGGCGGTGTCCACCAGTACGGTGTCGGCGCCCTCGGCGATGCCCTGCTTGACGGCGTCGAACGCCACCGACGCCGGGTCGCCGCCCTCGGGGCCGCGCACGGTACGGGCGCCGACGCGCTCGCCCCAGGTCTGCAGCTGGTCGGCGGCGGCGGCCCGGAAGGTGTCGGCGGCGCCGAGCAGCACGGTGCGGCCGTCCGCGACCAGCACGCGGGCCAGCTTGCCGCTGGTGGTGGTCTTGCCCACCCCGTTGACCCCGACCACCAGCACCACGGCGGGACGCGGGGCGTCCCCCTCGGTGTGCCGGGCGGTGTGCAGGGTGCGGTCCAGGGTCGGGTCGACCAGGGTGGTCAGCTCCTCGCGGAGCAGGGCGCGCAACTCGTCCGGGGTGCGGGTGCCGAGCACCTTCACCCGCGAGCGCAGCCGCTCCACCAGCTCCTGGGTGGGGGCGACGCCCACGTCGGCGGTGAGCAGCACCTCCTCGATCTCCTCCCAGGTGTCCTCGTCGAGGTGGTCCCGGGAGAGCAGTGCCAGCAGGCCCTTGCCCATGGAGTTCTGCGAGCGGGAGAGCCGCGAGCGCAGCCGGACCAGCCGTCCGGCCGTGGGCTCCGGCACGTCCAGTTCGCGGACGGCGGGTGCCTCGGGGGCGGCGACCTCAGCGGCGGCCTCCGGTAGCGGGACCTCCTCGACGGTCCTGGTCGGCGCCTCGCGCGGGGCCGCAGCGTCCTCGCCGACCTGCGGCTCACCGATCCGGGCCGGGGTGGACGGCGGCGGCAGCTGCCGGCGCCGCCTGCCGTTGACGACGAGACCGCTGGCGGCTCCGAGGAGCACCACGGCGATGACTACAGCGATGATGATGTATTCCATGACGCTCCCAGTATCGGGTACGGCTGTGCGAAGACGTGCGAAGACCGGGGGACAGCGCCCAACCGGGGACATTTGTCACTGAATGTCACCGGCCGGAACCGGTATGCCCGCAACCGGCATCATCTCCGTCATGCCGACCTCCTCCGTACACGGCGCTCTGCGCCACCGGCTCCTGCTGCTGCGCTCCGTCCGCGCGGCCGGGACACCGGTGGTGGCGTCCCTGGCCGCGGTCCGGCTGCTGACCGCGGTGGCACCCGCGCTGACCGCGGCCGTGCTGGGGATGCTGGTCGGCCGGGTCGACGGGGCGTCGGGCGGCGGCGTCTTCCGGGCCGCGCTTCTGCCGCTGGCGCTGTTCGGCGCCGTACTGCTGCTCGGCTACCTGGCCCAGTCGGCCACCGCCCCGCTGGAGTACCTGCTGCGCTGGCGGGTGGACGGCGCGCAGCGGACCAGGATCGCCCGGCTGGCGCTGGCCGGTCCCACCGTCGGCGCGCTGGAGAGCCCCGAGGTGCAGACCCTGCTGCGCGGCGCCGTCGGCGACCCCGACCACGGCCCGGACCGCACCGTCGGCACGGGCGCGCTCGCCCTGGTGCAGCAGCTGGCGCAGCTGACCGGAGCCGCTGCCGCCTGTGCCGTGCTGGCCCGCTACGCCTGGTGGACCGTGCCGCTGCTGCTGATGACCGCGGCCGGCTGCGGCGCGCGGCACTACCTGACCGGCCGCACGGCCAACGGCACCTGGCGCTTCGCCGACCGGGAGGAACTGCACGCGGACATGTGGCGCCGGGCCGTGGTGTCGCCGAGCGAGGGCAAGGACATCCGGGTCTTCGGCCTCGCCGACTGGCTGGTGCGACGACTGCGGCACCACATCGACGTCGCCAACGCGCCGCTGTGGTCCTGCACCGACCGGATGCTGCGCGGCGAGTGGATCACCCTGCTGCTGGTCTGCGCCGGCCTGGGCCCCGCCTACGTCGCGGTCACCCTGGACGCGGTGCACGGCCGCACCTCGGTGGCGGTGCAGACCGCGGTGCTGGCCGCCGGCTACGCGCTCTACCAGGCCCTGGGCAGCGGTTCGCAGCTGCTGCGGATCTCCGGCGCGCTGAACGCGGTCCGCTGCTTCGAGGAGGTGCGGGACCTGCTGGCGTCCGTACCGCAGACCGGCCCGGACCTCCCGCGCACCGCGGAGCCCCCGCTGGTCCGCTTCGAGCGGGTCGGCTTCCACTACCCGGGCAGCGAGCGCACCGTGCTGGACGGCCTCGACCTGGAGATCCGTCCCGGCGAACTGCTGGCCGTGGTGGGCCTCAACGGGGCCGGCAAGTCCACCCTGATCAAGCTGCTCGCCGGTCTGTACCGGCCGTCCTCGGGGCGGATCACCGCGGACGGCGTGCCGCTGACCGCCGCCGGCAGCGCCGCCTGGCGCGAGCGGCTGACCGTGGTGTTCCAGGACTTCGTCCGCTACCAGCTGTCCGCCGCCGAGAATGTGACGCTGCGTCCGGTCGACCGCGCGGCGCTGGGGGCGGCGGCCGACGACGCCGGGTTCACCCCGGTCCTGGAGCGGCTGCCTGCCGGCTGGGACACCCCGCTGGCCCGGGCCAGGAGCGGCGGGGTGGACCTCTCCGGCGGCCAGTGGCAGCAACTGGTGCTCACCCGCGCCCTCTACGCGGTACGGACCGGCGCCCAGCTGCTGGTGCTGGACGAGCCGACGGCCCATCTGGACGTCCGTACCGAGTTCGAGGTGTTCCGGCGGCTGGCCGAGCACCGGGGCCGCACCAGTGTGGTGCTCATCTCGCACCGGCTGTCGACGGTGCGTCAGGCCGACCGGATCGTACTGCTGGACGGCGGCCGGATCACCGAGTCCGGCACCCATGACCAGCTGATGGCGCTGGGCGGCGGTTACGCCGGTCTGTTCACCGTCCAGGCGGAGCGGTTCGCCGCGGCGGGGGCGGCCGAATGAACCGGATCAGCAGGTACCCGGCGCTGTGGTGGGAGTTCATGGCGCTGTCCTGGCGCCGGATGCCGGGGCTGACCCTCGCGTCGCTGGCGTCCGTGGCCGGATCCGTGCTGGTGGTGGCCGCGACCGGGCTGACCCTGCGGGCCGCCGTGGACGCCACCGTGCGCGGCGCGGCGGGCACGGCCGTGGCGGCCGCGGCCGGTGCGGCGCTGGCGTACGCGCTCAGCCATGTGCTGGCCGGCACCACCCTCCAGCTGACCAGCACCACGGCCGACCGGCTCGGGCGGCTCGTGCTCAAACCGGAGGTGCACCGGGAGATCGCCGCACTGGAGGGGCTGGAGCACCTGGAGCGCAGCGACTTCCTGGACCGGCTGTCCCTGGTCGTCACCGGGACCTCCCGGCTGGCCCAGTCGCCCTGGAACGCGCTGATGACCCTGGCCGGGGTGCTCCGGCTGGGCACCACCCTGCTGCTGCTCGGCACGGTCAGCCCCTGGCTGCTCCTGCTGCTGCCACTGGCCGCCGGGCTGACCTGGGCCGACCACCGGGGCCAGCGGCTGGTCCGGGCCGCCGACGCCGCCTCCGCCGAGGGGTACCGGCTGCAGCAGCACCTGCTGGAGCTGGCGGTGCAGCCGGCCGGGGCGAAGGAGGTGCTGACCGCCGGGTCCGCCGCCGAGCTGATCGACCGCCAGGCGCAGGAGTGGGACCGGGCGATCGCGCTGCGGGCCGGTGCCCGGGCCCGGGCCGCGCTGTGGAAGGCCGGCGGCTGGTCGCTGTTCTCGGCCGGCTTCGTCGCGGCGCTGGCGCAGGTGGCCTGGCTGACCGCGCACGGCCGCGGCTCGATCGGCGACCTGGTGCTCACCGTCACGGTGGCGGCGACCGTCAAGGACAGCCTGCAGACCCTGGTCGGCGCCACCGCCGAGACCGCGGGATCCGCGCAGGTGATCGAGCCCTACCTGTGGCTGCGCGACTACGCGGCCGGGGTACTGGCCCGGGCGTCCGGCAGCCTGCCCGCCCCTTCCGAGCTCCGGGACGGGATCACCCTCACCGACGTCGTCCACACCTACCCCGGCACCGACCGCCCGGCCCTGGACGGGTTGAGCGTCCGGCTGCCGGCCGGCTCGGTGGTGGCCGTGGTCGGCGAGTACGGGTCCGGCAAGAGCACCCTGGTCAAGCTGCTGGCGAAGTTCTACCGCGCCGACAGCGGCTCCATCCTGGTGGACGGCACCGAGCTCGCCGATCTGGACACCGAGGGCTGGCGGGCCCGCTCCAGCGCGGCCTTCCAGGACTTCGGGCGGTTCCGCACCACCTTCGCCGACACCGTCGGCCTGGGCGACACGGGTGCGCTGACGGACCGTGAGCGGATCGCCGAGGCGGTCGCGTCGGCCGACGCCGCCGGGATCGTCGCCGGCCTGCCCGACGGCCTGGACACCCAGCTCGGCGTGGAACTGGGCGGTGTGGAGCTGTCCGAGGGGCAGTGGCAGCGGGCCGCGCTGGCCCGCGCCTCGATGCGCCGCGATCCGCTGCTGTTCGTCCTGGACGAACCCACCGCCTCCCTGGACGCCCCCAGCGAGCAGGCCATCTTCGAGCGCTACATGGCCAGGGCCCGCGAGCTGGCCGCGCGGAGCGGCGCGGTCACGGTGATCGTCTCGCACCGCTTCTCCACGGTGACCGGGGCCGATCTGATCCTGGTGCTGCACCAGGGCCGGCTGGTCGAGTCCGGGGACCACCACCAGCTGACCGCCCTCGGCGGCCGCTACGCGGAGCTCTACGGACTGCAGGCCACCGCCTACGCGCTCGACGGGCCCGCTACGGCTGCGCCCCCGCGCGGAAGGCCCCTGGGGTGATGCCGTAGCAGCGCAGGAACCAGCGGTTGAGGTGGCTCTGGTCGGTGAACCCGGTCGCCGTGGCCACCTCGGCCAGGCCCTCGCCGCGCAGGATCAGCCGCCGGGCCTCGCGCAACCGCAGCTGCCGCTGGTAGTCGCTGGGCCCGAGCCCGTACGCGGCCTTGAAGCCCCGGTAGAGCGCGAAGCGGCTGCAGCCCGCCGCGGCCGCCAGTTCCTCGGGCGACACCGCGCGCGGGCCCGCATCGACCAGCAGCGCCCGGGCCCGGGCCAGGGCTCCCCCGGCGGCGCCGACGCTGATCCGCTGCCCGGTGCCGCGGCCGACCAGCGCCAGCACGGCCTCGGTCAGCCGCTCGTCGCGCACCAGGGCGTCGGCCCCGCCGGTGAGGCCGTGGTGCAGCCTGCGGATGGCACGGGCGGCCCGGACGTCGTCCAGGACCGGTTCGGTGAACAGCGGCAGCGGTCCGCTCCCCCGCCCCGCCGCGTCGGCCAGCACCTGGCCGACCAGCTCGGGGCCGATGTGGACGATCCGGTAGGTGAAGCCGAGCTCGTCGGCGGTGCGGCCGTCGTGCGGCTCGTCCGGGTTGAAGGTCATCACCAACCCGGTGGCGCTGGTGTGCGCTCCGCCGCGGCAGCTGAAGCTCTGCGCGCCCTCCTCGGTCACGCCGAAGGAGTACGCCTCGTGGCTGTGGCGGTGGTAGACGTGCTCCCGCAGGTGCGCGTGCATGGCCTCCAACGGCCGCTGTCCGTCCCGCCAGTAGCTCACCCAGTCGCCACGACCGATCACAAAGTCGCTCACGCCCGCCATTCTGCCGCGCACCAGCGTCCAAGACAGCGGGACGACGGTGGGCGCAGGCTGGTCCAGGGCCTGCCGCTGCTGCACCCCTGATCCGCCGTCAACCACCGTCGACCACCGGGAGAAGAAGGCACATGATCGACCTCGACGCCGCACTGGACGCCATCCCCGACCACTGGTCGCCGCACATCGCCGCGACCGTCAACGACTACGACGTGAAGATCGCCAAGCTGGAGGGCGCCTTCGTCTGGCACTCCCACCCGGAGACCGACGAGTTCTTCCTGGTCCTGGCCGGCAAGCTGACGCTCGAACTGGAGGGCAGGGATCCGGTGGTGCTCGGCCCGCACCAGGCGTTCACGGTGCCGCGCGGCCTGCAGCACCGCCCGGTCGCCGACCCCGGGACCAGGGTCGTGCTGCTGGAGCCGCAGGGCACCACCAACGCCGGCGACGCCGGCGAGGTGCCGGGCATCCCGACCACCACCGGTTTCACTCTGCCGGAGTGACGTCGGGCAGCGCCTCCGGCGCCGGGGACGGCACGGACTCGGCGGGCACGGCCTCGGCGGCCACCGTCTGCTGGGCCGGCAGTATCCGGCGCGGGGGCCGCCGCGGTTCGTCCCGCAGCCGCTGGCTGATCACTTGGGAGATGCCGTCGCCGCGCATGGAGACCCCGTAGAGCGCGTCGGCGCACTCCATGGTGAGCTTCTGATGGGTGATCACGATCAGCTGGGAGCTGTCCCGCAACTCCTCCATCAGACCGATCAGCCGGCGCAGGTTGGTCTCGTCCAGGGCCGCCTCGACCTCGTCCATCACGTAGAACGGGCTGGGCCTGGCCTTGAAGATGGAGACCAGCAGCGCGACGGCGGTGAGCGAGCGCTCGCCGCCGGAGAGCAGCGACAGCCGCTTCACCTTCTTCCCCGGCGGCCGGGCCTCCACCTCGATGCCGGTGGTCAGCATGTTGTCGGGGTCGGTGAGGACCAGCCGGCCCTCGCCGCCCGGGAACAGCCGCGAGAACACGCCCTCGAACTGCGCGGCGGTGTCGTGGTAGGCGGCGGTGAAGACCTGCTCCACCCGCTCGTCCACCTCCTTGACCACGGTGAGCAGATCGCGCCGGGTGGACTTCAGGTCCTCCAGCTGCTCGCTGAGGAACTGGTGCCGCTCCTCCAGCGCCGCGAACTCCTCCAGCGCCAGCGGATTGACCTTGCCGAGCTGGGTGTAGGCCTTCTCGGCGGCGCGCAGCCGCTTCTCCTGCTCGGCCCGGTCGTACGGGCGCGGCTCCGCGCCCTCGGCCTGGTCCGTCGGCGGCACCGGCTGGTCCGGGCCGTACTCGGCGAGCAGCCCGTCGGCCTCGATGCCGTGCTCCTCCAGCGCCTTGGCCTCCAACTGCTCTATCCGCAGCCGCTTCTCCGCGCGCA
This sequence comes from Streptacidiphilus jeojiensis, assembly GCF_042510965.1. Taxonomy (NCBI): domain Bacteria; kingdom Bacillati; phylum Actinomycetota; class Actinomycetes; order Kitasatosporales; family Streptomycetaceae; genus Streptacidiphilus; species Streptacidiphilus jeojiensis. The sequence goes on from NZ_JBEUKS010000008.1 coordinate 56,040, forward strand.
GCACCTCGTCGCGGTGCACCGAGTCGGTCAGCCGGTCGAGTTCGGCCTTGAGCTCGCGGCTGCGGACCCGCTGCTGGGACAGCTCGGTGTCGTGGACCGCGCGCTCCTGCTCGGCCTGCTCGCGCTCGCGGGCCGCCGTCCCCAGCGACAGCTCGACGGCAGCGAGCAGCTGCCGGGCACCGTCGCCGACCGCGGTGGCGACCAAGGCCTCGGCCTGCAGCCGCTGCTGCCGCTGGGCGGCGCGGGCCCGCGCCTCGCGCTCGGCGCGGGCCCCGCGGTCCAGCGAGTCGGCCCTTCCGGCGAGGCCGCGCACCCGCTCCTCATGGGTCCGGACCGAGAGCCTGGCCTCCATCTCGGCCTGCCGGCACTGAGCTGAGGCCTCGGCGAGCCGGTCCCGCTCGCCGGTGTCGGGCTCCTCGTCGGCCGGCACCTCCTCGGCGGTCAGCAGCCGCTCGCTGAGTTCGGCGAGCTCGGCCTCGGCCTGCTCCAGCGCGGACTCGGCCTTGTCCGCGGCGGCTCCGAGCCGCTCGGCCTCGCCGGCCGCGCCGCGGGCCTGCCCGCCCAGCCGCCCCAGCTGCTGGGCCACCGCGGACTTCTCCTTCTCCGCCGCCCGGCGGCGCGCGGTCAGCGCCTCCAGCGCGGACGCCAGCTCCCGACGGCGCGCGGTGGCCTGCTCCAGCGCGGCCGCCAGTGCCTCCCGACGCCCGGACAGCTCCTCCAGCGCGGCGCTCGCCTCGTCCACCGCGGCCTGGGTCTCCAGCAGGCTCGGCGCGGCGGCGGAGCCCCCGTAGCCGAACCCCCGTCCCAGCAGATCGCCCTCGGCGGTCACCGCGGTCAGCCCCGGGCGGGCGGCGACCAGCGCCTCGGCCTCCGCCAGGCCGGCGACCAGCAGATAACCGCGCAGCAGCCCGCGCACCACGCCGACCAGCTCGGCCGGACCGTCCACGCACTGCGCCAGTCCGTCCGCCTCCTCGTCCCCCACTACCTCTGCTGCGCCTGCCTCGGCGGCGATCAGCAGACCGGCCCGGCCGGCGTCCTCCTTGCGCAGCAGCCGCAGCGCCTCGACCGCCGTCGCGACCCCGTCCACCGCGACCGCGTCGGCCGCGTGCCCCAGCGCCGCCGCGACCGCCGCCTCCGCGCCCGGACGCACCGACAGCAGCGAGGCCGCCGAGCCGAGCACGCCGACCAGCCCGCCGCCGGCGCCCCGCTCCCCCGCCGCGAGCAGCGCGCCGCTGCCGTCCTTGCGGCGCAGTCCCAGGGCCAGCGCCTCCCGACGCGCCGTCAGCCCGGCCCGCTCGCGCTCCACCGAGGCCAGCTCCTCGCGGGCCCGCGACTGCGCCTCCTCCGCCGCGGCCAGCTCCGCCCGTACCTCGCCCAGCTGCGCCTCGGCCTCCTCGTCGCCCGCGTCGAGCCCGTCGACCTGTGCCTTGAGCAGCTCGTACTCCTCGGCGGCGGCCTCGGCCCGCTCCCGGGCGGCGTCCCTCGCCTCGGCCAGCCTGCCGATCTCCTCGCCCGCACCGACCGCGCGCGAACGCGCCGCGGCGACCTTGCCCTGCAGCCGGGCCAGCCCCTCCCGGCGGTCGGCCAGCGCCCGCGCGGCCGCGCGCAGCCGCTGCTCCTCCCCCGCCAGCTCCCGCTCCAGCTCCCCGCGCCGTTCCACCGTCTCGGCGAGCGCGTAGGACGCCTCCTCCAGCGCCTCCTTGAGTTCGGCCTCCTCCTCGCGGATCCGGGCCGCCTCGCGCTCCATCTCCTCCGGGTCCCGGCCGCGCCGCTCCTCGGTCTGCGGGCTGCGGGCGTGCCGGACCCGGGCCTCGGCCAGACCGACCGTGCCGCGGACCCGCTCAGCCAGCGAGGACAGCTCGAACCAGGTCTGCTGGCACTGCTCGACCCGCGGGCCCAGCTGGGCGACCTGCGCCTCCAGCACCGCCTCGCGCTGCTGAACCGCCGTCAGCTCCTGCTCGACCCCGGAGCGCCGCAGCCGCAGCGCCATCTCGTCGGCGACCTCCTCCTCGACCGCCCGGCGCAGCGTCACCAGGTCGTCGGCGAGCAGCCGCAGCCTGGCGTCGCGCAGGTCGGCCTGGATGGTCGCGGCCCTGCGGGCGATCTGGGCCTGCCGGCCGAGCGGCTTGAGCTGCCGCCGCAACTCGCCGACCAGGTCCTGCACCCGGGTCAGGTTGGCCTGCATCGCGTCCAGCTTCCGCAGCGCCTTCTCCTTGCGCTTGCGGTGCTTGAGGACGCCGGCGGCCTCCTCGATGAAGGCGCGCCGGCCCATCGGATCGGCGTGCAGCACCGAGTCCAGCTGGCCCTGGCCGACGATGACGTGCATCTCGCGGCCGATGCCGGAGTCGGAGAGCAGTTCCTGGATGTCCAGCAGCCGGCAGGTGCTGCCGTTGATGGCGTACTCGCTGCCGCCGTTGCGGAACAGCGTCCGCGAGATGGTGACCTCGCTGTACTCGATGGGCAGCGCGCCGTCGGCGTTGTCGATGGTGAGCGCGACCTCGGCGCGGCCCAGCGGGGTGCGCCCGCTGGTGCCGGCGAAGATGACGTCCTCCATCTTGCCGCCGCGCAGCGACTTGGCGCCCTGCTCGCCCATCACCCAGGACAGCGCGTCGACGACATTGGACTTGCCGGAGCCGTTGGGGCCGACCACGCAGGTGATGCCGGGCTCGAAGCGGAGCGTGGTCGCCGAGGCGAAGGACTTGAACCCACGCAGCGTGAGGCTCTTGAGATGCACGCCCTGAACCTTCCGCCGGGAGAACCACGCTTCTGCCTGTCCGAAACTCTATCCGGGCGCACTGCCCCGACCGGAGGACGCGCCAGCTGGTTTCACCTGCGCAGGCAGGGGGCATCCCAGAATCACGAGGGAACGGGCAGCGGGGGTACGGGGTCGGAACATGACGAAGGGACGCCACGATGGGCGTCCCTTGCACTATCTGTCAGCGGTGCCGCCGGATCGGACCGGACCGGGGAGTTGCGGACCCTGGGCCGGAAAGAGGATCAGGAGTAGGCGGGCACCGGCTGGGCTGCGTCGATGCTGCGGAGCAGCTGCTCGTGGTCCGCGACGGCAGACAGCGCGTCGTTCTCGGCCTGCATCCGAACAAGCTCGGATTCCAGGTCCTGGACTCGCTGCTGGAGACGTCGCATCTCGGAGAGCACGCGGGGGTCGGGGCCACCGACGTAACCGAGAAGCGCCTTTGCCATGATGGATGGTCCTCCACGCTGAGTGACCGACCGATGAAGGTGGGGTCGTGGTTGGGTTCACGCACTCGATGCCAGCCCTAGCAAGGCGGAACGGGGCCGAACGCCTTGGGCTGTACGTGCGGGTGCGCGGGTTTCCAGCGTCTCACCAAACGCGAAAAGGGTCAACACGATCACAGCGTGCTACGCCGACCACATCGCCGGGGCAGTGGATTTACCACACTGCGCGCTGTGGTGCCGGTCGAGTGACCGCCGGTGGCCGGTCGATCACTGCTCGGTGCGGAGTCAACCACGGACCGGCCGCGAACGCAACCACATGACGGCGGCACGTGCGTCTTTCCGGCAGCGCCGGGAAGCCGTCGGCGTCAGCGGATGGCGAAGCCGGGGTAACCGCCCTCGGCGCCGCCCCATATCTCGGTGACCCCGTCGACCCTTCCGGGCGTGTCGCCGTGGCGGAGCAGTTCGAGCAGTCGCTCGCAGTCCTCCCGGCTGCCCTCCGCGACCACCTGCACCCGGCCGTCGCCCAGGTTGGAGGCGTATCCGAGGAGTCCGATCTCCAGCGCCCTGGACCGCGTCCACCAGCGGAATCCGACCTGCTGCACGGCGCCGCGCACCCAGGCGGTCATCCGGACGTCCTCGCTCATATGCGTGATTCTCTCACCGCCGTCTGCACGCACTTCCCACGCGACGCACCCCTATGCTCTACGCTCCCCATCATCACCCGTTCGGGTGAGCAGTACCGCAAGCCGCAAGTCCAGCATCCGGTCGGGGGGCCGAGGAAGAGGGACGGCACCTGCCATGCCCCGTCACGCCCAGGGATCCCAGACATCAGGATCCCAGACACCGGGACCTCAGACGCAGAGCCCTGAGCCGGCTTCGCACCGCCGCGGTGCGCACGCGGCGAGATCGCACCGCCGGGCCGCGCCCGCGTCGCGCAGGCGGCGGAACAGCGGGGTGCCGCGCGCCCTGTTCGCCGTCAGCGCCACCGCCCTGGCGGTCGGAGCAGGCGGGGTGTTCAGCGGCGTGCTGCCGCTGCCGCCCGGTATGCCCGCGAGCCTGGTGGTGGCCGGCGATCCGGCCAGTGCCAAGCCGCTGGCCACCATCGGCGCCGCACGGACCCCGCAGCCGTCCGGCAGCAGCTTCCGGGCGACCGGCGGGACCAGCACCCGGGACACCGCGCGGCCGTCGCTCTCGGCCGGCACCGGCAGCCCCTCGGCGAGCGCCTCCGCCAAGGCGTCGGCCCCGGCCAGCGCCACGGCATCGGTGAGCCCCAGCGCCTCGGCGACGCCGTCGGCCTCCGCCAGCCCCTCCGCGTCGGCCAGTGCCTCCGCCTCCGCCTCGTTCCCGGTCGCGGCCGCCACCGGTGGCGCGACCTCGGCCATGGCGACCGCCGAGGCCCAGGTCCTCTCCCTGGTCAACGTGCAGCGCGCGGCCAACGGCTGCGACGCCCTCAGCTACTCCGGTCCGCTCACCGTGCTGGCCCAGAACTTCAGCGCGGAGATGGCCACCCGCGACTTCTTCGACCACACCGACCCGGACGGCAAGACGCCCTGGGACCGGGCCGCGGCTCTGGGCATCACCAACCTCGGCGGCGAGAACATAGCCATGGGGCAGCAGACCCCGCAGGACGTGATGACCGCCTGGATGAACAGCGCCGGCCACCGCGCCAACATCCTCAACTGCTCCTACCACTCGCTGGGCGTCGGGGTGTACTACGGCACCAGCGGCGGCCCGTGGTGGACCCAGGACTTCGGCTACTGAGACCGGCTGCGGATTCCTCCGAGCACCCCGTCGCATGAAAGGCTGGGCGCGGGTCGACAGCTGACGGAGGAACGGTGCAGATCAGTCACACCAGTGAGGCGAGTCCGGACGCCGCCGCGAACGAGGACTTCGTCATCGCCTCGGAGCGGTTCGCGGTGGTCCTGGACGGTGCCACCGACAGCGGGCTGCCCAACGGCTGCGTGCACGGCGTGGCCTGGCTGGCCCAGCGGCTCGGAACACAGCTGGCCGCGGTGCTGGTCACCGAGCCGGAGTCGGACCTGCGCGGGGTGCTGCGCCGCGCGATCCTCGACACCCGCGCGCTGCACGCCGACTGCGATCTGAGCAATCCCAACAGTCCGTCCGCGACGGTCGCGATCGTCCGGGAGCGCGGCGGGATGCTGGACTGCCTGGTGCTCGCCGACGCCGCCGTGCTGGTGGAGCGGCGCGACGGCGAGGTGGTCGAACTCACCGACGACCGGGTGGACCACCTCCCCGCGTACGACCGCGAGTCGGTCAGCCGGCTGCGCAACACCGAGGGCGGCTTCTGGGTGGCCGGCGCCGAACCCGCCGCCGCCGAACAGGCCCTGACGATGAGCCTGCCGCTGGCCGGGATCAGCCGCTTCCTGCTGGTCAGCGACGGGGTGTCGCGACTGGTGGAGCGCTTCGGCTGGGGCCGGCGGGATCTGCTGGACCTGGTCGAGAAGCAGGGCCCGGCCGCCGCCGTGCGCGCCGTGCGGGAGGCCGAGCGGGCGATGCCCGAGGGCGGCTTCCGCGGCAAGCGGCACGACGACGCCACCGCGGCGTTCGGGACGACGTGGACGCGGCCGTTCGCGGCGTGAAAACGTGGGGCACGCGCACCCCGGCCCCCTCACGGCAGGTGCCGCGAGACCGGATCAGGAGTCCTGCCCTTGCTGTCCTCAGCCCAGCCCCAGTCGTCCCAGCCGCACGCCCCGGTGCGCGAGAGCTTCGGCGCCCTCGCGGACGGCACCCCGGTGCACCGGTGGATCCTCACCGACGCCCGCGGTACCAGCGCCGCCGTCCTGGAGTACGGCGCGGTGCTGCACACCGTGCACCTGCCCGATCCGGACGGGGGCACGGGGGAGGCGGTGAACGTCGTGCTCGGCCACCCGGACCTCGACGGCTATCTCGCGGAGCGGCCGCCCTTCTTCGGCGCGACCATCGGCCGCTTCGGCAACCGCATCGCCGACGGCCGGTTCACCCTGGACGGCCGCACCCACCAGGTGCCGCTGAGCGACACCCCTCGCGCCAACGCCCTGCACGGCGGCGACCAGGGGTTCGACGCCCGGCTGTGGTCGGCCGAGCCGGTCGAGGTGGTCGGCGGCAGCGGCGTGGAGCTCTCCCTGGTCAGCCCGGACGGCGACCAGGGCTTCCCCGGGACGCTGCGGGCGACGGTGCGCTACAGCCTGGCCGAGGGGCGGCTGCGGATCGACTACCGCGCCACCACCAGCGCGCCCACCGTGGTCAACCTGACCAACCACTCCTATCTGAACCTGGCCGGCGAGGGCTGCGACAGCGTCCTCGACCATGAGCTCACCCTGGCCGCCGCGGGCTACCTGCCGGTGGACCAGGAGCTGCGCCCGCTCGCGGGGCCGCCGGCCCCGGTCGCCGGGACGCCGTTCGACTTCACCGCGCCCCGGCTGCTGGGCGAGCGCATCCACGACGAGGACGGGCAGCTCGCCATCGCCGGCGGCTACGACCACTGCTGGGCGCTGGAAGGCGGCCGCACGGACGCTCCGCGGGTGGTCGCCGTACTGCGGCACCCGGGCTCGGGGCGGGTACTGACGCTCTCCACGACCGAGCCCGGAATCCAGGTCTACAGCGGGAACGGCCTGGACGGCAGCCTGACCGGCCCCTCCGGGCGCGGCTACGGCAGGTACTCGGGCGTGGCCCTGGAGACCCAGCACTTCCCGGACTCCCCCAACCGCGGGGACTATCCGTCCACGGTGCTGCGGCCGGGCGAGGAGTACCGGTCCTGCACGGTGTACGACTTCGGTGTGGGTGGTTACTGACGAGCGTTCGACTGCGGACCGTAGCTGGCTGGTCGCGCAGTTCCCCGCGCCCCTATCCAACTGCAACTGACCCACAGCGGTTCAGTTGCAGCACCTCAGGGGCGCGGGGAACTGCGCGACAAGCCATGCAGGAGCCGCAGCCGAACAACCGGCAGAAGGGCTAGCCTCGGGGGCGGGGAAGGCGCTGGCAGCGGGGGCAGAAGTAGCTGGAGCGGTTCATCCAGGCGGCCCGGCGCATCGGGGTCGCGCAGCGGTTGCAGGGTTCGTTCTCGCGGCCGTAGGCGTCCAGTGCACGGGAGAAGTAGCCGGACTCGCCGTTGACGTTGACGTAGAGGCTGTCGAAGCTGGTGCCGCCCACCGCCAACGCCGCGCCCATCACCTCGCGGGCCGAGGCCAGCAGCAGTGCCGCCTGGGCCCGGGAGAGGGTGTCGGCGGGGCGTTCGTAGTGCAGCCTGGCGCGCCACAGCGCCTCGTCGGCGTAGATGTTGCCGACGCCGCTGATCAGGGTCTGGTCCAGCAGCGCGCGCTTCACGCCCGAGCTGCGGCGCCGCAGTGCGGCGAGGAAGGCGTTGTCGTCGAAGCGGGGGTCCATCGGGTCGCGGGCGATGTGCGCCAGCGACAGCGGGGCCGCCTCGGGATCGCTGGGGTCGGCGTCCTCGACCGCCAGGCCGCCGAAGGTGCGCTGGTCGACGAAGCGCAGCTCGGTGTCGACCGCGTCGGCGAAACGGATCCTGACCCGCAGGTGGGTCTCGGCGGGGGCGGCCTCGGGCTGGATCAGCAGCTGGCCGCTCATGCCGAGGTGGCCGATCAGCGAGCTGCCGGTGCCGGGCATGGGCAGCCACAGGTACTTGCCGCGGCGCTGCGCCGGGCCGAGGGTGCGGCCGGCCAGCTGCGCGGCGAAGTCCTCGGCGCCCGCGGTGTGCCGACGCACCGCGCGCGGGTGCAGGACCGTGACCGAGCTGACGGTCCGTCCACTGACCCACTGGTCGAGGCCGCGGCGGACCACCTCGACCTCGGGGAGTTCAGGCACCTGCGGCGGGGTCCGCGGGAGTGGTCGCGGTCTGCTCCGGAGCCGGCTGCGGCTCGGCCAGACCGTGCTTCTCGCGGATCGAGTGCCAGGCGTTCTGCGCGGCCTTCTGCTCCGCTTCCTTCTTGGAGCGGCCGGTGCCGGTGCCGTAGTCGTCGCCGGCGACCCGGGCCGCGGCGATGAAGGTCTTCTCGTGGTCGGGACCGGACTCGGAGACCACGTACTCGGGGACGCCGATGCCGACGGAGGCGGTGAGCTCCTGCAGGCTGGTCTTCCAGTCGAGCCCGGCGCCGAGGTTGGAGGACTCCTCGATCAGCGGGTCGAACAGCCGGTGCACCAGCTCGTCGGCCGCCTGCAGGCCCTGGTCCAGGTAGACCGCGCCGATGATCGCCTCAAGGGTGTCGGCGAGGATGGAGGACTTGTCGCGTCCACCGGTACCCTCTTCGCCGCGCCCGAGGCTGATGAAGGAGCCGAGCTCCAGACCGCGGGCCACTCCGGCGAGGGCGCGCGAGTTGACCACCGCGGCGCGCAGCTTCGCGAGCTGCCCCTCCGGGAGGTCGGGGTGGATCCGGTACAGAGTGTCCGTGACCACCAGGCCCAGCACCGAGTCGCCCAGGAACTCCAGGCGCTCGTTGGTGGGCAGGCCACCGTTCTCGTACGCGTACGAGCGGTGCGTGAGAGCACGTACCAGGAGGGCCGGCTCGAGTTCGTACCCGAGCCGCCCCTCCAGGACGGCATACCCGGTGTCGGCGTGTTGCAGCGCAGACGCTGACATCGTGTGTGTCACCAGCCGATCAGACCGAGAGGACCTGACGGCGGTTGTACGTGCCGCAGCTCGGGCACGCGATGTGGCCCAGCTTGGGCTCGTGGCAGCGGTCGCAAGCCACCAGGGCGGGGACCGCAGCCTTCCACTGCGAACGGCGGTGGCGCGTGTTGCTGCGCGACATCTTCCGCTTCGGAACAGCCACGGCTACTTCTCCTGGTTCTCGGCAGCACCCTCACGGGTACCGCTGTCTTCGCTACCGGCCTCAGATGCGAGAGCCGAGAGTCCCTGCAGAGCCGCCCACCGGGGGTCGACGGCCTCGTGATGGTGGTCCGGGTCGTCCGTGAGCCGCGCCCCGCATTCGGAGCAGAGGCCCAGGCAGTCTTCCTGGCACACCGGCTGCAGCGGCAGTGCGAGCACCACCGCGTCACGCAGCACCGGCTCGAGGTCGAACAGGTCGCCCTCGAGTCGGGAAGCTTCTTCGTCCTCGTCGTCGTCCTCGGAGGTCTTGGACGTGCCACCGAAACGGTCCGCGGCCTCCGGGTAGTAGTACAGCTCCTGGAAGTCCGCTTCGAGCTCCTGCTCGATCGGCTCCAGGCAGCGCACGCACTCGCCCTTGAGATCCGCCTCGACCGTACCCGTGACGAGTACGCCCTCGACCACCGACTCCAGTCGGAGGTCCAGCTCGACAGCGCTGCCTACGGGGACGCCGATCACCTCGATGCCGAGGCCCTCCGGCGCCGGGAGGGAACGGGAAACCTTGCGCATCGACCCAGGCCGACGTCCCAGCTCGTGTGTGTCAAACACAAGCGGATCGCGGTGGTCGAGGCGGTTCAGGGTTTCCTGCTCTCTACGGCGCACGTCGTCTGCCACGACTGCGGTGATCTGCGCATCGGCTACGCACGCGAACGTACGGGACGTTCGGGGCAGCCGACACTCCCCGGCGCTGAACAGGCCGGAGAGGTCAGACTACCGGAGGTCGGGCCCAGGTCCCAATCCGCCTGCTCGGCGCCTGCTCAGTGGTGCTGTCCGCCGCCGAGCTCGCGCAGCTTGCTGACGTCGATGAAGCCGGTGTCGAAGAAGCTGGTCTCGTCCAGGCCGGCCTGCTGCGGCACGTACTGCGGCGGCACCGGCTGCCCGTAGGCGTCGTACTGCTGCACCGGCTGCGGGGCGTACCCGGTGTACGGGTCGTACTCCTGCGACTGCTGCTGCGGGACCTGGGGCTGGTAGCCGTACTGGTCGTACTGCGGCTGCTCCTGCTGGTACACCCCGGGCTGGACGTAGGGGTAGCCGTTGGCGTCCACCTCGACCGGCTGCCAGTACTGCGGCTCGGCCTGCTGCTGGTGCTGCGGGTCGAAGTGCTGCTGGTCGTACTGCGGCTGCTGGTGCGACTGGTGCTGCTGCTCCGGCGGGAGCAGGCCGGCCTGGGCCAGCTCGGCGGCGACCGCGGCCTGCCGCTCGGCGCCCTGGTTGACCCCGGTGGCCTCGTCGGCCGCGGCCAGGTAGGCGCCCAACTCGTCGATGGGGCGCTTGCCGAGGAGCTTGTCCCGGCCCCGGCCGACCGCGTCCAGGGTCTTGCTGAGCGCGGTCTCCAGGGCGGCGAGCTTGACGTCGACGTACTCGTCCACCTCCGGGCTGGGCGAGCGGAACTGGTCCTGCTCGAACTCCTCGCCGTCCTCGCCCTCGACCGGGGCGCCACCGGTGCGCAGCTTCGCCCTGCCGCGGCCGATGGCACCGAGCGTCTTGGTGAGCACCACCTCGAAGTTGGCCAGCTTGCTGTCGACGTAGTCGTCGGCCTCCCGGCGCTCCTCCTCGGACTCGGCCTTGGCCTCGGCCAGGATCCGGTTCGCCTCCGCCTGGGCCCGCATGGCCACCTCGGTGCCGGAGATCAGCCTGGCCCGCTCCCCCTGCGCCTCCTGGACGATCCGCTCCGCCTCACGGCGGGCGTCCTCGACCACCTGGTCGCCCTGCTGCACGGTCTGCTGGGCCTGCGCGAGCTCGGTCGGCAGCGCCTCCCGCAGTTCGGTGAGCATGGCGATCAGCTCGGCCTTGTTGACCACGATCGACGCCGACATGGGCATCGAACGGGAGTTCTCGACCGTCGTGGCGATCTCGTCGAGCTTCTGCTGCACGTCCACCTGAGCTCACCTGTTCGCGGGTGCGGGGGTCGCCCCCCGAGGAGTGGAGCCAGGAGGCAATGGACCGGAGCTAGGAACTCTACTGCCCGTCACTTCCGTTCGGCGATCCTGGCGACCAGACGACGGTGCACCAGCGCGGGCACCAGGTGCGAGACGTCGCCCCCGTAGGCGGCGACCTCCTTGACGAGGGAGGAGGACAGGAAGCTGTAGGTCGGGCTGGTGGGCACGAACAGGGTCTCCACCCCGGACAGGCCGATGTTCATCTGGGCCATCTGCAGCTCGTAGTCGAAGTCGCTGACCGCGCGCAGGCCCTTCACGATCGCCGGGATGCCGCGGTCGCGGCAGTAGTCGACCAGCAGCCCGTGGTGGGACTCCACCACCACGTTGCCGTACCCGGCGGAGACCTCCTCGATCATCTGGATCCGCTCCTCCACCGTGAACAGGCCCTGCTTGGACTTGTTGATCAGCACGGCGATGTGGACCACGTCGTAGAGGCGCGAGGCCCGTTCGATGATGTCCAGGTGCCCGTTGGTGATCGGGTCGAAGGAACCCGGACAGACAGCACGGCGAACAGTGGTCTTCTCTTGCACGGCCATACCTCACTCGCTCCCGACGTCGCTGGCGGCGGCGCGACCGTACCAGAGAGTAGCCTCGCCGTAACGGCGCTCCCTGAGCGGTGTGAAGCCCTCGGGCCACCCGAACTCCCCGCCCCTGGTGCCGCGCTCCACGGTGGCGAGGGTGCCCTCGGCGAGCCAGCCCCCGGTCCGGAGTGTGATCAGGATCTCGCCCAGTTCGGCGTCGGCGACGGCGTACGGGGGGTCCATGAAGAGCACGTCGTACGGGCGCGTCGGGGCGCCCGCGGCGAGCACCTTCTCGACCTGTCCGGAGCGGACCTCGGCGCCGGGGAGGGAGAGGGTGCGGACATTGGCCAGGATCGTCTTCACGGCGGCCTGGTCGGCCTCGACCAGCAGGGCGGCGGCCGCACCGCGGGAGAGCGACTCCAGGCCGACGGCGCCGGATCCGGCGTAGAGGTCGAGCACGCGCGCGCCCGCGAGGGAGCCGCGGAGGGATTCCCAGGTGGAGAAGAGGCCCTCGCGGGCGCGGTCGGAGGTCGGGCGGGTGCCCTCGCCGGGCGGGACGGCCAGGCGGCGGCCTCGGGCGGAGCCGGCGATTACGCGGGTCATTGCGGGGTCCTTCGTGGCGTGGATGTTGTGGACAACGCTAGCCGCCCGGGGGCTGGAGCACTGTTCGCGGAGGGCTCTACCACGTGGGGGGCTTGTCGCGCAGTTCCCCGCGCCCCTGTGGGGCTGCGTGGTTCAGCCCTTTTCCAGGTACTCCGCTCGGTCGTCGTCGACGAGGGCGCGGAGGGCGGCGGCGAGGGCGGGGTGGTCGGTGAGGTCCGGGTCGTCGGCGACCAGGTGGGCGGCCTCGTCGCGGGCCTCGGTGATGACGTCCTCGTCCTCCAGGACGGAGAGCAGCCGGAGCGAGGACTTCACGCCGGACTGGGCCGCGCCCAGGACGTCGCCCTCGCGGCGCTGCTCCAGGTCGATCCGGGAGAGTTCGAAGCCGTCCAGGGTGCCGGCCACCGCGTCCAGCCGCTGCCGGGCCGGGCTGCCGCCGGGCATTTCGCTGACCAGCAGGCACAGCCCGGGGGCCGAGCCGCGGCCGACCCGGCCGCGGAGCTGGTGCAGCTGGGAGACGCCGAAGCGGTCGGCGTCCATGATGACCATCACGGTGGCGTTGGGGACGTTCACGCCGACCTCGATGACGGTGGTGGCGACCAGGACGTCCACCTCGCCGGCGGTGAAGCGGCGCATCACGTCGTCCTTGGCGTCCGGCTGCATCCGCCCGTGCAGCACCTCGACCCGCAGCCCGGACAGCGGGCCGCCGGACAGTTCCTCGGCGACGTCGAGAACGGCGAGCGGGGGGCGGCGTTCGTCGTCGGCGGAGGGCTTCTTCTTCTGGTCCTCGGCGTCGCCGATGCGTGGGCAGACCACATAGGCCTGGTGGCCCTTGGCGGTCTCCTCGCGGATCCGCTCCCAGGCCCGGGCTAGGAAGTTGGGCCGTTCCAGGGCCGGGACCACGTGCGAGGCGATGGGCGAGCGTCCGGCCGGCAGCTGGTCCAGCACCGAGGTCTCCAGGTCGCCGAAGACCGTCATGGCCACCGTGCGCGGGATCGGGGTGGCGGTCATCACCAGCAGGTGCGGCGGGCGTTCGGCCTTGGCGCGCAGGGCGTCGCGCTGCTCCACGCCGAAGCGGTGCTGCTCGTCCACGACCACCAGGCCCAGGTCGCGGAACTGCACCTTGTCCTCGATCAGGGCATGGGTGCCGATGACGATCCCGGCGTCCCCGGTGACCATGTCCAGCATGGCCTGCCGCCGCGCCGGGACGCCCATCGAGCCGGTGAGCAGCACCACTTTGGTGCCCAGATCGGATCCGCCGAGCATGCCGCCCTCGGCGAGGTCGCCCATCATCTCCACGATGGAGCGGTGGTGCTGCTGGGCCAGCACCTCGGTGGGCGCCAGCATCACCGCCTGGCCGCCGGTGTCCACCACCGCGAGCATGGCCCGCAGCCCGACCAGGGTCTTGCCGCTGCCGACCTCGCCCTGGAGCAGCCGGTGCATCGGGTGGGCGGTGGCCAGCTCGGCGAAGATCTCGGCGGAGACCGTCTGCTGACCCTCCGTCAGCGTGAACGGCAGCCGGGCGTCGAAGGCGTCCAGCAGGCCGTCCTTGACCGGGACCCGGGGGACGGCGGGCTGGGCGGAGTCGGCGGCGCGGCGGCGGGCCAGGGCGACCTGGAGCACGAAGGCCTCGTCCCACTTGAGCCTGGACTGCGCGGCGACGCGCTCGGCGTGGTTGGCCGGGCGGTGGATCTGCCGCAGCGCGTCGGCCAGCGGCAGCAGTCCGCGCTGCAGCCGCAGCGGGTCCGGCAGCGGGTCCTCCAGCGCCTCCCAGTCCAGGCCGCCGAGGAGGGTGTCGACCGCCAGCGAGACCTTCCAGGAGGGCAGCTTGGTGCTGGCCGGGTAGACCGGGATCAGCCGCCCGGCGAAGGCCGCCGCCTGGTCGGGATCCTCCTCGTCCATCAGCTGGTAGTCGGGGTTGATCAGCTGGCGGACCCGGTTGAAGACGCCGACCTTGCCGGCGAACAGGCCCTGGCGTCCGGGGCGTAGCTCGTGCACCCGGTGCGCCTGGTTGAAGAAGGCCAGGGTGAGCCGGCCCCGGCCGTCGGTGACCACGACCTGCAGCCGGTTGCCCTTGCGGCCCTTGAACGGGATGACCTCGGCCTTCTCGATCCTGGCCATCACCGTGACGTGCTCGTCGAGTTCCAGCTCGTCCAGGCTGGTGAGCTCGCCTCGTTCGACGTAGCGGCGCGGGTAGTGGTGCAGCAGGTCACCGGTGGTGTGCAGGTCGAGGCTGTCGGCGAGCGCCTTGGCGCTGTTGCCGCCGACCAGCTTCTTCAGTGGTTCGTCGAGCGTGGACACGGTCGCCGGTCTCCCTTCCGCGTCAACCTGTACACCGCGGCACTGACAGCACGGCTCATTCGACACCGATGAGCAGCGGTGATGTCGGCTGGCCGCCCCGGTAGACGACGGTGTCGACCACCGGGTGGGCCCGTCGCACATGCGCCACCAGCCGGTCGGCGACGGCGTCCTCGGCGCCCGTGCCGAGGATCAGGGTGACCATCTCGCCGCCGGCCGCGAGCATCCGGTCCAGCACCACGGCCGCGGTCTCCCCGGTGTCGGTGCCGATCACCGCGACGTCCCCGTCGATCAGGCCGAGCACGTCACCGGCCTGGCAGACCCCGGCCATGGTCCAGGACTCGCCCTCGGCCACCGCGATCTCGGCGTAGCGGGTGGCCCCGGCGGCGGAGGTCATCGCGACGACGTCCTCGTCGAAGCGCCGGCCCGGCTCGTGCACGGCGAGCGCGGCGAGGCCCTGCACCGCGGAGCGGGTGGGGATGACGGCGACCCGCACGCCCTCCTTGCGCAGCTGCTCGGCGGCGGCCCCGGCGGCGGCGCGCAGTTCGGTGTCGTTCAGCAGCACCACCACCTCGCGCGCGTGCGCCCGGCGGACCGCGGCGGCCAGTTCGGTGCTGGAGGGCGCCCGGTCGGGGTCGGCGTGCAGGACGGTCGCGCCGGACTCGGCGCAGAGCCCGGCCATCCCCTCGCCGTGGACCACGCTGACCACGCCCCGCGACCTGGCCGGGGCGTCCTCGTCCGGGCCGGAGGCGGCGGTGGCCGTCGCGGCGGCCGAGGCGAAGTGGGTGATCCTGATCCGGTGCGGACGGCCCGCCACTATGCCGGCCTCCACCGCGGCGCCCGGGTCGTCCACATGCACGTGGACGTTCCACAGGCCGTCGCCGCCGACCACGACCAGCGAGTCGCCCAGGGCCCCCAGCGACTCCCGGAGCGCCGGCAGGGTGCCGTCCTCGGCGTCCAGCAGGTAGATCACCTCGAAGGCCGGGCCGCCCTCGACCGCGACGTGCTCGCCGTGCGGCCCGGGCTCGGCGGCCCTGGTGCCGGCCAGCGCGAGCGGACCCATCGGTGTGTGCCCGGTCACGGCGTCGGCCAGCGCGCCGAGCACGGTCACCAGCCCGCGGCCGCCGGCGTCCACGACGCCTGCCCTGGCCAGCACGTCCAGCAGCAGCGGGGTGCGGATCAGCGCGGTGCGGGCGGCCTCGTAGGCGGCCTCGGCCACGGCGGCCAGCGCGATCCGCGGGTCCGCCCGCAGCGCTGCCTCCGCCGCCTCGGCGGCCGCGGCGGCGACGGTGAGCACCGTCCCCTCCACCGGTTTGGCGACCGCCTCGTAGCCGGCGTCGGCGGCGCGGCGCAGCGCCCGGCAGAGCGCCGGGCCGTCGGCGGGGCCGGCGCCGATGGCGGAGGCGATGCCGCGCAGCAACTGGGCCAGGATCACCCCGGAGTTGCCCCGGGCGCCGAGCAGGGCGCCATGTGCCATGGCCCGCAACGCCTGCGGCAGCGAGGGGGCTTCGGCCCCGGCCCCGAACAGCCCGTCGACCTCCTCGGCGGCGGACTCCACGGTGAGGTAGAGGTTGGTGCCGGTGTCCCCGTCCGGCACCGGGTACACGTTGAGCGCGTCGATCTCCTCGCGGGCCTGCCCGAGCGCGGCCAGCGACAGCCGGCACCAGGTGCGCACGGCGGGAGCGTCGAGGGTGTCCAGCACCGTGGTGTCTCCTTGGCTGCGCGAGGGGTGTGCAGGCAGGTTACTCGGCTTCACCCGACGGATTCCGTTCCGTGACCCCCGCCGCCTCGCAGGTTGGAGCTCGGCGCCGGTTCCCGGACGGATGCGGAGCCTGCGGTGGTCACGTGGTAGTTTCGTTGTACGGAGTGAGCCGATGTATGCTGCTCCGGTTGCCTGGATCCCTCCGGGCCACCCCTGGGTAAGCAGCGCAGTCGTCAGACGGCACTGCCATCACACGGCCACTGCGCCTCCGGGGTTGTCAACGTAAGTGCATCTGAAGTCTTTGGAGTGACTCCCGTGGCTGCCAACTGCGACGTCTGCGGCAAGGGGCCGGGCTTCGGCAACAACATCTCCCACTCGCACCGCCGTACCCGTCGTCGTTGGAACCCCAACATCCAGACGGTGCGCGCTGTGGTTGGGCGGACGCCGAAGCGGCTCAACGTCTGCACCTCGTGCATCAAGGCCGGCAAGGTGTCGCGCTGACGCGGCCACCTGCAGGCTTCCAGAAGGCCGGTCCACCTCACGGTGGGCCGGCCTTCTGCATGCCTCAGCGCAGCCGCCAGCCGTGGTCGACCGGGCCGATGCCCGCGCCCAGGGCGAAGCCGCCGGCGATGGCGCCGGTGACGTACTCCTTGGCGGCGGCCACGGCCTCGGGCACGTCCAGGCCCAGGGCCAGCTCCGAGGCGATGGCGCTGGCCAGGGTGCAGCCGGTGCCGTGGGTGTGCCGGTTGTCGTAGCGGGCGGCCCGGAACCAGTGCTCGCTGCCGTCGGGCCCGCGCAGCAGATCGGCGGCCTCGCCCTCCAGGTGGCCGCCCTTGATCAGGGCCCAGGACGGACCCAGGTCCTGCAGCGCCCTGGCCGCGTCCGGCATCTCGCTCTCGCGGCTCACCTCGAGGCCTGTGAGCTGCGCCACTTCGTGCAGGTTGGGCGTGGCGACGGTGGCCACCGGCAGCAGCCGGTCCCGCAGCACCGAGACCGCGGAGTCGGCCAGCAGCGCGTCGCCGTGCTTGGAGACGCCCACCGGATCGACCACGACCGGCGCGTCCACGCCCGCGAGCAGTTCGGCGACGGTGCGCACCAGTTCGGCCGAGGCCAGCATCCCGGTCTTCACCGCCTGGACGCCGATGTCGTCGACCACACTGCGGAACTGGGCCCGCACCGCCTCCGCCGGTAGCTCCCAGTAGCCCTGCACCCCGACCGAGTTCTGCGCGGTGACGGCGGCGATCACGCTCATGCCGTGCACGCCCAGCGCCAGCATGGTCTTGAGGTCGGCCTGGATGCCCGCGCCGCCGCCGGAGTCGGATCCGGCGACGGTGAGCACCCGCGCCGGTGCGGCGGCCCGCGGTGAGGTGGCCTGCGGTGCGGTGGTCGGTGTCGGCATGGGACCAACCTATCCGGCGCCCGCTAGAGCACCGCCTCGGCCTCCGACCAGCGGTCCTCGGGGACGGTCTTCAGCCGGGTCACCGCGTCCACGATGGGGACCAGCCGGATCTCGGTGCCGCGCAGCGCCGTCATGTGGCCGTAGGCGCCCTTGTGGACGGCCTCCACGGCGTGCCAGCCGAAGCGGGTGGCGAGCACCCGGTCCTGGGCGGTGGGGGTGCCGCCGCGCTGGACGTGCCCCAGGATCACCGGCTTGGACTCCTTGCCGAGCCACTGGGCGATCTCGCCGGCCAGCCGGGTGCCGATGCCGCCGAAGGTCTGGTGGCCGTAGGCGTCGGTCTCGCCGTGCTCGAAGCGCATGGTGCCCGGGCGGGGGGCGGCGCCCTCGGCGACGGCCACGATGGCGAACTTCTTGCCGCGGGAGAACCGCTCCTCGACCATCCGGCAGACCTCCTCGACGTCGAAGGGCCGCTCCGGGATGAGGATGCCGTGGGCGCCGCCGGCCATTCCGGCGTGCAGGGTGATCCAGCCGGTGTGCCTGCCCATGAGTTCGACCACCATCACCCGTTGGTGTGACTCGGCGGTGGTCTTCAGCCGGTCGATGGCCTCGGTGGCGACGTGGACGGCGGTGTCGTGGCCGAAGGTGACGTCGGTGGCGTCGATGTCGTTGTCGATGGTCTTGGGCACCGCGACGACGGGCAGCCCGGCGTCGCTGAACAGCTGGGCGGCGGTGAGGGTGCCCTCGCCGCCGATGGTGATCAGGGCGTCGATGCCGAGGGTCCCGGCCAGCTCGGCGGCGCGGGCCACCCCGTCCCGCATCCGGTCCCTGGCCACCCGGGCCGAGCCGAGGATGGTCCCGCCGCGGGTGAGGATGCCGTGGACGTCGTCCAGGGCGAGCGGGCGGCCGCGGCCCTCGATCAGCCCCAGGAAGCCGTCCTCGATGCCGACCACGGTGTCCTGGTGGTCGGCGACCGCGCGGTGCACCACCGAGCGGATCACCGCGTTGAGTCCCGGACAGTCGCCGCCGCTGGTCAGCACACCGATTCGCATGGATCAAGCCTATGCAGAAACCGGCGGTCGACGCCGCTCCGTCCAGCTCCTGACACGCCCGGAATCAGGCGCCGAAGTGGTCCCAGCCGCCGACCCGGTCCCAGACGGCGCCGTCGACGGTGACCGTCCCGGTCTTGGAGAGCCCGGCCGGCCGGGTGACCTCACCGACGATGCGCCAGCGCGAGGGGAGGTGGGTGTCCGGCGGGAAGGTGGCGACCAGGGCGTGGTCCTCGCCGCCGGAGAGCACCCAGGTCAGCGGGTCGACGCCGACCGCCTGGCCGATGTCGGCCATCTGCGCCGGGATGTCGAAACCGGCCGCCCGCAGGTCGATGTGCACGCCGCTGGCCTCGGCCACGTGCCCCAGGTCGGCGACCAGGCCGTCGCTGACGTCGATCATCGAGGTGGCGCCGAGCTGCGCCGCCGCCGGGCCCGCGTGGTACGGGGGTTCCGGGCGCCGGTGCGCCTCAACGAAGGCGCGCGGCGAGCGGAAGCCCCGGGAGAGCACCGTGAAGCCCGCGGCGGACCAGCCGAGCCAGCCGGTCACCGCCACCACGTCGCCGGGGCGGGCGCCCGAGCGGGTCACCGCGGCGCGACCCTGGAGGTCGCCGAGGGCGGTGATGGCCACGGTGATGGTGTCGCCGCGCACCACGTCGCCGCCGACCACGGCGGCCCCGGCGACCTGGCACTCGTCCCTGATGCCGTCCATCAGCTCCAGCGCCCAGGTGGCCGGCAGTTCGGCCGGCGCGACCAGGCCCAGCAGCAGGGCGGTCGGCGCGGCGCCCATGGCGGCGATGTCGGCGAGGTTCTGCGCGGCCGACTTGCGGCCCACGTCGTAGGCGGTGGACCAGTCGCGCCGGAAGTGCCGGCCCTCCAGCAGCACGTCGGTGGTGGCGACGACCCGTCCGTCCGGGGTCGAGACCACGGCCGCGTCGTCGCCAGGGCCGAGTTCCACGGCCCTGGTCCGGGGCAGCCTCGCGGTCAGCTCACGGATCAGCCCGAACTCGCCGAGCTCGCCGACGGTGCCCTGCATGTGTGTCCTTCCGGCGCGGTGATGGATACTCCCGCGCGCAGCGTACGCCCTCGGCTGCGGCCGCACGCCTCCCCCTCGCGGTGGTGTGCGTGACAACATGCGGCTCCGCCGGGGATTCAGCGGGGCGCTCGCGGGGAACCACAGCCCTCGCACCGTCCCCACTCGCACGATCGCCGTCATACCCGCAATTGCAGAGCCGCCGGGAGGTCCACCGTGGTACACGCCTACATCCTTGTGCAGACCGAAGTCGGAAAAGCGTCCGCAGTCGCCGGCGTGATAGCCGGCATCACGGGCGTACTGCAGGCAGAGGACGTCACCGGGCCCTACGACGTCATCGTCCGGGCCGAGGCCGGGACCATGGACGACCTGGGCCGGATGGTCGTCGCCCAGATCCAGCAGGTCGAGGGCATCACCCGAACCCTGACCTGCCCGGTGGTCAATCTGTAGCCGCGTCTAGCATCACGGGGTGACCACTCGCCCCGTACGCCGTGCCCTGGCGGCGCTGCTGCCTGCGGCGGCCCTGCTGCTGGCGGGCTGCTCCTCCGGCAGCGGCGCCGTGCGTGTGGCCGCGCCCACGCCGAGCGGGAGCGCGGCGGCGCAGTGCGGGGCGCTGGTGGCGGCGCTGCCCGGGACGCTGCTGGGGCAGCGCGCACGCGCCGTCTCGCCGGCGTCCAGGACCACCGCGGCCTGGGGGGATCCGGCGATCACGCTGCGGTGCGGGGTGGGCGTCCCCGGCGCACTGGACCCGTCCTCCGGCGAGTACGACCCGGACCTGGCCCACCACGACGCCCAGGACGTCAACGGCGTGTGCTGGCTGATCGGCACGACCGGGGGCGGGGGGTATGAGTTCACCACGATCGTCCAGAGGACGTACGTCGAGGTGACCGTCCCGGGGTCCTACGCGGGGCAGCAGTCGCCGCTGGGGGGGCTGGCGTCGGCGGTGCTCGCGCATGATCCTGCGGATCCGGCGCGGGCGCGGTTCAACTGCATCTAGGGATTCTTTGCTGCGGGCCGTAGGTGGCTTGTCGCGCAGTTCCCCGCGCCCCTGAGGTGCTGCAACTGAGCCAGTTGCAGACCCATAGGGGCGCGGGGAACTGCGCGACAAGCCATGCAGACGCGGAAGCTACCGCAGGCCCGTGCTGCGCCGGAGCGCCGCCTTGATCAGACGGTCGATCAGTTCCGGGTAGGCGACGCCGGTCGCCTCCCACATCCGCGGGAAGGCCGAGATCGGGGTGAAGCCCGGCATCGTGTTGATCTCGTTGACCACGAAGGTCCCGTCGGCCAGCAGGAAGACGTCCACCCGGGCCAGGCCCTCGCAGGAGAGCGCCTCGAACACCTCGACCGCCAGCGCGCGCAGCCGCGCGGTCTCGTCCTCGGTGAGCGCCGCGGGGATCTGCACATCGCTGGAGTCGATGTACTTGGCCTCGAAGTCGTAGAAGTCGTAGCCCTCGCCGACCATCACCTCGGCCGGCAGGCTGGCCCGCGGGCCGTCCTCGAACTCCAGGACCCCGCACTCCAGTTCACGGCCGACCAGCCCGGCCTCGATGATCAGCTTGGGGTCGTGCCGGCGGGCCTCCGCCATCGCGGCGTCCAACTGCTCCGGGCCGGCGACCTTGGTGATGCCCATGCTGGAGCCGGCCCGGGCCGGCTTCACGAACACCGGGAAGCCCAACTCGGCGATCCTGGCCCGGACCGCGGGCCGGTTGGCCTCGTCCGCCCACTCCCGCGGGCGGACCACGGTGTACGGGCCGACCGGCAGGCCGAAGGCCTGCAGCACCCGCTTGGTGTACTCCTTGTCCATGCCCACCGCGCTGGCCAGCACGCCGGAGCCGACGTAGGGCACCCCGGACAGCTCCAGCAGGCCCTGGACGGTGCCGTCCTCGCCCCAGGGGCCGTGCAGCAGCGGCAGGACCACGTCGACCTCGCCCAGCGCCTTGGGGACGGAGCCGGGTTCGGTGTAGACCAGCTCGCCCTTGGAGACCGGGTTCACCGGCAGGGTGACCTGTCCCTCGGTGGACTCGGCCACCTGCTCGACGCTGGGGAGGTTCCCGTCGGTGATGGCCATCCTGGCCGGCTCGTCGGCGGTCAGCGCCCAGCGGCCGTCGGTGGTGATGCCGATCGGCAGCACCTCGTACGCCTGCCGGTCGATGGCGCGCAGCACGCTGCCGGCCGTGATCGTGGACACCGCGTGCTCGGAGCTGCGACCGCCGAAGACGATCGCCACACGCGGCTTGCGGACGGAGGCTGCGGCGAGGGAGGAGTCGGCAGCCGGGACTGGGGAGGAGGACTCAGTGCTCATATCCCCATGGAGACTACCGTTCGGTCGTTTCGGTTGCGCTCCCGCCTCCGCCGACCGGGCGCAACCGCGGCACCCGGGCTAACGGCGCTCGGGCTTCGCCGAACGGGACATCAGTTCCTTGACGGCGACCAGCGGGGGCTTCCCGCCGTGCACGATGTCCACCACCGTCTCGGTGATCGGCATGTCCACCCCGTGCCGCCGGGCCAGGTCCAGCACCGACTCGCAGGACTTGACGCCCTCGGCGGTCTGCTTGGTGGCCGCGATGGTCTCCTGCAGCGTCATCCCCCGGCCCAGGTTGGTGCCGAAGGTGTGGTTGCGGGACAGCGGCGAGGAGCAGGTGGCGACCAGGTCGCCCATGCCCGCCAACCCGGCGAAGGTGTACGGGTCCGCGCCCATCGCGAGGCCCAGCCGGGTGGTCTCCGCCAGCCCGCGGGTGATCAGCGACGCCTTGGTGTTGTCGCCCAGGCCCATGCCGTCGGCGATGCCGACGGCCAGTCCGATCACGTTCTTCACCGCGCCGCCGAGCTCGCAGCCGACCACGTCGGTGACGGTGTACGGGCGGTAGTAGCCGGTGTGGCAGGCCGCCTGGAGCCGCCGGGCCACCTCCTCGTCCTGGCAGGCGACCACACCGGCCGCGGGCTGCCTGCGGACGATCTCCCCGGCCAGGTTGGGCCCCGACACCACGGCGATCCGCTCCGGACCCGCCTCGGCGACCTCGGCGATGACCTCGCTCATCAGCTTGGCGGTGCCGAGTTCGACCCCCTTCATCAGGCTGACCAGCACCGTCCCCGGCTCGATCGCGCCGCGCCAGGCCCGCAGGTTGGCGCGCAGCGTCTGCGAGGGCACGGTCAGCACCGCGAACTCGGCGCCGGCGGCGGCCTCTGCAGCGTCACTGGTCGCGGTCACCCCCGGCGGGAGCTCCAGGTCGGGGAAGTAGTCCGGGTTGGAGCGGGTCCGGTTGATGGTCTCGGTCAGTTCGGGGCGGCGGCCCCAGAGGGAGACCTCGCAGCCCGCGTCGGCGAGGATCATGGCAAAGGCGGTTCCCCAGGACCCGGCTCCGAACACGGCACAACGGGTCGTCACCGACCGGCCTCCCTCTCCTTGCGCTGCTCCGTCGCGGCGCGCTGCACGTCGTAGCGTACGGGCGGAGCCTTCTCGTCGCGCAACTGCTCCAGCAGCGCGGTGATGGCGTCCATGATCGCTTCGGTGGCCTCGCGGAGCACCGGGCCGGTGATCGGCTTGCCCTGAAAGGCGCTCAGGTCCACCGCGGGGCCCGCGGCGACCTTGACCGTGTGCCGGGGGAAGGGCTGGAACCTGCGGTCGCCCTTACCGCCCTTGGCATAGCGCGGGATGATCTCGTGCGCGCCCCACTGCGCCACCGGGATGACCGGCGCACCGGTCATCAGGGCGACCCTGGCCGCACCGGTCTTGGCCGTCATCGGCCACAGGTCGGGGTCGCGGGTCAGCGTGCCCTCGGGGTAGAACGCCACGCACTCGCCCTTGTTCACGGCCTCGACGGCGGCCCGGAAGGCGTGCGCGGCGTCCGCCGAGCCCCGGTAGACCGGGATCTGTCCGGCACCGTGCAGGATCCGGCCGATGACCGGCACCTTGAAGACGCCGGCCTTGCCGAGGAAGCGGGCCGGGCGCCCGGAGTCGTACTGGAAGTGGCCGTAGACCAGCGGGTCCAGGTAGGAGTTGTGGTTGATCACGGTGAGGAATCCCCCGGTCTCCGGGAAATTCTCCATTCCGCTCCAGTCGCGCTTGGTCAGCAGGAACAGCGGCGGCTTTCCGATGGCCGCCGCGAGGCGGTACCAGAATCCGTATCTGCGACGGGCCGCCTTCGTACTCCTGCCGGGCACGCGCACTCCTCCTTGCACAGTTTCTGCTGATCCTGACCGTACAAGTGTCTCCCGCGGCCGGACAGGCTGTCGAGGCACCCCCCGTACCGGGCGGCGCGAGCGGGCAGAATGGCGTGCTGTGAGCCCCCTCCGCTGGACCCTGGTCGTGCCGCTGAAGCCGCTGGCGCGCGCCAAGAGCAGGCTGGCCGACGCCACCGGGGCGCTGCGGCCCGAACTCGCCATGGCCTTCGCCCAGGACACCGTGGCGGCGGCACTGGCCTGTCCGTCGGTGGCGCGGGTGCTGGTGGTCTCCGACGACGCGGTGGCCGGCGCGGCGCTGGCCCTGCTCGGCGCGGAGTTGCTGCCGGACCTCCCCGGGGCGGGACTCAACGCCGCACTGGCCCACGGCGCCGAGGCGGCCCGCAGGCACTTCGGGGCGGGGCGGGTGGCCGCGCTGTCGGCCGATCTGCCCGCGCTGCGCCCGGAGGAGCTGGACCGGGTGCTGCGCGCCGCCGCCGGGCAGCGGCGGGCCTTCCTGGCCGACGCCCAGGGCGTCGGCACCACCCTGCTGGCGGCCGCCGCGGGCGTGCCGCTGCAGCCGGGCTTCGAGGGCGGCTCCCGGCTGCGCCACGCCCGTTCCGGCGCCCACGAGCTGACGCTCCCTGACGTCCCCTCGGTCCGCCGGGACGTGGACACCCTGGACGACCTCCGCGAGGCGCTGGCGCTGGGCACCGGGCCGCGTACGGCCGCCCTGGCGGCGCTGGTCGGCCGCTCCGGCGGGACGCCCGGCTGATCTAGGCTGAGGCCATGCAGGCAACGGCGTTCACGTACTCCCCGGAGACCCGCAGCGGTTCGGTGCTGCTCGACGACGGCACCCCGCTGGCCTTCGACGCCCCGGCGTTCGACGCCGGCGGGCTGCTGCTGCTCCGGCCGGGGCAGCGGGTCAGGATCGAGACCGAGGGCGACGGGGACGCGCGCCGCGTGGTGTTCCTGACGCTGCAGACCTTCTGAGGGTCCTTCGGGAGCCTCCCGGAACGGCTGCGCTCGGAGCGCATCCGCACGGAAGACGACGGACGGGCCGGGCGCCAGGGGGATGGTCCCTGGTACCCGGCCCGTCGGCCAGCGCCTGCGGGTACTGCTCGGCCTGCGGTCAGGCCTTCTTGACGGCCCGCTTTGCGGGGGCCTTCTTGGCGACGGCCTTCTTCGCCGTGGTGGCCTTGACGGCCGTCTTCTTCGCCGCGACGGCCTTCTTGGCCGTGGTCGCCTTCTTGGCGGCCGGACGGGTCGCCGAGGCGGTGACCGTCTTCTTCGCCGGGGCCTTGGAGGCGGCCGAGGTCTTCTTGGCCGTGGTGGTCTTCTTGACGGCGGCCTTCTTGGCGGTCGTCTTCTTCGCCGGGGTCGTCGCCTTCACGGCCGTGACCTTCTTGGCAGCCGCGGCGGCGGAGGTCTTCTTGGCCGCTGCCTTCTTCACCGTCGCGGTGGCCTTCTTGGCGGTGGTCTTCTTCGCCGCCGCCTTCTTGGCCGCCGGGGAGCCGGCCGGGGCCGCCATCCCGCTCTTGCCCGGGGTCAGCGAGCCCTTGGGGGCCTTCTTGACCGACGGGCCGGTCTTCGGAAGCTTCTTCGAGCCGCTGACCAGGTCCTTGAAGCCCTGACCCGGACGGAAGCGGGGCACCGCGGTCTTCTTGACCTTGACCCGCTCGCCGGTCTGCGGGTTGCGGGCGAACCGCGCGGAGCGGTCCACCTTCTCGAAAGTGCCGAACCCGGTGACGGATACGCGGTCTCCCGCGGTCACCGCACGGACGATGGTGTCGAGCACAGCGTCCACTGCTTCTGCGGCGGCCCGACGGCCACCCAGCTGCTCGGCCACCGCTTCAACAAGCTGCGCCTTGTTCACGTCTTCCCCTTCGGAAACCAGTGCCCGGATGATTCTTTTTCGATCCGGGCTTTTCGCACGTTAGGCATGTATATGCGGCAATTCAAATACCAAACCTGCGAATCACCCTTGTGTCGCAATGGATTCGGCGTTCAGGACCCGGGTGGCAGCGGGAGCTCCCCACTGTCCAACGCGTCCGTGAAACGGGCCAACCTCCGTGCCGCTTCCGGGAGATCGCGCTTCGCCGCCTCGGTTACCAGGAGCAACGAACGGGTCAGCGCGGCCCGGATGGGCTCCGACACGTCCAGGGCACGCACCTGGGCGTGTGCCACCTTCAGCCGCGTGGCCACAAGCCTGTAGAGCTCGGCCTCGACAGCCTCCATCGCGTCTCCCGGGTCGGGGTCGCGAGGGGGTTGGTCGGCCGGACTCATGTGCTGATTGTGCCATCTGCGGGGAGTTGCACCTTCCGGAGCCTCAGTTCGACCTTACACAGAGTCACCGGAGGCAAGCCAACGGCCCCCCGGTTCGGTCGCTTGGACCGTTCCGGGGGGCCGTTGTGACGAACGCTCAAACTTCAGCCGTACGGCCGCGAGGTGGGCCGCGACTTGGGCCGCAGGAGTGGCTAGCCGACGGGCTGGGTGCGCGGCTTGAAAGCGGGCCGCTCGGACTCGAACGCGGCGATCTCGGACTCCTGCTGGAGCGTGATGCTGATGTCGTCCAGGCCGTTGAGCAGCCGCCAGCGGACGTTCTCGTCCAGGTCGAACGAGGCGGTGACGCCCTCGGCGCGGACCTCGCGGGCCTCCAGGTCGACGGTGATCTCCGCGGTCGGGTCGGCCTCGACCAGGGCCCAGATCCGCTCCACGGTCTCCTGCGGGAGGATGACCGTCAGCAGGCCGTTCTTCAGCGAGTTGCCCCGGAAGATGTCGGCGAAGCGGGAGGAGATGACGGCCCGGAAGCCGTAGTTCTCCAGCGCCCAGACGGCGTGCTCGCGGGACGAGCCGGTGCCGAACTCGGGTCCGGCGACCAGGATGCTGGCCCCGGCGTACTGCGGCTGGTTGAGGACGAAGCCGTCGTCCTTGCGCCAGGCCTCGAACAGGCCGTCCTCAAAACCGGTGCGGGTGACCTTCTTCAGCCAGTGCGCCGGGATGATCTGGTCGGTGTCGACGTTGCTGCGGCGCAGCGGGACGGCCCGGCCGGTGTGGGTGGTGAACTTCTCCATGGTGCTCAGGCCTCCACGAGCTGCTGGGCGTCGGTCAGGTCGGACGGCGAGGCCAGGTGGCCCAGGACGGCGGTGGCGGCGGCCACCTGCGGGGAGACCAGGTGGGTCCGCCCGCCCTTGCCCTGGCGGCCCTCGAAGTTGCGGTTGGAGGTCGAGGCGCAGCGCTCGCCCGGGGCCAGCTGGTCCGGGTTCATGCCCAGGCACATCGAGCAGCCCGCGTGCCGCCACTCGGCGCCGGCGGCGGTGAAGACCTTGTCCAGGCCCTCCTCGATGGCCTGCAGGGCGACCCGGACCGAGCCGGGGACGACCAGCATCCGCACCCCGTCGGCGACCTTGCGGCCCTCGACGACGGCGGCCGCGGCGCGCAGGTCCTCGATCCGGCCGTTGGTGCAGGAGCCGACGAACACCGCGTCGACCTGGACCTCGCGCAGCGGGGTGCCGGCGGTGAGGCCCATGTAGCGCAGGGCGTTCTCGGCGGCGATGCGCTCCTGCGGGTCCTCGTAGGAGGCCGGGTCGGGCACGTTGGAGCCCAGCGGGGCGCCCTGGCCGGGGTTGGTGCCCCAGGTGACGAAGGGGGTGAGCTCGGCGGCGTCGATGAAGACCTCGGCGTCGAACACCGCGTCCTCGTCGGTGGCCAGCGTGTTCCAGTAGGCCACCGCGTCGTCCCAGTCGCCGCCCTTGGGGGCGTGGTCGCGGCCCTCCAGGTAGGCGTAGGTGGTCTCGTCGGGGGCGATCATGCCCGCCCGCGCGCCGGCCTCGATCGACATGTTGCAGATGGTCATCCGGGCCTCCATGGAGAGGCTGCGGATGGCCGAGCCGCGGTACTCCAGGACGTAGCCCTGGCCGCCGCCGGTACCGATCTTGGCGATCACCGCCAGGATCAGGTCCTTCGCGGTGACGCCCTCGGCCAGCTCGCCCTCGACCGTGATCGCCATGGTCCTGAACGGGGCCAGCGGCAGGGTCTGGGTGGCCAGCACGTGCTCGACCTGGCTGGTGCCGATACCGAACGCCAGTGCGCCGAAGGCGCCGTGGGTGGAGGTGTGCGAGTCGCCGCAGACCACCGTGGTGCCGGGCTGGGTCAGTCCCAGCTGCGGGCCAACCACGTGCACCACGCCCTGCTCGACGTCGCCCAGCGAGTGCAGCCGGACGCCGAACTCCGCGCAGTTGGCGCGCAGCGTCTCCAGCTGGACCCGGGAGACCGGGTCGGCGATGGGCTTGTCGATGTCCAGGGTGGGGGTGTTGTGGTCCTCGGTGGCGATGGTGAGGTCGGTGCGGCGGACCTTGCGGCCGGCCAGGCGCAGCCCGTCGAACGCCTGCGGGCTGGTCACCTCGTGGAGCAGGTGCAGATCGATGAAGAGAAGGTCGGGCTCGCCCTCGGCTCGCCTGACGACATGGTCGTCCCAGACCTTCTCCGCGAGTGTGCGTCCCATCACTGTCCCTCCGACCGGCTGCATCGTCGGTCTACGTGTTGTCATTGCGTGCCCCTGACGGGGTCCTGGGGGCTGCTGTTCCCAAGAGTGGCGCAGATCCCAGAGAATTGAACTTGCGTCTCGCGATCTGAGACTGCAATATCAGCGCATGGACAACTCTAGTGGCGTCGGCGTTCTCGACAAGGCTGCTCTGGTGCTGAGCGCGCTGGAGTCAGGCCCCGCAACCCTGGCCGGACTGGTGGCCGCGACCGGACTGGCGCGGCCGACCGCGCACCGGCTGGCCGTCGCGTTGGAACACCACCGACTCGTGACCCGTGACATGCAGGGTCGTTTCATTCTCGGCCCGCGACTGTCGGAACTCTCGGCGGCGGCCGGCGAGGACCGGCTGCTGGCGACGGCGGGACCGGTGCTCACGCATCTGCGCGACGTCACCGGCGAGAGCGCGCAGCTCTACCGCCGCCAGGGTGACCTGCGCATCTGCGTGGCCGCGGCGGAGCGGCTCTCCGGGCTGCGGGACACCGTGCCGGTCGGCTCCACGCTGCCGATGAAGGCCGGCTCCGCGGCCCAGGTGCTGCTGGCCTGGGAGGAGCCGGAGCGGCTGCACCGCGGCCTGCAGGGCGCGCGGTTCACCGCGACGGCGCTGTCCGGGGTGCGGCGGCGCGGCTGGGCCCAGTCCATCGGCGAGCGCGAGCCGGGGGTGGCCTCGGTCTCCGCGCCGGTGCGGGGGCCCTCCAACCGGGTGGTGGCCGCGGTGTCCGTGTCCGGACCGATCGAGCGGCTGTCCCGGCACCCCGGGAGGCTGCATGCGCAGGCCATCATCGAGGCCGCCGGACGGCTGACCGAGGCGCTCCGTAGGGCTTGAAGCCCAGCGGCGTCTGTCGGATTTCGACTGCAGACCGTAGGTGGTTGGCCGCGCAGTTCCCCGCGCCCCTGGCGGGCTGCAACTGGCTCAGTTGCAAACGTGCAGGGGCGCGGGGAACTGCGCGACAAGCCAGGCACAGCGTCAGGACGGTGCGCCGCCGTAGAAGACCACGAACGCCCCGTACAGGCCCGAGACCAGGGCTGCGGCGGCGAGTACCACCAGCAGGGTGGCCCGGGAGCGCAGTCGGGACAGTGAGGCCGCCAGCGGGAAGAGGAGCGGGATCGCCGGCATCAGGAAGCGGGCCAGTGGGGGGTACGGCGAGCCGTTGCCGAGGTCGATGGCCAGCAGGCCCGCGCTGAACACCAGCAGCACCAGCGGCTGCCGCTGCAGCACGGCGATCGCGAAGAGCAGCAGGTAGGCGAAGACCGTGAGCGCCATCACGGCGTAGGCCAGCGGGATCCCGGTGGCCGCCCGGTGGCTCAGGAACACCTGCTCGAACCACTTCACCGTGGCCGCGCCGCCGTCGAAGCTGGAGCCCCAGGCCCGCTGTATCCGGAAGTACGCGCCCCAGGAGTGCTCCACCCGGCCCACGTACAGGATGTAGCCGACCCAGCCGAGCGGCGCCAGCACCGCGGCGGTCAGCGGCCGCCACCAGCGCACCGAACCACGGCCGCGCAGGCAGCGGTACAGCTCCACCGCAGCCGCCGCGGCCACCGCCGCGGTGAGGGCCATCGCACTCGGCCGGCTCAGCCCGGCGAGCAGGCACAGCAGTCCGGCCGTCAGCCAGCGCCGGTCCAGCACCGC
This sequence comes from Streptacidiphilus jeojiensis, assembly GCF_042510965.1. Lineage (NCBI taxonomy): Bacteria > Bacillati > Actinomycetota > Actinomycetes > Kitasatosporales > Streptomycetaceae > Streptacidiphilus > Streptacidiphilus jeojiensis. The sequence continues at coordinate 85,941 of NZ_JBEUKS010000008.1, forward strand.
GTACAGGGTCCACACCGCGAGGCAGCTGAACAGCGCCTCCGAGTAGGCCGTGTTCTCCAGCACGGCCAGCGGCAGCACCCCCCAGAGCACCGCGGCGACCACACCGGCCCGGTGCCCGTGGCAGCGCGCGGCCACCGCGTACGCGCCCCAGGCCGCGCCGATCCCGCTCAGCGAGGCGACCAGCACCAGCGCGGTGCCCGGCGCCACCGGGAGCACCGCCCTGACCGCCTCGGCCAGCCAGGGGAACAGCGGCAGGAAGGCACGCGTGCTGTAGGCGATCCCATGACTGCCGACCAGCCCGTTGGTCGACCCGTACCCGTGCTCGACGATGCGGACGTACCAGCCCGCGTCCCACAGGGTTCCGAGCCGGTGCAGCACGGGGCGGTGCCGGCTCGACCCGACGCCCAGCAGCATCAGCACCCCGAGCACCCGGACCGCGCAGTAGCCGAGCAGGGCCGGCGCGGCGGCGCGGAGCAGCGGGAACGACCGGACCGCGGTCCGCGGCGAGAGCCACTGACGGGGGATCTGCGGTCGGGTTCCGGCCGGGGCGGTCGCTGTCATGGTCGACAACGCTAAGCGAATGCTGTTCGAATTCAGGGAAGATTCTGGGACTCAGCCCGAATTCTTGTCCGGCTCGTGATTTCTCAGTCCTTCGGGCGATGCCTGCCCGACAGGGTGAGCGCCCGCTGGTAGGCCCAGTAGAGCAGCACCGCGGCGAACACCAGGCACCAGCTGACGGCCAGCGGCGCGCTGGGTCCACGGCCCAGGCCGAACACCAGGGCGAGGGCCGGGACCAGGGTCACCGGCCCGGCGGCGTACCAGGCCAGGAAAATGAACGGCCCCATGCTGCCCATCCCGGTCGGCGAGTACATCAGCTCCTGCCGGGACGGGCCGCGGCAGGCGTTCACCATCGCGGCTGCGGTGAGCGGCAGCGCGACCAGCGGCGCCAGCCACACCGCCGCGCCGGCCCCGGCGAGCACGGCCACCGCGGCGCCGACCGCTCCCAGGCCCACGCTCGCCAGCGCCGGGACCACCGCGTGACGGAGCATCAGCTCGCCGTACGGGTACGGCGACCAGCCGGCCCGGCGCGGATCGTCCGCCTCCACCCGGGCCGGTTCCGCGAGTTGGGCCGCCGCCAGGTAGCCGAAGGACACCGAGCAGGCGGTGATCAGCAGCCGGTCCACACCGCTCGCCGCCACCGCCGCGGGCGCCAGCAGCAGGGCCGGCGCCGAGAACAGCACCGCCCGGCCGAGCCGCGACGGCGCCCGGAGCAGGGCGGTGAGGTCCCGCCAGGGGACGGCCAGCCAGGGCCGGGTGGGCGGCGGGATCCGCAGCCTGACCCGGCGGGCCCGCTGGTCGGACTGCGCCATCACCATCCGGGCCGAGCGCAGTTCGGCGGTGCGCAGCGCCGCCGCGACACCGGCCGCGGTACGGGCCCGGTGCCGCAGGCTGCTCAGCGGGATGTACGCGGCCGCCCGGTAGGCCAGCACCATGGCCACCGCCGTCAGCAGCACCAGCGGGACCAGCGCCGCCCAGCCGCCGGGGACCGCGGCCGTGGTGGGGGTGAGTCCGACCAGCGCCGGCCAGCCCCAGGGGCCGGACCACATCTCGACCCGCTCCAGCGGCGTGAAGCGGTGCCCGTTCCAGGCCAGGGCGCTCTGTGCGGCCAGCAGCAGCACCAGCACCGCGACCACCGGGGTCGCCCGGCGGACGAAGCGCGCCACCCGCTCGTAACGCTCGACGGCCACGGCGCAGCAGGTCGCCAGCAGCGGCACGCACACTCCGCCGCCCAGCGCCCAGCCGAAGGCGGGCAGGAAGCCGGTCCGGTCCATCAGCCCCAGCGCCACCCCCGACGCGGCGGCCGCCAGCATTCCGGGGACCAGCGCGACCGCGCAGGAGGTCCAGAGCCAGGGCCGCAGCACCGGCCCGGGCCGCAGCGGCTGCGCCAGCAGCCAGTCCACGGTGGCCCTCGGGGCGACCACCGGGCCGCGCCACAGCGCGTCCCTGGCCACCACCAGGATCAGGCCGAGGCTCAGCGCGCACACCCCGGCGGGCAGCGCTGCGAGCAGTTGGGCGCCGTGGGCGGTGTAGTCGGTGCCCATCGAGGCGTTGGCGAAGGCGCCGATGGAGAACATCCCGCCCCAGGCGAGGACGATCATCATGCCGACATAGACGGTGTAGCCGATCTGGCCCGCCCGCGAACGGCGGTGCGGGGCGCGCAGGGCGCGCAGCAGGGCCAGGGTGTCGCCGGTCCAGTCGACCCACTCGCTCTCGGCGGACTCCGGCGGGGCGCCCCCGTCGGCGAGGCTCACCGCGCTCCCCCGACGGCGGTCCCCGGGAAGGCCGTCGGCAGCACGGCCTCCGGGGTGCCCTGGGCCAGCAGCACGCCGTCCTCCAGCAGCAGCACCCGGTCGGCGACGTGCATCGCCAGGTCGGGGTGGTGGGTGGCGAGCAGGACCGCCACCCCGTCCGCGAGTTCGGCCTTGAGCAGGTCGGCCAGCCGCTGCCGGGCGCCGGGGTCGAGCCGCTGCTCGGGCTCGTCCAGGATCAGCAGGTCGCGCGGGCGGACCAGGGCCGAGGCCAGCAGCAGCGACTGCAGCTGGCCGGAGGAGAGCGATCCCGGCAGTGCCTCGGCGTGTTCGGCCAGGCCGCGGTCGGCCAGGGCGCGGTCCACCCAGTGCAGCGGCTCCTCCACCCCGTGCGCCACGGCCACGAGGGCCAGGTGCTCACGCACCGTCAGATCCGGGTAGCAGGCCGAGACGTCGCCGACGACCGCGAGCCTGGCCCGGACCCGGGGGTCGTTCTCGTCCATGGGAACGCCGTCGAGCTTCACCGTCCCGCTGGTGGGGGTGTCCCGTCCGGCCGCCAGCCGCAGCATGGTCGACTTGCCCGAGCCGTTGTGGCCGACCAGGGCGACGCACTCACCGGCCGCCAGGTCCAGGTCGACCGGCTGCAGGGCGACCCTGCCGCCGTAGCGCCGGCTGACCTGATGCAGCGCCAGCAGCGGCGGACGTGCGGCTTTCCTGCTGCTCTGCTTCTTCGCCTGAGCCATGCGCGCTGCCGGCCTCTCAGAATGCGCTCGCAGGCATACGCTCGCCTGCATACTCTCGCCCGGATACAAAAAATGGCCCTTTCGGGCCTTCAGTTTGCCTTGCTGGGGTACCAGGACTCGAACCTAGACTAAGTGAACCAGAATCACTCGTGCTGCCAATTACACCATACCCCAAGGGGGGTTCAACCAGTTCCCCGGTGAACACTCCGGGGAGAACAATACCTGACCAGCGGCATGATCCACACCAGCAACGCAGCAGGCCCCCGGCCGGAGCCGGGGGCCTGCTGTGACGTACCCCCGACCGGATTCGAACCGGCGCTACTGCCGTGAGAGGGCAGCGTGCTAGGCCGCTACACAACGGGGGCAAGCGTTGGTGATCCTGCTTCGTCGCCTCGGGGACCGGAGCCTTCCGGACCGTGTCCGGTGCGCTGGGTCGACCCGATGGTGAGGGTGGAGGATCTGGTACCCCCGACCGGATTCGAACCGGCGCTACTGCCGTGAGAGGGCAGCGTGCTAGGCCGCTACACAACGGGGGCTTGATCTTCTTCAACTCGGTGGTGCGTACCCCCGACCGGATTCGAACCGGCGCTACTGCCGTGAGAGGGCAGCGTGCTAGGCCGCTACACAACGGGGGCTCACGAGAACGGATCTCGTAAGGGAACTGCGCTGGGGTACCAGGACTCGAACCTAGACTAAATGAACCAGAATCACTCGTGCTGCCAATTACACCATACCCCATTGGCTGTCCAGGTGATCTTGGTGAGAGTTTCTGGTTCTCTCCCCGTCCCTCCCGGGCGGCGCAACAAGAAGAACGTTACCCGATGGGGGGCATCGCACCAAAATCGATAAGCCCAGCCCCCGGCGGCGGTCGCTCCGCCGGGGGCGGGACCCGGATCAGGCCCGGGTGCGCTCCAGCGCGGCCCGCAGCCGGCGCAGGGTCTCCTCCCGGCCCAGCAGTTCCATCGACTCGAACAGCGGCGGCGAGACCCGGCGGCCGGTGACCGCGACCCGCAGCGGGGTGAAGGCGAACTTGGGCTTGATGCCCAGGCCGTCCACCAGGGCGGCGCGCAGGGCGGCCTGGATGTCGTCCGGGTCGAAGCCCGGCAGCGCCTCCAGCGCCGCGATGCTGGCCTCCAGCACCGGGGCGGCGTCGGGGGTGAGCACCTTCTCGGCGTCGGCCGGGTCGAGCGCGAAGTCCTCGGGGGCGACGAAGAGGAAGCCGAGCATGCCGACCACCTCGCCGAGCACCACCATCCGCTCCTGGGTCAGCGGGGCGGCCGCGATCAGCAGGTCCAGCTGGGCGTCGGTCGGGCCCTCGGCGGCGAACAGGCCGGCCGCGGTGAGGTAGGGGACCAGCCGGCGGACGAACTCGGCGGGGGCCAGCGCGCGCAGGTGCTCGGCGTTGATCGCCTCGGCCTTCTTCAGGTCGAACCGCGCCGGGTTGGCGTTCACCTTGGCGATGTCGAAGGCGGCGACCATCTCCTCCATGGAGAAGCGGTCCCGGTCCTCGGCCAGCGACCAGCCCAGCAGCGCCAGGTAGTTGAGCAGCCCCTCGGGCAGGAAGCCGCGCTCGCGGTAGAGGTTGAGCGAGGCCTGCGGGTCGCGCTTGGACAGCTTCTTGTTGCCCTCGCCCATGACGTAGGGCAGGTGCCCGAACTGCGGGGTGGGCCCGGTGGCGATGCCCAGCTCGGCCAGTGCGGCGTAGAGCGCGATCTGACGGGGGGTGGAGGAGAGCAGGTCCTCGCCGCGCAGCACGTGGGTGATCCCCATCAGCGCGTCGTCCACCGGGTTGACCAGGGTGTAGAGCGGGGCGCCGTTGGCCCGGACGATGCCGTAGTCGGGCACGTTCTCCGGGGTGAAGGTCAGCTCGCCGCGGACCAGGTCGGTGAAGGTGATCGGCGCGTCGGGCATCCGGAAGCGGACGATCGGGCTGCGCCCCTCGGCCTGGTACGCCGCGATCTGATCGGCGCTCAGGTCACGGCAGTGGCCGTCGTACCCGGAGGGCTTCCCGGCCGCGCGGGCGGCCTCGCGGCGGGCGTCCAGCTCCTCGGTGGAGCAGTAGCAGTGGTACGCGCGGCCGGACTCCAGCAGCCTGGCGGCCACGTCGGCGTAGATGTCCATCCGCTGCGACTGCCGGTACGGCGCGTGCGGCCCCCCGACCTCGGGCCCCTCGTCCCAGTCGAAGCCCAGCCAGCGCATGGCGTCCAGCAGCTGGTTGTAGGAGTCCTCGGAGTCCCTGGCCGCGTCGGTGTCCTCGATCCGGAACACCAGGGTGCCGCCGTTGTGCCGGGCGAAGGCCCAGTTGAACAGGGCGGTGCGGACCAGGCCGACATGCGGGTTGCCGGTCGGGGAGGGACAGAAGCGGACCCGGACGGTGGGGTCGAGCTCGCTTGCGGTGTTAGCCACGCTTGATCACCTTGTTGGTGAGAGTGCCGATGCCTTCGATGGAGACGGCGACCTCGTCGCCGACGTTCAGGGGTCCGACGCCCGCGGGGGTGCCGGTGAGGATGACGTCGCCGGGCAGCAGCGTCATCGCCTCGGTGATGTGGACGATCAGGTCCGCGACCGAGCGCACCATCTGCGAGGTGCGGCCGGCCTGGCGCAGCTCGCCGTTGACGGTGCAGGTCACCGCCAGGTCGGCCGGGTCGAGGTCGGTCTCGATCCAGGGGCCGAGCGGGCAGGAGGTGTCGAAGCCCTTGGCCCGGGCCCACTGGCCCTCGCGCTGCTGGACGTCGCGCGCGGTGACGTCGTTGGCGCAGGTGTAGCCGAAGACCACCTCGGGGACCCGCTCGTGCGGCACGTCGCGGCACATCCGGCCGATGACCACGGCCAGCTCGGCCTCGTACTGGACGTCGGAGGAGAACGGCGGGTAGGCGATGTTCTCGGTGGGGCCGACCACTGCGGTCGAGGGCTTGAAGAAGGTGAGCGGGACCTCGGGGACCTCGTTGCCGAGCTCCGCCGCGTGGGCGGCGTAGTTGCGCCCCACCGCGACGATCTTGTTGGGGAGCATCGGCGGCAGCAGCCGCACGTCCTTCAGCGGCAGCACCTGGCCGGTCGGCTGCAGGTCGCCGAAGGGGTGGCCGGAGAGCACGTGCAGGGTCAGCGACTCCGGTCGGGCGGCGTCCCCTTCCACCACACCGAAGGAAACGGTCCCCTCACTGGAAAACCTGGCGATACGCACGGTGGCTGCTGTCCTCTTCGGGCTCGCGGATGCTGACTCCGCCAGCCTATCCGCCGATACGCCGAGGGCCCCGCCGGTTCCTGGCCGGCAGGGCCCTCGGTGTGCTCGGTCCGCTACTCCTGGTCGGTCCGGACCGGTGCGACCATCAGATTGGTGCGCCGCGGGTTGGCGGTCTGCTGGGGCAGTTCGGCCTGCTCGGTCGCGGAGCTGCGGAGCGCGGGGGCCCCGTCGACGGGCAGGGAGGCGAGAGTCGTCCGGCGCGGGTTGGCGGTCGGACGGAAGCTCATCGTCGTCTTGGTGGACACGCGGACTACCTCACAGGGGCAGAAGGACGGAAGATCGGATGCGCATCAGGATCTCATTCCACACAGGAGCCTCTTCGCACTACCTCAACTCCTGTGAGTTTGCTCACTTCTGGCTCGCGAAGTTCCGACAGTTACGACATTGTGCCCTGTTGAGACAAACAGACATCCTGTGGCAGACCGGACAAAATCATCACGGGGCGTGACACTGTTCGAACACGCGGCACGCTACTCCTGTCCGAAACGTGCGGTATTCCAGGGGGATCGACCCACAATCTGTCAAGAGGAAGCGGCAGAGAGTAACCAAAATGGCTACCCTGTGTCGCCCCTTGTTGCACGTGCGGCACTGTGCTGAAATTCCACGGACCGCCGGAGGCCGCCCCTCCACTGCGCTACTGCCAGCGCCGGGGCCCACTCCTACGGCGGCACGGGCACACAACAGGGTCTGTTGAAACAGGACCCGGGCCCGCCCGAAACTCGACACCGTCCTGCTTCCGCGTACGCGTGGACAGGGCGCCTGGTCCAGAGGTTGCGACGCTAGTGCAGGGACGTATCAAGAGGGGTGGCGGCGGCCCGGGCGACCCGGCGGACCGCGAAGCAGCCGTTCGTCAGCAGCAGGCGCCCCCGGCGCCGGCTGGTGACCCGGGCCGGGAGGGCGGCGGTTCCACGAGCAGCCGACAGCGGACCGCGGACGCCGCGAAGGCCCGAATAGGACGGCTCACGCCGACCCGGGTCACCGGTATGCGGCGGTACGCGCTGAGCAACTGGCGCATCCGGACCAGGCTGACCGCACTGCTGATCCTCCCGGTGATCGCGGCCATGGTGCTGGGTGGATTCCGCATCCAGGCCTCGCTGCAGACCCAGCAGCAGCTCTCCAAGGCCTCCCAGCTCGGTGAGCTCGCCCAGAGCGCGACCCTGCTGGCGACCGCGCTGGAGGACGAGCGCGACACCTCGGCGGGTATCGCCACCGCCAAGGGGGACAAGACCGCTGACGCCATCGCGGCGGCGTTCAAGATCACCACCACCCGGCAGATCAACTTCACCAAGCTGACCAACAACCTGAACTTCGCCGACCTGCCCGGCAACGGCGTCGACATCAAGAGCATCGACAAGAACCTGGACGGGATCGCCCTGATCCGGCAGGAGTCGTTCGCCCACGGCGGCAGCAACATCCTGCAGTCGGTCAACGCCTACGACGGCCTGATCAAGCCGCTGCTGACGCTCAGCCAGGACATCGCCCTGGCCTCCAGCAACTCCGCGCTGATCCAGAGCACCCGTGCGCTCCAGGAGTTCTCGCAGTGGAAGGAGGACCAGTCGATCATCCGGGCGGTGATCAGCGCCTCCCTCGCGTCGAACCCGGTGGCACTGCAGCCCGGCGACCGGGCCTACGCCGCCGCCGCGCAGACCGACGCCCAGAACGCGGAGAGCACCTTCGAGGGCCTCTACAGCGGTGGCGTGGCAGCCGCCAAGACGTTCTCCGCGACCTGGGCCAACAACATCAACGTCAAGCGGGCGACCGCGTTCTCGAACACCGTCCTCTCGACCGGCGAGGGCTTCGCCGCCGTCCAGAACGTCCCGCAGTACAGCGACTGGGACGCTGAGGCCACCACCCAGATCAGCCTCATGGGTCAGGCCGAGAACGTCCTGGTCCTCGGCCTGAACGCGCAGACCAGCAGCCTGTCCAGCGCGGCCAAGACCGACGCCATCGTCAACTCGGTGCTGATCGGCCTGGTCCTGCTGGTCGCCATCGTCGGCGCCGTGATCGTGGCCCGGTCCATGGTCCGCACGCTGAGCCGGATGCAGCACGCGGCCGAGGACGTCGCCGAGAACCGGCTGCCGGAACTGGTCCGCACGCTCTCCGAGTCGGACCCGCAGGACGTGGACACCTCGGTCGCACCGATCGGCATCAACACCACGGACGAGATCGGCCACGTGGCCCGGGCGTTCGACCAGGTGCACGCGCAGGCCGTCCGTCTGGCCGCCGAGCAGGCCCTGCTGCGAGGCAACATCAACGCGATGTTCACCAACCTCTCGCGCCGCTCCCAGGGCCTGATCCAGCGCCAGCTGTCGATGATCTCCGAACTGGAGAGCCGCGAGGCCGACCCGGACCAGCTGGCCAGCCTCTTCAAGCTGGACCACCTCGCCACCCGTATGCGCCGCAACGGCGAGAACCTGCTGGTCCTCGCGGGCGAGGACCCCGGCCGCCGGTGGACCCGCCCGGTCCCGCTGGTCGACGTGCTCCGCGCCGCCGCCTCCGAGGTGGAGCAGTACGAGCGCATCGAGCTGGCCTCGGTGCCCACCGCCGACGTGGCCGGACGAGTCGTCAACGACCTCGTCCACCTGCTGGCCGAGCTGCTGGAGAACGCGACCTCGTTCTCCAGCCCGCAGACCCGGGTCCGGGTCACCGGCCACGCGCTGCCGGACGGCCGGGTGCTGGTCGAGATCCACGACACCGGCATCGGCCTCTCCCCCGACGACCTGGCCGAGATCAACGAGCGCCTGGCGAACCCGCCGGTGGTGGACGTCTCCGTCTCCCGCCGCATGGGCCTCTTCGTGGTCGGTCGACTCTCGCTGCGTCACGGCATCCGGATCCAGCTGCGCCCCAGCGACTCCGGCGGCACCACCGCGCTGGTCATGCTGCCCGTGGACGTCACCAACGCGGCCGAGCGCCGCGGCGGTGCGGCCGGCCCCGGCCAGCAGCGTCCGCAGGGCGCGCCCGGCCAGAACCCCGGCGGTCCCGGCGGCGTGGGCATGCAGCAGCAGCGCGGCGCGATGCCGCAGACCCCCGGTCGTGCGCCGCTGAGCGGCGGCCCGGCCGGCGGTCCCGGTGGACGGCCCTCGCTTCCCCCGCAGCCCGCTCCGCAGCCGGGCCTGCCCCGGCGCAGCGACACCCCCGGGCTGCCCCAGGGCTCCTCGCCGATGGGCGCCCCGGCACCCGGCGGCCGCCCCGGCGGCCAGCAGCAGCCCGCGCACGCCCAGCAGGACCCGACGCTGCAGAGCATGGCGCAGCAGGGCGGCCCGCAGCAGCGCGGTCCGCAGGGACCCTTCGCGCCGCAGCAGCCGCAGCAGCAGGGCATGCAGTCCCAGGGCCTGCAGCCGCCGGTCCCGCTGGACGAGCAGGGCCTGTGGGCCGAGCAGCCGCAGCACGGCTCGCCCGCCCCGACCGGCCGCCCGGCCGCACGGCCCCAGGGCCCGGACGCCATGGACAGCACCGCGCAGTTCGCCCGGCCGCACTTCGACGAGGAGCCGGCCCGGCCGATCCCGCCGCAGCCGACGCCGCCGCGACCGGTCGAGCCGCAGTCCTTCGCCCCGCAGCAGCCGCAGCAGCCCCAGCGGCCGCCGCAGGCCCCGTCCCAGCCGGTCCCGCCGCAGCAGCAGGTCCCGTCGCAGCCGGCGGCGCTTCCCGTCCCGGACGCGGCGAGCCACCCGCTGACCCGGGCGCTGCCGCCGGCCGAGGCCGGTGCGGGCAGCTCGCCGATCTTCGAGGCGATGGAGTCCAACTGGTTCCGCAGCGGTCGTGCCGACCGGATGCGGGCGGTGCAGGTCACGCCGACCGGCCCGGACAGCCCGGAGCAGGCGCCCGCGCAGGCCCCGGCACCGCAGCGGCCGTCGCAGAACCGCTTCCAGCGCCCCGGCACCTCGGCGCCGCAGCCCCCCGTCCAGCAGGGGCCGGGCTCGGTCCAGCCGCCGCAGCAGTCCCAGTACCCCCAGCGTCCGGGGACCTCCGCCCCGTCCGTCGACGCGCCGTTCGGTGCGCCGCCGCAGCGGCCGATGCCGCAGCGCGGAGTCGGCGAGGGTATGCCCTCGGGCGCCAGCGCCACCGGCCAGTGGCGGACCTCCGCCAACGACGAGGTGTGGCGCCGGGCCGAGCAGGTCCGCGAACCCAGTGCCGGCGGGGTGCTCCCCTCCGGCCTCCCCCGCCGGGTGCCCAAGGCCAACCTGGTCCCGGGCACCGCGGAGTCCGCCCCGGCGGAAGGTCCCCAGCCCCAGGTCTCCCGTTCCCCCGAGGAGGTGCGCGGCCGGCTCACCAACCTGCGCCGCGGCATCCAGCAGGGACGCCAGGCCGGAGCAGGCGGCTCGAACCAGCCCAACCCCGGCGGCAACGCGGGCCCGTACGGCACCAACCCCCAGGAGCGTTGATTCAGATGAGTCAGATGTCCCAAGCGGCACACAATCTGAACTGGTTGATCACCAACTTCGTGGACAACACCCCCGGGGTGTCGCACACGGTGGTGGTCTCCGCCGACGGCCTCCTGCTCGCGATGTCCGAGGGCTTCCCGCGCGACCGCGCCGACCAGCTGGCCGCGGTAGCCTCCGGGCTGACCTCGCTCACCCAGGGCGCCTCCCGCATCTTCGAAGGCGGCCGGGTCACCCAGACCGTCGTCGAGATGGAACGCGGCTTCCTGTTCATCATGGCCGTCTCCGACGGATCCTCCCTCGCCGTCCTCGCCTCCCCCGACAGCGACATCGGCCTGGTCGGCTACGAGATGGCCCTCCTCGTCGACCGCACCGGTGACGTGCTGACCCCGGCACTCCGGACGGAGCTCCAAGGCAGCCTGCTCCACTGAGGCCTGACGGCACCCCCTCGCACCATCACCACGCCGCGGAGAGGCACGACGGACCGCTGCAGCTCAAGGAGGACAGATGACCCCGCCCCAAGGCTCCACCGGTCCGTACGGCAGTAGTCCGTACGGCGGCGGCTCGTACGGCGGCCAGCAGGGACCGCACGGCTCACAGCCGCCCCAGGGCGGCGCCAGGCAGCCACTCGTGCGCCCGTACGCCATGACCGGCGGACGGACCCGGCCGCGCTACCAGCTCGCCATCGAGGCGCTGATCTCCACCACGGCCCAGGCGGACCGGGCAGGAACGCTGCTGCCCGAGCACGCCCGGATCGTCCAGCTGTGCCACGAGGTCAAGTCGGTCGCGGAGGTCAGCGCGCTGGTCCCGATGCCGCTGGGCGTGGCCCGCATCCTCGTCGCCGACCTGGCCGAAGCCGGCCTGGTCGCCATCCACCAACCGGCCGCCGCCTCCGATTCGGGCGGCACCCCGGACGTCACACTGCTCGAAAGGGTGCTCAGTGGACTTCGCAAGCTCTAGGCCCGCGGCGCCCTTCGCGCCGGCCCCGCCCGCCCCGCACCGGGCCACCACCTCGGCGAAGATCGTTGTGGCCGGCGGCTTCGGGGTGGGCAAGACGACCCTGGTCGGTGCGGTCTCGGAGATCAACCCGCTGCGCACCGAGGCCGTCATGACCAGCGCCTCCGCCGGCATCGACGACCTGACCCACGTCAGTGGGAAGACCACCACCACGGTGGCCATGGACTTCGGCCGCATCACCCTGGACGAGGACCTGATCCTCTACCTCTTCGGCACCCCCGGCCAGGACCGCTTCTGGTTCATGTGGGACGACCTCGTCCGCGGCGCCATCGGCGCCGTCGTCCTGGTCGACACCCGCCGCCTCGCCGACTGCTTCCCCGCCATCGACTACTTCGAAAACAGCGGACTCCCCTTCGTCGTCGCCCTCAACGCCTTCGACGGCAACCAGACCCACAACCCCGACGAAGTCCGCGAAGCCCTCCAACTCGGCCCCGACACCCCCGTCATCACCACCGACGCCCGCCGACGCGACAGCGCCAAATCCGCCCTCATCACCCTCGTCGAACACGCCCTACTCGCCCGACTCCGCTGAGGGTCTGCATAACAGTTCGACACGCAATTCATTCACAAGAATCACCACGGGTGAGCGGATGCACACGGAACGCCTACCGGCAGTTGAGCATTCGCCGCAATGGGGTTCTTATGTCCCATTTATCGTCAGTAAGCGGACCCACCAGGGGTGTTTGGCCCGTACCGCGCGTACGTGCTGAAATTCCAGCGATCCGCGCAGATCAGTAGCACGTCAGAAATGGCCGCCCCGGCCGAGAGGTTGTTGTCGAGTGAGGCAGAAGCAGGCAGACCCAGGACCGCGGCAGGCCGAGTCCCAGCCCGTGGACGGCGGTGGCTCCAGCTGGGCCTTCCGCCACTGGCGCGTGCCCACCCGGCTGACCGCGATCGTGCTGGTCCCGGTGGTCACCGGACTGGTCTTCGCGGGACTGCGCGTCAAGGACCAGCTGGACCTCGCCAGCACGGCCGGCCAGAACGAGAAGATCGCCGTCCTGGTCCGCGACGCCACCACGGTGGCCGAGGACATGCAGAACGAGCGCGACCTCGCGGTCATCCCGCAGATGCAGGGCATCCAGAACGACGCCAAGGTGCTGGCCGCGCGCAAGCAGACCGACACGGACATCGCGGTGATGGACGCCGACGCCGCACAGGTCAAGCCCGACCTGCAGATCACCACCGACCTCAAGAACTTCCACGACCAGGCCGCCAAGAACCTGGCCACCCTCCGGGCCAAGGGCAACGACGTCCGGAGCACGACGTTCGACCCGGTCTCCACCGAGGTGGCGTACTCCAACATCTACCTGGGCCTGCTCGGGCTGGACAACGAACTCGCCTTCGGCGACAAGAACATCAACAGCCGCGGCCGTGAGCTCTTCGCGCTGAGCCTGGAGAAGGAGTCCACGGCCACCGAGCGCAACCTGGTCACCATCGCGCTGATGTACGACAAGATGCCGTCGCAGCTCGCCGACGCGATCCAGGTGGCCGCCCGGCTCACCCAGGTCAGCGAGGGGCAGGTGCTGCTCTCCGGTGTGCCCGCGGACCTCAAGCTCTACCAGCAGACCGTGATCGGCCAGGGCGTCTCGGCGGCCGAGAACACCCTGCTGGGCATGGCCGGCAAGTCCTCGCTCAAGTCGTCCGGGATCACCCCGGCGAGCTGGTACTCCCTGGCCAGCCAGAAGACCAGCGAGGAACGCAAGGTCGAGACGACCATCACCGACCAGGTCGTCGCCGATGCCCACCAGGCCAAGCAGGACGCCAACCAGCAGGCCATCACCATCAGCGCCGAGGCGCTGGCGCTGGTCCTGATCGCCGGCGCGCTGGCCTACCTGATGGGCCGCTCGATGGTGCGCGGTATGCGCACCCTGCGCGACAGCGCCACCGACATCGCCTCCGAGCGGCTGCCGGACCTGGTCCGCAAGCTCTCCAAGACCGACCCCGAGCGCGTCGACACCACCGTCCGGCCGATCCCGCTGAGCGGCCGCGACGAGATCGGCGAGGTCGCCCGGGCCTTCGACGACGTCCACCGCGAAGCCATCCGACTGGCCTCCGAGCAGGCCATGCTCCGCGGCAACGTCAACGCGATCTTCACCAACCTGTCGCGCCGCTCCCAGAGCCTGATCGAGCGTCAGTTGTCGCTGATCACCGACCTGGAGAACAACGAGGCCGACCCGGACCAGCTGGAGAACCTGTTCAAGCTGGACCACCTCGCCACCCGTATGCGCCGCAACGGCGAGAACCTGCTGGTCCTCGCGGGCGAGTCGGCCGGACGCGAGTGGAGCGACCCGATCCCGCTGGTGGACGTGCTCCGCGCGGCCGCCTCCGAGGTGGAGCAGTACGAGCGCATCGAGCTCAGCGGCATACCCGAGACCGACGTCATCGGCCCGGCCGTGACCGACCTGGTGCACCTGCTCGCCGAGCTGCTGGAGAACGCCACCACCTTCTCCAGCCCGCAGACCCGGGTGAAGGTCACCGCCACCCGGCTGCCGGACCAGCGGGTGCTGGTCGAGATCCACGACAAGGGCATCGGCCTCACCGCCGCCGACTTCGCCGAGATCAACGCCAAGCTGGCCGACCCGCCCACGGTGGACGCCTCGGTCTCCCGCCAGATGGGCCTGTTCGTGGTCGGCCGGCTGGCCGAGCGCCACGCCATCAGGGTCCAGCTGCGCCCGTCCGGCGAGTCCGCCGGAACCACCTCGCTGGTCATGGTCCCGGACCACCTCACCCAGCTGCCCCGGGCCGCCGAGCCCGAGGAGCAGTTCACCGTCTCCCGGATCTACGGCGAGCCCGAGGCCGGTCCGTACGCCGAGACCGACCAGCGCACCGCCAGCGAACTGGGCTTCGACGACAGCCGCTACGACCGCCCCGCCGTGGGCGCTCCGGGCGCCGGCGCCCCCGACCTGATGCAGCGCACCATGCGGCTCGGCCAGCGGCGCGAGCAGGCGGCGCTGGAAGGCCCGGCCGAGGGCGCACCGGCCGCGCAGCAGCCCCAGCAGCCGACCGCGCCGCAGCAGCCGGCCGCCCAGCAGCCCGGCCCCGCGCCGCAGCCCGCGGGGGCGTACGAGCCCTACCCGGACTCCTACGTCCCCGAGTTCGACGGCTTCGACTCCCGGCCGACCGCGGCCTCCTACCCGGCGCCGGACGCCGGCTACGAGGCCGGCAGCTACACCGCCGCCGACTTCGACTCGTACGGCCCCGGGAACGGCGCCGTGAACGGCCAGCAGTACCAGCCGGAACCGTCGTACGACACCTCGCAGTTCAGCACCGCCCAGTACGGCCAGGACCCGTACGTCCCCGAGCAGTACCCGGCGTACCAGCAGGACCAGTACGGTCACCAGCAGTACCCTGACAACCCGTCCGAGACCCAGTACGGGCACCCGTACTACTCGGAGACCCCGCAACCCGCCCCAGCACCTGCCCCCGAGGCGCCCGTGGCCCCGCTTCCCCCCACGTCCCGTCCAGACGCAGCCCGCCCGGCAGCGGCCAACGCACCGGCGGCCCTGCCCCAGCGACCCACCTCCCCGGTGCCGTCCCCCTCGGCCAACCCCGCGAACGGCGCGCTTCCCACCCGCCGTCCCGGCCAGGCCCTGGGCGGCGGCCGGGCGATCGGCGACCGCGAGGCCGGCGAACGCCCCAACTGGTTCACCGGAGCCCGCGAGGACGGCGAGCCGGGCGCACCGGCCATGCCCAGCGCCCCGCTGCCCCCGGTCACGCCCGCGGAGCCGGTCGCCGGGGGCACCACCCCGGCCGGCCTCCCGCGCCGCGTACCCCGCCAGAACCTGCTTCCCGGCAATGTCCAGGAGTCCAGCAGTGCAGCACCGGATGCCTCCCCGCAGCTGTCCCGTTCCCCCGAGGAGGTGCGCGGCCGGCTCACCAACCTGCGCCGCGGCATCCAGCAGGGACACAACGCAGGCGACACCCCTTCCCCCGACCAGCACGGGGCAGCCGGACTCTTCGGCGGCCCGAACCACCCGGAGCGTTAGATGAGCCAGATGTCCCAGGCGGCACAGAACCTCAACTGGTTGATCACCAACTTCGTGGACAACACCCCCGGGGTGTCGCACACGGTGGTGGTCTCCGCCGACGGCCTCCTGCTCGCGATGTCCGAGGGCTTCCCGCGCGACCGCGCCGACCAGCTGGCCGCGGTAGCCTCCGGGCTGACCTCGCTCACCCAGGGCGCCTCCCGCATCTTCGAAGGCGGCCGGGTCACCCAGACCGTCGTCGAGATGGAACGCGGCTTCCTGTTCATCATGGCCGTCTCCGACGGATCCTCCCTCGCCGTCCTCGCCTCCCCCGACAGCGACATCGGCCTGGTCGGCTACGAGATGGCCCTCCTCGTCGACCGGGCGGGGACCGTACTCACCCCGGCACTCCGGGCCGAGCTCCAAGGCAGCCTGCTCCACTGACTGCGCACCACAGCACCGCCCCTGCACCGCCCGCACCGCCCGCACACGTTCAGCAAGAGCTCCGAAAGCCCCTGTCGCTCAACTGTGAGGAGGACCCGTGACACCGCCCGAGGACCAGAACGGCCAGTACGGCACCGGCTATCCCGGTACAGGCCACGATGCGTTCGGTGGTCCCGGCGGCGGCTACGCCCCCGGCTACCCCGGCTATGAGCAGGAGCAGCGCAACGGCTACGGCGGCAACCCGTACCAGGAGAACCCCTACTCCAACGGCTCGGGTCCGGCACCTCGGGGCAACCCCGAGCCCAACGCGCCCACCACCAGCGGCACCGGCTCCGGCTACAACAGCCGTCCGTCGTACGCCGACGACTGGAGCCGGCCGCCGGCCCAGGAGCCGGAGATGGACGAGGAGCCGCTGATCCGGCCCTACGCCATGACCGGCGGACGGACCCGGCCGCGCTACCAGCTCGCCATCGAGGCCCTGGTCTCCACCACCGCGGCGCCCGAGCGGATCGGCTCGCTGCTGCCCGAACACCAACGGATCTGCGGTCTCTGCCTGGAGATCAAGTCCGTCGCCGAGATCTCGGCTCTGCTCTCCATGCCCCTGGGCGTGGCCCGCATCCTCGTCGCAGACCTGGCCGAATCCGGCCTGGTCGCGATCCACCAACCCGCTGCCGGAGGCGAATCCGGCGGCACGCCAGACGTGACACTGCTCGAAAGGGTGCTCAGTGGACTTCGCAAGCTCTAGGCCCGCGCCGCCGGCGGCCGCCACCGGAGCCCGCACGACCACCTCGGCGAAGATCGTCGTGGCCGGCGGCTTCGGGGTGGGCAAGACGACCCTGGTCGGTGCGGTCTCGGAGATCAACCCGCTGCGCACCGAGGCCGTCATGACCAGCGCCTCCGCCGGCATCGACGACCTCAGCCACGTGGCGGACAAGACCACCACCACGGTGGCCATGGACTTCGGCCGCATCACCCTGGACGAGGACCTGATCCTCTACCTCTTCGGCACCCCCGGCCAGGACCGCTTCTGGTTCATGTGGGACGACCTCGTCCGCGGCGCCATCGGCGCCGTCGTCCTGGTCGACACCCGCCGCCTCGCCGACTGCTTCCCCGCCATCGACTACTTCGAAAACAGCGGACTCCCCTTCGTCGTCGCCCTCAACGCCTTCGACGGCAACCAGACCCACAACCCCGACGAAGTCCGCGAAGCCCTCCAACTCGGCCCCGACACCCCCGTCATCACCACCGACGCCCGCCGACGCGACAGCGCCAAATCCGCCCTCATCACCCTCGTCGAACACGCCCTACTCGCCCGACTCCGCTGATCCCACCGATCATCCGGAGCCGGACGAACTGAGGGGCCGTCACGCAGTGCGTGACGGCCCCTCAGTTGTCGCCCCGGCCTCAGCGGTCAGGGCTCCAGGCCGGCGCGGAGCAGGCCGAAGGTGTAGGCGTCCTCCAGCGCCTGCCAGGAGGCGCCGATCACGTTCTCGGCCACCCCGACCGTGGACCACTCGTCCTGGCCGTTGCTGGTGGTCACCAGGACCCGGGTCTGCGAGCGGGTGCCGTGCTCGCCCTCCAGGATGCGGACCTTGTAGTCCACCAGCTCCAGTGCGGCCAGCTGCGGGTAGAACCGCTCCAGCGCCGCGCGCAGCGCCATGTCCAGGGCGTGCACCGGGCCGTTGCCCTCGCCGGTGGCGATGATCCGCTCGCCCTTGGCGTGCAGCTTCACCGTGGCCTCGTTGGCCTGGCTGCCGTCCGCGGCCTGCTCGACGATGGCGCGCCAGGACTCCAGGGCGAAGAAGCGCTCCCGGTTGCCGTTGATCTCGTCCCGCAGCAGCAGCTCGAAGGAGGCGTCGGCGGCTTCGTAGGTGTAGCCCTGGAGCTCGCGGGCCTTCACCGTGTCGACCACCCGGCCGACCGTCTCCCGGTCGGCGGAGACGTCGTAGCCGAGCTCCTTGGCCTTGAGCTCGACCGAGGCGCGGCCGGCCATGTCGGAGACCAGCATCCGCATGGAGTTGCCGACCAGGGCCGGGTCGGTGTGCTGGTAGAGGTCGGGGTCGACCTTGATGGCGGAGGCGTGCAGCCCGGCCTTGTGGGCGAAGGCGGAGACCCCGACGTAGGGCTGGTGGGTGGAGGGCGTGAGGTTGACCACCTCGGCGATGGCGTGCGAGATCCGGGTCATCTCGGCGAGCCGGCCTGCGGGCAGCACCCGGCGGTCCAGCTTCAGCTCCAGCGCGGCGGCCACCGGGAAGAGGTTGGCGTTGCCGACCCGCTCGCCGTAGCCGTTGGCGGTGCACTGCACATGGGTGGCCCCGGCGTCGACCGCGGCGAGGGTGTTGGCCACCGCACAGCCGGTGTCGTCCTGGGCGTGCATGCCCAGGCGGGCTCCGGGCTTGTAAGTGTCGCAGTCCGCGAGGACGTCCGCGACGATGTCGCGCACCCCGGCCGGGAGCATCCCGCCGTTGGTGTCGCAGAGCACCACCACGTCGGCCCCGGCCTGGTGCGCGGTGCGGACCACGGCGAGGGCGTACTCGCGGTTGGCCTTGTAGCCGTCGAAGAAGTGCTCGCAGTCGATGAAGACCCGGCGGCCCTGGGCGCGCAGGTACTCGACGCTGTCGCGGACCATCTCCAGGTTCTCGTCCAGGGTGGTGCGCAGGGCCAGCTCGACATGGCGGTCGTGCGACTTGGCGACCAGGGTCACCACGGGTGCGCCGGAGGCGACCAGGGCGGCGAGCTG
Source organism: Streptacidiphilus jeojiensis (assembly GCF_042510965.1). Lineage (NCBI taxonomy): Bacteria > Bacillati > Actinomycetota > Actinomycetes > Kitasatosporales > Streptomycetaceae > Streptacidiphilus > Streptacidiphilus jeojiensis. Next base: position 104,779 of record NZ_JBEUKS010000008.1, read on the forward strand.
GGCGTCGGTGGCGGCCTCGCCGCCGGCCCTGCGGGTGGCGCCGAACGCCACCAACTGGGCGTGCTGCAACTGCAGCTCGTCGGCGGCGCGGGCGAAGAACTCGGTGTCACGGGGGTTGGCGCCGGGCCAGCCGCCCTCGATGAAGCCGACGCCGAAGTCGTCCAGATGCCGGGCGATGGTCAGCTTGTCGGCGACGGTGAGGTTGATGCCCTCGCGCTGCGCGCCGTCGCGCAGGGTGGTGTCGAAGACGTGGAAGTCGTCGCTGAGGGTCATTGCCTGGGGTCTCCTGTCCGGGGGCTGGTTGGCCCCCAGCAGGGTCTGCCTGCTGGGGGATCCGACTCCACTGTCCACCATCGCCGCGAGCTGCTCGCTTGTCGGTGTGCTCCCGGTGGGGAGCGCGTCGGCAAATAAAAAGACCCCTCGCGGGTGCGAGAGGTCTGCGCGCGGGTCATGTGACACGGTGTCCGTTCCTGCCACGGGTCTTACGTGGTGGAGCGGTCACTGCGGACCGGCGCGCCTGCTGCCAATAATGAGCGCGAGCGAGGACACCTGTGCAGTCTGGCACAGCACGGGGCCCTCCGGGGTACAGGTCTCAGCATTCGGGACCCCCCTCACTACCAAGGGGCGCGGGGAACTGCGCGACCAGCCCTCTACGGAGGTGCATGGTTGGCAGCGCAGTTCCCCGCGCCCCCATGGATCCCTAGGCGATTCGGTGCATCCAGTTGTGGGTGTCCTCGCGGTGGCCGGTCTGGAGCGCCAGCAGGGACTCGCGGAGGCGCATGGTGACCGGGCCCGGGGTGCCGTCGCCGACGGTCCAGTCACCGCGGGCGGACTTGACCGAGCCGACCGGGGTGATCACTGCGGCGGTGCCGCAGGCGAAGACCTCGGTGAGGGTGCCGTCGGCGTTCCCGTCGCGCCACTCGTCGGTGGAGATCTTCCGCTCCTCGGTCGCGTAGCCGAGGTCGGCCGCGATGGTGAGCAGCGAGTCCCGGGTGATGCCGGGCAGCAGCGAGCCGGACAGCTCGGGGGTGACGATGCGGGCGTCCTCACCCTCGCCGAAGACGAAGTAGAGGTTCATCCCGCCCATCTCCTCGATCCAGCGGCGCTCGATCGCGTCCAGCCAGACCACCTGGTCGCACCCCTGCTGCGCGGCCTGGGCCTGGGCCACCAGCGACGCCGCGTAGTTGCCGCCGCACTTCGCCGCGCCGGTGCCGCCGGGCGCCGCGCGGACGTACTCCTCGGAGAGCCAGACCGAGACCGGCTCGACGCCGCCGGGGAAGTAGGCCCCGGCCGGGGAGGCGATCAGCATGAACAGGTACTCGCTGGCGGGGCGGACGCCCAGCCCCACCTCGGTCGCGATCATGAAGGGGCGCAGGTAGAGGCTGGCCTCTCCCCCGGTCGGGACCCAGGCCTGGTCCTGCTGGACCAGGGCCTCGACGGCGGCCACGAAGGTCTCCTGCGGCAGCTCGGCCATGGCCAGGCGGCGGGCGGAGGCCTGGAAGCGGGCGGCGTTGGCGTAGGGGCGGAAGGTCTGGATGCCCCCGTCCGCGGTGCGGTACGCCTTGAGGCCCTCGAAGATCGACTGGCCGTAGTGCAGGATCGCCGTGGCCGGGTCCAGCTCGATCGGTCCGTACGGGACGAGCTGGGCGTCGTGCCAGCCGCGGCCCTCGGTCCAGCGGATGGTCACCATGTTGTCGGTGAAGTAGCGACCGAAGCCCGGGTTGGCCAGGCGGGCCTGGCGCTCGGCGTCGGAGAGCGGGTGGGCCGAGGGCTTCAGCTCGATCTCGATGTGCTCGTTGGGGGAGGTCATGGCCGTTACGTCCTTCACCGTGTCGTCATGGCGGACATCCCCCATTGTCCGATGAGGGCGTCCAAGGTTGATAGTCGCATGTCCTTGTATCTCGCAGCCGAGCCGGTCCGGCGGTCCGGATACGCCGAAGCGGCCCGGAAGGCTCGTGCCGGTGTTGACCGGCAGTGCTGCTTCCGGACCGCTCGTGGAGGTCCTGCGCTGTGCCGGCGGGTCAGCCGGCTACTCGCGCCGCGAGGGCGTCGCCGACCTCGCTGGTGGATCGGGCCGGCTTGCCGACGCGCTCGGCGAGGTCCGCGGCGACCGCGGTCTCGATCCTCGCTGCCTCGTCGGTCAGGCCGAGGTGCTGCAGCAGCATGGCGACGGACAGCACGGTGGCGGTCGGGTCGGCCTTGCCCTGTCCGGCGATGTCCGGGGCCGAGCCGTGGACCGGCTCGAACATCGACGGGAATGCGCCGCTGGGGTTGATGTTCCCGCTGGCGGCGAGGCCGATGCCGCCGGTGACGGCCGCGGCCAGGTCGGTGATGATGTCGCCGAAGAGGTTGTCGGTGACGATCACGTCGAAGCGCTCGGGCTGGGTCACGAAGAAGATCGTGGCCGCGTCGACGTGCAGGTAGTCGGTGCTGACCTCGGGGAACTCGGTCGCGACCTGGTTGAAGATCCGGGTCCACAGGTGGCCGGCGTGGACCAGCACGTTGTTCTTGTGGACCAGGGTGAGCTTCTTGCGCGGACGGGCCTGCGCGCGGGCGAAGGCGTCGCGGACGACGCGCTCGATGCCGAACGCCGTGTTCAGGCTGACCTCGGTGGCGATCTCCTGCGGCGTACCGGTGCGCAGGGTGCCGCCGTTGCCGACGTAGGGGCCCTCGGTGCCCTCGCGGACCACCACGAAGTCGATGACCGGGTCGCCGGCGAGCGGGGAGGCGACGCCCGGGAAGAGCTTGCCGGGGCGCAGGTTGACGTGGTGGTCGAAGGCGAAGCGCAGCTTCAGCAGCAGCCCGCGCTCCAGCACCCCGGAGGGCACGGACGGGTCGCCGATGGCGCCGAGGAGGATGGCGTCGTTGTTCTTCAGCTCCTCCAGCACGCTGTCCGGCAGGGTCTCGCCGGTGGCGTGGTAGCGGCGTGCGCCGAGGTCGTACTCGGTGCTCTCCACCTTGGTGTCGGCGGGAAGGACGGCGGTCAGGACCTTGAGCCCTTCGGCGACGACTTCCTGGCCGATGCCGTCACCGGGGATCACTGCGAGGCGGAGTGTGCGAGACATGCCTGCGACCCTACTCCGGAGCCCAACAGGTGGGCAGTTGCCGTCCGGAATGTGGACTTCGCTACTGGTGGCCGGTGACGCCGCCGTTGTCGCGGCGGTCCAGGGCCCGCTGGAGGGCGGCCATGGCCTTGGCCCGGTCGCTGGTCGGGGAGGGGCGGTTCTGCTGGGGGCGCGGCTGGTCCATGGGGGACTCCGTTTCGTGCGCGGAGGTTTCATGCGCGGAGAAAGGCGATGGAGGGCCGCGCGGGGATCACCCGCGACAGGGGCCGGTCGGAACTGGCCGAGGATACGGCGGATCGTCCGACACCCTCACGGTACGACAGTGGGCCGCGACTGTCTGCAGAACTACTTGGATTTCCTACTATCTGAGACGGAGCTCACCCGGACATACCAAAGCCCCGTCCGTCGCGGACCGCGACGGACGGGGCTTTGCGCAGCTCAGGGCTCAGGAGGCGCTGAGGTTCACCGAACGGGCGAACTTGGCGCCGATCTCAGCGGCGATCTCGGTCAGCAGCGGCTGCGGGATCTCGCTGTCGACGGTGAGCGACACCAGGGCGTCGCCGGCCTCGTCGTCACGGGAGACCTGCATGCCCGCGATGTTGATACCGGCCTCGCCGAGGATCCGGCCGAGCGAGCCGACCACCCCCGGGCGGTCGTCGTAGCGGAAGAAGGCCATGTGGTCGGTGAGCACCACGTCGACGTCGAAGGTGTCCACGCCGACGATCTTCTGGACCCGCTTGGGGCCGGTGAGCGTCCCGGAGACGGCGACCTCGCGGCCGTCGGTCAGGGTGCCCTTCACGGTGATGACGTTGCGGTACTCGGGGCTCTCGCTGGTGGTGGTCAGCCGGACCTCGAGGCCGCGCTCCTGGGCGAACAGCGGAGCGTTGACGTAGGAGACCGTCTCGGCGACGACGTCCTCGAAGACGCCCTTGAGGGCCGACAGCTCCAGCACCTTGACGTCGTGCTGGGTGATCTCGCCGCGCACCTCGACGTCGAGGCGGACCGCGACCTCGCCGGCCAGGGCGGTGAAGATCCGGCCGAGCTTCTCGGCCAGCGGCAGGCCGGGACGCACGTCCTCGGCGATGACGCCGCCCTGGACGTTGACCGCGTCCGGCACCAGCTCGCCCGCCAGCGCGAGGCGGACCGACTTGGCGACCGAGATGCCGGCCTTCTCCTGCGCCTCGTCGGTGGAGGCGCCCAGGTGCGGGGTGCAGACCACGTTGTCGAAGGAGAACAGCGGGGAGTCGGTGCACGGCTCCTTGGAGTAGACGTCGAGGCCGGCGCCGGCCACCCGGCCCTCCTTGAGGGCGGCCGCGAGGGCCTCCTCGTCCACGATGCCGCCGCGGGCGGCGTTGACGATGCGGACGGTCGGCTTGACCTTGTGCAGCGCCTCGTCGCCGATCAGGCCGATGGTCTCGGGGGTCTTCGGGAGGTGCACGGTGATGAAGTCGGAGACCTCCAGCAGCTCGTCCAGCGACATGAGCTTGACGCCCATCTGCGCGGCCCGGGCTGCCTGGATGTAGGGGTCGTAGGCGACGATCTTCATGCCGAAACCGGACATCCGCTGCGCGACCAGCACGCCGATGCGGCCGAGGCCGACCACGCCGAGGGTCTTCTCGGCCAGCTCGACGCCGGTGTACTTGCTGCGGGCCCACTTGCCGGCCTTGAGCGCGGTGTTGGCGGCCGGGATGTGCCGGGCGGTGGAGATCAGCAGACCGCAGGCCAGCTCGGCGGCGGTGACGATGTTGGAGGTCGGGGCGTTCACGACCATCACACCCGCCTTGGTCGCGGCGGGTACGTCCACGTTGTCCAGGCCGACGCCGGCGCGGGCGACGACCTTGAGCTTCCCGGCGGCGGCGATGGCCTCGGCGTCGACCTTGGTGGCGGAGCGGATCAGGATCGCGTCGACGTCGGCGATGGCGGGCAGCAGCTGGGCCCGGTCGGCACCGTCGCAGTGGCGGATCTCGAAGTCGGGGCCCAACGCGTCCACGGTCGCGGGGGAGAGCTCTTCCGCGATGAGAACGACAGGCTTGTGGGTGGGTGCAGCGCTCACGACAGTTGTCCTTACTGTCCGGATCTCCCCTGCCGCATGGGTGTGGGTGGCACCCGTGTAGGGGCGGCATGGTGGGAACGGTGGCATGCCGCGTTGGAGACGCACGACGCTGTGGGCCTGACGCGCAATCGGGAGTCTAGCGAGGGTTGGGCCTGTACCACGCGCCCCTGCGGAGGAATCACCCGCACGGGACCTTACGAACCGTACAAAGATGCGGGGGCGCCCCGTCCGGGACACCCCCGCAGCAGAGGTGGGGGGAAGCTTACGCCTCCTCGTCCACCCAGCTCATCAGCTTGCGGAGCTTCTTGCCGGTGGTCTCCAGCAGGTGCTCGCTGTCGGCCTTCTTGTACTCGTTGTACTTCGGCAGGCCGTTCTTGTACTCGGCGATCCAGGCGTTGGCGAAGGTGCCGTCCTGGATCTCGGCCAGGACCTGCTTCATCGCGGCCTTGGTGTCGGCGGTGATGATGCGCGGGCCGGTGATGTAGTCGCCCCACTCGGCGGTCTCGGAGACCGACCAGCGCATCTTCTCCAGGCCGCCCTCGTACATCAGGTCGACGATGAGCTTCAGCTCGTGCAGGCACTCGAAGTAGGCGATCTCCGGCTGGTAGCCGGCCTCGACCAGGGTCTCGAAGCCCGCCTTGACCAGCGCGGAGGTGCCACCGCAGAGGACGGCCTGCTCACCGAACAGGTCGGTCTCGGTCTCCTCGGTGAAGGTGGTCTTGATGACGCCGGCGCGGGTGCCGCCGATGCCCTTGGCGTAGGAGAGCGCCAGCTCCAGGCCCTTTCCGGTGGCGTCCTGCTCGACGGCCACGATGCAGGGCACGCCGCGGCCCTCCTCGTACTGACGGCGGACCAGGTGGCCCGGGCCCTTGGGGGCGACCATGCAGACGTCGACGTCGGCCGGGGGCTTGATGAAGCCGTAGCGGATGTTCAGGCCGTGGCCGAAGAACAGGGCGTCGCCGGCCTTGAGGTTGGGCTCGACGACCTCCTTGTACACGTCGCCCTGGATGGGGTCCGGGACCAGGATCATGATGACGTCGGCCTCGGCGGCCGCCTCGGCCGGCGTGACCACGCGCAGGCCCTGCTCCTCGGCCTTGGCGCGGGACTTGGACTCCGGCAGCAGGCCGACGCGGACGTCGACGCCGGAGTCGCGCAGGGAGAGGGCGTGGGCGTGGCCCTGGCTGCCGTAGCCGAGGATCGCGACCTTGCGGCCCTGGATGATGGACAGATCGGCGTCGTCGTCGTAGAACAGCTCGGCCATCGCTGGCTTCTCCTTGCGGGGGGTTGCTTCGGTTAGGGACACCGTACGCCGGTCGGCGGCGCGCGGGTTTGCTTCTCGGATGCTGAGATTAGCGTCTCAGGGACGGTGCACGTGGGCGCGGGGTTCTCGCGCAGTTCCCCGCGCCCCTATGGGTCTGCAACTGGCTCAGTTGCACTCAGCCAGGGGCGCGGGGAACTGCGCGAGAACCAGCTACGGAGGACCAGTCAGGCGCTGCGGTCCAGCGCGCGGAGGGAACGGTCGGTAATCGACCGTGCGCCGCGGCCCACGGCGACCATCCCGGACTGGACGAGTTCCTTGATGCCGTACGGTTCCAGCATCTTGAGCATCGCCTCCAGCTTGTCGCTGCTGCCGGTGGCCTCGACCGTCACCGCGTCCGGGGAGACGTCCACGGTCTTGGCGCGGAAGAGCGTGACGATCTCGGTGATCTGGGAGCGGGTCTCGCTGTCCGCGCGCACCTTGACCAGGACCAGCTCGCGGCGGACCGCCGCGTCCGGGTCCAGCTCGACGATCTTTATGACGTTGACCAGCTTGTTGAGCTGCTTGGTGACCTGCTCCAGCGGCAGGTCCTCCACGTTGACGACGATGGTCATCCGGGAGATGTCTGGGTGCTCGGTCGGTCCGACCGCGAGCGAGTCGATGTTGAACCCGCGGCGGGAGAACAGCGCGGCGATGCGGGCGAGCACGCCTGGCTTGTTCTCGACCAGGACGGAGAGGGTGTGCTTGGACATGGTTCCTATTCCCTTGGTCGCTGGTCTAGTCGAGCTGGTCGCCGAAGTCCGGGCGGACGTCGCGCGCCGCCAGGATCTCGTCGTTGCTGGTTCCGGCGGCGACCATGGGCCAGACCATGGCGTCCTGGTGGACGATGAAGTCGATGACGACCGGGGCGTCGTTGATCGCCATCGCCTGCTGGATCACCGCGTCAAGGTCCTCGGGGCGCTCGCAGCGCAGCCCGACGCAGCCCATCGCCTCGGACAGCTTGACGAAGTCCGGGATCCGGGTGCCCTGGGCGGGCTGGGCGACGCCGTCGTGCTCGGGACCGCTGTGCAGCACGGTGTTGGAGTAGCGCTGGTCGTAGAAGAGGGTCTGCCACTGGCGGACCATCCCCAGCGAGCCGTTGTTGATGACCGCGACCTTGATCGGGATGTTGTTCAGGGCGCAGGTGACCAGTTCCTGGTTGGTCATCTGGAAGCAGCCGTCGCCGTCGATGGCCCAGACCGGGGTGTCCGGCATCCCGGCCTTGGCCCCCATCGCCGCCGGGACGGCGTAGCCCATGGTTCCCGCGCCGCCGGAGTTCAGCCAGGTCGCCGGCTTCTCGAAGGTCAGGAACTGGGAGGCCCACATCTGGTGCTGGCCCACGCCCGCCGCGTAGATCGCGTCCGGGCCGACCAACTGGCCGATCCGCTCGATCACCTGCTGCGGGCTCAGCATGTTGTCGGGGGCGGCGTCGTAGCCGACCGGGTAGGTCTTGCGCCAGCCGTTGAGCTGCTGCCACCACTCCGTGTAGTCCGCTGTGGTGCCGCCGGCGAACTCGGCCTGGACGGCCTGGATCAGGTCGGCCAGGATCTCCCGGGCGTCACCGACGATCGGCACGTCGGCGGTGCGGTTCTTGCCGATCTCGGCCGGGTCGATGTCGGCGTGGACGATCTTGGCGTGCGGGGCGAAGGTGTCCAGCCGACCGGTGACCCGGTCGTCGAAGCGGGTGCCGACCGCGAACAGCAGGTCGGCCTTCTGCAGCGCGGTGACGGCGGCGACGCTGCCGTGCATGCCGGGCATGCCCAGATGCTGGTCGTGGGTGTCGGGGAAGGCGCCCAGCGCCATCAGCGTGGTGACCACCGGGGCACCGGTCAGCTCGGCCAGGATCCGCAGTTCCGCGGTCGCGCCGGACTTGATGACGCCGCCGCCGATGTAGAGGACCGGGCGCTTGGAGGTGGTCAGCAGCCGGGCGGCCTCGCGGATCTGCTTGGCGTGCGGCTTGGTCACCGGGCGGTAGCCGGGCAGCTGGTGCTCCGGCGGCCACCGGAACACGGTCCGGGCCTGCAGCGCGTCCTTGGCGATGTCGACCAGCACCGGTCCCGGGCGGCCGGTGGCGGCGATGTGGAACGCCTCGGAGATCACCCGCGGGATCTCGGCCGGGTCGGTGACCAGGAAGTTGTGCTTGGTGATCGGCATGGTGATGCCGCAGATGTCCGCCTCCTGGAAGGCGTCGGTACCGATCGCGGCGCTGGCGACCTGCCCGGTGATGGCGACGATCGGCACCGAGTCCATGTAGGCGTCGGCGATCGGGGTGACCAGGTTGGTGGCGCCCGGGCCCGAGGTGGCCATGCAGACCCCCACCTTGCCGGTGGCCTGCGCGTAACCGGTGGCCGCGTGGCCCGCGCCCTGCTCGTGGCGGACCAGGATGTGACGGACCTTGACGGAGTCCATCAGCGGGTCGTAGGCGGGGAGGATGGCACCGCCGGGGAGGCCGAACATGGTCTCGACACCGACGGCTTCGAGCGAGCGGATGAGCGACTGGGCCCCGGTCATGGGCTCGGCGACGGGGGACGTCTCGCCTCGCTGCGGGGCGGCGGCTGCCTGCTCAGTCATCTGCTGATTCCTTCTCGGAGGGGTACGTGGCGGGGTTGCGGACTTCGGGGCGTGGGCAACAAAAAACCCCTCGTGCCCGTGGGCATGCGAGGGGTGGCGCGTCGACCTGAGTGATTCCGTGGACCGGGTGAGACCGGATTCCTGCGGATCAGCCGACGCGCCCGCCAAGTACGAGAATTCGGGTGCTCATGGCTCGACCTTCCTCCGGCGGTGACCGGGGTGTCAAGCCGGTGGGATCGATGTCTCATCATGCGGACCGAGGCCGAGATGACTGCCACGGGAGCGTCCTTGCTGGTCAGAGTTGGTGCGGGGGTGGCCGGGGCGGTGAAGCCGCAGGTCACTGCGGGACTCACCCGAAGGGTGGACGAGCCGCTGCGACCCCTCCGCCGGGGCATCGGGAACGTCGAATCCGGGGCCGCAGAGTACCGCGTCCAACTCCTCCTCGGGGAGCGGGCCGGAGAAGTACCGGCCCTGGCCGCGTTGGCAGCCGAGCCGGCGCAGCAGCGCCGCCTGGGCCGCCTGGTCGACGCCCTCGGCCGCCGTGGTGAGGCCCAACTCCTGTCCCAGCCGGAGCACCGAGGTGGTCAGGGTCTGCAGGAACGCCGACTCGACCAGCCCCTCGACCAGACCGCGCTCCACCTTGATCATGTCGACCGGCAGCAGCCGGAGCCCGCTGAGCGGGGCGCCCGGACCGCCGAACCCGTCCAGGGCGAGCCCGATGCCGAGCTTGCGCAGCGCGGTGAGCCGACGGACCAGCTCGTCGGAGTGGTGCGGCCGGCCGTCCGCGGCCTCACCCTCGGTGATCTCCAGGAGTAAGGACTCCGCGGGCAGACCGCTGCGCAGCAGCATGGCCTCGATGGTCTCGCACAACCCCGGAACGGCCAGTCTGCGGGCCGAGAGCCGGACCGCCACCGGGAGCTGGGACACCGTGGCGCCCAGCCGCTCCCGGCGCTCCCTGGAGAGCTGCAGCGCCTGCTCGACCATCCAGCGGGTGAACCGCGCCGCCCGGTCGCCGCCCTCCGAGGCCCGCTGGAACTCGGCCGGGGTGAGCAGCAGCCCCTGCGCCGAGCGCCAGCGGGCCTGCGCGGACAGCGCGACCACCTCACCTGACCCGAGGTCGACCACGGGTTGGTGCAGCAGGGCGAACTGGCCCTCGCGCACGGCGAGCCTGAGCCGCTGCTCCAGCTCGGTGCGGCGGTGCAGCTCGGTGCGCAACTGGGGGTCGTAGACGGCGACCCGGCCCTTGCCGTTCTTCTTGGCCCGGTACATCGCCAGGTCGGCGTTGCGCAGCAGCCGGGCCGGGGTGATGCCGGGCTCGGCGAAGGCGATGCCGATGCTCGCGGCCACGCCGAGCTCCTCGCTGCCGATCCAGTACGGCGCGGACAGTGCCGCGCGCAGCCGCTCGGCGACCTCCGCCGCCTGCTCCTGGTCGAGCCCCACCAGCAGTACGGCGAACTCGTCGCCGCCCAGCCGGGCGACGGTGTCCCCGGAACGGACCGTGTCCTGCAGCCTCCGGGCCGCCTGGACCAGCAGCTCGTCGCCGACCTGGTGCCCCGCCGTGTCGTTGACGGCCTTGAAGCCGTCCAGGTCGAGGAAGAGCACCGCTACGCCCTCGGCGGCGGGCATCCGGTTCAGCGCCGTCCTGCCGCGGTTCAGGAACAGCGCCCGGTTGGGCAGGTCGGTGAGCGCGTCGTGGAACGCGTTGTGCTCCAACTGCGCCTGCAGGCGCACCCGTTCGGAGACGTCCCGGCAGTTGAAGATCAGGCCGTCGCGGTAGCGGTTCACCGTGGACTCGACGTCCAGCCACTCCCCCGCGCCGGAGCGCACCCGGCACTCGATCCTGGCGGTCGGCTCCTGGGCGGGACTCTGCGCCAGGTAGCGCTGCACCTCCCAGAGGACGTGCCCGAGGTCGTCCGGGTGGACCATCTCCGGCAGCCGGGTGCCCACCAGTTCCTCGGCCGGGCGGCCGTAGACGCCGGTGGCGGCGGGGCTGACGTAGCGCAGCACGCCGTCCGGGTCGGCGATCATGATGACGTCGCTGGAGCCCTGGACCAGCGAGCGGAAGTGGTTCTCCTGGTGCGACAGCTTCTGCGCCAGCGACAGGTTGTCCAGCAGCATGATGCCCTGGCGCAGGATCAGCGCGAACACCACGGTGCAGGCGACGATCAGTACGAAGCGGTCCAACTGGCGCTGTGCGAAGGCGTTGTAGATCAGGCCGGCGGTGCAGACCGCGGCGGCGGCGTAGGGGGTCAGCGCACTGAAGGTGGAGGCGACCCTGGTCCGCCCGCCGCCGGGGGCGGCGGCCCCGCCGTTGCCGCTGGGCCTGGCCCAGGGGGCCCAGGCGAGCAGCATGCTGCCGGTGAACCAGCCGGCGTCCAGCAACTGGCCGGAGTGGTAGGCGTCCCGGAGCGCCTGGCTGGTGAACAGGGCGTCGCAGAGCACGGTGAGCGCCAGCGCCACCATCGCCGTGTGCACGGCCGCCCGGTTGCTGTCGCGGCTCCGGAAGCGCAGCCCCAGCACCATGCTGACCAGCAGGATGTCCAGCACCGGGTAGGCCAGCGCCATCGACAGCCGCAGCGGGCTGCCGGAGTCGCCGTGGGCGGTGCGCGCCAGCGCGAGGCTCCAGCTCAGCGTGAGCAGGGAGCCGGCGATCAGCCAGCCGTCCAGGGCGAGACAGAGCCAACCGGCCGCGTTGCGCGGGCGTTTGGCCAGCAGCAGCAGGCCGAGGATGGCCGGCGGGGCGAACATCAGGAAGGCGTAGTCGGCGATGGAGGGGGTCGGGATCGGCACCCGGAGCACCACCTCGTACCAGCCCCAGACGCCGTTGCCGACGGCGACCATCAGTGAGGACAGGCCGAAGCAGAGCCAGGCCGGACGGTGCCGGCCGGCGGCGGTGCAGCTGTAGCCCAGACAGGACAGGGACGCGGTGAGCGCGGCACCGGAGAGGCCGAAGTCCCCCATGAAGTCGGCCAGGCCCGGGGAGCCCCAGCCGGAGGCCGAACCGATCAGATAGCCGAGGCACAGCAGCAGGATGAGCAGCCTGGGCAGCCGGGAGGCCGGACCCGGCTGCGGCGCCTCCTCGCGCGGCTCCTCCGCCTCGTACGCGGAGAGGCTGCCCGACAGCAGCCCCGGCGGGTCGAGGTCGGAGACGGACGCGACGGGGTCCTGCACGCTGAATCTCGGCACGGAATGCTCCTCGGCCCAGGGTGGGCCGGGCAGCACGGTCTTGGTACTCATACCGGTAACTCCCCCTCCGGCCCCGGTCGCGGGCGGAGCAGCGATGCGGATCGCTCCGTACCGGCTCTCCCGGTCGGGACCTTACACCACTCTCGTCACTCTACGACATCCATACTCAACTCAGAGTAACGGAACGCGCTGGGAAGGCTCTGCGGGATCGGTGGGGACGGCCCGGAACCAGCCGAATGGCCAGGCGCGTGGGGGTGTTGGGGGCGCAAGGGGGGCGCGGAGCGAGGCATGTGCCGCGACGCCTGCCACCGTAGCTGGTTCTCGCGCGCGCCTTTCGTCAAGCAGAGCCTCGCGCCCCCGAAGGCCTAACGGCCGAAGGCGGCGAGTTGGGCGTTCAGGAGGCGGAGGGCGCGGGGGAGGAAGGCGGTGCTGGGGCCGCCGACGTGAGGGGTGATCAGGGTGTTGGGGGCGTGCCGGAGCGGGTGGTCGGCGGGCAGCGGCTCGGGGTCGGTGACGTCCAGGGCTGCGCCGATCCGGCCGGTGTCCAGCTCGGCGAGCAGGGCCTTGGTGTCGACGACGGCGCCGCGCGCGACATTGACCAGCAGCGCGCCGTCCTTCATCCGGGCCAGGAACGCGGCGTCGGCGAGGTGCCGGGTCTGCTCGGTCAGCGGCACCAGCAGCACCACCACGTCCGCCGTCGGCAGCAGCGCCGGAAGCCCGTCCAGGGCGTGCACCGGGCCGAGCGGCTCGGAACGCGCACTGCGCGCCACCCGGACGATGTCGCACTCAAACGGCAGCAGCCGTGCCTCCAGGGCCGCGCCGATGGAGCCGTAGCCGACGATCAGGACCGTGCGGTCGGCCAGCGCGGGGCGGAAGTGCTGGTTCCAGACCCCGTCGGCCTGGTCCCTGACGAACTGCGGGATGCCGCGCAGCGAGGCCAGGATCAGCGTGACCGCGAGTTCGGCGGTGCTGGCGTCGTGCAGGCCGCGGGCGTTCTGCAGGGTCACCCCGGCCGGCAGCCGCGGCAGCACGTCGTCGACGCCGGCGGTGAGCGTCTGCACGGTGCGCAGTGCGGGCAGCCGCGGGAACAGGGCGGTGGCGGCCGCATGGTGCATGTAGGGGAGGCAGTAGAACTCGACGCCGTCGAGCACCCGCTGCTCCGGTGGCGGTCCCGCTCCGTCCCAGACGGCGATCTCGTCGGCGCGGACCCCGGCGGGCAGCGTGCCGAGCTGCTCGGGCGGATAGGGCAGGAGGTAGCGGGCCATGACCGCGAGGCTATCGCGGGCCGACCAGTCGGAGCCGGTGGGCCAGGGCGGCGGCCTCGCCGCGCCCGGTCACCTCCAGCTTGGCCAGGATGTTGGAGACGTGAACGCTCGCCGTCTTCGGCGAGATGTACAGCTCCTCGGCGATCTGACGGTTGCTCCGCCCCAGCGCAACCAGCCGCAGCACGCCCAGCTCACGCGGCGTCAGATGGAAGGCGGCGGGACCCGGCTCGGGCTGCTCCGGCTCCGCGGCGGCCCGCTCGGTGCGCAGCCCGGCCCGTTCCAGCAGCAGCCGTACGGACTGCTGCAGCCCGTGCTCCCCCTGGCGCTCGGCCAGCTCCAGCGCCTCGTCGGCGGCCGCGGCCGCCGGGCCGCGCTGCCCCTCGACGGCCAGCCGTTCCGCCGCCCGGTACAGCGCCATGGCGCGCGCTCCCCGGGATTCCAGCCCGGCCACCGCTTCCGCCGCGGCCAGCCACATCGTCGCGGTGTCGCTCCGTTCGGCGCGGGCCAGTTCGGCCGCCAGCATCGATCCCCAGGGGGCCGCGAGCGGATGCTGCCTGCTCAGCCCGGCGGCCGCGGCCCGGATCCGCTGCAGCGTCTCGGGCCGGCCCTGGGCCGACCCCGGCAGTTCGTAGCCGTCGGCCTCGGCCGCCGCGGCGTGGAACAGCAACGGATAGGCGTGCCGCTCGTAGCCCCGGTCCAGGCCCTTGTCCAGCACCGCGGACAGCTCGGACCTGGCATCGCCGAAGCGGCCCTGCCGGCAGGCGATCCGCACCGCCAGCAGCGCCGTCGGCAGGTACTTCTGCGGCTGCCAGTCGGCCTCCAGGGCGCGGGCGGCCTCCAACTGCTCGGCGGCGTGCGCGGTGTCCCCGCGCATCAGCGCCAGATCGCCGCGCAACCGTTCCAGGAAGTCGCGGTGCGCCTCCCGCCCGGAGCCGAACGGCTCCTCGGCGAGCAGCCTCCCGGCCTCGTCCAGCCGCCCCAGCGACAGCAGTGCCTCGGCCAGGTTGCCCAGCATGATGGTGCCGCTGTAGGCCGCCATCCCGTTCAACCTGATCAGTTCCAGACCGGCGCGGGCGGCCTCGGCCGCCCGGGCGGACCGGCCCTCGGCCTCGTAGTGGTGCGAGAGGTTGATGTACACCCGGGACTGGAGCTCCATGTCACCGGTGGCGGCGGCGTCCTCGATCAGGTCGGCGAAGGCGGCGTCGGCCTGCTCGTGGTCGTCGAAGATCCGGTGCAGGCTGCCCAGGGTGAGCCGGGCGTGCAGTTCGGTGGTGCGGGCGCCGACCGCGCGGGCCACCTCGACGGCCCGTCGGGCCGTCTCCAGGTCCTCCCTGCGGGCGTCGTCCAGGGTGCCCTCGACGGCCAGCCGGTTGAGCAGGTCGGCGAGGACGGCGGTGGGCGGTCCTTCGCCGACCAGTGCCAGGGCGCGGTCGATGTCCTCCCGGGCGGTCCCGCCGGAGCGGTAGCGGACGGCACGGCCGCGCTGCATCAGGAACCAGGCGGCCCGCTGCGGGTCCTCGGTCTCGTCCACGATCCGCAGCGCCTTCTTGATGAAGCGCAGGCCCCGGTCGTGCTCGCCGCTGTACATGGCCGCGACGGCGGCCTGGGCCAGCAGGTCGGTCGTCCGCAGCCGGCCGCACGCGTGCCCGGCGCCGGGCGGGCAGGTGCAGCGGGGGTAGGTCGAGTCGGTCGACTCGACACCGGTCAGACCCGCGAGGACCTGCTCCGGCACGTCGTCCCACAGGTCCAGGGCCCGCACCAGCATGCGCAGCTGCTCGGCGAAGGCGTTGCGGCGGCGCGCGTGCAGACCCGCCTCCAGGGCGGCCGGCAGCGCCAGCGCCGCGTCGCGGGCGTGGTACCAGTAGTCGGCGAGCCGGGCGGCCCGCTGGTCGGCGGCGACCAGCTCCGGGCGCTCGGCCAGCACGCCGGCGTAGCGGCGGTTGATCCGGCTGCGCTCCCCCGGCATCAGGTCGTCCGAGACCGCCTCGCGCACCAGGGCGTGGCGGTAGCAGTAGCCGTCCAGGTCGGCGCTGGGCTGGATGATGTTGGCGCCCACGGCGGTGCGCAGGATCTCGGTGAGTTCGTCCTCGGGATGTCCGGCGACCGCGGCCAGCAGCCGGTGCTCGACCGCCGAACCGCCCTCGGCCAGGATCCGCAGGATGCCCTGGGTCTCCTCCGGCATCGCCTCGACCCGTACCAGCAGCAGGTCGCGCAGCGAGTCGGTGAGGCAGCGGCCGGCGCCCTGCTGCTCGGAGGCGGCGAGCTCCTCGACGAAGAAGGGGTTGCCCTC
Source organism: Streptacidiphilus jeojiensis (assembly GCF_042510965.1). Taxonomy (NCBI): domain Bacteria; kingdom Bacillati; phylum Actinomycetota; class Actinomycetes; order Kitasatosporales; family Streptomycetaceae; genus Streptacidiphilus; species Streptacidiphilus jeojiensis. The sequence goes on from NZ_JBEUKS010000008.1 coordinate 120,506, forward strand.
GGAGCGGTCGTAGACCCACTGGACCAGGTCCTCGCCGGGCACCCGGGGGTGCAGGATGCCGGCCAGCTGGCGGGCCACCTCGGCCCGGCCCAGCCTGGGCAGTTCGAACCGCTGGACGGTGCGGAGCCGCTCCAGCTCGGCCAGGTAGGGCCGGACCGGGTGGCGCCGGTGCAGGTCGTCGCTGCGGTAGGTGGCCAGGACCACCACCCTGGCCCCCTGCAGGGTGCGGACCAGGTAGGCGAGCAGTTCCCGGGTGGAGCGGTCGGACCAGTGCAGGTCCTCGACGGCCAGCACCAGGGTGCGGTCCACCGTCAGCCGTTCGAAGAGCCGCGCGGTGTGCTCGAACAGCCGGGCCCGGGCGAAGGCGTCGTGCGCCTCGGGCGGGGCCTCGCCGAAGTCCGGCAGCAGCCGGGCCAGGCTGCTCTCGTAGCCCTCGGCGGCCCGGTCCAGCTCGACGCCGAGCTCCCGGTGCAGGCGGCGCAGGATGCTGGCGAACGGCGCGTAGGGCAGGCCCTCGGCGCCGACCTCCAGGCAGCCGCCGACCGAGACCAGGGCGCCGCCGGACAGCGCCGCCCGCTGGAACTCCTCCAGCAGCCGGGTCTTGCCGACCCCGGCCTCGCCGCCGATCAGCACGGCCTGCGGCAGCCCCGCCCCGGCCCGGCGCAGCGTGTCGTCCAGCGCCGCGAGTTCGGAACTGCGGCCGACGAACCGGGGGCTTACCGATATCCGCTCCACGGCCCCGAGCATCGCACATGCCTCCGACAGCGCCGCCTGATTTTCCCCGTGCACCCGGTACCGATGGGCCGATCAGGCGCCGACCGGCACCAGGCGCAGCCGGTGCGCCAGGGCGGCGGCCTCGCCGCGCCCGGTCACCTCCAGCTTGGCCAGGATGTTGGACACATGGACGCTCGCCGTCTTCGGCGAGATGTACAGCTCCTCGGCGATCTGACGGTTGCTCCGCCCCAGCGCCACCAGCCGCAGCACCGCCAGCTCACGCGGCGTCAGATGGAAGGCGGCCGGCTCCACCGACGGCTCCGGCTCCGCGGCCTCCGCCGCCCGCAGTCCGGCACGGTCGGCGAGCTGCCGCGCCGCCGCCTGCATCCGTACGTCGCCGTGCCGGGCCGCCTGCGCCTCGGCCCGCCGCAGCAGCGCCGCCGCCTCGGACCGCCGCCCCTGCAGCGCCTCGGCCTCGGCGGCCCGCAGCAGCGCCAGGTCCAGCGGGTACGGGAGTCCGAGCGGCTCCAGCACGGCCGCCGCGCGGAGATACGGCTCGGCCTGGAAATCGCCCTCGGCGCGGGCGAGTTCGGCGTCCAGCAGCAGGGCGAACCCGTCCGCCAGCGGCCAGCCGCGGAGCAGCTGCGAGGCGGCCGCGCGCACCTGCTCCAGCACCGCGGGCCGGTCGGCGTCCAGGGCCGGCAGCCCGCGCGAGTCGGCTTCGGCGGCGGTGGCGTGCAGCAGCAGCGGCCAGACGTAGCGAGACTTCCCGGAGGGGAAGCCCTCGCCGACGGCGGCCAGCAGCTCGGACCTGACCCCGTCGAAACGGCCCTCGGCGGCGGCCAGCCGGATCGCCAGCTCGGACACCGGCAGCCAGCTCTGCGCACGGCCGCCGACCAGCTCGGCCCTGGCGTTCAGCAGCTGCGCGGTCGCGGCCGGAAGGTCGTCGCGCAGCAGCGCGATCAGACCGCGGAGCCGGTTCAGGAAGCCGCTCTCGGTCGGGGTGCCCAGTTCGTGCGAGACGGCGTCGAGCAGCCGCTGGGCCTCGTCCAGCCGCCCGAGGGAGATCAGCGGCTCGACCCAGTTGCCCTGCAGGATCGAACCCGAGGCCCCGAGCAGGCCGTTGGCCCTGGCCATCTCGCAGCCCTCGCGGGCCGTCGCCTCGGCCTGCTCCGAGCGGCCGAGGCCCTCGTAGACGTCCGAGAGGTTGACGTAGGCACGGGACATCAGGTCCGGTTCGTGCAGCTCGACCGCGCGGCTCAGCACGTGCTGCAGCTCGGCCAGGCCCTCGGCCTCGCGTCCCAGGATGACCTGGAGCGTGCCCAGGGTGACCCGGGCGTGCAGTTCCACCGGCTCGTCGCTGATCTGGCGGGCGATCCCGATGGCCCGCTCGGCCAGGGCGATGTCCTCCGGTTCGGGCCAGTCGACCATGTCGCAGGCGGCGTACCGGGCGAAGACCTCCGCCTGCACCGCGTTCGGCGGACCGTTCTCGACCAGCGCGCGGGCCTTGGCCAGATCGGCGCGGCCGTTGTCGCCGGCGTCGAAGAGGAACTGGACCCGGGAGCGCTGGCCCCAGAACCAGGCGGCCCGGGACGGGTCGGTGGTCTCATCGATATGACGCAGCGCCAGCTTGCAGAGGTTGAGGCAGCGTTCGCGCTCCCCGCAGAGCCGGGCGGCGACGGCGGCCTCGGCGATGACGTCGACGTAGCGCAGCCGCTCGCAGCACTCCCCGTTCGGGTCCTCGTCGCAGCTGCAGGCCGGGTAGGACTCGGCGTAGTCGGCCGGGCGCAGATCGGCCAGCACCTCCTCCGGGACCCGGTCCCACAGCTCCAGCGCGCGCTCCAGCATCTGCAGCTGCTCGGCGAAGGCGTTGCGCCGCCGGGCCTCGCGGCTCGCGTCCAGGGCGGCCGGCAGGGCGCGGGCCGGATCGCCGGCGCTGTACCAGTAGTTGGCCAGCCGGGTGGTCCGCTCCACGGCGGGCACCAGCTGCGGCTGCTCGCTGAGGACCGTCGCGTAGCGCCGGGTGATCCGGCCGCCCTCGCCGGGCAGCAGGTCGTCGGCGACGGCCTCGCGGACCAGGGCGTGCCGGAAGCGGTAGCCGTCGCCGTCCGGGGTGGGGCGCAGGATGTTGGCGTCCACCGCCGCGCGCAGGGCGCCGATCAGCTCGTCCTCGGGCAGCGGCAGCACCGCCCGGAGCAGCCCGTACTCCACCGCCGAGCCGCCGAGCGCGAGAGCCCGCAGCACGGACTGCACCGCCTCGGGCAGCGCTTCGACCCGGACCAGCAGCAGATCGCGCAGCGACTCGGTGAGCCCGGTGGAGCAGCCGCCCTGGTAGCTGGCGGCCAGCTCCTCCACGAAGAAGGGGATCCCCTCGGAGCGGAGGAAGATCCTGGACACCAGCGCCGGGTCGGGGGTGTCCGCCAGGATGCCCAGCAACTGGTCGGCGACCTCGGCGCGGCCCAGCCGCGGCAGGTCCAGCCGCTGCACCGTGCGCAGCCGCTCCAGCTCGGCCAGGAAGGGCCGCAGCGGGTGACGGCGGTGCAGGTCGTCGCTGCGGTAGGTGGCGACGATGACCAGCCGCGAGCCGCGCAGCGAGCGCAGCAGGTAGACCAGCAGTTCCCGGGTGGACCGGTCGGACCAGTGCAGGTCCTCCAGGGCCAGCACCACGGTGCGGTCCGCGGTGAGCCGCTCGAAGAGCTGGGCGGTGTGCTCGAACAGCCGGGCCCGGCCGAACTCGTCGTGGGCCTCCGGCACCGCGTGGCCCAGCTCCGGCAGCAGTTGCGCCAGCCGGCCCTCGCTGCCCGCCGCCGCCTGCTCCATCTCGACGCCCAGCTCGTGGTGGAGCGCGCGCAGCGCGGCGGCGATCGGCGCGTACGGCAGGCCGTCCGCACCGATCTCCACGCAACCGCCGACGGCGGCTACGGCCCCCCGCGCCGTAGCCGCACAGACGAACTCCTCCAGCAGCCGGGTCTTGCCGACCCCGGCGTCCCCCGCGATGAGCAGCGCCTGTGGCTGCCCCTCCCCCGCCCGCTGCAGCGCCGTCGAGAGCTCCGCCATTTCGGCGGAGCGGCCGACGAACACGGGACTCACCGATATGCGCTCCACATCACTGAGCATCGCACACGCCTCCGACAGTCCGGGGGCGTCGGTCAGCAGGCACTGGGCGCGGAGGCCCGCCGCGAGCGGCGGGCGCCCCGGAAGTGGAACTGCGATCCCCCTCCCTTCCGGTCCTGGGCCCCGTCACTCTCCGCCGCCGCCCGGGCGTGCTGCTCGGCCTCGACCACCATGCGGTGCTGCTCGGCCGCGCGACGCAGCTCGGACTCGCGGATCTTGAAGGACTGGAAGTAGAACTCGCTGCTGGACATCTGCTGCTCCCCTGTGAAGGTCTTTCGCTCTTCCCTGCTGACCTCAAGATTCCTCTCCCAGGGGGGTGCCGGGCATCGGGAGCCTGCCCGATCTTCCAGCTCAGAGGGGCCTTAGACAGCACTGAGGCCGTCCTACCCGGAGGGGTGGGACGGCCTCAGTGGAGTGTCCTACGGCCTTAGGCGCCTTAGGACCTTAGAACCTCAGGCGAGCCGTTCGAGGATGAGCTCCTTGACCCTGGCCGCGTCGGCCTGGCCGCGGGTGGCCTTCATGACCGCGCCGACCAGTGCCCCGGCCGCGGCGACCTTGCCGTCGCGGATCTTGGCGGCGACATCGGGGTTGGCCGCGATGGCCTCGTCCACGGCCGCGCCCAGCGCCGAGTCGTCGGAGACCACGGCCAGGCCGCGCTTAGCGACGACCTCGTCCGGGCCGCCCTCGCCGGCCAGCACCGCCTCGATCACCTGGCGGGCCAGCTTGTCGTTCAGCGAACCGGCCGCCACCAGCTCGGACACCCTGGCGACCTGCGCCGGGGTGATCGGCAGCGCGCCGAGCTCGGCGCCCGACTCGTTGGCGTGCCGGGCCAGCTCGCCCATCCACCACTTGCGGGCCTGGTCCGCGGGCGCGCCCGCGGCGATGGTCTCCAGGATCGGCTCGATCGCACCGGCGTTGAGCACCGACTGCATCTCCAGGTCGGAGATGCCCCACTCGCCCTGCAGCCGCTCCCGACGCACCCGGGGCATCTCGGGCAGCGCGGCACGCAGTTCCTCGACCCACTCGCGGGGCGGGGCGACCGGCACCAGGTCGGGCTCGGGGAAGTAGCGGTAGTCCTCGGCATTGTCCTTGATCCGCCCGGCGGTGGTGCTGCCGTCCTCCTCGTGGAAGTGGCGGGTCTCCTGGACGATGCTGCCGCCCTCGTTGAGCACGGCGGCGTGCCGCTGGATCTCGAACCGGGCGGCCCGCTCCACGCTGCGCAGCGAGTTGACGTTCTTGGTCTCCGAGCGGGTGCCGAACTCCTCGCGCCCGTGCGGCCGCAGCGACAGGTTGACGTCGCAGCGCATCTGGCCCTTGTCCATCCGGGCCTCGGACACGCCCAGCGCCTTGATGACCTCGCGCAGCTCGGCCACGTACGCCTTGGCGACCTCGGGTGCGCGGCTGCCGGCGCCCTCGATCGGCTTGGTGACGATCTCGATCAGCGGGATGCCGGCCCGGTTGTAGTCCAGCAGCGAGTGCGAGGCGCCGTGGATGCGGCCGGTGGCACCGCCGATGTGGGAGGACTTGCCGGTGTCCTCCTCCATGTGGGCGCGCTCGATCTGCACCCGGAAGACCTCGCCGTCCTCCAGCGTGACGTCCAGGTAGCCGTTGAAGGCGATCGGCTCGTCGTACTGCGAGGTCTGGAAGTTCTTCGGCATGTCCGGGTAGAAGTAGTTCTTCCGGGCGAAACGGCACCACTCGGCGATCTCGCAGTTCAGCGCGAGGCCGATCTTGACGGCCGACTCCACGCCGATCTCGTTCACCACCGGCAGCGCGCCGGGCAGACCCAGGCAGGTGGGGCAGGTCTGCGAGTTGGGCTCGGCGCCCAGCTCGGTGGAGCAGCCGCAGAACATCTTGGTGGCGGTGCCCAGCTCGACGTGGACCTCAAGGCCCATCACCGGGTCGTACGCCGCCAGCGCCTCGTCGTAGGGCACCAGGTCGATGACGCTCACTGATGCGTCCCCTCTTCGTCACATGTGTTCATGGATGCTCAGCCGAGCAGGATGTCGTCGTCGCCGAGCCTGCGCAGCTCGCGGACCAGCAGCGCGGTGCTGGTGACCAGGGCCAGGGCGGCGACGGCGGCGTTGACCAGCTTGAGGGTGTCGCCCTCCTCGCGGGCCTTGCGGACGTCCTTGACGATGCCGAAGGCGCCGAAGGCGCTGCCGCCGATGCCGAACAGGATGCCGGGCTTGGAGTGCTTGAAGCCCTTCAGCTGCTTGGCCTTGCTGCCGGTGCCGATGGTGGTGGCGGTGTCGATCTTCGCGACGGTCTTGTTGCTCACAGCGCCGGTGCCTCCTCGAGCAGGGGGTGTCCCCACTGGTTGTTGAGTGCCGCCTCGACCGCCGCACCAACCCGGTACAGCCGGTCGTCGGCCATGGCGGGGGCGATGATCTGCAGGCCGACCGGGAGATTGTCCTCCGGGGCGAGCCCGCAGGGCACCGACATGGCCGAGTTGCCGGCCAGGTTCGACGGAATGGTGCACAGGTCCGCCAGGTACATCGCCATCGGGTCGTCGGCGCGCTCGCCGATCGGGAAGGCGGTGGTCGGCGTGGTCGGCGAGACCAGCACGTCCACGTCGGCGAAGGAGCGGGCGAAGTCCTGGGTGATCAGGGTCCGCACCTTCTGCGCCGAGCCGTAGTAGGCGTCGTAGTAGCCGGAGGAGAGGGCGTAGGTGCCCAGGATGATCCGGCGCTTGACCTCGGGGCCGAAGCCGGCCTCGCGGGTCAGCGCGGTGACGTCCTCGGCCGAACGGGTGCCGTCGTCGCCGACCCGCAGGCCGTAGCGCATGGCGTCGAAGCGGGCCAGGTTGGAGCTGGCCTCGGACGGCGCGATCAGGTAGTACGCGGGCAGCGCGTAGCTGAAGGACGGGCAGGACAGCTCGACCACGGTGGCGCCGAGACCGCGCAGGATCTCCACCGACTCGTTGAAGCGCTGCATCACGCCGGCCTGGTAGCCCTCGCCGGCGAACTCCTTGACCACGCCGACCCGGACGCCGGTGAGGTCGCCGCCGGCACCCTGGCGCGCGGCCGCCACCAGCGGCAGCACCGGGGCGTCGATCGAGGTGGAGTCCAGCGGGTCGTGCCCGGCGATGGCCTCGTGCAGCAGGGCCGCGTCCAGCACGGTACGGGCGCAGGGACCGCCCTGGTCCAGCGAGGAGGAGAAGGCGATCAGGCCGTAGCGGGAGACCGTGCCGTAGGTCGGCTTGACGCCGACGGTGCCGGTGACCGCGCCGGGCTGGCGGATCGAGCCGCCGGTGTCGGTGCCGATGGCCAGCGGGGCCTCGTAGGCGGCCAGCGCGGCGGCGGAACCGCCGCCGGAGCCGCCGGGGATCCGGGAGAGGTCCCAGGGGTTGCCGGTGGGGCCGTAGGCGCTGTTCTCGGTGGAGGACCCCATGGCGAACTCGTCCATGTTGGTCTTGCCGAGGATCACCACACCGGCGTCCTTGAGCCGGCGGGTCAGCGTCGCGTCGTACGGCGGCACCCAGCCCTCGAGGATCTTCGACCCGGCGGTGGTGGGGACGCCCTTGGTGGTGAACACGTCCTTGAGCGCCAGCGGGACGCCGGCCAGCGGGCCCAGCTCCTCGCCTGCGGCGCGCTTGGCGTCCACGGCGCGGGCGGCGCTGAGCGCGCCCTCGGTGTCGACGTGCAGGAAGGCGTGCACCTTCTCGTCGACGGCGCCGATGCGGTCCAGGTGCGCCTGGGCCACCTCGACGGCGGAGACCTCGCCTGCGGCGATGGCCGCGGCGGTCTCGGCTGCGGTGTTGCGGATCAGGTCGGTCATGGGTTGGTCAGTCCTCCCCGAGGATCTGCGGCACGCGGAAGCGCTGCTCCTCCGCGGCGGGCGCACCGGCGAGGGCCTCGGCGGGCGTGAGGGACGGGCGGACCACATCCGGGCGCATGACATTGGTCAGCGGCAGCGGGTGCGAGGTCGGCGGTACGTCTTCGGCGGCGATCTCGCTGACGCGGGCGACCGCGTCGACGATGTCGTTGAGCTGCTCGGCGAAGTGGTCCAGCTCTTCGGCCTTGAGCTCCAGCCGCGACAGCCGGGCGAGGTGGGCGACCTCCTCGCGCGTAATGCCAGGCATGCAGCAGTCCCCTTCGGGGTGGGATCAGGTTTTCCGGGCCCCAGTCTATTGACACCGGGGAGGACCCCATCCTACGGACGCCCGGGGCATCCATGCGCTGACGTTTTTGTCTCTAGGGGCGCGGGGAACTGCGCTGCCAACCATCTACGGAGGTGCATGGCTGGCAGCGCAGTTCCCCGCGCCCCTCAAGACGTCGGTTCGACGGGCTGCGGCGAAGCCGCGTTGCGGATCCGGAGCCACGCCGTCGCCTGGTCGGCGGGGAGCGCTGCGGAGACCAGCCAGCCCTGGACCGCGTCGCAGCCCATGGCGTGCAGCCGCTCCCAGGTCTCGTCGTCCTCGACGCCCTCCGCGACCACGGTCAGCCCCAGCGAGTGGGCGAGCTGCACCGAGCAGCGGACCACGGCCGCGTCGTGGTGGTCCGCCACCATCCTGCTGACGAAGGAGCGGTCGATCTTCAGCTCGCCCACCGGCAGCTTCCGCAGCCGCACCAGCGAGGAGTACCCGGTGCCGAAGTCGTCGAGGGACATGCCGACCCCGTGGCCGCGCAGCTCCTCCAAGGTGTCGGCGGCCAGCTGCCCGTCCTCCAGCAGCAGCCGTTCGGTGATCTCCAGCTGCAGCGCCCCGGCCGGCACCCCGTGCCGGGCCAGCCGGTCCGCGATGGACTGGGCGAACCCGGGCCGCAGCACGTCGCGGGGCGAGACGTTGACCGCGACCTGGACGGTCATCCCCTCGGCGCGCCAGGCGGCCAGCTGGGTGACCGCCGCCTCCAGCACGTAGTCGGTGAGCTTGGGCATCAGCCCGCTGGACTCGGCGAGGCCGACGAACTCGTCCGGGCTGACCGGGCCGTGCCCGGCCCGGTCCCAGCGGACCAGCGCCTCCAGGCCGACCACATGGCCGTCGAAGGCGACCTTGGGCTGGTAGTGGATCTGCACGTCCCTGGTGTCCAGCGCCCGGCGCAGGTCGCCGAGCAGGCCGAGCCGCTGGGGCGTGTCGGCGTCCTGCTCCGGGTGGTAGCGCTCGACGCCGCTGCGGCTGCGCTGGGCGTGGGCCATCGCCACATCGGCCCGTCGAAGCAGGGATTCGGCGTCGTCGGCGTCGTCGGGCGTGACGGCCACACCCGCGCTGGACTCCAGCACCAGCTGCAGGCCGTCCAGGTGCACCGGCACCGCGAGGGCCGCGACCAGTTCGCGGGCGGAACGCAGCGGGTCGTCGCCGACGTCCGGCAGCAGCACCGCGAACTCGTCCCCGCTGAGCCTGGCGACCAGGCCGGCGTCGGGGACGGAGCGTCGCAGCCGGTGGCCGACCTGGGCCAGCAGCCGGTCGCCGGCGGAGTGGCCCAGGGTGTCGTTGAGGGACCGGAACCGGTCCAGGTCGAGCAGCACCAGCGCGAGCTTCCGGTCCCCGTCGGCGCGGGCGATGGCCTCGCGGGCGGCGCGCAGCAGGGCGTCGCGGTTGGCCAGGCCGGTGAGCGGGTCGGTGGCCTGGTCGTGCAGCCGCTCGCCGGCGATCCGCCAGGCCACGTAGAGCACGGCCAGCGGGACCGCGAACAGCGGGAGCAGTTGCGGTGCGTGGTGGGAGGTGATCAGCGCCAAGGGCAGCAGCGGTGCCGCACCCACCGCCAGCGTTCCGACAAAAACCGCAAGTCTGACCGGAAGCCCGGCGCGGCCGAGCCTCGACGTGCGCTCCATAGATGTTCCTCTGGATTCCCCGTTCGCCCGCTGAGGGAGCGGGTTGTGTTCAAGGGTAAAGCCGGGACTCATGGAGGGGCAGGGAATTGGACAGGCCGTGACCGACTGGTGTCGTTACCAGCCGGTCGGCTCTACGATATGCGCCGCCTGACCGAAATGCCTTTGCGTTAAGTTACTTGACGAGGCATTAGTCCGCATCCGAGGGTGCGTCAACCGCTACGGGGAGTGCACGCTCGCGCGCCGCGTCCGGCCCCTCGGCGAGCAGCACCGCGAAGCCGTCGTCGTCCAGGACGGCCAGCTTCAGCTGCATCGCCTTGTCGAACTTGGAGCCGGGGTTGTCGCCGACCACCACGAAGTCGGTCTTCTTGGAGACCGATCCGGTGACCTTCGCCCCGAGCCGTTGCAGCGCGTCCTTGGCGCCGTCCCGGGTGTGCGAGGCAAGCGTTCCGGTGACCACCACGGTCAAACCCTCCAGCGGACGCGGCCCCTCGTCCTCCCCGCCGCCCTCCTCCACGAACCGGACACCGGCGGCCCGCCACTTCTCGATGATCTCGCGGTGCCAGTCCTCGGCGAACCACTGGGTGATCGCGGCGGCGATGGTCGGACCGACGCCCTCGGTGGCCGCCAGCTCCTCCTCGCTCGCGGCGGCGATCCGGTCCAGGTCGCGGAACTCCCGGGCCAGCGCCTGGGCGGCGACCGGGCCGACATGACGGATCGACAGGCCCGCCAGGATCCTGGCCAGCGGCTGCTGCTTGGCCGCTTCCAGGTTCTCCAGCAGCGCGGTCGCGGTCTTCTTGGGCTCGCCCTTCAGATTGGCGAAAAAGGTGACGACCTTCTCCTCGCCGGTCTTGGCGTCCCGTTTGGGCAGTCCGGTGTCCTGGTCGCGGACGACGACCTTGATGGGCAGCAACTGTTCGATCGTCAGATCGAAGAGGTCGCCCTCGTTGAGCAGCGGCGGCTCGGACGGCTCCAGCGGCTGGGTGAGCGCGGTGGCGGCGACGTAGCCCAGCGCCTCGACGTCCAGGCACTTGCGCCCGGCCAGGTAGAAGAGGCGCTCGCGCAGTTGGGCCGGGCAGGTGCGGGCGTTGGGGCAGCGCAGGTCGATGTCGCCCTCGGCCATCGGCCGCAGTTCGGTGCCGCAGTCGGGGCAGTTGGTCGGCATGACGAACTCGCGCTCGCTGCCGTCCCTCAGCTCCACCACCGGGCCCAGCACCTCGGGGATGATCTCACCGGCCTTGCGCAGCACCACGGTGTCGCCGATGAGCACGCCCTTGGCCTTGACCACGTCCTGGTTGTGCAGGGTGGCGTACTCGACCACCGAGCCGGCGACCTGCACCGGCTCCATCACCGCGTAGGGGGTGCAGCGACCGGTGCGGCCGACGTTCACCCGGATGTCCAGGAGCTTGGTGTTGACCTCCTCCGGCGGGTACTTCCAGGCGATGGCCCAGCGGGGCGCACGCGAGGTCGCGCCGAGGCGGCCCTGCAGCGGGATCTCGTCCACCTTGACCACGACGCCGTCGATCTCGTGCTCGACCGAGTGCCGCTGGTCGCCGTAGCGGGCGATGAACTCCTTGACCTCCGCGAGCGAACCGACCACCGCGTTGTGCTTGGCGGTCGGCAGCCCCCAGGCCCGCAGCAGGTCGTAGGCGTGCGACTGGCAGTCGATGTCGAAGCCGCGGCGCGCCCCGATGCCGTGCACGATCATGTGCAGCGGCCGGGAGGCGGTGATCCTGGGGTCCTTCTGGCGCAGCGACCCGGAGGCGGAGTTGCGGGGGTTGGCGTACGGGGCCTCGCCGGCCGCCACCCGGGCGGCGTTGAGCTCGGCGAACGCCTCGATCGGGAAGTAGATCTCACCGCGGATCTCCACCAGTTCGGGCACCTGGTGCTCGCCGTCGTCCCGCAGCTGGTGCGGGATCTCGGCGATGGTGCGGACGTTGGCGGTGATGTCCTCACCGGTGCGGCCGTCGCCCCGGGTCGCGGCCCGGACCAGCCGGCCGTTCTCGTAGGTGAGGTTGACGGCCAGGCCGTCGATCTTCAGCTCGCAGAGGAAGTGGTAGCTCTGCCCGGCCAGCTCCTTCTCGACCCGGTCGCCCCAGGAGTCCAGCTCTTCCTCGGTGAAGGCGTTGTCCAGGCTGAGCAGGCGTTCGAGGTGCTCCACCGAGGCGAAGTCGTTGGAGTAGGCGCCGCCGACTTTCTGGGTCGGCGAGTCCGGGGTGCGCAGCTCCGGGTGGCGCTCCTCCAGCGCCTCCAACTCCCGCATCAGCACGTCGAACTCGGCGTCGCTGACGGTGGGGGCGTCCTGCAGGTAGTAGCGGAAGCGGTGCTCCTCGATCTCCTGCGAGAGCTCCGCGTGCCGCGACCGCTCCTCGGCCGAAGCCTCTTCTGCCGGCACCGTCTGCTCCTCCATCGACGTCCCCCTTCAAGCACCTACTCCGGATTGTCGGCCAGGCTCTGCGCGGCGATCACGCTGTGTGACAGCGCGCGTCGTGCATAGGCCGGGGAGGCCCCCGCCAGGCCGCAGCTGGGGGTCACCACGACGCGTTGGGCCAGCAGCGCCGGGTCGAGACCCAGGCGTCGCCACAACGTCCTGACACCGCTCACACTATCGGCAGGGTCTGACAATCCCGGCTCTACGCTGGGCACGACACCGGCGAAGAGCAGGGTGCCGCCCTCCACCGCCTCGCCGATCCCGTCGTCGTCACGCTCCGTCAGCAGCGCCATGTCCAGGGAGACCGCCGCGGCGCCCGCCCGGCGCAGCAGGGCCAGCGATACGCCGGGTGCGCAGCAGTGCACCACCACCGGCAGGTCCACCGCGCGGACCAGCGTGCGCAGCGTCTCCTCGGCGATCTGCCGGTCCACCGCGCGCAGCCGCTGCCAGCCGCTGGCGGTCGGCACCTGCCCGGCCAGCACCGCCGGCAGCGAGGGCTCGTCCAGTTGCAGTACCAACTGCGCGCCGGGGACGCGCCTGCGGACCTCCTCCAGGTGCAGCCGCAGCCCCTCCGCCAGCGAGCCCGCGATGTCCCGCACCGCGCCCGGATCGGCCAGCGCCTTCTCGCCGCGGTGCAGTTCGACGCCGGCGGCCAGCGTCCAGGGGCCGACGGCCTGGAGCTTGAGCGGTCCGGTCCAGCCCTGGGTGTACTCCTCCAGGGCGTCCAGGTCCTCGCCCAGCCAGGAGCGGGCCCGGCGGCTGTCCCGTCCCGGACGGTCGCCGAAGCGCCAGCCGCTGGGTTCGACCCGGGCGAACAGCTCGACCAGCAGCCCCAGGCTGCGGCCGAGCATGTCGGCGCCGGGGCCGCGGGCCGGCAGCTCGGGGAGGTGCGGCAGGGCCTCCAGCGATCCGGTGACGGTCTTCGCGGCCTCCCGCGCGTCCGTCCCCGGCATCGAGCCGACACCCGTCGCGCCAGGACCGGTCAACTGCGGAAACGTACTCTCAGCGCTCACTCGGGCAGCGTACGGGAGTCCGGGCCGGCCGAGGCCCCCGCGTCGGCGGCGATGCGCTCGACCAGCTGCCGCAGATCGGCCTGGTCGGCCTCGAACTCGGCGTCGAGGTCACTGGGCAGGTCCAGCCAGCGCGCGACCGCGGCGTGCCCGGGCAGCGCCCCCTCGGGCAGCTGTCCGCGCCGTCCGCGCGGGTCCAGCGTCCCCGGGGCGAAGCGGCCGTTGGCCTCGGAGGCCAGGAAGCCCAGCACGAAGGTGCTGACCAGCCGCTCCAGCCGGGGCACCAGCCGGGCCGGGACGCCGGCCTCCAGCAGCGCGGTGTAGATGGCGTCGACGAAGCGGACCGCGTCGGGGGTGACCGCGGGCCGGGTCAGCAGCAGGTTGACGCTCCAGGGGTGACGCTTCGCCAGCTCGCGCGCCTGCCGCCCGTAGGCGGACAGCCGCACGGTCCAGTCCCCCTCGGTGCCGGCCAGTTCGGCGGCCATCCCGCCGAGCAGCCGCCCCACCATCCCGTCCAGCAGCGCGGCCTTGCTGCCGACGTGCGGGTACAGCGCCATCGGGGTGACCCCGACCCGGTCCGCGACCGCCCGCATCGACACCGCCGCCAGCCCGCGCTCGTCGGCCAGGTCCAGCGCCGCGTCCAGGATCTCTTCCCGTCGTCCGCTCATGGCTCTACACTGTAGATCTATACGGCGTAGATCGTTTACGGGGAGGTCCCATGCTCTCGGCCCACGCGCTGGTCAAGCGCTACGGCGGCACCACCGCGCTGGACGGCTTCAGCCTCGAGGTCGCGCCCGGCGAGATCGCCGGGCTGATCGGCCACAACGGCGCAGGCAAGTCCACCTTCGTCGAGGCCGTCACCGGTCTGACCCGGGTGGACTCGGGGCGGATCGCCATCGGCGGCCGGGACCTGCGGCACTCGCCGCGCCGGGCCCGGGCCCTGCTCGGCGTCGCCCCGCAGGAGATCGCGCTGTACCCGTCGGCGACCGTCCGCGACAACCTGCGGCTGTTCGGGGCGCTGGCCGGGATGGGCGGCCGCGCCGTCCGGGCCGGCACCGCCAAGGTGGCCGCCGAACTCCTGCTGGAGGACGTCCTGGACCGCTCCGTCGGGCTGCTCTCCGGCGGGCAGCGCCGCCGGGTGCAGGCCGCCACCGCGCTGATCGGCGACCCGCCGCTGCTGCTCCTGGACGAGCCCACGGCCGGCGCCGACCCGGAGACCAGGGCCGCCCTGCTGGACGCGGTACGGGCCCGCGCGGCGAACGGCTGCGCCGTCGTCTACACCACCCACTACCTGCCCGAACTCACCGATCTGGGCGCCACCCTGGCCGTCGCCAGGGCGGGCCGCATCATCGCCAGGGGCACCCAGCGGGAGCTCACCCGGGACCTGCCGGGCGAGCTGCGGCTGCGCCTCGCCGACGGCGGCGCCGCGCTGCCGGAGCCGTTCCTGCGGCGCAGCAGCACCGTCGACGGCGAGACCCGGATCAGCACCACCGGCGGACCGGCCGACCTGGCCGCACTGCTCGCCGCGGGCTGCGTGCCGACCTCCGTCGACATCCGCCGTCCCGATCTGGACGACCTGTACCGCTCCCTCGCCGGGACCCCCGCCGCGGAGGCCGACCGTGCTGCCTGACACCGCCCTGCGCATCCCGGCCGGGTCCGGTCTCCCGCTGCCGGCGCCGGTGCGCCGCACCCTCGCGCTGACCCGGCACAACACCACCCTGCTGCTGCGCGACGCCGGTCCGCTGGCCAGCCGGATGATCCTGCCGCTGGTCTTCGTGACCCTGCTGCGCCCGCTCTACACCGCCGCCCAGGGCACCGGGGACGGCACCGTCCAGGCGGTGACCGGAACCCTGGTCACCTTCTCGCTGCTGGCCCTCAGCATCGTCGGCGGCTCCATCCTCAGCGAACGGCTCCAGCACACCTGGGAGCGGCTGCGCAGCACCACCGCCCACCCGCTGGAGATCCTCGGCGGCAAGGCCCTGCCGATCCTGGCCGCACTGCTCGCCCAGCAGGCCATGGTGCTGGGCTTCGGCGCCGCCTTCCTGGGCCTGCGGATCGACCACCCCGCGCTGCTCGCCGCCGCGCTGCTGTGCTGGACCACCACCCTGCTCGGCCTGGGGTCAGCGCTGGGCGTGGCCGCCCGCAGCTACGGCGGGCTCTCCGCCGCGTACGACATCGGCGGCATGCTGCTCAGCAGTCTCGGCGGCGCACTGGTCCCACTGGCCGCGCTCCCGCACTGGGTCCGCGCCGTGGCCCCGGCCTCCCCCGGCTACTGGGCCTCGGCGGCCCTGCGCGCCGCACTGTCCGGCGAGGGCGCCAGGACGGCGCAGTGCTGCGCGGTCCTGCTGGCGTTCGCGCTCGGCTTCGGCGCGCTGGCCGGATGGAAGCTGCACCGGACGTCGGTGCGCTCGGCGCGGATGTGAACAACGCCCCTGCCGCCGCCCGCTACCGCCCCGGACGTACCGTCAGATCGCTGATCTCCGCGTCCCGCGGCAGGTCGACGGCGGTGAGGACGGCGGTCGCGACCGACTCCGGGGCGATCCAGGAGTCGGCGTCGTACGGCTTGCCCTCCTGGGCGTGGACCCGTTCCTGCATCGGCGTGGCGGTGCGGCCCGGGTAGACGGTGGTGACCCGGACGCCGTTGCCGTGCTCCTCGGCGCGCAGCGAGTCGGCGACCGCCCTGAGCCCGAACTTGGAGGCGGCGTACACCCCCCACTCGGCACTGGCCCGGAGCCCCGCACCGGAGTTGACGAAGACCACGTGCCCCCGCGAGACCCGCAGGGTCGGCAGGAACAGCCGGGTCAGCTCCGCCGGAGCGACCAGGTTGACGGCCAGGGTCCGATTCCAGACCTTGGTGCCCAGGTCACCGATGGTGCCGAGGTCGACCACGCCGGCGATGTGCAGCAGCGAGTCCAGCCGTACCGGCTGCTCCTGCTGGCCCAGCGCCCAGGACAGCCGGTCCGGGGTGGCGAGGTCACCGATCAGGGTGCGGCTGCCGGGGAACTGCTTCCGCAGCACCGCCGCGCGGTTGGCGTCGCGGGCCAGCAGCCACAGCTCGTCGCCGCGCTCCGCCAGCCGTTCGGCGACGGCGGCGCCGATGCCGGAACCGGCGCCGGTGATCAAATGGATAGCCATGTGTTCATTGGTATCACGCCCGGCGGCACCGGCGATCCGTCACTATGTGTGTGCAGAGGATCGACAGGGGGGCGTGGCGGTACGTGAGTGACGAGACGACAACAACGGCCGGATCCACCCCCGGGCACATGATCGTCTGCGGCGGCGACGCGCTGACGCACCGTCTGGCGCTGGACCTGATCCACCTCTACCGCGAGCGGGTCACCCTGATCATCCCCGGCCTGGACGTCGGGCACGGACCCCAGCTGGCCGCGCTGGCCACCGAGGACGGCACGGTCACCGTGATCAGCGGGCGCGGTCCGGACGAGACCACGCTGCGCGCCGCCGGGATCACCGAGGCCACCGCCCTGGCCCTGACCATGGAGGACGATCCGGCCGTCACCGAGGCGGCGCTGCTGGCCCGCGGCCTCAACCCGCGGCTGCGGCTGGTGATCCGGATCTTCAGCAATCCGCTCGGCCAGCGGCTGGAGCACCTGCTGGACCGGGCCGCCGAGCACTCCGGCGGCTCCACCGCGGTGCTGTCCGCCTCGGAGACGGCCACGCCGGCCCTGGTCTCCGCCGCCGTCACCGACCGCAACCAGGTCATCCCGATCAACGGCGGCACCTTCTCCGTGGTCGAGCAGGCCCTGGACGAGGAGGCCGACGGCACCACCGTCCCGCTCGCGCTGCTCGCCCCGCGCACCGACGACGGGGTCGGCTCCGGCGACTCCCCGCTGCACGTCCTGCTGCCCTCCCCGGAACAGACCGCGGCGGCCACCCCGGGCACCGTCCGCGCCGTCGTCCGGCTGCGGCACGACCCCAACCCGCCCGACGAACCGGGGCGGGGCGGTCTGCCGCGCTTCCCGCTGGGGGCGCTGATCTCGCGGCGGCTGCGCCGGGCCGCGCTGGGGCTGGGCGCCTTCGTGGCGGTGCTGACCGTGGTGACCTGGCTGACCACGCCGCGGTCGATCGGGCTCTCGCTCTACGACGTGCTGATGGACGTCGCCGCCGCCGGCAACCCGGCCGACAACGAGTCGGTGATCCGGAAGGTGCTGCAACTGCTGTCGATGTTCACCGGGATGCTGATCATGCCGCTGGTGCTGGCCGTGATCCTGGAGAACCTCGGGGCGCTGCGCAACGTCAGCGGACTGGACCGGCCCAAGCGCAGCATGGCCGACCACATCGTGGTCATCGGTCTGGGCAAGGTCGGCAGCCGGGTGGTGGAGCGGCTGGCGGCGATGCGGGTGCCGGTGGTGGCCGTGGAGCGGAACCCGGAGGCCTCAGGGGTGGCCAGGGCCAGGAAGCTCGGGGTGCCGGTGGTGATCGGTGACATCTCCGAGCCGGAGATCTACCACGACGCCCGGGTCAGCCGCAGCCAGACCCTGATGGCGCTGACCAGCAATGACAGCGTCAACCTGGAGGCGGTGCTGTACGCCCGCGAACAGCAGCCCGATCTGCGGGTGGTGCTGCGGCTGTTCGACGACGCCTTCGCCGGCACCGTCTACCGCACCCTGCGGGCCTCCTACCCGCAGGCCCGCACCCGCAGCCGCAGCGTCTCCTACCTGGCGGCGCCGGCCTTCGCCGCGGCCATGATGGGGCGTCAGGTACTGGCCTCCATCCCGGTGGAGCGGCAGATGCTGCTGGTCGCCACGGTGGGGGTGCGCGGGCGGGAGGCGCTGTCCGGACGGACCGTCGCCGAGGCCTTCCGTCCGGGCGGCTGGCGGGTGGTCGGACTCCAACGGGCCGGCCGGGACCTGCGCTGGAATCCGGCGCCGGAGCGGCCGCTCGCCGATGACGACCGGGTGGTGGTGGTCGCCACCCGGGAGGGGCTGGGCCTGCTGCTGCGGCGCACGGCCGCAGCGGCGGCGGTCGAGGAGGACGAGGCGGCTCCGGCCGCGGCGGCCCACCCCCACCTGCCCGGCCCGCGCTTCCACCGCCGCCCGGACGACACCGGCCCGCTGCCCCGCCTCCCTCGGGCCCAGCCGGACGCGCCGTACCCCGGGCAGGACGAGCAGTGATGGTCGGGTGCGGGTCGTAGGTGGTTGATCGCGCACGCTGTTAAATCAGCAGAGCCCCGCGCCCCTGAGGAAGTGCAACTTGCTGACAGTGGGTCAGTTGCAGCCCCCTAGGGGCGCGGGGAACTGCGCGACCAACCCGGCACACGCCGCAGCCGAAGAACCGACCTACGCCTCCGCGAGGGCCAGCGCCCCGGCCCCGTCGGAGGCGAAGCCGACCAACTCGTTCAGCGGCCGCGGCAGGAACCCCTCCGCCTCCATCCGGGCCAGCTGGATCCGCAGCCCCTCGTAGAAGCCCTCGGTGTCCAGCAGCACCACCGGCTTGTCGTGCAGCCCGTGCTTCTTGAGCTCCACCACCTCGGTGACCTCGTCCAGCGTCCCCAGCCCGCCCACCAGGACCACGATCGCGTCGGCCCGCGCCAGCAGCACCGCCTTGCGCTCGGCCAGGTCCGCGGTCATCACCATCTCGTCGGCGCCCTGGTAGGTCTTGTGGGACAGCAGGCCGACGTTGACGCCGACCAGCCGGCCGCCGGCCGCCTTCACCTCGTCGGCGACGACCCCCATCAGCCCGGCGTTGGAACCGCCCCAGACCAGGGTGTGCCCGTGCTCGCCGAGCAGCCGGGCGAACTCCCTGACCGGCTTGGTGTAGCGCTCGTCCAGCGCGAAGGCGGAGCAGAAGACGGTGATGTTCATGGAGATCCCCCCAGGTCGGTACGGAGATGAAAGATGGAGGTCAGCCCGCTAGCGCGGGCCGCTCGGTGCCGGCGATGGTCGCCGACCCCACCACCCGGGTGCCGTCGTAGAGCACCACGGCCTGGCCCGGGGCGATCCCGCGCTGCGGCTCGGCCAGGGCGACCCGGAGCTCGGCGCCGTCCGGGCCCAGCTCGGCGGTGGCGGCCACCGGCTCGCCGTGGGCCCGCAGCTGGACGGTGTACGCGCCGGGGGCGAACGGCGTGGTGCCGCACCAGCGCGGCTTGATGCCGGTGAGCGCGGCCACGTCCAGGGCCTCCGCCGGTCCCACCGTCACCCGGTTGTCGACCGGGGAGATGTCCAGGACGTAGCGGGGCTTGCCGTCGGCGGCCGGGTGTCCGATCTTCAGGCCCTTGCGCTGGCCGATGGTGAAGCCGTAGGCGCCGCTGTGCTCGCCGAGGCGGGTGCCGTCGACGTCGACGATCTCGCCGGGGGCGGTGCCGAGCCGCTGCTCCAGGAAGCCCTGGGTGTCGCCGTCGGCGATGAAGCAGATGTCGTGACTGTCCGGCTTCCTGGCCACCGCCAGGCCGCGGCGCTCGGCCTCGGCCCGGACCAGCTCCTTGGGGGTGTCCCCGAGCGGGAACATCGCGTGCGCCAGCTGCTCGGCGTCGAGCACTCCGAGGACGTAGGACTGGTCCTTGCCCGGGTCGACCGCGCGGTGCAGCTCGCGGACGCCGTCCGGGCCGGTGAGGATCTGCGCGTAGTGGCCGGTGACCACCGCGTCGAAGCCCAGGGCCACGGCCTTGTCCAGCAGCGCCGCGAACTTGATCTTCTCGTTGCAGCGCAGGCAGGGGTTGGGGGTGCGTCCGGCGGCGTACTCGGCGACGAAGTCGTCGATGACGTCCTCGCGGAAGCGCTCGGCCAGGTCCCACACGTAGAAGGGGATGCCGATCACGTCGGCGGCCCGACGGGCGTCCCGGGAGTCCTCCAGGGTGCAGCAGCCGCGGGCGCCGGTACGGAAGGACTGCGGGTTGCTGGAGAGCGCCAGGTGCACCCCGGTCACCTCGTGCCCGGCCTCGGCCGCCCGCGCGGCAGCGACGGCGGAGTCCACGCCGCCGGACATCGCGGCCAGGACGCGGAGCCTGCCGGGGGCTGAGGGGGAACCGTCTGGGGCACCGGGGAAGTCACTCATGATGCAACCAGGGTACGTGGCGGTTCCAGCGGTTTGTCGCGACCCGGGTACCGGCTCAGCGCCGGGCCGCCGCCCCGGCCATCCTGGCCCGCTCCACGACCGGGCCGATGGCCTCGGCGAGGGCGGTCACGTCGGCCCTGGTCGAGGTGGAGCCCAGGGAGAACCGCAGCGAGGCACGGGCCAGCGCCGGCTCGACGCCCATGGCCAGCAGCACGTGGCTGGGCTGGGGGACGCCGGCCGAGCAGGCCGATCCGGTGGAGCACTCGATGCCCCGGGCGTCCAGCAGCATCAGCAGGGCGTCGCCCTCGCAGCCGGGGAAGGAGAAGTGCGCGCTGGCCGAGAGCCGCCCGGTCACGTCGACGGCACCGTCGCCGGCGCCCTGCCCGGGATCGCCGTTGAGGACGGCGTCCGGGACCGCCCCGCGCACGGCCAGCACCAGTTCGTCGCGCAGCAGCGCCAGCTCGCTCGCGTGCTGCGGCTGCCGCTCGGCGGCGATGGCCGCCGCCGCCGCGAAGCCGGCCGCGGCCGGGACGTCCAGGGTGCCGGAGCGGACGTCCCGCTCCTGGCCGCCGCCGTGCAGCAGCGGGACCGGGGCGGCCGATCGGGACAGCAGCAGGGCGCCGACCCCGTACGGACCGCCGATCTTGTGGCCGGTGACGGTGAGCGCGTCCAGCCCGGAGTCGGCGAACGACAGCGGCACCTGGCCGAAGGCCTGCACCGCGTCGGCATGCATCGGGATGCCGAACTCGCGCGCGATGGAGGCGAGTTCGGCGATCGGCTGGATGGTGCCGACCTCGTTGTTGGCCCACATCACGGTGATCACCGCGACATCGGCCGGGTTGCGCTCGACGGCCTCCCGCAGCGCCTCCGGGTGGACCCGGCCGAGCCGGTCCACCGGCAGCCAGTCGACCCGGGCGCCCTCGTGCCGCTCCAGCCACTCCACCGCGTCCAGCACCGCATGGTGCTCGACCGGGCTGCAGAGGATGCGGACGCGGGCCGGGTCGGCGTCGCGGCGGGCCCAGTAGAGGCCCTTCACCGCGAGGTTGTCGGACTCGGTGCCGCCGCCGGTGAGGACGACCTCGCTGGGACGGGCGCCGAGGGCCTGGGCGAGGGTCTCGCGGGACTCCTCGACGACGCGTCGGGCGCGGCGGCCGGCGGCGTGCAGGGAGGAGGCGTTGCCGGTGCTGCCCAGCTGTGCGGTCATGGCGCTGACCGCTTCGGGGAGCATCGGGGTGGTCGCGGCATGGTCGAGATAGGGCATGGCGGGACCAAGTGTAGAGGGTGGGGGCCGTCCTCAGCGCCGCCCCTTCTGCATGGGAGCGTTCACACCCCATAACCGCACACAGACCTGCCGTTTCAAGAAGCGATGCGGGAACTTGTCCGGGATAGTGCCCGGGTTTCCAACAGATTCAAACAACTTTCCCCTTGCCAGCACCGGGAGGCCATCCACTACGGTGTGCACGTTCCCACCCCAGTGCCACCCCCACCCCATCCCATCGTCAGAGAGGACGATGTCGATGCCACACCTGTTCCCGCGACTCACCAGGGCGCTCGCGGTGACCGCCCTGCTCGCGGTCACCCTGCTGGTCGGAGCCCCCGCCACCATCGCCCGGGCGGCGAGCACCGTCACCAACGGCGGCTTCGAGGCCGACGCCAAGGGCACGGCCACCCCCACCGGTTGGACCACCTACTCGGCCAACGGCACCGCGGCCGCCGCGTACACCGAGGCCGGCGGCCACAGCGGCAGCTACCGGCTGACCCACTACTCCGCCAGCGCCTACTCGGTGAACACCTATCAGTACCTGAGCGGGCTGACCAACGGGAACTACACGCTCACCGCCTGGGTGCGCTCCGGCGGCGGCCAGAACTCGGTGTACGTCGGGCTGACCAACTGCGGCGGCACCGACAAGAAGACCTACGTCCCCACCATGGCCGACGGCAACTGGGTCCGGATCGTGGTCTCCACCACGGTCAGCAACAACCAGTGCACCATCAACCTGGTCTCCGACGCCAAGGCCGGGAACTGGGCCAACTTCGACGACATCAGCTTCACCTCCGGCTACGCCTCGCTGGCGGTCCGCGGCGGTGACGTCTCCAGTCTGCAGCGCGGCGAGAACCTCGGCGGCGTCTACTACAACAGCTCGGGGACCCAGCAGGACCCGCTCACCATCCTGGGCAGCGCCGGGATGAACTACGCCCGGCTGCGGGTCTGGGTGAACCCGGCCGACGGCTTCGACAACGAGGCCCAACTGCTCGCCATGGCCAAGCAGGTCAAGGCCAAGGGCATGGGGCTGCTGCTGGACCTGCACTACTCCGACACCTGGGCCGACCCGGGCAAGCAGGCCATCCCGGCGGCCTGGGCCGGCTACACCCTGGCCCAGCTGGAGACCGCGGTCTACAACTACTCCAAGCAGATCACCGCCGACCTGGTGGCCCAGGGCACCGCCCCGGACATGGTGCAGACCGGCAACGAGATCAACGCCGGGATGCTCTGGACCTACGGCTCCACCTCCAACTGGAGCCAGTTCGCCGCCCTGCTCAAGTCCGGCATCAGCGGCGTCAAGGCCGCGGACTCCTCGGCGAAGATCATGCTGCACATCGCCAACGGCGCGGCCGACGCCACCGACAAGGCCTGGTACCAGAACGCGGTGAACTACGGCGTCCCGTTCGACGTCATCGGGCTCTCGTACTACGACTACTGGCACGGCCCGCTGGACCAGTTGCAGACCACCCTGGACGACCTCGCCGCCACCTTCGGCAAGCCGGTCGTGGTGGCCGAGACCGCCTACCCCTGGACCACGGCCAACGGCGACTCCGAGACCAACTCGGTGACCGCGACCAACACCACCCTGGACGCCGGGTACCCGGCGACCCCGGCCGGACAGGCGGCCAACTTCCGGGACGTGCTGTCCGTGGTCCAGGCCGTCCCCAACGGTCTCGGCTGGGGCGCCTTCTACTGGGAGCCGACCTGGACCGTGGTCTCCGGCAACGGCTGGGACCCCACCAACGCCAGCTCCGGTGACGGCTGGGAGAACCAGGCCATGTTCGACTTCTCCGACAAGGCCATGTCCGTGGTCAGCGACTACGCCGCGCGCTGACCCTCCTACCCCCTTCCTCACCTCCCGCCCGTCCGGCAGCGGCCGTATCCCGGCCGCTGCCGGACACGTTGCGCCCAGTGCAACGGCTGCCTAGGATCCCTGCACACGCCCACGACGGGGCCGCGGGGGACATACGGGCGGGGCTTATGACACAGACGGTGGACCGGGCACTGGTGATCCTCGCCTCGCTGGCCGAGGGGCCCGCCTCGCTGGAGCAGGCGGCGAACCGGATCGGGGTGCACAAGTCCACCGCGATGCGGCTGCTGCGCACCCTGGAGGAGCACGGCTTCGTGCACCGCCAGCCGGACTACCGCTACCGCCTCGGCGGCCGGCTGTTCTCGCTGGCCCAGCTGGCCCTGGAGAGCATCGACGTCCGGGTCGTCGCCGCACCCCACCTGGCGGCCCTCAACGAGCGCTGCGGGCACACCGTGCACCTGGCCGTCTACGAGGACGGCGAGGTCACCTACGTGGACAAGCTGGAGAGCCGCTACCCGGTGCGGATGTACTCGCGGATCGGCAAGCGGGCCGCGCTGACCGCCTCGGCGGTGGCCAAGGTGCTGCTGGCCGACCTGCCCGAGGCCCGGCGCCGCGAGGTCGCCGAGGCACTGGAGTTCCCCGCCTACACGGTCCGCTCGATCCGTACGCCCGAGGCCCTGCTGGAGGAGCTCGCCCAGGTGCGGGACCAGGGCTGGGCGGTGGACCGCAGCGAGTACGAGGAGACCGTCAACTGCGTGGCGGTGCCCATCCGCGGCATCGACGGCCGGGTGATCGCGGCCTGCTCGATATCCACCCCGACCGTGGTGGCCCCGATCGGCACCCTGCGCCGGCTGGTGCCGCAACTGCTGGACACGGCCGAGGCGGTCTCCCTGGAGTACGGCGGACGCACCCGCAGCTAGCAGGACCGCCCCGGGCTCAGGCCGGGTCGTCCGCCGCACTGCTGCCGCTCCCCCGGTGCCAGGCTCTCGGCGCCCGCCAGTCGTAGCGCAGCGCCAGCAGCCGCAGCACGAAGGCGGTCAGCGCGGCCAGGGTGCCGGTGACGCCGTCCAGCCGGTCCAGTGCGATCAGCACCGCGACGACGCTCGAACCGACCAGCGCGGGTACCGCGTACAGGGCCCGGTCCCAGCGCAGCAGCGAGGGCAGCTCATGGGCGAGCAGGTCCCTGGCGACGCCGCCGCCGACCGCGGTGGCCATGCCCAGCGCGATGTCGGCGACCGATCCCAGGCCGAAGTCATGGGCCTTGGCGGTCCCGGTCACGCAGAACAGCCCGAGGCCGGCCGCGTCCAGCACCTGGATGGTGCGGTTGATCCGCTGCACCTCCGGGTGCAGGAAGAAGACCACCAGCGAGGCCACCAGCGGGGTGAAGAAGTAGCCCCTGTTCTCGAAGGCGGCCGGCGGCACCGCGCCGATGATCAGGTCGCGGAACACCCCGCCGCCCAGCGCGGTGACCTCGGCCAGCACCGCGATGCCGAAGATGTCGAGGTTCTTGCGGACCGCCAGAAGGCCACCGGACAGGGCGAAGACGAAGATTCCGACCGTGTCGAGCACCTGCTGCACGCCCGGAGCGAAGATTTGCGAGGTCACAGCCCTAGTTGTACCGGCTCGCCGCGGGTGCGCCGCCGAGCGCCACTCCCGCTTTGAATGGATCAATTCATTTCAGCCCACGCGTATCAGTTCACACGGCCGAAACTTCTGTCCATCTCACATGGCAGACAGCGGGGCAAAGAAAAAGCAAAATGCACCACTGGACGGGGTGTCTACCTAAATGCCGAGAAAAGGGACATAGGGCCACGCTCACCGGCCGGTCACAGAACCCCAACCGCCTGCTATTCATGGATATTTCGGACATTCGATCATTACGACAGGATCTCGCATGATCTCATTCTGGTCTCAGGGCGGTTCCCGCCCTTGAGGAGCTAAAAACTACTTGCGTAGAGTCCCCTCACCGCGCAGCGATGAGAAAAACTCTGACCCGAAAACTGGGGATGTCCGCACCATGACCATGCCACCCCATCCGACCGATGCCACTGGCGAGGCAGCCGCTCTCGTCGAGGACCGGTCGGAAGCAGCCGCCGACGGCAGTGCCATGGCCGCCGCAACCGCCATCGCCGGGCGGTCCCCGGCCCGAGCCGCCTGGATGCGCCTGAGGCGCGACAAGGTGAGCCTGGTCGCGCTGACCGTATCGGTGCTCTTCATCCTCGTCGCCGTCGGCGCGCCGCTGCTCAGCTCGCTGGGCGGCTGGGGACCGATCACCCCGGACAACAACGCGATCAACCCGGACACCGGCAACTACCCGATCGGGTCCTTCGGCGGGATCAGCCTCAACCACCTGCTGGGCGTCGAGCCGGGCACCGGCTACGACCTGTTCGCCCGGATCATCTACGGGATGCGCACGTCGCTGCTGGTCGGCTTCCTCTCGGCGGTGCTCTCCACCGTCGTCGGCGTGGTGGTGGGTCTGACGGCCGGTTACTTCGGCGGCTGGATCGACACCCTGCTGTCCCGGATCATGGACGTGATGCTGGCGTTCCCGCAGCTGCTGTTCATCATCGCGCTGACCCCGGTGATCCAGAACTCGCTGCAGACCAACGAACACGGCGGCACCAACGAGAACCTGCGCCTGCTGGTGCTGGTCCTCAACATCTCGGTCTTCGCCTGGGCCTACACCGCCCGACTGGTACGCGGGCAGGTCCTGTCCCTGCGCGAGCGCGAGTTCGTCGACGCCGCCCGGATCATGGGCGCGGGCTGGCAGCACATCCTCTTCCGCCAGCTGCTGCCGAACATCTGGGCGCCGATCCTGATCTCCTTCGCCCTGGCGGTGCCGGCCAACATCAGCACCGAGGCCGCCCTCTCCTACCTGGGCGTCGGTGTGGTTCCGCCGGCCCCGGACCTCGGGTCGCTGCTCTCCGACTCGGCCCAGTGGTTCCTGCAGGACCCGACCTACCTGTTCATCCCCGGCATCCTGCTGCTGATTCTCGTCCTCGCCCTCAACCTGCTCGGTGACGGCGTCCGGGACGCTCTCGACCCGCGCGCCAACCGCAGCTGACGCGGCACCCATGCTTCGGGCCCGCCTCGCCCCCAGGGGCACGGCCGGGAACGGATCTACTAAACAAGGAGCATTTCTGATGATGCGTAGGACGCGCTCAGTCGCCCTTCTGGCGTCTGCCACGGCCCTGGTCCTCGGTGTTACCGCCTGTGGCGGTTCCAGCAAGAGCACCAGCTCCTCCGGCTCAGGCGGAGTCACCAAGGGCGGCACCCTGACTGTCCTGAACAAGGCGGACTTCGACCACATCGACCCGCAGCGGACCTACACCACCGAGGGTTCCAGCACGGACCTGGAGATCATCCGGTCGCTGACCGGTTGGGACGAGTCCTCCGGCACCCCGAAGCTGGTCGGCGACCTCGCCACCGACACCGGCACGCCCAGCAACGACGCCAAGACCTGGACCTTCCACCTGCGTACCGGCATCAAGTACCAGGACGGCACCGCGGTCACCGCGCAGGACGTCAAGTACGGCGTGGAGCGTGCCTTCTCGGCCGACATATCCGGCGGTCCGTCCTACGCGCAGAGCCTGCTCGTGGGCGGCGCGGACTACAAGGGCCCGTACACCGGCAAGTCGCTGGACTCGATCCAGACCCCGGACGACCACACCATCGTCTTCAACCTGGTGCAGTCCTCCGCTGACTTCAACGAGACCACCGCGATGCCGGGCTGGTCCGCCGTGCCGAAGGCGCACGACACCGGCTCCACGTACGACACCCACGTGTGGTCGGACGGTCCCTACCAGATCCAGTCCTACACCAAGAACAAGGAACTTGTTCTGGTCAAGAACAAGTACTGGGACCAGTCCACGGACGTGATCCGCCAGCAGAACGTCGACGAGATCGACTTCAAGTTCGGCCAGGACGAGGCCGCGATCGACCAGCAGCTGGTCGCCAACACCGGCAGCGCGCAGACCTCGATCCAGCAGTGGCCGATCGCCGGTGCCGACCTCGCCAGCATCGCCAACAACAAGTCGGTGCAGGACCGGTACTACAAGATCGCCGCCCCCGGCATCAACTACCTGGCGCTGAACACCACCCGGATCACCAACATCAAGGTCCGCCAGGCGATCGAGTACGCCATCGACAAGACCACCGTCCGCGGTGCCTTCGGCGGCTCGGCCTACGGCGACTACGCCACCACCATGCTGAACCCGGGCATGGGCGGCTACACCCAGTTCAACCTGTACGCCACCGACCCGAGCGGTGACCTCACCAAGGCCAAGGCGCTGATGGCGGAGGCCGGCAACCCGACCCCGACGCTGTCCCTGGCGGTCGAGGGCGGCGTGACCACGCAGACCCACTTCGCCGACGCCGTGAAGGCCTCGCTGGCGAAGATCGGGATCACCGTCAACATCACCCCGATCGACGCGGCGAACTACTTCTCCACCACGTCGAACACCAAGAACCAGTACGACATGACCTGGCAGGACTGGATCGCGGACTGGCCGAACGCCTCGACCGTGCTGCCGACCCTGTTCAACGGCAAGCAGATCACCGCTTCGCCGCAGTCCAACTGGGACGCCTCGTACCTGAACGTCCCGTCGATCAACGCGGCGCTCCAGGCCGCCACCACGATGACCGACCCGACGGCGCGCAACGCCGCCTGGGGCGCCATCGACAAGTCGGTCCTGGCGCAGGCGGCCGTCGTGCCGCTGATGTACATGAACTTCACCGAGCTCTCGGGCTCCAAGGTCGGCGGCATCATCAAGGACACCGTTCTGGCTGAGCCCAGCCTGGTGCGCGCCTACATCAAGAAGTAGTCCCACCCCGTTCCAACGCCCGGTCGGCGGCCCGCGCCGCCGACCGGGCACTCCCCGCCGGCCCCAAGCACAAGGGAGGCGGCCCCGGTCCATGCCGGAGCCCAGCACCGCATGCTTCGTTACCTGATTCGGCGCCTGCTCGCGGCAGCCGTCATCCTGCTGGTGATCAGCATGATCACCTTCTTCATCTTCTTCGCGCTCCCTTCCAACCCTGCTCTGCTGGCCTGCGGCAAGACCTGCTCACCCTCGCGTCTGCTCGAGATCAAGCACTCACTCGGTCTGGACCAGAGCATCACCACCCAGTACTGGGAGTTCTTCAAGGGCCTGTTCGTCGGCCGCGACTACGGCGACGCCAGCCTGATCGTCCACTGCCACGCCCCCTGCCTGGGCATCTCGTTCCAGACCGACACCCCGGTGCTGGACACCCTGCTGCAGGACTTCCCGGTGGACCTCTCGCTGGCCCTCGGTGCGGCCGTGGTCTTCCTGATCCTCGGCGTCGGCCTCGGCGTCCTCGCGGCCGTACGCAAGGGCAGGGCCGCCGACAAGATCGCCGTCGGTGCGGCACTGGTCGGCGTCTCACTGCAGATCTACTTCGTCGGTCTGCTGCTGATGTACGTCTTCGTCGACAAGTTCTCCATCCTGCCGACCCCCAACTACACGCCGATCACCCAGGATCCGGTCGCCTGGTTCCAGGGGCTGATCCTGCCCTGGGCCACCCTGGTCATCCTGTTCCTCGCGCTGTACACCCGGCTCAGCCGCTCCTCGATGCTCGAGGTGCTGGGTGAGGACTACATCCGGACCGCGCGGGCCAAGGGGCTGCCGGCCCGGACCGTGATCATCAAGCACGGTCTGCGCGCCGCGATCACCCCGATCGTCACCATCTTCGGCATGGACCTCGGCTCGCTGATCGGCGGTTCCGCGGTCATCACCGAGTCGGTGTTCGGCATCAACGGCATCGGCAAGCTCGCCGTCGACTCCGTCACCAACTCCGACCTGCCGGTGATCCTGGGCACCACGCTCTTCGCCGCGACCTTCATCGTCCTCGCCAACGTGGTGGTCGACATGGTGTACGGCATCATCGACCCCCGCGTACGCCTCGCCTGACCCGCCCAAGGAAGCTCCCCGTGGCCATCGAAATCTCGCCGCAGTCCGTGGACGTGGCACCTCCTTCCTCCTTCCTCGAGGTCCGGGACCTGCGCGTGCACTTCCCGACCGACGACGGAATCGTCAAGTCCGTCGACGGGGTGTCGTTCGCGCTCCAGAAGGGTCAGACCCTCGGCATCGTCGGCGAGTCCGGCTCCGGAAAGTCCGTCACCTCCGCCGCCCTGCTCGGCCTGCACAAGGGCAGCCGCGCCCGGGTCTCCGGCGAGGTGTGGCTGGACGGCGACGAGCTGGTCAGCATGTCGGAGCAGGACATGCGGTCGCTGCGCGGCAACAAGGTGTCCATGATCTTCCAGGACCCGCTGTCCGCGCTGCACCCCTTCTTCACCATCGGCGCCCAGATCGCCGAGGCCTACCGGGTGCACCACAAGGTCTCCAAGGCCGAGGCCAGGGACCGTGCCGTGGAGATGCTCAAGCGCGTCGGCATCCCCCAGCCGGAGCGCCGGGTCAAGGACTACCCGCACCAGTTCTCCGGCGGTATGCGCCAGCGCGCCATGATCGCGATGTCGCTGGTCTGCAACCCCGAGCTGCTGATCGCCGACGAGCCGACCACCGCCCTGGACGTGACCGTCCAGGCCCAGATCCTGGACCTGATCCGGGACCTGCAGGAGGAGTTCGGCTCCGCGGTCATCATCATCACCCACGACCTGGGCGTGGTCGCCGAGATAGCCGACGACATCCTGGTGATGTACGGCGGCCGGCGCATCGAGTACGGCAGCGTCCGCGACGTGCTGAAGACGCCGGAACACCCCTACGCCTGGGGCCTGCTGCAGTCCATGCCGCATCTGGGCGGGGACGTCACCGAGCGGCTCAACCCGATCCAGGGATCGCCGCCCAGCCTGATCAACCTGCCGACCGGCTGCGCCTTCCACCCGCGCTGCGCGTTCAAGGACCAGGTGCCGGACGACCGCTGCTCCACCGAGCGGCCCGAGCTCCTCCCGGTTCCCGGAACCGACAAGCACATCGCGGCCTGCCATCTGACCGCTGAGAACAAGATCGAGATCCGCAGCGCAGCCGATCGGCTCGCGAAGTGACGGCGGCGGACGAACAGGAGTTTGGCGTGAGCACCACCAAGACCGTACCCGCTCCTCGTGACGGATCCGCGGTGCCGACGAGCGGCGGTGACGAGCTGCTGCGGGTCGAGGGCCTGCGGATGCACTTCCCGATCCGGCAGGGCATCGTGTTCCAGCGCCAGGTCGGCGCGGTCCGCGCGGTCGACGGCATCGACCTCTCGGTGAAGGCCGGCGAGTCGCTGGGCCTGGTCGGCGAGTCCGGCTGCGGCAAGTCGACCACCGGCCGCCTGGTCACCCGGCTGCTGGAGCCGACTGCGGGCAGCATCGTCTTCGACGGCGAGGACATCACCCACAAGCGGGTCTCCACCATGCGTGAGGCCCGGCAGAACCTGCAGATGATCTTCCAGGACCCGTACTCCTCGCTGAACCCGAGGCACACGGTCGGGACGATCATCGAGACCCCGATGAAGCTCAACGGCATCAACCCGCCGCAGGGGCACAAGAAGCGGGCCCAGGAGCTGCTGGAGATCGTCGGCCTGAACCCGGAGCACTACAACCGGTACCCCAACGAGTTCTCCGGCGGCCAGCGGCAGCGCATCGGCATCGCCCGGGCGCTCGCCCTGCGGCCCAAGCTGATCGTCGCCGACGAGCCGGTCTCCGCGCTGGACGTGTCGATCCAGGCGCAGGTGGTGAACCTGCTGCAGGACCTGCAGCGGGAGTTCAACCTCTCCTTCCTGTTCATCGCCCACGACCTCGCGGTGGTCCGCCACTTCTCCGAGCGGGTCGCGGTGATGTACCTGGGGAAGATCGTCGAGATCGCCGACCGGGAGACGCTCTACCTGCGTCCGCAGCACCCGTACACGCACGCGCTGCTGTCCGCCGTCCCCGAGGCGGACCCGGACAGCGAGCAGCGCCGCGAGCGGATCCGGCTGACCGGCGACGTGCCCAGCCCGATCAACCCGCCCTCCGGCTGCCGCTTCCGCACCCGTTGCTGGAAGGCCCAGGACATCTGCGCCAGCCAGGAGCCGCCGCTGGTGCAGCTGATCGGATCGGCCGAGGGCCACCAGGCCGCCTGCCACTTCCCCGAGGTCAAGCAGGTCGTCGCTCCGGAGTGACCCCGGCCGCCGGCCCGCAGCACGAAGGGGGTGCATCCCTCAGACGATGCGCCCCCTTTGTGCTGCCCGCGCCTACCGCTGGTAGTACGGGTATCCGTATCCGCCGCCGCTCGCCGTGCGGTCGAAGAACGGCAGCGCGCGTGCCTGCAGCCACATCGCCACCGGGTCGTACGGGTCGGACATCGCGACCGTGGACACCGCGACCCCGGCCGGGGCTCCGGGCAGGGCGTGCTGCATCATCAGCCGCACCGACTCGACCGCCTGCGGGCCGGAGTCGAAGAGGTCCAGGCCGATCACCAGATAGGGGTCGCCCCAGGCCGGACGGACCCAGGCGCGGCGCAGCGAGCGCACCGCCGGGGTGCCCTGGGCGGCCTGGTTGAGCAGGGCGTAGAACCGGTCGGCCGCCAGCTGCGGATTGGCCAGCTGCGGATCGTCGATCACCAGCGGTCCGGCCGGCAGCCGGTCCAGGCCCCCGGCGATCCGGCGCAGGTCGGCCCAGGGCAGCCCGACCCCGCCACCGGGCTGGTGCGGGTTCAGCCACAGCCCCCAGCGCTCGCGGTAGAGCGCGGCCGCGATGTCCCGGCCGGCGCTGACCTGCCAGGCGCGGCTCCAGCCGCTGGCGGCGAGCTGCTCGGGCGAGGTCACGCAGGGGGCGTAGCCGAAGCCGCCGACCTCCATGTTGCCGTACTGGGCGTCGGGCCGGCCGGGCTCGCCGTGCCACAGCAGCATCCACACCTGGCTCGTGGCCACCGCGCCCAGCAGCGCCTCGTAGGTGTCGTAGCGCCCCGGGGACACCTCCCGCAGCGCCTGTTCGACGGCGCTCCCGCCCCCTGGCTCCACCACGACGTCCTCTCCCATACTCTGCGCTGCTCTGTTCTGCGCTGCTCGGCCCGTGCTGCCGGGCACCCCGGCCCGAACGGTCAGCGGCCCGAACGATCAGCCTAGTGCTCCGAGGGGTGCCGTTCGAAGAACGGTGCGACAGATGTGAGCATCCAGTCGCCGACCGGGTCCTGCGCCAGGTCCAGCAGCACCACCCCGAGCTCCCAGGGCAGCGGGGCGCGGCCCAGGGCCAGGCCCAGCCCCTGGGTCACCGCCGCCTGGTCCTCCGGCTGCCAGCGGTCCAGCTCCACCCCGACGAACAGCTTCTCCTGGTCGGCCTCGACCCGGGCCAGCACCCGACGGGCCGTCAGCACGACCGGTACCCGGGCGAGTTCGTCCACCACGGCGGCCAGGAACTCCACCGGCTCCTCGTACGGCTCCGGGACCCGCAGCCCGACCCGCGCGCCGCGCTCCTCGGCCGAGCCCTCCCCGGAGGGGCCGTCGGCCGCCCGTCCGCACAGCTCGGCGACCCCGGCCGCCGGGACCGGCATGCCGACCGCGCCCTCAGGGTTGACCACGATGCCGACGCCCAGCGGCATCCCCTGGGCCAGCTCGCGCACCGGCGCGACGGTGAAGGACATCGGCCCGGCGACCCGGCGCAGCTGCTCCTCCGAGCTGAACACCGGGACGAAGGGCTGCCCGGCCAGCTCGGTGGTCGGCAGCTCCAGGGTCCCCGCGTCGTAGCCGCCGCCACCCGGCAGCGGCACCCAGACGACGGAGCGGCGCAGCACCTCGACCACCCTCGGGGTGGCGCCGGGGTCGCCCACGGCGGCGGCCAGCACCCGCTCCAGGTCGTTCGCCGGCCAGCCCGGCTGCGGGCCGTCCGGCTGCGGGGGGATGGCCGGGTGCATCTGCGGGTACCGCCGTTCTCCGTCACACTGTCGTCTGGCCGACACAGTAGCGGGCCGGGACGTGCCATGATGAGCGCGACCAACAACTCCACACCGGCCGTTCGAACCCGCGCGGGAGAGCCAGGCCGTACCCCAGGGTGCGCAGCCGGCGCCGAAGGAGCAAGCCCTCCCCGGAATCTCTCAGGCACCCATACCGCACGGGCTAGGCACATCTGGAAAGCGGTCCGCCACTGGCGGACCCACCAACGGTGCAAGCCGCTGTCCCCTCCTCCTATCGGTGGGCGACACGGTGAAGCTCTCAGGTCGCAGCGACAGAGGGGGAGCCCCTGCCGCAGCATGTCCTTGAGAGCTATCAGGAGAGTGTCCATGACCCTGCGATACACCGCGCTGGACCAGGTCCACCGCGCCCTCGGCGCCACCATGACCGACTTCGCCGGCTGGGACATGCCGCTGCGCTACGGCAGCGAGCGCGAGGAGCACAACGCCGTCCGCACCCGGGCCGGCCTGTTCGACCTCTCCCACATGGGGGAGATCGCCGTGACCGGCCCGCAGGCCGGGGAACTGCTGGACCACGCGCTGGTCGGCTTCGTCTCGGCACTGGCCGTGAACAAGGCCCGCTACACCATGATCTGCGCGGCCGACGGCGGCATCCTGGACGACCTGATCGTCTACCGCACCGGCGAGGCGGAGTTCCTGGTCGTCGCCAACGCCTCCAACGCCCAGCTGGTGCTGGACGAGCTGACGGCGCGCGCCGAGGGCTTCGACGCCGAGGTGCGCGACGACCGCGACGCCTACGCGCTGATCGCGATCCAGGGCCCGGAGGCGACCGCGATCCTGGCCCCGCTGACCGACGCCGACCTGCCGGCGCTGAAGTACTACACCTCGCTGCCCGCCACCGTGGCCGGCCGCCCGGCGCTGCTGGCCCGCACCGGCTACACCGGCGAGGACGGCTTCGAGCTGTTCGTGGCCCCCGGCGACGCCGAGCCGCTGTGGAACGCACTGTCCGAGGCGGGCGCGGCCAAGGGCCTGGTGCCCTGCGGGCTGTCCTGCCGGGACACCCTGCGGCTGGAGGCCGGGATGCCGCTGTACGGGCACGAGCTCAGCACCGAGCTGACCCCGTTCGACGCCGGCCTGGGCCGGGTGGTCCGCTTCGACAAGACCACCAACGGCGGCGCCTTCGTCGGCCGCGAGGCCCTGGAGAAGGCGGCCGAGCTGGCCGCCACCCACCCGCCGCGGGTCCGGGTCGGCCTGGTCTCCCCCGGCCGCCGGGTGCCCCGGGCCGGGATGCCGGTGGTGTCGGGCGACGGCACGGTCATCGGCAGCATCACCTCCGGCGCCCCCTCCCCCACCCTGGGGAAGCCGATCGCGATGGCGTACGTGGACGCCGCGCACGCCGCCCCCGGGACCGCGGTGGCCGTGGACGTCCGCGGCACGCACGAGCCGGTCGAGGTCGTCGAGCTGCCGTTCTACACGCGCGCCCGATAGCCGCCGCCGTCTTCCTGTACGGACCCGTTTCGCCCTCCCCTTCCTCATCCTGGAGAATCGCAGCCATGAGCAACCCCCAGCACCTCACCTACAGCAAGGAACACGAGTGGCTGACGGCCGTCGAGGACGGCGTGGCCACCGTGGGAATCACCGCGTTCGCCGCCGACGCGCTCGGTGACGTCGTCTACGTGCAGCTCCCCGAGGTCGGCCAGACCGTCTCCGCCGGCGAGACCTGCGGCGAGCTGGAGTCGACCAAGTCGGTCAGCGACCTCTACTCCCCCGCCACCGGCGAGGTGGTCGAGGCCAACCAGGCCGTGGTGGACGACCCCGCCCTGGTCAACTCCGCCCCCTTCGCCGAGGGCTGGCTGTTCAAGATCCGGCTCGACGGCACCCCCGAGGGCCTGCTGACCGCCGACGAGTACTCCGCCCACACCGGCGCCTAGTCCTTTAGGGAACGAAAGACATGACGGTTCTGAACCAGTCCCTGCACTCCCTCGACCCCGAGGTCGCTGCGGCGGTGGACGCCGAGCTGCACCGCCAGCAGTCCACCCTGGAGATGATCGCCTCCGAGAACTTCGCCCCGGTGGCGGTGCTGGAGGCACAGGGCTCGGTCCTCACCAACAAGTACGCCGAGGGCTACCCGGGCCGCCGCTACTACGGCGGCTGCGAGCACGTCGACGTGGTCGAGCAGCTGGCGATCGACCGGGTCAAGGAGCTGTTCGGCGCGGAGCACGCCAACGTCCAGCCGCACTCGGGCGCCTCGGCCAACGCCGCGGCGATGTTCGCGCTGCTCAAGCCGGGCGACACCATCCTGGGCCTGGACCTGGCCCATGGCGGGCACCTGACCCACGGCATGAAGATCAACTTCTCCGGCAAGCTCTACAACGTGGCCGCGTACCACGTGGACGCCGAGACCAACCTGGTCGACATGGACGAGGTCGAGCGCCTCGCCAAGGAGCACCAGCCGCAGCTGATCATCGCGGGCTGGTCCGCCTACCCGCGGCAGCTGGACTTCGCCGCGTTCCGGCGGATCGCCGACTCGGTGGGCGCGCTGCTGATGGTGGACATGGCGCACTTCGCCGGCCTGGTGGCGGCGGGGCTGCACCCCTCGCCGGTCCCCTACGCCGACGTGGTCACCACCACCACCCACAAGACCCTCGGCGGCCCGCGCGGCGGCGTGATCCTCTCCAAGGCCGAGTACGCCAAGAAGATCAACTCCGCGGTCTTCCCGGGCCAGCAGGGCGGTCCGCTGGAGCATGTGATCGCGGCCAAGGCGGTCTCCTTCAAGGTCGCGGCGACGGACGAGTTCAAGGACCGGCAGCGGCGTACCCTCGAAGGCGCGAAGATCCTCGCCGAGCGGCTCACCCGCCCGGACGCCACCGAGGCCGGCGTGTCGGTGCTCTCCGGCGGCACCGACGTCCACCTGGTCCTGGTGGACCTGCGGAAGTCCGAGCTGGACGGCCAGCAGGCGGAGGACCGGCTGCACGCGGTCGGCATCACCGTCAACCGCAACGCGGTTCCCTTCGACCCGCGTCCGCCGATGGTCACCTCGGGCCTGCGGATCGGCGCTCCGGCGCTGGCCACCCGTGGGTTCGGCGCGGAGGACTTCGCGGAGGTGGCCGATGTCATCGCGGAGGCGCTGAAGCCGTCGTTCGACGAGAAGCGTGAAGCGTTGGCGCAGCGGGTTGCTGCGTTGGCGGCTAAGTACCCGCTCTACCCGGAGCTGTAGTCCGGGACCGGGGGCGCGGGGTTGCTGTCGGAAGCGGTCCACTGCGTAGGTGGTGGGTTGCTCGCGCAGTTCCCCGCGCCCCTGGGGGGTTGCAACTTTCTCTCTCTGTAAAGGTTCACCGTGGCCATCAGCGTCTTCGACCTCTTCTCCATCGGGATCGGGCCCTCCAGCTCGCACACCGTCGGACCGATGCGCGCGGCCCGGATGTTCGCCCGGCGGCTGAAGTCCGAGGGCGTGCTGGCACAGACCGTTTCGGTGCGGGCCGAGCTCTTCGGCTCGCTCGGCGCGACCGGGCACGGGCACGGCACCCCCAAGGCGGTCCTGCTGGGGCTGGAGGGGAACTCTCCGCGCACCGTGGACATCCTCCAGGCGGACCTGGACGTGGAGCGGATCAAGGCGGAGCGGCGGCTGCGGCTGCTGGGCCTGCACGAGATCGCCTTCGACGCCGACACCCAGTTGGTGCTGCACCGCCGCAGGTCACTGCCGTACCACGCGAACGGGATGACCCTCTGCGCCTACGACGCGGCCGGGGTTCCGCTGCTGGAGAAGACCTACTACTCGGTCGGCGGCGGCTTCGTGGTGGACGAGGACGCCATCGGCGCGGACCGGGTCAAGCCCGACGACACCGTGCTGCGGTACCCCTTCCGCACCGGCGCCGACCTGCTGCGCTGGACCAACGAGACCGGGCTCTCGGTCTCCGCGCTGATGATGGAGAACGAGAAGGCCTGGCGGTCGGAGCCGGAGATCCGGGCGGGTCTGCTGGAGATCTGGCGGGTCATGCAGGAGTGCGTCCGCAACGGCATGAACCACGAGGGCATCCTGCCCGGCGGCCTCAAGGTCCGGCGCCGGGCCGCACCGGCGGCGCGGGCGCTGCGGGTCGAGGGCATCGGCCCGGCCAACGCGATGGAGTGGGTCACCCTCTACGCGATGGCCGTCAACGAGGAGAACGCCTCCGGCGGCCGGGTGGTCACCGCCCCGACCAACGGCGCGGCCGGCATCATCCCGGCGGTGCTGCACTACTACCTGAACTTCATCCCGGGCGCCGACGACGAAGGCATCGTCCGCTTCATGCTGACGGCCGGCGCCATCGGGATGCTCTTCAAGGAGAACGCCTCCATCTCCGGCGCCGAGGTCGGCTGCCAGGGAGAGGTCGGCTCGGCCTGCTCGATGGCTGCGGGCGGCCTCGCCGAGGTGCTGGGCGGCACCCCCGAGCAGGTCGAGAACGCCGCCGAGATCGGCATCGAGCACAACCTCGGCCTCACCTGCGACCCGGTCGGCGGACTGGTGCAGATCCCCTGCATCGAACGCAACGGGATGGCCTCGGTCAAGGCGGTCACCGCCGCCCGGATGGCCCTGCGCGGCGACGGCCGCCACCACGTCTCCCTGGACAAGGCCATCAAGACCATGAAGGAGACCGGCGCCGACATGAAGGTCAAGTACAAGGAGACCAGCCGCGGCGGCCTCGCCGTCAACGTCATCGAGTGCTAGGACGGCTCCGCACGAGCGCTGGCCGAGCACTGGTCAAAAGTCAGAGGCCCCAGAGCCCCTTGGCGAGGGTGGTGATCCCGCCGGCCAGGGAGAGCAGCAGTACCGTCTGCCGGGCCCGGTGCTCCGGCACCCGTTGGGCCAGGGCCTTCCCGATCACGGAGCCCGCCGCGATCCCGGCTCCGACCAGCAGCCAGGGTACCGGCGTGAGGTGCGGGACGCCCTTGGCCGCGATCGAGAGCGCGTTCACCACGACCCCGTAGAACTGGGCGTTCGGGACGAACTCCTGTGCCGTCCAGTCCGCGTTGACCGCGTACAGGGACAGCGCCGGACCGCCGACTCCGGCCGAGGAGTTCATGAAGCCGCTGGCCGCGCCCGCGGCCACGGCTCCCCGGACGCCGCGCAGGGCGGGCACCCGGGTGCCGCCCATCACCAGCAGCACGCTCGCGGCGACCAAGGCCCCCATGCCGGTGAGCAGCACCGGTTCGGGCAGCCGGGTGACCACCCAACTGCCGACCGGCACGGTGCACGCGGCCGCGGCGACCAGGGGCAGCATCGCGGTCGGGCGAACCCGCCGCCAACCCTCGGTGAGACCGATCGCGCTGATGACCCCCGCCGCGCAGTTGGACAGCAGAACACCCTGGGCCGGACCGAGGAGCAGCACCAGCACCGGCGCGGCGACCAGGGCGAACCCGATCCCCGACATCCGCTGCACGGACGCGCCCAGCAGGATCGTGCAGCCCAGCAGCAGGTCGGCGGTCTCGCTCATGCGATCATCCCATCGCCTGTCGGCATGGGGGCGAAGTGATTTAGCGTGCAGCTTCATGGTCCGATTCCGGCTCGGCCTCGCCGACCTCGCCTCCACCGCCTTCGCCTGCTCCGCCCTGCAGGAGGCGGTGCTGAGTATCCGCATGTGGACCCATCCCGGCTACTACGCCGAGCAGATCCCCTGGTTCCGGCGCCTGCGGGA
Organism: Streptacidiphilus jeojiensis; assembly: GCF_042510965.1. Lineage (NCBI taxonomy): Bacteria > Bacillati > Actinomycetota > Actinomycetes > Kitasatosporales > Streptomycetaceae > Streptacidiphilus > Streptacidiphilus jeojiensis. The sequence goes on from NZ_JBEUKS010000008.1 coordinate 159,140, forward strand.
CGACTTCGAACTCCTCGGCCCCGCCGACACCGGGCTGCTGCTCTCCCTGGTGGCGTCCAACCGGTGGATCCCCGACTTCCTGACGCCCAGACCCGGCAGCCCCTCGCCCAGCTTCCCCGACGAACTGGCGGTCCTGCGGGCCACCCCGCCGGAGCTGATCCGCGCCGACCTGGGCCGCACCTACCTGCCGCACGACCGCGTCCTGCCGGCGCCGCTGCGCGAGGGCCTGGACGACCCGGCCCGTCTGCTCGCCCGCATCGCCGACGCGATCGAGGCCTACTGGGAGCGCTGCCTCGCCCCCGCCTGGTGGCCACGCGCCCGCTCGGTGCTCGACGCGGACATCGTGTACCGCGCCCGCAGGCTCGCCCAGGGCGGGGCCGACGCGCTCTTCGCCGACATCGACCCACGACTGCGCTGGCAGCAGGGCACACTGACGATCGCCTGGGACCACTGGCCCGACCTGCCGTCCGGCGAGGTGCCGGTCGACGGCAAGGGTCTCGTGCTCGTGCCGACCCTCTTCGCCCAGGGCGCCATCACCGCGATCGAGCCCGGTGCCGCCCCGCTGATCATCTATCCGGCCCGCGGTCGGGCCACCATGGCGGAGACGGTCTCGCCCCCGCCCACCGACGCGGCACTGGAACGCCTGCTCGGTCGGGCCCGGGCCCGACTGCTGGTCCTGCTCGGCGAGCCCGCGTCCACCACCGAGCTGGCCCGCCGGCTCGGCGTCACCCCGGCGGCGGTGAGCCAGCACCTCGGCGTGCTGCTGCAGGCACGGCTGCTGCACCGGGCCCGCCACGGCCGGAGCGTGCTCTACGCCCGCACCGCTCTCGGCGACGACCTCTGCCGCGGAAACGGCTGACCGGCACGGGCGGCTACTGGTCCCGGGCCGCCGCGTCGGGGACGGTGCCGCGGATGCGTTCCAGGACGCGGGTGCGCAGTCGGGTGAACTCCGGGTCCGCGCGGGTGGTCAGCTGGTCGCGGCGGGCCGGCAGGCCGACCTCGATCTGCTCCAGCACCACGGTCGGCGACCGGCTCAGCACCAGGACACGTTCGCCCAGGTAGACCGCCTCGTCGATGTCGTGGGTGACGAACAGGACGGTCATCCCGCGCTCGGTCCAGAGCCGGCGCACCAGGTCCTCCAGGTCGGCCCGGGTCTGCGCGTCGACGGCCGCGAACGGCTCGTCCATCAGCAGCACCTCGGGGCGGTACGCCAGCGCCCTGGCGATGGCCACCCGTTGCTGCATGCCGCCGGAGAGCTCCCACGGGTAGGCGCGGCCGGCCTCGGCCAGGCCGACCGCCGCCAGCGCCTCGGCCGCCCGGGTGCGGCGCTCGGTCCGCGACAGGCCCTTGCGGTGACGCAGCGGCAGTTCGACGTTGTCGCCGACCCGCAGCCACGGGTAGAGGCTGCGGCCGTACTCCTGGAAGACGATGGCGAGTCCCGACCGGGGCCCGGTCACCGGGGAGCCGTCCAGCAGGACCGAACCCGCGCTCGGCCGCAGCAGCCCAGCGACGCACTTCAGCAGCGTGGTCTTGCCGCAGCCGGACGGACCGACCAGGCACACCAACTCGCCCTGCGCCAGGGTGAAGTCGATGTCGCGGATCGCCTCGACCGAGCGTCCGGTGCCCTCGTAGACCTTCCGGAGGTGCCTGATCTCAAGCATGTCCGCCCCCTCCCTCCCGCCGCGCCCCGCGCAGCCCGTGGTACCAGCCGAGCACCCGCTGCTCGACCAGCCGGAACAGCAGCGACAGGACCACTCCCAGCAGGCCGAGGACCAGGATCCCGGTCCACATCTCCGGGATGGCGAAGCTGCGTTGGAACTCGACGACGGTGAAGCCGATGCCGCTGCCGGCGGCGAACATCTCACTGATGACCATCAGGATGATCCCGATGGAGAGCGCCTGCCGCAGCCCGGCCATGATCTGCGGGCCGGCCGAGGGCAGCACCAGGCGCAGCAGCCGACGGCCGCCCCGGACGCCGTAGCAACGGGCGGTCTCGTCGGCCACCTGGTCCACCGCCCGGACCCCCTCGACGGTGTTGAGCAGCACCGGCCAGAAGCAGCCGAAGGCGATGACCACGACCTTCATGGTGTCGCCGATACCGGCGAAGAGCATGATGACCGGCACCAGCACCGGGGGCGGAACCGCACGGAACAGTTCCAGCACCGGCTCGGCCACCGCCCGCGCGGTGCGGTAGGAGCCGAGCAGCACGCCGCAGCCGACGCCGGCCACCCCGGCCAGCGCATAGCCGCCGAGCAGGCGGAGCACGCTCGGCAGCACATCGGCGCGGAGCCGCTCCGGGGTCCACACCCTGCCGAAGGTCCACACGATCCGGTGCAGCGGCGGCTCGTAGAAGCTGGTGCTGCCGGCCGAGGCGAACCACCACACCGTCACCAGCACCGCGGGCAGCCCGACCACCAGCAGCAGCGCGCCGCCCATGCGGAGTGCGGCTCTCACACCGGCACCGCTCACACCGGCACCTCCCCGCGTACCGACTGGTGCCAGGCCAGGGCGCGGCGCTCCACCGCGCGGGCGCCGACGTTGACCGCCACCCCCAGCAGCCCGGTGACCAGGATCAGTGCGTACATCTCCGGCACCGCCTGGGAGTCCTGGGCGACCGCGATCAGGTTGCCCAACCCCGGTGCGCCGATCACCAGTTCGGCGGTGATCGCGAGGATCAGCGCGACCGCGGCGGCCAGCCGCACGCCGGTCATGAGGTACGGCAGGGCGGTCGGCCACAGCACGTGCCGCAGCCGGGCCCAGGGGCCCAGGCCGTAGGCCCTGGCCGTCTCCTCCGCCACCGGGTCGACGTCCTGGGCCCCGTAGAGGACCTGGACCAGCACCTGCCAGAACGAGGCGTAGACCACCAGCACCAGCACCGAGGCGATCTCGGTGCCGTAGACCAGCACCACCAGCGGGATCAGCGCCACCGAGGGGATCGGCCGCAGGAACTCGATGGTCGACGCGGTGGCCCGGCGCAGGTACGGGACGACGGCGATCACGAACCCCGCGGCGATCCCGGCGGCGGTGGCGATGGTCAGGCCCAGCGCCCAACCGGTCAGCGTGTCGCCGAGCGCCGACCAGAAGGCGCCGTCCCCGAGCTCCCGGCCCAGGGCCGCGACGGTGCGGCTGAACGGCGGCAGGAACCGGCCGTCGACCAGCCCGGTCCGGGTCACCGCCTCCCACAGCGCTGCGAAGGCCACCAGCCCGGCCGTGCCGAGGGCCGCTCCGCGCGGCCCCGGGGGTGCGGTCCGGCTCACGGAAGCAGCGTGTCGAGGTCGGGGGTCTTGGTCAACAGACCGTAGCCGACCGCCAGTTGACCCAGCGTCTGGAGCGAGGCGCGGTTGACGTCGGCGGGCCAGCTCGGCAGCGTGATCTGCTTGAGGGTGTCGGCCGGGATCTTGGTGTAGCTGCCGAGCACCGCGCGCACGTCGTCGGGGTGGCCGTCGGCGTAGGCCAGCGACTGGGCCAGCGCCGTCTGGAACTCCTTCACCACGTCGGCGTGCTGCTGGGCGTAGCTGGTCGAGGTGAAGTACATCGCCACGGTCAGCTCGGGAGCGACATCCACGTACGGCGAGGCGATCACCGTGGCGCCCTGCGCCTTGACGGTGGCCAGCGCCGGCTCCACCACCAGGGCGGCGTCGATCTGGCCCTTGGCGAGAGCGGCCGGCATCGCGTCGAAGCCGAGCTCGACGAAGCCCACCTTGCTCGGGTCGCCGCCCGCCTTCTGCACCGAGTCGCGCACGGCGACCTCGTTGATGTTCTTCAGGGTGTTGATGGCGACCTTCTTGCCCACCAGGTCCTTGGCCGAGGTGATCGCACTGCCCTTCTTCACCACCAGGGCGCCGAAGTCCTTGCCGGCCACCCCGGTGGAGGCCACGCCGTTGGAGATGGCCTTGATGGGCACGCCGTTCTGTTCGGCCAGCATCAGCGAGAGCACATTGGAGAAGCCGAACTGGAACTGTCCGCTGACGACGCCGGGCACGATCGCGGCGCCACCCTGGGCGGTGGTCAGCGAGAGCTTGAGGCCCTGGTCGGCGAAGAAGCCCTGCTTCACACCGAGGTAGATCGGCGCGACGTCCACGATGGGGATCACCCCCACCTTGACGTCCACGAGGGCGGCGGCGGCGGTACCGGTGGAACTCCCGGGCGCCGCCGGGCCGGCACCGGAACTCCCGGTTCCGCTGCTGCATCCCGCGAGGACGACGGCGAGGACCGCCGTGACGGTGCAGACGATGGACTGACGACGCATCGGACCCCCTGAGGTTGTGCGGTGGTGCACGCCTGGAAAGTGATGCCGTGCCGGGACCGTAAGGGCGCCGCACCGGCCGGGTCAATGCCGATGCAATACCAAATTGTTGACAGGATTGCCGACGCCATCATCCACAGGAAGTCCGCGACATCCCGACGCAGTTGGCGCAGCTTTCCCCCAGACGTCTCGCAAACGCCTCCACTTGTTCGAACAAGTGTGGTGAGAATGTCCGACTGCCCAGTCCCGCCCCACCCCGCCCACCCGTCTCGGACAGATCGGGAGACCTCTCCTCCATGAGCGCCCTCAACCGTCGCCGCTTCATCCAACTGGCCGGCGGAACCGCCGCCGCCACCGCGATGTCCAGCAGCATCGCCCGTGCCGCCTCGATCCCCGCCGCCCGGCGCACCGGGACGCTGAAGGACGTCGACCACATCGTCGTCCTGATGCAGGAGAACCGCTCCTTCGACCACTACTTCGGCACCCTGCGCGGGGTCCGCGGCTTCGGCGACCCCCGTCCGGTGACGCTGCCCAGCGGCAAGTCGGTCTGGTACCAGTCGGACGGCAAGAAGGAGATCCTGCCGTTCCACCCGGACGCCAAGAACCTGGGTCTGGCCTTCCTGGAGGACCTCCCGCACGACTGGAACACCACCCACTGGGCCTGGAACAACGGCGCCTACGACCAGTGGATCCCGGCCAAGGGCTCGACCACGATGGCCCATCTGACCCGGGACGACATCCCCTTCCACTACGCGCTGGCCGACACCTTCACCGTCTGCGACGCCTACCACTGCTCGCTGATGACCAGCACCGACCCCAACCGCTACTACCTGTGGACCGGCTACACCGGCAACGACGGCAAGGGCAAGGGACCGGTCCTGGACAACGCCGAGGCCGGCTACTCCTGGACCACCTACCCGGAGCGGCTGGAGCAGGCCGGGGTCTCCTGGAAGATCTACCAGGACGTCGGCACCGGGCTGGACGCCAACGGCTACTGGGGCTGGACCAGCGACGCCTACATCGGCAACTACGGCGACAACTCGCTGCTCTACTTCGACCAGTACCGCAACGCCGAGCCCGGCGACCCGCTCTACGACAAGGCCCGCACCGGCACCGACGCCAGCAAGGGCGACGGCTTCTTCGACGTGCTGAAGGCCGACGTCAAGGCAGGCAAGCTGCCCCAGGTGTCCTGGGTGGTCGCCCCCGAGGCCTTCACCGAGCACCCCAACTGGCCCGCCAACTACGGCGCCTGGTACATCTCCCAGGTGCTGGACGCGCTCACCGCCGACCCGGACGTCTGGGCCAGGACCGCGCTGTTCGTCACCTTCGACGAGAACGACGGCTTCTTCGACCACGTGGTCCCGCCGGTGCCGCCGTTCAGCGCCGCGCAGGGCGCGTCCACCGTGGACGTCTCGGCCGAGCTGTACACCGACGGCGTCTCCGCCGCGAGCCTGTTCGCCGGCGGCAGCGGCTACCTCTCGGCCCAGTACGGTCTGGGCCCGCGGGTGCCGATGCTGGTGGTGTCGCCCTGGAGCAAGGGCGGCTACGTCAACTCGCAGGTGTTCGACCACACCTCGGTGATCCGGTTCATGGAGGAGCGCTTCGGCGTCGAGGAGCCGAACATCTCGGCCTGGCGCCGCGCCGTCTGCGGTGACCTGACCTCGGCCTTCGACTTCTCACACAGCGACGCCAAGGTGCCCGCACTGCCGGCCACCACCGGCTACCAGCCGCCGGACCAGGACCGGCACCCCGACTACGTGCCCACCCCGCCCGCCGCCCCGGCGCTGCCCAAGCAGGAGCACGGCACCCGCCCGGCCCGCCCGCTGCCCTACGACCTGTCCGCCGACGCCCGGGTCGACGCCGGCAAGGGCACGCTGTCCGTCGAGTTCGCCAACCACGGTCGGGCCGGCGCCAACTGGCAGGTCCGCTCCGGCACCGACACCAGCGGCCCGTGGACCTACACCGTCGAGGCCCACAAGTCGCTGACCGGCAGCTGGACCGTGGCCCCGGCCGCCGGCGGCGACTACGAGTTCTCCGCCCACGGCCCCAACGGATTCCTGCGGGAGTTCAAGGGACGCCTGGCCACCGCCGGACCCGAGCTGACCGTCCGGCACGACGGCAACGGCGGCCAGGTCCGGTTGGAGCTCAGCAACCACGGATCCGGCACGGTCCGACTGACCGTCAAGGACGGCTACGGCTGCGCCCGGACCGCCAGCTACCAGCTGCGCCCGGGCGCGAGCCGGGTGCACACGGTCGCCCTGAACGCCACCCACGGCTGGTACGACCTGGTCGTCACCTCCGCCGAGGACCCGGCGTTCCTGCGCCGCGCGGCCGGCCACGTCGAGAACGGGCGGGTCAGCAGCAGCGACCCGGCCATTGGCACGGTCTGACGCTCCGCCCGGCGCGGAGGTGCGCAGCCGAGGGTCGTGGCCGGCGTTTGACGTCGGCCGCGGCCCTCGGCCAGCCTGGCCGTCTGCCCCCTACGCACAGGAGCGCCCGTGGACGACACCGCCTGGGACACCATCGACAGCCTGGTCCGCTGGCTCGACCAGGGCAGCGAGGTCCCCGACGACACCAGGGTGCTGCTCCAGCTCCTCAAGATCACCGAGGAGGCCGGCGAGGTCGCCGAGGCGGTGATCGGCGCCACCGGGACCAACCCGCGCAAGGGCTTCTCGCACACCTGGGACGACGTCAGGAACGAGCTGTGCGACGTCATCGTGACGGCGATGGTCGCCCTGGCCCGGCTGACCCCGGACGCCCGTGAGGTCTTCGCGGCGAACCTGCGCCGCATCGCCGAGCGGTCGGATCAGAGCTGAGGGTCCGCCGGCCCGCCGTGCTCCCAGATCTGCAGCGCGATCCGGGTGCCGTCCGGATCCTCGACGACCTCCAGCGGCCGGTCGGCGACGGTGAATCCGGCCCTGCGGGCGACGTTGGAGCTGGCGTCGTTGTCGGGTTCGATCCGCAGCAGCACCCGGCGGGCGCCGAGGACGGCGTAGGCGAAACCGGTGAGCAGCCGCACCGAGCGGACCGCGAGGCCCCGGCCGCGGTGCTCGGCGCCGATCGCGTAGCCGAGCTCGACGTCCCGGCCCTCCTCGCCCCTGAGCATGGCCAGCGCCTCACCGCGCGGCGCGCCGCCGCCCTCGGCTGCGGCGCCGTCAGGGCCGGCGACCTCGGTGACGGCGAACTGGATCCTGGTGCCGGCCTCCCTGGCGGCGCGGGCCCGACCCAGGTAGCGCTCGGCCGCCTCGGTGTCGAACGGCGAGCTCAGCGGGGTCCACCGGGCCACCTCGGGCTCGTCGAACAGCTGCACCATGACCGGGATGTCCTGCTGCGTCCACTCGCGCAGGAACAGTCCGTCACCGGCGAGCGTGAAGGGCGGTTCGGGCAGGACGGTGGCATCAGGAGTGGTCATGATCGGTATCCTCCCCGCTGCGGCAGCCGAAGGCCAGCACGTTAAGGATTCGTCGATCAGAGGGAGATCAGCTGAACATTCCCTTTAATCAAGGTTATGAAGGTGAATTTCCTTGTGATCCACGGCTCACTTGGGGCATTTGCCCGATTTTTCCATCTATGTGGCTTGCCCGCATCCTGGACACCGTGCCATAGTCGGTGCGGTCGGGGAGCCTCAGCCCCCCGACTCGACCGGAACGTCGCCGACCCGAGCGCGTACCGCGAAGCAGCCCGGCACACCCCCTACGGCCGGGCAGCACATCTGCCGAGGACCCCGGAACGCCTGACGCGCCCGGGGTCCTCGGCTTTTCAGCCCGCGCGCCGTCCCGCACCTCAGCCCGCTGCCGTCTCCCGCGCCCGGAGTTCGAACCACACCGACTTGCCGCGGGAGAGCAGGTCAGCGCCCCAGCGGTCGGACATCAGATCGACCAGCTGCAGCCCCCGCCCGGCGTCGTCCTCGGGCTCGCCGATGATCAGACAGGGCAGCGCCCTGGACGGATCGCGCACCTCGAAGCGGACACTGCCGCTCCGCCGGACCAGGCGCAGCCCGAAGGAGCGCCCGCCGGTGTGCCGGACCACATTGGCCACCAGCTCCCCCACCAACTGCTCCGCCACCTCGCCCAGGCCGCCCAGGCCCCAGGTGTCCAGGGCGGACCGGACGAGGCGGCGGGCCCTCGCCGAGGAGGCCGGGCCCGAGGGTAACCGCACCTCCTCGGTCAGCGGGTCGGTGAGCTGACCGAAGAGGGCGAGTTCCAGCTCCTCCGGGGTGACGGCGTCCGGGCAGCCGGCCGAGCCACCGAGCGATTCCGGCCACAGCGCGGCCGTCCAGTCGTCGAGCCAGACCGTGTCCGGTGCGGTCTCCAGGACGCTTTCCAGCGCCGCGACCGCACCACCTCCGGTCCCGTCCGTCACTCGTTGCTCAGCCTTGCCCCGTGGCGCCATGCCCCTATCATCGCGACTCTGCGCTGACTTGGGGAGCACAATGCGTAAAGAATCATCAGTGCTTCCGGCATATGCCTGGGATTAGCGGAACACCGCCTTGCCGGGGCCGTCCTCAACGAAGCTGCGCATTCCGGTCTCCCGGTCCTCGGTGGCGAACAGACCTGCGAAGAGACTGCGCTCCAGTGCGAGCCCGGTGTCCAGGTCGGTCTCCAGCCCGCGGTCCACCGCCTCCTTGGCCGCGCGCAGTGCCAGCGCCGGCCCCGCCGCCAGCCGCGAGGCCCAGGCCAGCGCGGTCGGGTAGACCTCCTCGGCCGGGACCACCTGGTCCGCGAGGCCGATCCGCAGCGCCTCCTCCGCGCGCACCTGGCGCCCGGTGAAGATCAGCTCCTTGGCCCGGGACGGACCGACCAGACGGGAGAGCCGCTGGGTGCCGCCGGCCCCGGGGATCAGCCCCAGCAGGATCTCCGGCTGGCCGAACTTGGCGTTCTCGGCCGCGATCCTGATGTCCGCGCACAGCGCCAACTCGCAGCCGCCGCCCAGCGCGTAGCCGGTCACCGCGGCCACCACCGGCTTGGGGATGCGGGCCACCGCGTCGAAGGCGCCCTGCAGCGCCGGCCCGCGCTCCACCATGTCGGTGTACGACATCCGCTGCATCTCCTTGATGTCGGCGCCGGCCGCGAAGACCTTCTCGCCGCCCCAGAGCACCACGGCCCGCACGTCGGCGCGGGCGGCGGCCTCCTCGGCGGCCTGCCTGAGCTGGTCCTGCATCGCCGCGTCCAGGGCGTTCATCGGCGGGCGGGCCAGCCGGATCGTCCCGACGGCGTCCTGCACATCGAGGCTGACGAGGGTGGTCATGGTTTCCTCCTGGGTGCCCGGGGTGGGTTAACGCATGCTAACCGGCGGTGCCGGCAACGACGACGGCCCGGCCCCCGTGGTGGGGGCCGGGCCGTCGTAACTCCGGGCGACAGTCGCTCAGAGCGGCGGGCTCAGTTGGAGGTCCAGGCGGACCAGCTCATGTTCCAGCCGTTCAGACCGTTGTCGGGGGCGACCACCTTGTCGGGCGAGTTCACCACCTGGACCACGTCGCCGATGATCGAGTTGTTGTAGAACCAGGCCGCCGGGGTGGAGGGGTCGCCGCCGCCCTGGACGTCGTGCAGGCCGACGCAGCCGTGGCTGGTGTTCTCGCTGCCGAAGGTCGAGACCGGCCGCCAGTAGTTGCCGTGCACGAAGGTGCCCGAGGTGGTCAACCGCATGGCGTGCGGCACGTCCTTGATGTTGTACGCGTCGCCCAGGCCGACGGTCTGCGAGTCCATGTCGATCACCGAGTACTTCTCGGTGATCACCATCTTCCCGTTGTAGGTGGTGTGCTGGGCGTCGCCGAGGCTGGCCGGGAGCGTCTTGTAGAGCACGCCGTTGCGGTAGACCTTCAGCGTGTGCGCGGTGTTGTCGGCGACGCTGGTCTGGCTGCGGCCGATGGTGAAGGCCACGTCCTTGTACTGCTTGCCGTAGACCCCGGTGGAGGTCTCCACCCCGTCGAGGTCCATGTGCAGGGTGACCTTGGTGCCCGGCTTCCAGTAGCTCTGCGGGCGCAGGTCGAGCCGGGAGCTGCCGAACCAGTGGCCCTCGACGTCCACCGCCGGGGAGGCGGTGACCGAGATCGCCTTCGCCACGGCGGCCTGGTACTTGCTGCTCACCGGGTGGGTGAAGGTGATCGACACCTCCATGCCGACACCGTAGGTGGCCCCCGGGTCGACGTTGAAGTTGCCGATGTTGGTGTTGCTCGGCGTCATGGTGGTGAAGCTGGACTGCTCGGTGACGCTCAGTCCGCTGCTGTCCACCGCGGTCGCGGCGACGCTGTACTTGGTGCCGGAGCGCAGCGCACTGGCCGGCGTCCAACTGCTGCCGTCGGTGGCGATGGTGCCGCTGATGTCCGAGCCGTCGGCGGAGGAGACCTTGACCGTGGTCAGCTTGCCGGTGGCCACCGAGACCTTGAGCGCGCCGTTGGTGTTCACGCCGGTCGCGTCGTTCTTCGGCGAGATGGTCACCACGGCCGCGGAGTTGGCCGAGGCGGACGGCGAGGCTGCGGACCCGTCCGAGGCTCCGGCCGACGCGCTGGCGGAACCGCCGCCCGCCGCGGCACCGACCGTGCCGGTGCCGCCGTTGCTGCTGCACGCCGTGGCGACCAGCAGCAGGGAGCCCGCCGCCAGGGCCACCCAGGCACGCCGGGTGCTCCTGCGGCGTCCGCGCTGTTCTTTGTCACTGCTGGCGTCAACCGCCCGTGCCGAGCTCAACCGTCTCTCCCCTCCCGGATGTTCAACCTCTATGAACGCCCAGGCACCCCGCTCAGTTGCATCCGAGGGCGGAGTAATCCCGCACGTGCCGGGCGGACCGTCGCACTCTAACCGGCGCAGCTGGGAGAACTCTGTTGGAAGGGGCGGTTGACGCCCGTTCGTGCGGTTCCGGTACCAATTCGTTGCCTGAGGTTTCGCCCCCCCCGGGCGCTCAGCGCAGCGCGCTGCCCGCGGTCCACCGGGCCCAGCTGAGGTTCCAGCCGCTGAGGCCGTTGTCCGGGGCGACCGCGTCGCCGTTGGAGCCGGTCACCTGCACCACGTCGCCGATCATCGAGTGGTCGTAGAGCCAGCCGGCCGGGGTGGTGTCGCTCGTCCCGCCCTTGACGTCGTGCAGGCCGATGCAGCCGTGCGAGGTGTTCTGGCTGCCGAAGACCGAGGCCGGACGCCAGTAGACGCCGTGCACGAAGGTGCCGGAGTCGGTGAGCCGCATCGCGTGCGGGACGGCGGGGATGTCGTACTCACTGCCCAGGCCCACGCTCTGCGAGTTCATCCGGGTCACCTGGTACATCTCGGAGATCACCATGATCCCGTTGTAGCTGGAGTGCCCGGGGCCGCCGGCCGAGATCGGCAGGGTGCGCAGCAGCTGTCCGCCGCGGCGGACCGTGAGCGTGTCGGAGACCGTGTCGGCGGTGCTGATCTGGGCCCGGCCGATGGTGAAGGCGACCTTCTTCGCCTGCGTCCCGTACACCCCGGGAGCGCCCTCGACGCCCTTGAGGTTCAGCGCCAGGACCACCTTGGTGCCCGGCTGCCAGTAGTGCTCCGGGCGGAAGTCCAGCCGCCGGTCGCCGAACCAGTGGCCCACCACCGGGACGGACGGGGCGGCGGTCACCGTGACGGCCCGCTGCACCGCGGCCCGGTCGGTGATCGACCGGTTGAACCGCAGCGACACCTCCATGCCGACGCCGACGGTGCTGCCGTCCTCGGGCGTGTAGAAGCCGATGAAGGTGTTGGTCGGGACGAAGGTGGTGAAGACGGCGTGCTTGGCCGCCTGCAGACCGTTGCCGTCGGTGGCGATGGCGTCCAGGGTGTAGCGGGTCTCCGGCATCAGCTTGGCCGTCGGCTTCCACGACGCGGCGCCGGCGCCGAAGGCACCGGGGACCTCGTCGCCGCGGTCGTCCCGCAGCCGGACCTGGGTGAGCTTCCCGGCGGCGACGGCGACGCCGACCCCGCCCTGGGCCGGGACCTGTGCGGCGCCGTCGCCGGGGGTGAGCGTGACCACGGCCGCCGACACCGCCGGGGCCGCGTCCGAGGAGGGCGCCCGCTCCGGCCCTCCCCCGCAGGCCGTGAGCAGTGTCAGCGCCCCCGCTGACAGGACGAGGGCCGTGCGCCGGAGTCCCGCCCCCCGAAGTCCCGACCGCCGCACCCAGCTGCTCAGACCCACCGTCACCGCTCCTTCGTCTCGTCAGTCCGCCCCCGGGGATCAACGAGGCTTGATCGACGGGGACACGTCCTCCGCATGGATCCATGGCCGCTTGCACGTGACATCCGTGGGCAGGGTGGGAACGTACATTCCAGCCGGGGAACGGGACTCCCCGCAGCGGGGAGGTACGTGTCATGACGGCTTGGCAGGGGGCGGGTGACCGGGATGGCAGCGATCCGGACGGCGGGCGGGCGCGGCTGCGGCTGGTAGCGGCGGAGCAGCAGGCGCCGCCGGTGCAGCGGCCGGCCGCCGGGGGGCCGCTGCGGACCGCGCCCGCCACGGAGCCGCAGCCCGGCGGGGCACAGCCCACCCGGAGCGGGACGGTCGAGGTGTGGCCGGGGAGCTGGCAGCCGCTGGGGGCCCGCTTCCACATCGGCCCGGACGGACGTCCCGGCACCAACTTCGCCCTCTGGGCGGCCGGGGCCGAGGCGGTCGAGCTCTGCCTCTTCGACGAGGAGGACCAGGAGACCCGCCATCCGCTGCACGAGCAGAACTTCCAGACCTGGCACGGCCACCTGCCCGGAGTGCTGCCGGGGCAGCGCTACGGCTTCCGGGTGCACGGCCGCTGGGACCCCTGGACCGGGGCCCGCTGGAATCCGGCCAAACTGCTGCTCGACCCCTACGCGCGGGCGGTCGACGGGACCTTCCGGCTGCACGACTCCATGTACGGGCACGTCCACGGCTGGCCGGAGCGCGAGGTCGCGGACACGGTCAGGGACAACCGCGACTCGGCCCCGCACATGCCCAAGGCCGTGGTGGTCCACGACGACGACGACTGGTCCGACGACCGGCGGCCGAAGACCGCCTGGGCCGACACCGTCCTCTACGAACTGCACGTCAAGGGCTTCACCCAGCGGCACCCCGGCATCCCCGAGCAGCTCCGCGGCACCTACGCGGGCCTGGCCCACCCGGCCGCGATCGAGCACCTGACCCGGCTCGGGGTGACCGCCGTGGAACTGCTGCCGGTGCACCAGTTCGCCGACGAGGAGCACCTGCAGCGGCGCGGCTCGGGCAACTACTGGGGCTACAACTCCATCGGCTACTTCGCCCCGCACGCCGGCTACTCCGCGTCCGGCACCAGGGGCCAGCAGGTCACCGAGTTCAAGCGGATGGTGCGGGCGCTGCACGCCGCCGGGATCGAGGTGATCCTCGACGTCGTCTACAACCACACCGCCGAGGGCGGCGAGGGCGGTCCCACCCTGTCGCTGCGCGGTATCGACAACGCCGGCTACTACCGGCTGCAGCCGCACAACCGCCGCGCCTACGCCGACTTCACCGGCTGCGGCAACACCCTGGACAGCAACCAGCCGCAGGTGCTGCGGCTGATCACCGACTCGCTGCGGTACTGGGTCGCCGAGATGGGGGTGGACGGCTTCCGCTTCGACCTGGCGGCCGCGCTGGCCCGGTCGCCGTTCGAGGTGTCGATGCTGGCGCCGTTCCTGTCGGCGGTCTCCCAGGACCCGCTGCTGAGCCGGGTGAAGCTCATCGCCGAACCCTGGGACGTGGGCCTCGGCGGCTACCAGGTCGGCGGTTTCCCGCCGCTGTGGACCGAGTGGAACGACCGCTACCGGGACACCGTCCGCGACTACTGGCGCGGCGCCCGGCCGGACGTCAGGGAGCTGGGCTACCGACTGGCGGGCTCGTCCGACCTGTACCAGCAGGGCGGGCGCCGTCCCTACGCCTCGGTCAACTTCGTCACCGCGCACGACGGCTTCACCCTGCGCGACCTGGTCTCCTACAACGGCAAGCACAACCAGGCCAACGGCGAGGACAACCGGGACGGCACCAACGACAACCACTCCTGGAACTGCGGGGTGGAGGGCGAGACTGACTCGGCCCAGGTCAACGCCCTGCGCCGACGGCAGCTGCGCAACCTGCTGGCGACCCTGCTGCTGTCCACCGGGGTGCCGATGCTGGTGGCCGGCGACGAGATGGGGCGCACCCAGGACGGCAACAACAACGCCTACTGCCAGGACAACCCGATCAGCTGGGTGGACTGGTCGCTGCTGCGGGAGTCGCCGGACGGGGAGCCGGGCTGGCGGGCGCTGACCCAGCTCACGGCGCGGCTGATCCGGCTGCGCCGGGCGCATCCGGTACTGCGCCAGCGCGCGTTCTTCTCCGGGCGCCCGGCGCATCCCGGTGGGCTGCGCGACCTCACCTGGTTCACCGCACGCGGGCGCGAGATGACCGAGGCCGACTGGTACACCCCCGGCGCGACCCTGGGGATGTACCTGTCCGGGGACGAGATGTCCGAGCGCGACCCGCTCGGCCGCGAGCTCACCGACGACAGCTTCCTGCTGGTCCTGCACGCGGACCACCGGCCGACCAGGTTCCTGCTGCCCGGGCCGCCCTGGGCCGAGGCCTACGAGTCGGTGGTCGACACCGCACTGGAGGACCAGGCCGAGGCGCCCGGCCGGCGGTACCCGGCCGGCACCGGCCTCACCGTCCCCGGGCGCACCCTGCTGCTGCTGAGGATCTGCCCGCCGGCGGAACCGGCCGGTCAGGACGCCGGACCGGATTGACGCGCCGGGTGAAGCTGCTTGAACCTTTCCCGCAGGTGGTGCGTACTTGAAGGCGTGGACCACTCGCAGGCGCGCGATTCGGAGTTCGTGCGCTCCCTCTACTCCCGGTACGGGCGCTCGGTGCTCGGCCGGGTCCTGGGGTTGGTCCACGGCGACTACCAGCGGGCGGAGGACATCGTGCAGGAGACCTTCCTGCGCGCCTGGCAGCACCAGGACTCGCTCGACCCGGACCGGGCGGGCCCCTGGCTGCACACCGTCGCCCACAACCTGGTGGTCTCCGCCTACCGCAAGATCAAGGCCCGGCCGGCCGAGTCGCCCTTACCGGAGGACGAGGGCGGCGAGTGGGCCAAGGGTGACGGGGACCTGGAGCTCGACCGGATGCTGGAGCGCTGGCAGATGCTGGAGGCCATGCGCGGACTGCGCCCCGAGCACCGGGCCGTGCTGATCGAGGTCTACTACCTGCGCCGCACCGTGGCCGAGACGGCGGAGCACCTGGGGGTGCCGGTCGGCACCGTCAAATCGCGCTGCTACTACGGGCTGCGCGCCCTGAGGAACGTACTGGAGGAGAGAGGGGTGACATCCCGATGACGACGCCGTGTCAGGAGAGCGTCTCGCTCGGCGCCTATCTGCTCGGGGCCCTCGATCCCGAGGAGCGCAGGGCGCTGGAGCGGCACATCGCGGGCTGTGCGCACTGCCGCGCAGAACTGGTGGAACTCGCGCCGCTGCCGGGGCTGATGCGGCACACCGCCTTCGAGGAGCTGCCGGAGACGGCGGAGGTCGCCGAGTCGCTGAGCCCGGCCCGGGAGCAGCCGCCGGAGGCCGACTCCGCCGGACTGCGCCCGCTGCCGGTACCGACCCAGCACCGCAGGCGCAGCCGGAAGCGCGCGGCCCTGGCCGCCGGGCTGGCACTGGCGGCGTGCGCCGCCGGGGTTGGCGTGTACTCGGTGGCGGAGCGCGGCGGCGGTGCCGGCCGGGCCGCCACCGTGCAGGCCGCGGCGACCTGGGGCGCGACCGACCCGACCACCCACGTCTCGGCGACCGCGGCGCTGTTCCCGGAGGCCTGGGGCACCCAGTTCCAGCTGAAGCTGGGCGGGCTGCCCTCCGACATCACCTGCCACCTGGTGGTGCACGGGAAGGACGGGGCCACCGAGACGGCCGGCACCTGGGGCTCGGGCTACGCGGTCTCGGCCCAGGTCCCCGCCTCCACCTCGATCAGCCCCGCCCAGATAACCGGTCTCGACGTGCTCGACGGGACCGGGAAGCTGCTGGTGCACCTGCCCGCGGGCAAGTGACCTGGTAGCAGCGGTCCGAACGGCCGCCGACCCCCCTGGCAGCAGGGGAGTCGGCGGCCGTTCGCGGTCCCGGGGGCGAGCGCTCCAATTCTCCGGGGAGCGACCCCCCGTACCCCCACGCAGACCCGAGGTGGCGGGCCTGAGACAAGCGGACACCGCCCAGAATGCCTGAGCAAAAACCAGGTGAGGATTGTCAGTGGTGAGCCGTACGCTCACAGACGATGTCCAGTGCCTCCTCCCCCGTGCCCACCCCGCAGGCGCCACCAGCGCCGTCCCTACCGGAATCCACAGCTCCGGCCACCCCGGACGCCGATAGACCGGATGCTGCCGCCATGACCGAGTCGCCCCCGCCCGCCCACTCATCCAAGCGTTCGACCGTGCGCTCACTGCTGCGCATCTGGCCGTACGCCCGGCCGATCCGCTGGTACCTGGTCGGCTCGACCTC
The DNA here is from genome assembly GCF_042510965.1 of Streptacidiphilus jeojiensis. Taxonomy (NCBI): domain Bacteria; kingdom Bacillati; phylum Actinomycetota; class Actinomycetes; order Kitasatosporales; family Streptomycetaceae; genus Streptacidiphilus; species Streptacidiphilus jeojiensis. The sequence continues at coordinate 175,808 of NZ_JBEUKS010000008.1, forward strand.
CGCGGCCATGGTGGCCTCGCTGGCCGGTCTGCTGATCCCGCTGGTGCTGAAGCAGATCGTGGACGGACCGGTGTCGCACCACGACGCGGCCGGCCTGTGGTGGCCCGCCGCGCTGCTGCTGGTGCTCGGGCTGGCCGAGGCGCTCTTCTTCGGGGTGCGCCGCTGGCTGCTGGCCCGGCCGCTCTCCGGCGTCGAGCGGATCATGCGCGCCGACCTCTACGCCCGGCTGCAGCGGTTGCCGGTGACCTTCCACGACCGCTGGGCCTCCGGCCAGCTGCTGTCCCGGGCCACCTCGGACATGTTCACCATCCGGCTGTTCCTGGCCTTCCCGCTGGTCTTCCTGATCGTCAACTCGATGGTGTTCCTGGTCGGGATCGGCATCATGTTCGCCCTGGACTGGCAGCTCGCGGTGATCGCGGTGCTGCCGGCCGCGCCGCTGATCATGCTGTGCTCCTACTTCGAGCGCCGCTACTCGGCCGCCGCCCGGCTCGCCCAGGACCAGAACGGCGACCTGGCCACCATCGTCGAGGAGTCGGTGCTGGGCATCCGCATCCTCAAGGCCTTCGGCCGGCACCGGACCATGGCGCAGCGCTTCCGCGCCCAGGCCCGCGAGCTGCGCGGCACCGAGCTGAACAAGGCCCGGCTGCTGGCCAACCTGTGGGCGGTCATCGTCGGCCTGCCCGAACTGGCCCTGGGCACCGCGCTGGCGGTCGGCGTGGTCCAGGTCGCGCACGACGTCACCACGGCCGGAACGCTGGTGGCGTTCCTCTCCACGGCGCTGGCGCTGCGCTGGCCGGTGGAGTCGCTCGGCTGGCTGCTGGCGTACAGCAACGAGGCCGCGACCGCCACGGACCGCTTCTTCGAGGTGCTGGACACCCCGCTCGCCGACGCGGAGGACCGGGTGACCAGCACCGGTCCCGGCGCCGGCGGCGGCCGTGACGGCATCCGCTTCGAGGGCGTGCGCTTCCGCTACCCGGACGCGCCGGCCGACACCCCGGACCTGCTCCAGGGCGTCGACCTGCACATCCGCCACGGCGAGACGATGGCGCTGGTGGGCAACACCGGCAGCGGCAAGACCACCATGACGGCGCTGCTCCCCCGGCTGTACGACCCGAGCGCGGGTCGGATCACCCTGGACGGCGCCGACATCACCGCACTGTCCCGGGCCAGGCTGCGCGAACTGGTCTCGGTGGCCTTCGAGGAGCCCACCCTGTTCTCCGCCTCGGTGCGGGAGAACGTGCTGATGGGCGCCCCTGAGGCGAACGAGGAGGAGCTGCAGCGGGCCCTGGACGTGGCCCAGGCGCAGTTCGTCAGGGCCCTGCCGCAGGGCACCGACACTCAGGTCGGCGAGCAGGGCCTCAGCCTGTCCGGCGGCCAGCGGCAGCGGCTGGCGCTGGCCCGCGCGGTGGTCGGCACACCGGACTTCCTGGTGCTGGACGACCCGCTGTCGGCGCTGGACGTGCACACCGAGGCTCAGGTCGAACGGGCCCTGCGGCGGGTGCTGGCCGACACCACGGCCCTGGTCGTGGCGCACCGGCCGAGCACGGTGCTGCTCGCGGACCGGGTCGCGATGCTGGTCGACGGGCGGATCGCGGCCGTGGGCACGCACCACGAGCTGCTGGAGACCTCGCCCGCCTACCGCGAGCTGATGTCCGGTGAGCGGGTGCCGGCATGAGCGACACCGGAACCGTCCTGACCGAGCGCCATTTGACCGAACGCCAGTTGACCGACCGTCAGTCCAACACCACGGAGGCCGCAGTGGAAGCGGAGACGCTCGACGAAGCCCTCGTCGAGGAGCAACTGCCGGATCCGGCCGAGCCCGTGGCCGAACCGGCGGCCACCGCCGAGGGGGAGGACATCCCGGTCCCGCCGGGTGCGCCCCGCGCGCTGCTGCGCTCGCTGATGGGACCGCACCGCAGGCGGATCGTCCTCGCGGTGCTGATGATCGTGCTGCAGCAGGCCGCGCTGCAGGTGGGGCCGCTGCTGGTGTCCATCGCCATCGACCGCGGCATCCCGGCGCTGCGCGACCACGACGCCGGGCCGCTGATCGCCGTCACCGCCGGGTACCTGGGCTGCGCCGCGGTGGCGACGCTGCTGCAGCGCGCCTTCATCCGGCTGTCCGGGCTGATCAACCAGGACATCCTGCTGGAGATGCGCCGGCGGATCTTCCGCCACGCCCAGCTGCTCAGCCTGGACTTCCACGAGCGCTACACCTCGGGACGGATCATCTCCCGGGCCACCAGCGACGTGGACGCGGTCCGGGAGCTGCTCAACGAGGGCCTGCAGGAACTGCTCTCGGTGGCCCTGCAGATCATCTACATCAGCGGGCTGCTGCTGGTCCTGGACTGGCGGCTGGGCCTGGTGTCCATCGCCTCGGCCGGTCCGGTCTTCCTGCTGCAGCGCTCCTACCGGATCCGGTCCAGGGAGATCTACCGGCGGTCGCGCTCCGCAGTGGCCTCGGTGATCGTGCGCTTCACCGAGACCATGAACGGCATCCGCCCGGTGCAGGCCTTCCGCCGTGAGGAGGCCAACGACGCCTCCTTCGCCGTTCCCAATGCCGAGTACGCCAAGTCCAACGCGGACAGTTCGCTGTCCATGGCGCTGTTCATCGCCTCGGCGCGGCTGACCGCCAACCTGTGGATCATCGGGGTGGTGCTCTGGGGCGCCTACCTGGTCGCCGACCGGGAGCTCGAACTCGGGGTGCTGGCCGCCTTCGTGCTGTACCTGCGACGGCTCTTCGACCCGATCGACCAGCTGGCGATGTTCGTCAACAGCTACCAGTCGGCGGCCGCGGCGCTGGAGAAGATCGCGGGCCTGCTGGCGCACGAGCCCTCGGTCCCGGAACCGGTCGAAGCGGTGCCGCTGCCCGAGCAGCCGGCCACGGCACGTTCGGGGACCGCACAGTCGGAGAGCGCACCCTCGGAGGCCGCGCTGACCGGCCGTGAGATCGTCTTCGACGAGGTCGGCTTCGCCTACCGCACCGGCAAGCAGGTGCTCCCGGAGTTCTCGCTGCGGATCCCGGCCGGCCAGAGCGTCGCCGTGGTCGGCGCCACCGGCGCCGGCAAGTCGACCCTGGCCAAACTGCTGGCGCGGTTCTACGACCCGACCGGCGGCCGGGTGCTGCTGGACGGCGTGGACCTGCGCGAGCTGGCCACGGCGGAACTGCGCAGGGGCGTGGTGATGGTCACCCAGGAGTCCTTCCTGTTCTCCGGGACGGTCGCCGACAACATCGCCGTCGGACGCCCCGGCGCGAGTCGCGAGGACGTCGAGGCCGCGGCGAAGGCCATCGGCGCGCACGCCTTCATCAGCGCGCTGCCGGAGGGATACGACACCGACGTCCGCAAGCGCGGTGGTCGGATCTCGGCGGGCCAGCGCCAGTTGGTGGCCTTCGCCAGGGCCCTGCTGGCCGACCCGTCGGTGCTGATCCTGGACGAGGCGACCTCCTCCCTGGACGTCCCCGGCGAACGGGCCGTCCAGGAGGCCATGCGCACCGTGCTGGCCGGACGCACCGCGGTGATCATCGCGCACCGGCTGTCCACGGTGGAGATCGCCGACCGGGTGCTGGTGATGGAGCAGGGCCGCATCGTCGAGGACGGCAGCCCGTCCGACCTGATCGCCGGCACCGGCCGCTTCAGCCGACTGCACGAGGCCTGGCGCGACAGCCTGGTCTGACCGCCCCTACACCCCCTGCCGCACGGCAGGGGGTGTAGCTTTTGCCGGGTCGTTCGCGTCGGACCGGATCGACCAGCCGAGGCTGGAAACGGGAGGGGAGTCGGGCCATGACCCGTGACGGAGGCGGCAGCGGGGGCGGCGGCGGCGAGGTCGTCGTCGAGATCCCGCCGGGCGATCCGGCGGCGCTGCACCGGCTGGCCGACGCCCTGGACAAGCACGCGACGGCGGTGCTGAACCTGGGTCAGGACACCAGGTCGAAGACGGCCGACGTCAGGACCAGGGCCAACTGGTCCGGCGCCGCGGCGGACTCGTACACCGGGTTCACCGGCGCGGCCTCGGGCGGGATCAGCGCGCTGCATCCGCACCTGACCGCGATGGCGGCCTCCGTCCGCACCTACGCGGACACCCTCGACGGCGCGCAGAAGCGGGTGCAGACCGCGATCGACACCGCCAACACCGCCTCCAAGAGCGGCGCCCCGGACGCCCAGACGCAGATCGACGCCGCGAAGAAGGCGTCCAGCGACGCCAGGACCGAGGTCGACGGAGCCGGCGACAAGGCCGGGGCGGAGGTCGAGGAGGAGAAGCACGGCCTGGAGAAGTTCCTGGAGGTCATCGAGCCGTACCGGAAGGCCAACGAGTGGATCCACGTCCCGGTCGACGTGGCGACCGAACCGCTGACCAAGAACCTGCTCAACCTACTGCACACCGGCCCCAAAGCAGCTGAGGCCGCCATGGAGAAGCTGGACGAGGCGCTGCGCGAGCAGTTCTCCTCCCAGGTGTCCAGCGTGGCTCACGACCTCGACAACGGCGAAGCCTCCATGGATGACGTCCAAGAGGCCTTCGCCAAGTACTTCGTAGACACCAAGGGCCTCGATGAGGGCCTGGGCGACGCGGCGAAATCGCTACGCGCCTGGGAGATGGGGTCCAGAGTCCTCGGTGTGACGGCGGTCCTCGGCGATGTGGCGACGTTTGTCGACCCTGAGGACAAGGGTGTGATGGGCACCGTCGACCGAACTGCTGCGGGCGTCAACGCGGCTGCCGTCGGTGGCAGCCTTGCCTATGAGCTGATCACCGCCAATTCCCTGGACGGAGTGCCGGTCGTCGGCGAGGTGGTCATGGTCGCCGACGTCGCCACCGGGGTGTATCTGGCCGGCGACTTCCTCTACCACCATTTCAAGCCGTTCCACGACGTCGCCAACACCGTGGGACACGGGGTGGCAACGGCAGCGAAAGACGTCTCACACGGCGTTTCTTCGGCTGCGCACAGCGTTGCGCACTTCTTCGGCTGGTAAGGAACAGAGCATGGCTGACAACCCGTTGAAACGGCCCGGGACATACGTCGATACGTCGCCCGAGCGCCTGCTGTACGAGGAACGCCACTGCGGGAGCGGGTGGACCACGGTCGTGCTGTTCTGGCTCGGCCTCGTACTGATTGCGGTCGGCCTCGCGACTTCGCCGGTCGTCATCGCGGTGGGCGCCACGATGGCGATCTGCGCAGCGGTCTATTTCGCTGCGGTCCGACCCATCGGCATCCGCGTCACCACGAAGAGGGTGACCGTCGGTGCCCTGGCATTCGCCGACGGGCGCGACGTGGCGATGGGCACGCGCAAGGACGGGACGGTGCCGCAACGCAGGTGGGTCTACTCCTGCGGCTGGGAAGGTATTCGATCGGTCGTCATCGTGACGGGCAGGCAGGCGATCAAGAACGCCTCGATGGAGGCCAGCTTCGCCACCGATCCGACCGGAGGCGGCGTGGTCGCCTCACCGTCGTCGAATCCCCTGGGCCTGCTCGTTCTGCCCGGAGCCAGGACGTTGTTGACGATCCGCGTGGACCCCGCACTCGCTCAGTACCCCCGAGCCCGTCAGAAGAGGCGCCACTTCTGGCACGAGTCCCAGATCATCGGAGCGCCCACGCGCCACCCGGAGAAGCTGCGAGCCGCTCTGGCTTCGTTTCCGACCGCCGAGCGGATCACCGCAGAGATCACGCCGAGCACCGCCAACAACTCCTTCTACTGACCGTGAGCTGGGAGCAGACATGACGGACATCCAGGTGCACCCGGGCGAGCTCTCCACCGGGGCCAGGGAGCTCGGGACGCTGGTCGGGCAGTGCGAGACGGCCACCGAGGGGCTGGCCTCGACGTTGATGGAGCTTCAGGCCGTGGCCGGGCACCCCGGCCTCGCTGCGGCGCTGGGCGGGGCGAACGAGTCGGCCACCCGGACCATGCTCTCGGTGGGCAAGGTGCTGGCCTTCATCGGCGAGGGCCTGAGCAGCAGTGCCAAGGAGTACGCCGCCACCGAGGCGGCCAACGCCAAGAGGTTGAACTCGATACACCGGACGGCGAACTGATGACGACCAGCGACTTCCGGCAGGCGGACGTCGACGAGGCCGAGGCGATCATGGCCATGGTGGACGCCGAGGGCGGCGCCCCGCTGCCCCAGCTCACCGACACCGACCTCTGCGTCTTCTCCGACGCCTTCGCCACCCTCCTCGACAAGGACGTCTGGACGGCGTGGCTCGCGCTGCCCGACCCGGAGCGGATCCGCCGCGCCGAGCTGGCCCAGGGGTTCCTGGCCGAGCGGCGGCTGCTGCGGCTGGTCGAGGACGGCTGCGCCCCGGAGGTCGCCATCCAGCCGAAGCTGGGCTACATCCTGGCGGCGCGGCAGCGCCCCTCCTTCGTCGCGGTCTGCTCGGTCCCGGGCACCGCGCAGCCGTCCGCACCGCATCTGTTCGGGCTGTCCGACCAGAGCCGGAGCGAGCAGTGCCTGCTCGCCGAACAGGTCACCCCCAGGACCGTGCCGGTGCTCGGCCGGATCCGCGAGTACGGCCTCCTCCTGCCCCGGCGGGCCGGAGCCTTCGTGGCGGGCTGGGCGGCCGGCACGCTGCGGCTCCCGGGCGGCGGCAACGAGTCGGTCGTCGTCGACCTCTACGACCATGCGACGCAGTCCCCGGACGACGGACCGACGGTGGAACGGATGACGATCCGTCACTCCAGCGCCGACGGCACCCTGCGGGTCGAGCACGTCCGCCCCGGCGGCGGCTACACCCAGCGCGGCCGGCTGGACGAGGACGCCCTCGCGGACCAGCTCGCCCTTCTCTTCAACAGGACCCTGACCCGATAAGAACCAGGGACGGGCCCCGCGAAGGGGCCCGTCCCTGTTGACGTCCGATCAGCGCAGCAGCCCCGAGTCCATCCCGCCGGTCTCGGCCGGGACGGCGATCAGGCCGAGCTCCGCGCTGGAGGCGAGCAGCCGGTGCGCCGGGAGGATCCGCACGGTGTAGCCGAACGGCCCGGTGCGGCCCAGCTCCAGCGGGCCCTCGTAGCGCCAGCGGCCGTCCAGGTCGGCACGGTCGGCGGCCTTCAGCGAGACCGCAGTGGCGTCGGTGATCCGGTCCGCGTCGTCGACCCGGCCCGAGACGACCTGGACGTCGACGTCGGAGGGGTCGAGGCCGTCGAGGGCGACATGCACCCGCAGCGCCAGCGTCGTGCCCAGCTCCGCGCTGTCCGCGCTGTCGGCGGTCTCGCCGTGGTCGACGCCGACCCCCGGCCAGGCCGCCCTGACCCGGGCCTTCCAGGCGGCGAGCTCCCGCGCGCCGGCGAAGGACTCCAGCCCGGTGCCGTCCTCGGCCAGGATGCGCCTGGCCTCGGCGGCCGGGGTGTAGAGCCGTTCGACGTACTCGCGGACCATCCGCCCGGCCAGCACCTTGGGGCCGAGGGTGATCAGGGTGTGCCTGACCATCTCGATCCAGCGGGACGGCAGGCCGTCCGAGCCCCGGTCGTAGTAGCGCTGGGCCACCTGGTGCTCGATCAGGTCGTAGAGGCCAGCCGCCTCGATGTCGTCGCGCCGGTCCGCCTCGGGCCCGTCCGGGTCCATGCTGCCGATGCCTTCAGCCGTCGGGATCGCCCAGCCGTTGGAGCCGTCGTACCACTCGTCCCACCAGCCGTCGAGCACCGAGAGGTTCAGCCCGCCGTTGAGGGCGGACTTCATCCCCGAGGTGCCGCAGGCCTCCAGCGGGCGGAGCGGGTTGTTCAGCCAGACGTCGCAGCCCGGGTAGAGCGCGGAGGCCATGTCCATGTCGTAGTCCGGCAGGAACACGATCCGGTGCCGTACCGCCGGGTCGTCGGCGAACTGCACCATCTTCTGGATCAGCCGCTTGCCGCCGTCGTCCGCGGGGTGCGCCTTGCCGGCCACCACGATCTGGATGGGACGGGTCGGGTGCAGCAGCAGCGCCCGCAGCCGCTCCGGGTCGCGGAGCATCAGCGTCAGCCGCTTGTACGAGGGCACCCGGCGGGCGAAGCCGATGGTCAGCACGTCCGGGTCGAGTATCCCGGCGACCCAGCCCAGCTCGGCCTCGCTGGCACCGCGCTGCCGCCAGGAGGCGTGCACGCGCCGGCGCGCCTCGTCCACCAGCTGCTCCCGCAGCCGGCGGCGCAGCTCCCAGATCTCCCGGTCCGGGATCTGCTCGATGCCGTGCCAGCGGCGGGACTCGCCCACCATCATGGCTTCCTCGGTGCGCTCGGCGCCGATCTCCTTGGAGCCGAGCCGCACCACCTCCGGGTCGATCCAGGTGGGGGCGTGCACCCCGTTGGTGACCGAGGTGATCGGCACCTCGTCGGCGTCGAATCCCGGCCAGAGTCCGTTGAACATCTCCCGGCTCACCCTGCCGTGCAGGGTGCTGACCCCGTTGGCCCGCTGGGCCAGCCGGAGACCCATCGCGGCCATGTTGAACAGGCCGGGGTCCCCGCCGGGCCAGGCCTCGGCGCCGAGCGCGAGCACCCGTTCGGCGGGTACCCCGTCCAGCTGGGCGTCGCCGCTGAAGTGACGTTGCACCAGTTGGCGGTCGAAGCGGTCGATCCCGGCCGGGACCGGGGTGTGCGTGGTGAAGAGGGTGCCGGCGCGGACCGCCTCCAGCGCGGTGTCGAAGTCCAGCCCCTCGGTCTTCCCGTCGGCCCCGGAGGCCACCAGCTCCCGGATCCGCTCCACCCCGAGGAAGCCGGCATGGCCCTCGTTGGTGTGGAACACCTCGGGCTCGGCGTGCCCGCTGAGCCGGCAGAAGGCGCGGACCGCCCGCACCCCGCCGATGCCGAGCAGCATCTCCTGGAGCAGCCGGTGCTCGCTGCCGCCGCCGTAGAGGCGGTCGGTGACATCGCGTTCGGAGGCGGCGTTCTCCTCGATGTCGGAGTCCAGCATCAGCAGCGGCACCCGCCCCACCTGGGCCTTCCAGATGCGGGCATGCAGCTGCCGGCCGCCGGGCAGGGCCAGCGTGACGGTGCTGGGGCTGCCGTCGGCCTCACGCAGCTGGCTGACGGCGAGTTCGTTGGGGTCGAGCAGCGGGTAGCGCTCCTGCTGCCAGCCGTCCTTGGACAGGGACTGGCGGAAGTAGCCGTGGCGGTAGAGCAGACCCACCCCGATGATGGGAACGCCCAGGTCGCTGGCGGCCTTGAGATGGTCCCCGGCCAGGATCCCGAGACCGCCGGAGTACTGCGGCAGGGTCGCGGTGATACCGAACTCGGGCGAGAAGTAGGCGATGGCGGCGGGCAGGCCGGGCGGGTCCGGCAGGGCGAGCTGGTTCTGGTACCAGCGCGGACCGCTCAGATAGTCGTTCAGATCGTCGGCGGCGTCGCCGAGACGGCGCAGGAAGCGCCGGTCGGCGGCGAGGGCGGTGAGGCGCTGCGGGGCCACCTGGCCCAGCAGCCGCACCGGGTCGCGGCCTGCGGCCTCCCAGGTCTCCGGGTCCACCTCGCGGAACAGCTCGCGGGTGTCCGGATGCCAGGACCAGCGCAGATTGAGCGCCAATTCGCCGAGGGCTCGAAGGGGTTCGGGCAGGACGGTGCGGACTGTGAAACGTCGGATTGCCTTCACCCAAGCGAAGATAGCGTGAGCCGATGCGGCTTGCGAAGCTGGTTCAGGAGGCCGCGGCACCCGCCCGGCGCGCTCCGGTGGAGCAACGGCCCCGAATCTCACTCGGACGGCGGAATGGCGCACAACGGCGCAGGTAGGCGCATGGGGGCGCATGTTCACACAGCCGAAATCCCTTCGTAGCACGGCCGTCGCCCGTGCGGCCCGCGCACTCCGTCACACCTGACGAACTGTCGTTCCAAGTGGCTGAAACCTGGAGATACCCGTGCGCGGTACGCCGTGACGGTGCGAGGATCGAGGCAGGTCGAGAGAGTTCACGCAGGGTGCGGCCGGCGCTCTGCGTTTTCCAGCCACAGCTTGTGCTCCGCCCTCCGCGTGTCCCCCTCCCCACGTGCTCGTTGTAGGCAGCGGGCCACGAAGCCCGTGACGGAACGGGGTGCGGCGCGCCGGTGCGCGCCCCGGCGCGTATCGGCCGCGGCTGCGGTGACCACCGCACGCCAGGTTGACGGAGTAGTCCGGGGGAAGGCTCTCGGGGTCACTCCTTCGGGTCTGGGTCGGGTCAACGATGACGCCGGGTCGACATGACTCCACGTCACGACGTGCCCCTCCCGACCGGCACAGCCCTCCGGCGCCGACCGGACGCACCCTCCCCTCGGAACCGGGTGCTGCTCCGGACGGCCGCCGCCGATCGTGGTCAGGAGCGGGAGATGCGGGACGTGCGGGAATCGCACCAGGAGCAGGTGGAGCCGACCAGTGGCACCAGCGGCACCGGTAAGACCAGAACCACCAGAACCACCGGCAGGACCAGCACGACCCGTACGCCCCGCGCCCCGCGCAGCCCACAATCAGCCAAGCCGGTGAAGACCGCAGAGGACGAACAGCAACACATGATCGGCCGAATCCCCGTCCTGGACGTCAGCCCCCGCGTGGACTGCGGCACCCGTCCGGCCAAGTCCGTGGTCGGTGAGCCCTTCGAGGTCAGCGCCACCGTGTTCCGTGAGGGCCATGACGCGGTCGGGGCCAATGTGGTGCTCCGCGACCCCAAGGGCCGCAGCGGCCCGTGGACCCCGATGCACGAGCTGGCCCCCGGCACCGACCGCTGGGGCGCCGAGGTGGTCGCCACCGCGCCCGGCCGCTGGACCTACTCGGTGGAGGCCTGGAGCGACCCGCTGGCCACCTGGCGGCACAACGCAGAGATCAAGATCCCGGCCGGTATCGACACCGCACTGGTCCTGGAGGAGGGTGCGCTGCTGCTGGAGCGCGCCGCCCCCGGCGTCCCCAAGAAGGAGGGACGGGCCCTGGTCCTGGCCGCCGCGGTCACGCTGCGTCAGGCCGAGCTGGACCCGGCGGCCCGGCTGGCGGCGGCGCTGGACGTGGAGCTGACCCGGATCCTGACGCGCTATCCGTTGCGCGAACTGGTGTCCGCCTCCCGACCCTCTGCCCTGCAGGTGGACCGGGAGCGGGCGCTGTACGGCTCCTGGTACGAGTTCTTCCCCCGCTCCGAGGGCGCGGTGGTGGACCACCGCGGCCACCGCGCACCCGTCTCGGGCACGCTGCGCACGGCGGCCGAGCGGCTGCCGGCGGTGGCCGCGATGGGCTTCGACGTGGTCTACCTGCCGCCGATCCACCCGATCGGCCGCGCCTACCGCAAGGGGCCCAACAACAGCCTGGACGCGGGGCCCGACGACGTCGGCTCGCCCTGGGCGATCGGCTCGCCCGAGGGCGGCCACGACGCGGTCCACCCCGATCTCGGCACCATCGAGGACTTCGACGCCTTCGTGGCCCGAGCCGCCGAACTGGGCATGGAGGTGGCGCTGGACTTCGCGCTGCAGTGCTCCCCGGACCACCCCTGGGTGGAGAAGCACCCGGAGTGGTTCACCCGCCGCGCGGACGGCACCATCGCCTACGCCGAGAACCCGCCCAAGAAGTACCAGGACATCTACCCGATCAACTTCGACCAGGACTTCGACGGCCTGGTCGCCGAGACCCTGCGACTGCTGCGCTACTGGATGGCGCACGGGGTACGGATCTTCCGGGTCGACAACCCGCACACCAAGCCGGTGCTGTTCTGGGAGAAGGTGCTGGCCGACATCGCCCGCACCGACCCCGACGTGCTCTTCCTGGCCGAGGCCTTCACCCGCCCGGCGATGATGCACACCCTGGGGAAGATCGGCTTCCACCAGTCCTACACCTACTTCACCTGGCGCACCGGCAAGCAGGAGCTCACCGAGTACCTGACCGAGCTCTCCGGGGAGGCCGCCGCCTACATGCGGCCCAACTTCTTCCCCAGCACCCCGGACATCCTGCACGCCTACCTGCAGCACGGCGGCCGCCCCGCCTTCGCGATCCGGGCGATCCTGGCCGCGACGCTCACCCCCAGCCTGGGCATCTACGCCGGCTACGAGCTCTACGAGAACGCCCCGGTGCGCCCCGGCTCCGAGGAGTTCCTGGACTCGGAGAAGTACCAGCTGCGCCCGCGCGACTGGGCCCGAACGGACTCGCTGGCACCGCTGCTGACCACGCTGAACACCCTGCGCCGCGAGCACCGCGCGCTGCAGCTGCTGCGCAACCTGCGGTTCCACCACACCGACAACGACCAGGTGCTCGCCTACTCCAAGCGCCACGGCGAGGACACCGTGCTGGTGGTGGTCAACCTGGACCCGCACCACACCCACGAGGCCACCCTCTCGCTGGACCTGCCCGCCCTCGGACTCGGCCCGGGCGACCTGGCAGAGGTCCACGACCAGCTCAGCGGCGCGCACTACCGCTGGGGCGACCACAACTACGTCCGGCTCGACCCCACCCAGCAGCCGGCTCACATCCTCACGGTCCGGAGGGCCGACTCGTGATCGTCAACGAACCCGTACCCGACACCTTCACCGACACCCCGCAGAAGGACCGCGACCCCGACTGGTTCAAGCGCGCGGTGTTCTACGAGGTCCTGGTCCGCTCCTTCCAGGACAGCAACGGGGACGGCGTCGGCGACCTCCGCGGCCTCACCTCCAAGCTGGACTACCTCCAGTGGCTCGGGGTGGACTGCCTGTGGCTGCCGCCCTTCTTCGCCTCGCCGCTGCGCGACGGCGGCTACGACGTGGCCGACTACACCGCCGTGCTGCCCGAGTTCGGCGACCTGGCCGACTTCGTGGAGTTCGTGGACTCCGCACACCAGCGCGGCATGCGGGTGGTCATCGACTTCGTGATGAACCACACCAGCGACCAGCACCCCTGGTTCCAGGCCTCCAGGAACGACCCCGACGGTCCCTACGGGGACTACTACATGTGGGCCGACGACGACAAGGCCTACGCCGACGCCCGGGTGATCTTCGTCGACACGGAGACCTCCAACTGGACCTTCGACCCGGTCCGCAAGCAGTACTACTGGCACCGGTTCTTCTCGCACCAGCCCGACCTGAACTTCGAGAACCCGGCCGTCCAGGAGGAGATCCTGGCCGCGCTGCGGTTCTGGCTGGACCTGGGCATCGACGGGTACCGGCTGGACGCGGTGCCCTACCTCTACGCCGAGGAGGGCACCAACAGCGAGAACCTGCCGCGGACCCACGAGTTCCTGAAGCGGGTGCGGGCCGAGATCGACGCCAGCTACCCGGACACGGTGCTGCTGGCCGAGGCCAACCAGTGGCCCGAGGACGTCGTCGACTACTTCGGCGACTACTCCAAGGGCGGCGACGAGTGCCACATGGCGTTCCACTTCCCGGTGATGCCGCGGATCTTCATGGCGGTGCGCCGCGAGTCCCGCTACCCGGTGGCGGAGATCCTGGCGAAGACCCCGAAGATCCCCGACAACTGCCAGTGGGGCATCTTCCTGCGCAACCACGACGAGCTGACCCTGGAGATGGTCACCGACGAGGAGCGCGACTACATGTACGCGGAGTACGCCAAGGACCCGCGGATGCGGGCCAACGTGGGCATCCGCCGCCGGCTGGCGCCGCTGCTGGACAACGACCGCAACCAGATCGAGCTGTTCACCGCGCTGCTGATGTCCCTGCCGGGATCGCCGGTCCTCTACTACGGGGACGAGATCGGCATGGGCGACAACATCTGGCTCGGCGACCGGGACGGCGTCCGCACCCCGATGCAGTGGACCCCGGACCGCAACGCCGGTTTCTCCTCCGCCGACCCGGGCAGGCTCAATCTGCCGACCATCATGGATCCGGTCTACGGCTACCAGGTGACCAATGTCGAGGCGCAGATGAGCAGTACCAGCTCGCTGCTCCACTGGACCCGCCGCATGATCGAGATCCGCAAGCTCAACCCGGCCTTCGGCCTGGGCTCGTACGCGGAGCTGCCCTCCAGCAACCCCGCTGTGCTGGCCTTCGTCCGCAAGCTGGCGCTGCCCGACGGCGGGGACGACATCGTCATGTGCGTGAACAACTTCTCCCGCTTCGCCCAGCCCACCGAACTGGACCTGCCGGAGTTCGAGGGCCGGCACCCGGTGGAGCTGATCGGCGGGGTCCGCTTCCCCGCCATCGGCAAGCTGCCGTACCTGCTCACCCTGGCCGGCCACGGCTTCTACTGGTTCAGGCTCCGCCGAGCGGAGTAACGCCCCGTCACCCACCCCTCCACCCACCCGTCCCGTCCGCCCCGAGGAGCAGCGCAGCCCACACACTCGAACGGCGTACCCCGGCCACGCGGGGGCGGTCCGTCCCCGCGTGCCGAAGCCTTCACGCCGTCAGAATCCGGGAGACTGGCAGACCCGGCAGCGGGGCCGATCCGCCTTCGGCCTCCTCGCCGCCGGGGTTGCCGCGCCCCCGGGGAAAGGGAGAAATGTCCGACACCTCCCGGCCTCGTACGCTTGCCGCCACGACCACCGCCACGGCCTCCTCGACCACTCCCTCCACCACCGCGGTGCGCGGCACCGACCTCGACGCCCTGATCCGCACGGTGCTGCCGCTGCTGCACGACTGGCTGCCGCGGCAGCGCTGGTTCGCCGGCAAGCACCGGCCGATCACCGCCGTCTCCCCGGCGACGGTCACCCTGCTCCCCGGCGGCGCCGACGAACCGCTGCTGCTGCACCTGCTGCTGAAGGTCGAGTACTCCTCGGACCAGGCCGACCTCTACCAACTGCTGCTCGGCGCGGGCCCGAACGCCCCGACCGCCGCCGGTGCCGGCGCCGAGCGGGCCCGCGCCGCGGTCATCGGCCGGATCGGCGGCGGCCCGCACGACGGCCTGCTGACCTACGACGCCAGCCACCACCCCGCGCTGGCGCTGCGGCTGCTGCGGACGATCATCGGCGGCGGCCTGCCGCAGGGCAGCCGGATCGGCCCGCTGGTCTTCCACGCCCCGCACGGTCCGGACCTCACCGACCTGGCCGCACCCGGCAGCCCGGCCCGGGTCGGCACCGCCGAGCAGAGCAACACCTCGATCGTCTACGGCGACAGCGCCATTCTCAAGCTGTTCCGCCGGATCACCCCGGGCCTCAATCCGGACCTGGAACTCTCACTGGCCCTCAGCCGGGCCGGGTCGGGGCGCGTCCCCACCCCGCTGGCCTGGTTCGAGGGCGACCTTCCGGACGCCCCCGGCGACCCGGCCACCCTCGGCCTGCTGCAGCGCTACCTGCTCGGCGGCAAGGACGGCTGGGAGTTCGCCCTCGCCCACGTCAACAGGCTGCGCACCGACCCGGAGTGGCAGGGCAGCCGGGACGGGCACCCCAGCGACCACATCACCGGCAACTTCTCCGCGGAGTCGTTCCTGCTCGGCCGGGCCACCGCCGAGGTGCACCTGGCCCTGGCCCGCACCCTGCCGGTGACCGTGCTGGACCGCCCGCAGATCGAGGCCATGGCGCAGGCCATGACCCGGCGCCTGGAGGCCGCGGCGCTGGCGGTCCCGGCGCTGACCCCCTACCGGGAGCCGCTCCGGCGGATCTTCCAGGACCTGGCCAGGTCCGCCCGCGACGGCAGGCTGCTGCGGGCCCAGCGGATCCACGGCGACCTGCACCTGGGTCAGTCGATGCGGACCGCGCGCGGCTGGGCGCTGCTGGACTTCGAGGGCGAGCCGGCCAAGCCGCTGGAGGAAAGGCGCCGGGTCCAGCCCGCCGTCCGCGACGTCGCGGCGATGCTGCGGTCCTTCGACTACGCGGCGGCCCACCTGCTGACCGAGCTCGCGCCCGGCGATCCGGAGCTGCCCCGGCTCAGCGGCCTGGCCTCGACCTGGGCGCTGCGCAACCGCGCCGCCTTCTGCGCCGGCTACGCGGCGGCCGGGGCCGAGGACCCCACGGCGGATCCGGTGCTGCTGCACGCGATGGAGACGGACAAGGCGGTCTACGAGGTCGTCTACGAGGCCGGGAACCGGCCCGAGTGGCTGGCCATCCCGCTGTCGGCGGTCGTCCGTCTCGCGCAGGCCGCCGGAAGGTAACAGTCCGTTGACCCCGCTCCCCTAACGTCGTGCTCCGACGTCCCACCAGTCCAGCACCGACCCACCCGCCCCACCCGACCCACCACCCACAGGAAGGCACCGGCCGTGACCGAGTTGGACCCGACCCGCCCCATCGCCTCCGCCGCCGACCGACCCCGGCCCGCGGCTGTCGAGCCGCAGGTCACCGTCGTCGAGCCACGGCACGAACCCGTCCAGGACGACGGCCCGGCGCAGGTCCCGGACGCCGGGGTCCCCGCGGCCGCGGTCCCGGACGCGTCGCTGCCGGCCGCCGAGCTGGCCAGGCTGGTGGGCGGCTGGCACCACGATCCGCACGGGGTGCTGGGCGCGCACCGGGTGCCCGGCGGGACGGCGGTACGGGTGCTGCGTCCGTTCGCGGAGCGGGTGGTGCTGGAGACCGCAGAGGGGTCATGTCACCCGATGACGCATCAGCAGGACGGCCTGTTCACGGTGCTGCTGCCGGGTGCCGCGCCGGCCTCGTACCGGCTCCGGGTGACCTACGCCGGCTCCGAGACGTTGCAGGACGACGGCTACCGGCTGCTGCCCACGCTGGGCGAGACGGATCTGCACCTGATCGCCGAGGGCCGGCACGAGCAGCTGTGGGATGCCCTGGGCTCGCACCCGGGCACCGTGCAGGGCGTCACCGGCACCGCCTTCGCGGTCTGGGCGCCCAACGCCTCCGGGGTGCGCGTCATCGGCGACTTCAACGGCTGGAACGGTGCCGCGCACCCGATGCGTTCGCTTGGCGGCTCCGGGGTCTGGGAGCTGTTCGTCCCCGGCATCGGCGAGGGCACCCGCTACAAGTACGAGATCGCCACCCGGGACGGTCGGCTGCTGCAGAAGGCCGACCCGCTGGCGCAGGCGACCGAGGTGCCGCCGGCCACCGCCTCGGTGGTGCACGCCTCCAGCCACACCTGGCACGACCAGGACTGGCTGGCCCGCCGCGCCGCCGGCACCGCCCACGACCGGCCGATGAGCGTCTACGAGATCCACCTGCCGTCCTGGCGACCGGGCCTGAGCTACCGTCAGCTGGCCGTGGAGCTGCCGGCCTACGTGCGCGACCTGGGCTTCACCCATGTCGAGCTGATGCCGGTGATGGAGCACCCGTTCGGCGGCTCCTGGGGCTACCAGGTCTCCGGCTTCTACGCCCCCACCTCCCGCCTCGGGTCCCCGGACGACTTCAAGGCGCTGGTCGACGCGCTGCACGCGGCCGGCATCGGGGTGATCGTGGACTGGGTCCCGGCGCACTTCCCCAAGGACGACTTCGCGCTGCGCGAGTTCGACGGTCAGCCGCTGTACGAGCCGGCCGACCCGCTGCGCGCCGAGCACCCGGACTGGGGCACCCTGGAGTTCGACTACGGGCGCACCGAGGTGCGGAACTTCCTGGTCGCCAACGCGGTGTTCTGGTGCCAGGAGTACCACGTGGACGGGCTGCGGGTGGACGCGGTGGCCTCGATGCTCTACCTGGACTACTCCCGCGAGGGCGGCGCCTGGTCGCCCAACGCCGACGGCGGGCGGGAGAACTGGGACGCGGTGCGGTTCCTGCAGGAGATGAACGCCACCGTCTACCGCCGCTGCCCCGGCGTGGTCACCGTGGCCGAGGAGTCCACCGCCTGGCCGGGCGTCACCCGCCCCACCGACTCCACCCACGAGGGGCGCAGCGGGCTGGGCTTCGGGCTGAAGTGGAACATGGGCTGGATGCACGACTCGCTGCAGTACATGAGCCACGAGCCGGTGCACCGCAAGTACCACCACAACGAGATGACCTTCTCGATGGTGTACGCCTACTCGGAGAACTACCTGCTGCCGATCTCGCACGACGAGGTGGTGCACGGCAAGGGGTCGCTGGTCGCCAAGATGCCCGGGGACTGGTGGCAGCAGCGCGCCAACACCCGCGCCTACCTGGGCTTCATGTGGGCCCACCCGGGCAAGAAGCTGATCTTCATGGGCACCGAGTTCGCCCAGGGCGCCGAGTGGGACCACGACACCGGCCCGCAGTGGTGGGTGCTGGCCGACGACTGGCCCGCGGCGGCGGACCACCGCGGGGTGCAGGAGCTGGTCCGCGACCTGAACCGGATCTACCGCGACGCCCCCGCACTGTGGCAGCAGGACACCGACCCGGCCGGCTTCTCCTGGATCGACGGCGGCGCCGCCGAGGACAACGTCTTCAGCTTCATCCGCAGCGACCGCAGCGGCCGCCCGCTGATCAGCGTCACCAACCTCTCCCCGGTGGTCCGCCAGGACTACCGGATCGGCCTGCCGACCGTGCGCGCCGACGTCCGGGACTCGGTCTGGCTGGAGGTGCTCAACACCGACGCCGAGGTCTACGGCGGCAGCGGGGTCGGCAACCCCGACCCGGTGAAGGCCGAGTCCGTCGCCTGGAACGGCCGCGACACCAGCGCCCTGCTGACCCTGCCGCCGCTGGCCACCATCTGGCTCAGCCCGGCCTGACCGCCCACCGCACCGGGTGCGGTGCCCGTCCGCACACCGGACGTACCGCACCCGGCCCCGGCACCGGTCCTAGGCTCTTCCCATGACCGTCGTCCAGATCCCCGGCTCGAAGTCCGTCACCGCCCGCGCGCTGTTCCTGGCCGCGGCCGCCGAGGGCAGCTCCGTGCTGCGCCGGCCGCTGCTGTCGGACGACAGCGAGGGTTTCGTCCAGGGCCTGGCCACCCTCGGCTACCGGGTGGACCGGCAGCCGGAGGCCTGGACGATCGAGGGCCGCCCGGCCGGACCGGCCGTCGCCGAGGCGGAGGTCTACTGCCGCGACGGCGCCACCACCGCGCGCTTTCTGCCCGCGCTGGCCGCCGCGGGCCGCGGCACCTTCCGCTTCGACGCCTCCGAGCAGATGCGCCGCCGCCCGCTAGGTCCGCTCACCGGGGCCCTGCGCGAGCTGGGCGTCGACCTGACCCATGAGCTGGCCGAGGGGCACCACCCGCTGACCGTCCGCGCCGACGGCATCAAGGGCGGTGCGCTGACCCTGGACGCCGGGCTCTCCTCGCAGTTCCTCACCGCGCTGCTGCTGGTCGGTCCGCTGACCGCGGAGGGCCTCGACATCACCGTCTCCGACCTGGTCTCCGTCCCCTACGTGGAGATGACCCTGGCCATGATGCGGCGCTTCGGCAACGACGCGCGCCGGGTCGGCGACACCTTCCACGTGCCCCCGCAGCCCTACCGGGCCACCGACTACCTGGTCGAGCCGGACGCCTCCACCGCCAGCTACTTCCTGGCCGCCGCCGCGCTCACCGGACGCACCGTCACCGTCCCTGGGCTGGGCTCGGGCTCGCTCCAGGGCGACCTCCGCTTCGCCGAGGTGCTCCGGCGGATGGGCGCCGAGGTGGAGCTGGGCACCGACTCGGTCACCGTCACCGGCCCCGAGCGGCTGAGCGGTGTGACCGTGAACATGCGCGACATCTCCGACACCGTCCCCACCCTGGCCGCGATCGCCCCCTTCGCCGAGGGCCCGGTCCGGATCGAGGACGTCTACAACACCCGGGTGAAGGAGTGCGACCGGCTGGCCGCCTGTGAGCAGAACCTGGCCGCCATGGGGATCGGGGTCAGCACCGGCCGCGACTGGATCGAGATCCAGCCGGGCCGCCCCGCACCGGTGACCGTCGCCTGCCACGGCGACCACCGCATCGCCATGGCCTTCAGCGTTGCGGCCCTCGGCCTGGCGAAGAACGGCATCCCCGGCGCCCTCTCGCTCGACGACCCCGGCTGCGTCCGCAAGACCTTCCCGGGGTTCCATCAGGCACTGGCTGAGCTCCGCGCCGAGTGGCAGCTCTGAGGTGCTTGGCCGCGCAGTTCCCCGCGCCCCTGTCCCTCAGGGGCGCGGGGCTCTGCTTGATCAACTGCGTGCGCGACAAGCCATGCACAGCCCGCAGCCGACGACAGGTCAGATCCGCCCCACCCGCGCAACGATGTGCGACGGCGCCGAAAGGCCCGGCGGCAGCGCCGGGTCAGGAACCGGCTC
Source organism: Streptacidiphilus jeojiensis (assembly GCF_042510965.1). NCBI lineage: Bacteria > Bacillati > Actinomycetota > Actinomycetes > Kitasatosporales > Streptomycetaceae > Streptacidiphilus > Streptacidiphilus jeojiensis. The sequence goes on from NZ_JBEUKS010000008.1 coordinate 195,699, forward strand.
GCCCCAGACCTGGTGCAGCGGCAGCTCCCCCGCCCAGAGCCCCAGCTCCGCGTCGGGTCCGTCGCCGTCCTCCGGCGGCCCCGCGCTGATCTTGACCGAGGCTTCGTCCAGGCTGAGCGCCAGCAGCGTGGTGGCGGCGAGCTCCTTGCGGTCGGGGCGGCGGGCGTAGTCCCACTGCCCCGGCGCCGCCTGCTCGCTGAGCACCCGCAGCCCCTCCAGCTTCTCCTCCGCGTCGGTGACCTGCCGGGGCACGCCGTAGACCATGGCGCAGCGGTAGTTGACGCTGTGCTCAAACACCGAGCGGGCCAGCACCAGGCTGTCGACGTGGGTGACGGTCACGCAGACCGTGGCCTCCGGTGCCGCCACCAGGCTGCGGCTGGCCACCGAGCCGTGCAGGTACAGGGTGTCCGCGGTGGCCCCGTAGACGGTGGGCACGACCATCGGCGCACCGTCGAGCACGACCCCCAGGTGGCAGAGGAACCCGGCGGCCAGCACGGCGTCGAGCTCGGAGCGGTCGGTGCGGCCGTTCTCGCGCAGCCGGCGCAGCCGGGTGCGGTCGCTGCCGGACAGTGCCGGGCGTGGTGTTTCAGGCATATGTCATCCATGGGTCAACGAAATCAGTTGCGATTATCGGATTCTTGCATGGATTCCGCAGTTGTGAAGGACCAGTAAACGAAATCCGCCAAACCATTGCCAGCGGGGTGAGCGGACGGGCACCATATGGCACGCATTCATGCCACTGGTGCCGAAGCGGCAATCCCGCCTCCCGAAATCCGCTGGCCACACCCCCATCTCCCGCGGCGCCGCCGCACCGTGCACCGTCGCACGCCCCTCACCACCCGCACGTACCCCTTGTCGTACGCACCCCTGCCGTGAGACCCCCGTTGCCGCGCCCCCCCACGCGCCACACCCTCCGGCGGCGGCTCCAGGAGAGGCACCACGTTGTCCAACGACATATCCGTCGAGAGCAGAGGCGGCCTCCGGGCCAATGTGCTCAGCGGCTTCGACACCGTCATCATGGCCCTGGCCGGCAGCGCCCCGGCCTACTCCCTGGCGTCCACCACCGCGGTCCTGGTCGGTGCCGCCGGACTGGTCAGCCCGGCCGCCCTGCTCTGGTGCGCCATCCCGATGCTGGGCATCGCCTGGGCCTTCAACTACCTCGGCCGGCTGGACGTCAACGCCGGCGCCAGCTACTCCTGGGTGGGGCGCGCCCTGCACCCCGCGCTGGGCTTCCTCAGCGGCTGGTCGCTGGTGGTCTCGGCGACCATCTTCATGGTGGCCGGCTCGCTGCCGGCCGGGCAGTACACCCTCTCGCTGTTCAGCGACAGCGCCGCGAACAACACCTGGGCCTGCATCGCGGTCGGCTCGGTGGCCTTCCTGGTGATGGCGCTGCTGGTGCTGCTGGGCGCCCGGATCACCGCCCACGCCCAGTGGATCATGACCGGCATCGAGGTCGCCATCCTGGTGGTCTTCGGCATCGCCGCCCTGGTGCACGGCGGCTCGGCCGCCACCTTCTCCTGGTCCTGGCTGTGGGGCTTCGGCCACTTCGGCGGGGTCAAAGGCTTCGCCGGTGCGGCCCTGATCGCCGCCTTCTACTTCTGGGGCTGGGACGTCACCGCCAACCTCAGCGAGGAGACCAGCAACAGCAAGAAGAACTCCGGCCTCGGCGGCCTGGTCGGCGTCATCGCGGTGTTCGCACTGTTCGAGATCGTCACCATCGCGGTGAACATGATCATCAGTCAGAAGGAGATCCTGGACGAGAACTCCGCGCCGCTGCTGACCACGCTGGGCAATGTGGTCTGGCCGGGCGCCGGCGGCAAGGTCCTGGTGGTCGCGGTGGTGCTGTCCACCGTCGCGACCCTTGAGACCACGCTGATCCAGGTCACCCGCTCGCTGTTCGCCATGGGACGCGACAAGACCATCCCGGCCGCCTTCGGCAGGTCGCACTCCCGCTGGCAGACCCCCTGGGTCGCCATCCTGGTGGTCGTCGTGGTCTCGCTGGGCCTGTTCGTCGCCTCCAACTCGCTGGGCAGCGTAACCAAGATCATGGGTTACGCCGTCGCCGCCATCGGCCTGCAGATCTCCATCTACTACGCGCTGGCCGGTCTGGCCGTCGTGGTGGCGTACCGCAAGCTGGTGCTGAAGTCCGTCTCCAACGCCGTCTTCGTCGGCCTCTGGCCGCTGGCCGGCGCCGTCTTCATGGGCTTCCTCTTCGTCGAGAACTGCATGACCCTCGACCTCACCACCATCCTGATCGGCCTGGGCGCCCTGGCCCTCGGCCTGATCCCGATGGCCTACTACTGGGCCAACGGCAGCGACTACTACCGCCCCGGTGCGGTCCGCCTGGACGCCACCGCCGCCGACGAGGTGGACGCCCTGTACGGGCAGAGCACGCTGACCGCCTCCGGCACCGGCAGCAGCGGCTCCGGACTGGCCACCGATATCTGACCTGACGTCAGATATGGGCAGTCACCACGCGTTTACACACAGCCAGTAGCATCAGCGGGTGTCGGATCCGGTTCCTCCGGTTCCGACACCCGCTGTCGGCGCTTCCGGGCCGCCACGCGCCTGCTCGCCGCCCCGTGCTCGACAACCCGCACGACACCCCTCGGACGTAGCTCTACCGACTCCCGACGAGAAGCGGTCCCTCCTATGGCCAGAGCAAGAAGACGCACCACCACCGCCGTGCGCTACGACCCCACCTTCGGCGACACGGCGCTCGCCACCGCCCGGCAGGACCTGGTGGTGGGCCGCTGGCAGGGGGCCCGGGACCTGCTCAGGGACACCGGCCGGGACTGGGACCGGCGCACCCACCGGGTCCGGCTGCTGGCCGACACCGCGGCCGGCATACGCACGGTGGAGACCTGGCAGTCGGCCGAGCCGGACAACCCCGACGCACTGGTGCTGCGCGCCGAGACCGAGGTGATGCGGATCTTCTCCGCGGTCGCCGAGACCAACCGCACCGCGGGCGCCCCGCCCGCCTCCGAGGACAGCCTGGACCGCCCGCACCTGGACCGCGCCGCCCGGATCTGCCTGCAGGCCTCCGAACGCAATCCCGCCGACCCGCTGCCCTGGGTCTCCCTGATGACCCTGGCCAGGCTTTACGGCCAGGGCCATCCCCATGTCTGGCACTGGTGGCGCGAGCTGCAGGCCCGCGACCCCTACAGCCGCGAGGGCCACCACCAGGTGCTGCGCCACCTCTCCGCGCGCTGGCACGGCTCGCACGGCGAGATGTACAACTTCGCCCGCGACAGCGCCGCCTTCGCACCGCACGGATCCCCGCTGGCCGCGCTCACCCAGGCCGCCCGGGCGGAGCACTACCGGCAGCGGGTGGAGACCGAGGGCGCCGCCGCCGTGGGCCTGACCTACCACTGGAACCACGAGGTCGCCCTGCAGGCCCTGCACAGCACCATGCGGCAGTGGATCGCGCACCGCAGCGGCATCGAGTACGCCCAGGACGTGGCCGACCTCAACACCCTGGCGCACGGTCTGGTCTTCGCCGGGCTCACCACGGAGGCCACCGAGGTGTTCCGCCAGTTGGGGGACCGCCCCACCCGGGTCCCCTGGTCCTACACCGGTAACGCCGAGGCCCTGTTCGACCACTGGCGGACCCAGCTGGCCCGCTGAGCGCGCCCCGGTCACCGGTGCGAAGGTAGGGTCGTTGAGCGGGGCCGGCTGGCATCGTCCGCGCCGGGCCCTCTCACCCAGTGGCCAGGCACCCAGCGGCCAGGCGGAGCGAACGGAGTGTGCCCCTGTGGCGCGCAGTGTCTATGTGACCGGGATCGGCAGGGGGGACGGCCGTCAGGCGGTCGAGCTGGGGGTCATGGAGCTGCTGACCCGTCAGGTCGACCGGGTCGGGGTGTTCCGCCCGCTGATGCACTCGCGCACCGACCACGTGGTTGAGCTGCTGCGCGGCCGCTACCGGATCGACCTGGCGCCCGAGGAGATGTACGGCCTCAGCTACGACGAGGCCGCCGCCCTGCAGGCCGAACGCGGCCCCGACGAGCTGATCGGGATGCTGGTGGACCGGTTCCGGGCGCTGGAGCGCCAGTGCCAGGCGGTGCTGGTGCTCGGCACCGACTTCGCCGGCACCAACATCCCGGACGAGCTGGCCGTCAACGCCCGGCTGGCCAACGAGTTCGGCGCCTGGGTGCTGCCGGTCGTCGGCGGCCACCGGGAGAGCGCCGACACCGTGGTAGCCGAGGTGCGCAACGCCCACCGCGCCTACTCCGACCTGGGCTGCAGCATTCTGGCCATGGTCGCCAACCGGGTCGCCGGACGGGACAAGCAGGAGGTCCAGCGCCGCCTCGCGACCCGGCCGGACGTACCCGTCTACGTCATCCCGGACGAGCCCGCGCTCTCCGCGCCGACGGTGGCCCAGGTGGTCGACACCACCGGCGCCGAGGTGCTGCTCGGCGACGCCTCCGGGCTGGCCAGGGACGTCCGCCGGTTCGTGTTCGGCGGGGCGATGCTGCCCAACTTCCTCGGCGCGCTCTCCGAGGGCTGCCTGGTGATCACCCCCGGCGACCGGGCCGACCTGCTGATCGGCTCGCTCGCCGCCCATGCGGCCGGCTCCCCGCCGATCGCCGGGGTGCTGATGACGATGGGGCAGAGCCCCGGCGCCGATGTGATGCGGCTGGCCGCCCGGCTGGCCCCGGGCACCCCGGTCGCCGTGGTCCCCGAGGGCAGCTTCTCCACCGCTACCGGGCTGTCCACCCTGGAGGGCAGGCTGACCGCGGCCAGCCCCCGCAAGGCCGAGACCGCACTGGGCCTGTTCGAACTGCACGTCGACACCACCGAGCTGACCAGCCGGATCGAGCTGAGCCGCTCCGAGCGGGTCACCCCGATGATGTTCGAGCACGAGCTTCTGGAACGTGCTCGGGGCGCCCAGCTCCGGGAGGTGGTGCTGCCCGAGGGCACCGAGGAGCGGGTGCTGCGCGCCGCCGAGGTGCTGCTGCGGCGCAACGTCTGCCACCTCACCCTGCTCGGCAGCGAGGACGCGGTCCGCAGGCGGCTCGCCGAGCTCGGCATCGACCTGGGGCTCGACCGCGCCGCCGACGACCCCGGCCCCGGCGCCCGGGCCCGGGTCATCGACCCGGCCACCTCCCCGCTGCGGGACCGCTTCGCCGAGCGCTACGCCGAGATCCGCAGGCACAAGGGGATGACCGTGGAGGCGGCCCAGGACGTGGTCACCGACGTCAGCTACTTCGGCACGCTGATGGTCCAGGAGGGCCTGGCCGACGGCATGGTGAGCGGCGCCGTGCACTCCACGGCCGCCACCGTCCGGCCGGCCTTCGAGATCATCAAGACCTCGCCGGGGGCCGCGATCGTCTCCTCGGTCTTCTTCATGTGCCTGGCCGACCGGGTCCTGGTCTACGGCGACTGCGCGGTCAACCCCGACCCGGACGCCGAGCAGCTCGCCGACATCGCCATCCAGTCCGCGGAGACCGCCGCCCGCTTCGGGGTCGAACCCCGGATCGCGCTGCTCTCCTACTCCACCGGCACCTCCGGCAGCGGGGTGGACGTGGACAAGGTCCGCAAGGCCACCGAGATCGTCCGCAAGCTGCGCCCCGACCTGCTGGTCGAGGGGCCGATCCAGTACGACGCGGCGGTGGAGCCCAAGGTCGCCGCGACCAAGCTGCCCGGCTCGGCGGTCGCCGGACGGGCCACCGTGCTGATCTTCCCGGACCTGAACACCGGCAACAACACCTACAAGGCCGTGCAGCGCTCGGCCGGCGCCGTCGCCGTCGGCCCGGTGCTCCAGGGGCTGCGCAAGCCGGTGAACGACCTCTCCCGCGGCGCCCTGGTGCAGGACATCGTCAACACCGTCGCCATCACCGCCATCCAGGCCCAGCAGGCCCAACAGGCCGCTGCCGAGCTCGCCAAGGAGCAGCAGTCATGACCGACGCCTCCCGCGTCCTCGTCCTCAACTCCGGTTCCTCCTCGGTCAAGTACCAGTTGGTCGAGATGGCCGACGGCAGTCGGCTCGGCTCCGGCCTGGTCGAGCGCATCGGCGAGCCGGACTGCCCCGACCACACCACCGCGCTGACCCGGATCGCCGACGAGCTGGCCGACCGGGGCCTCGGCCTGGACTCCCCCGAACTCGCCGCCGTCGGCCACCGCGTGGTGCACGGCGGCAGCCGCTTCACCGCTCCCACCCTCATCACCGACGAGGTGCTGGACGCGGTCCGGGAGCTGATCCCGCTCGCGCCGCTGCACAACCCCGCCAACATCACCGGCATCGAGGTCACCCGCAAGCTGCGGCCCGACCTGCCCCAGGTGGCGGTCTTCGACACGGCCTTCCACACCACCATGCCGGAGAGCGCGGCCCGCTACGCCATCGACACCGAGACCGCGGACCGCTACGCGGTACGCCGCTACGGCTTCCACGGCACATCCCACCAGTACGTGTCACGCGGTGTCGCCCGACTCCTGGGAAAGTCACCCGAAGCGGTGAATGTGATCGTGCTTCACCTGGGCAACGGCGCCAGCGCCTCCGCGGTGGCCGGCGGGGTCTGCGTGGACACCTCGATGGGGCTCACCCCGCTGGAGGGCCTGGTCATGGGCACCCGCTCGGGCGATCTGGACCCCGCCGTCCTGCTGCACCTGCACCGGGTCGGCGGATTCTCCATGGACGAGATCGACTCCCTGCTCAACCGCCGCAGCGGGATGCTGGGCCTGTGCGGGGACAACGACATGCGGGAGGTCAGCCGACGGATGGCCGAGGGCGACCGGAGCGCCCGGCTGGCCTTCGACATCTACGTCCACCGGCTGCGCAAGTACATCGGCGCCTACTACGCGGTGCTGGGCCGGGTGGACGCGATCGCCTTCACCGCCGGCGTCGGCGAGAACGCGGCCGATGTGCGCGAGGCCGCGGTGTCCGGCCTGGAGTCCCTGGGCCTGGTCCTGGATCCGGCACTGAACTCGGTGCGCTCCCCGGAGCCCCGGGTGGTCTCCCGGGAGGACTCCAGGGTGGTCATCGCCGTGGTGCCCACCGACGAGGAGCTGGAGATCGCCCAGCAGACCTTCAGCCTGGTCAGCAGTGCTGCTCAGTAGTGCGATTTGTTCGAAAATGCACCCGAAAGGCGACCCGATAGAATGAGCCATATGCGCCGAGCCAAGATCGTCTGTACCCTGGGTCCCGCGACGGACAACTTCGAACAGCTGAAAGCGCTGATCGAAGCTGGAATGAACGTCGCCCGTCTGAACATGAGTCACGGCGTCCACGCCGAACACGAGGGGCGCTACCGGAACGTGCGCGCCGCCTCCGAGGCGGCCGGACGCGCCGTCGGTGTCCTCGCCGACCTGCAAGGCCCGAAGATCCGTCTGGCCACCTTCGCCAACGGCCCGGTCACGGTGGAGAACGGTGACACCTTCACCATCACCACCGAGGACGTCCCGGGCGACCAGCACATCTGCGGTACCACCTACAAGGGCCTGCCCGGCGACGTGAAGCCCGGCGACCCGGTCCTGATCAACGACGGCGTGGTCGCCCTGGAGGTCGTCAGCGTCGACGGCCCCCGCGTGGTCACCCGCGTCGTCGAGGGCGGCGTCCTCTCCAACAACAAGGGCATCAACCTGCCCGGAGCCGCCGTCAACGTGCCCGCCCTGTCCGAGAAGGACAAGGAGGACCTTCGCTTCGCGCTGGCCCTCGGCGTCGACATGGTGGCCCTGTCGTTCGTGCGCAACGCCGCCGACATCAAGGACGTCCACGCGGTCATGGACGAGGTCGGGATCCGTGTCCCGGTCATCGCCAAGGTCGAGAAGCCGCAGGCGGTGGAGGCCATGGAGGAGATCGTCCTGGCCTTCGACGCGGTGATGGTGGCCCGTGGCGACCTCGCCGTGGAGTATCCGCTGGAGCGGGTGCCGCTGGTGCAGAAGCGCCTGATCACCCTGTGCCGCCGGAACGCCAAGCCGGTCATCGTCGCCACCCAGATGATGGAGTCGATGATCACCGCCTCGCGCCCCACCCGCGCCGAGGCCTCCGACTGCGCCAACGCCATCCTGGACGGCGCGGACGCGGTGATGCTCTCCGCCGAGTCCAGCGTGGGCAAGTACCCCATCGAGACCGTGCAGACCATGTCGCGGATCATCGAGGCGGCCGAGGAGGAACTGCTGTCGCAGGGCCTGCAGCCGCTGAACCCGGGCCGCAAGCCGCGCACCCAGGGCGGCGCCGTCGCCCGCGCCGCCTGCGAGCTGGGCGACTTCCTGGGCGCCGAGGCGCTGGTGGCCTTCACCAAGTCCGGTGACACCGCCCGCCGGCTGTCCCGCTACCGTTCGCCGATCCCGGTGCTGGCCTTCACCCCGGACGCCGCCACCCGCAACCAGCTCACCCTCAGCTGGGGCGTGGAGACCTTCGTGACCCCGCAGGTCGGCAACACCGACGCGATGGTCGACCAGGTCGACGAGGCGGTCCGCGGCCTGGGCCGCTACAACGACGGCGACACCCTGATCGTGACCGCGGGCTCGCCCCCCGGCGTGGTCGGCACCACCAACATGCTCCGGGTGCACCACCTGGGCGAGAGCGGCAGCGGCGGGCGGCGCTGACGCCGGAGCGGGAGCCGCACACGGGACACCCCGGAAGCACCGCAGCACGACGAAGGGCCTGTCCGGTTCGACCGGACAGGCCCTTCGTCGTGTGCCGACCAGGGTGGGGGGATGGTCAGCTCAATGGGGTGTAGTACAGGTGCATCCCCGGGATGGTCAGGTTGCCGCCGGTCTGCCCCGCCTGGATCGCGGTGGCGTTGTTCAGCTCCAGCGTCAGCGGGATCGGCACCGAGCCGATCAGGTCGTACAGCCACTGCGGCAGGGTGTCCGGGGTCAGCGTCAGGCTGACGCCCAGCCAGGCCAGCGGGATCCCCTCGGCCTTGGACAGCGTCCCGGAGAGGCTGGTCACGTACATCGTGACGGTGCCCCCGCGCATCGTGGAGGTCGTACCCGAACCGCCTTGGACGTGCAGCTTCTGGCCGTTCTGCGGAACCGACATGTCCAGGTTGTCGATGTTGACCTGCTGGGCGGTGAACTTCAGCACCCGGACGTCGCCGCCGGCCGTGTGGACCGTCTTCACGCCCCAGAACTGAGTGTTGATCAGCTCCAGCCGGCTGGTCTTCAGGGTCCACGGGTCCACCGGGAAGGTCCCCGCCGGCAGCGTCTCCACCGGGGCGGCGAGCTTGCTGACGTCGCAGAGCTGGTTGGCGGCGTCGGCTGCCGAGGAGCTCGGGTCGGCCGAGGCACTGGCCGAGGGGGTGGCCGTCGGGCTCGACGCGGTGCTGCTGGGCGTGGCGGTGGCACTGGCCGAGTCGCTCGCGGCCGGGCTGGACGGCGAGGCCGACGCGGAAGCGGAAGGGGAAGCAGTGGCCGTCGGCGTAGCCGCGTCGTTGGTCCCGACGGCGGCAGCGCGCGGAGCGGAGCTGGCCGTGGCGGTAGGACTGGCGGTGGAGCTGGTGGTGGCCGCGGCGGCGTGGTTGCCGCTCAGCAGGTTGCCCAGACCGTCCAGCAGGCCTCCCAGCAGCCCTCCCGACGAAGTGGCCGACGCACTGGCCGACGCACTGGGCGAGGCGCTGGCCGACGGGGTCGCCGAGGCGGAGGCGCTGGGCGAGGCGGCGGACGCGGTGCTGTTCTTGGCGGTGCCGCTCGTCGCCTTCTGCTCGGTCGAGGTCGAAGTCTTCGCCGTCGCGGAGGCCGAAGGAGTGGGCGTCGCCGAGCGGACCTTGGTGGTGCTGCTCCCCGTGCCGCTGCTCGCCGTGCTGCTGGAGCTGCTGCTCGCACTGGGCGTCGCGGTCGACGAGTCCTGGGTGCACTGCGTACCCGTCGTGCCGGTGTCGGCCGCCTGCGCGCTGCTGGTCGCGGCGGTCGTCTTGGACGCGTCGGCGGCGAAGGCCAGCTTCGGGGCGATCGAGCCCATCAGCAGCGCCGTGGGCACCGCGGTCATCGCCAGGACCCGCCCGACCGGGAGCTGCATCCGGTCGCGCACGGTCAGCCTGGGGGCCGCGTGGCGCGCACCCGCACGCCGCGGGACGGGCTGCTCCGAGTTGGTGGGACGGTCCGACCGGGTGGAGTCGGGGTCACTCACTGGTCGTCTCCTCCTCGGCGGACCTGGTGGACTCGGCGGGAGCGGCGGGCTCACCCGCAGGCCGGGCGTCGTCCACCATCAGCTGGTTGAGCTTCACCTCTTCGTCCTCGTCCTCGTCCTCGGAGTCGCTGTCCGCAGCAGCCGCCGTCTCCTCGGACTGCTCCTTGTTGGGCGCCCAGGAACAGACCAGCGCTCCGCCGATCAGCCCGGGGAACAGCCCCAGTCCGAATCCGCCGAAGTTGGAGACCGGCAGCGACACCAGCGCCAGCACGATGGCGGCGATACCCGCGAAGATCCGGATCATCGGCTGGAACCAGACCGAGACGCCGAGGGCCAGCAGCAGCAGTCCGATCACCGCCGCACCGGCACCCGCCGTGGTCGCCATGTGGATCCGCAGGGCGCCGACGCTCAGGTCGTTGTAGGGGAAGTACATGATCGGCAGGCTGGCCAGGGCAACGAGCAGCCCACCCCAGAAGGGGCGGCTGCGGCGCCAGTTCCGGAAGGCCCGGCGTCCCTTGGCGAAGGCGTTCCCGGGCTCGGGCCGCGCCGGTGCGGTCGCGCTCGTCACGTGGCGACTCCCTGCTGGAGTAGTGCATTGGTCTGGAAAAGGTGCTCTGGGCTTGGGAACACAGCGGGGAGGGACCGGAGCCCCTCCCCGACAGTGTGGTGCGGAGCCGTTCTGCGTCCTGCCGAGCGCCGGGGGGTGGACCGGCGGGACCTCAGCGGATCAGAAGCAGCCCTTGGAACCCGAAGCGAGGGACATGTGCAGGCCGTTCAGCGAGAACGTGGAGGCGGAGGTCGCCCACGCGGTCTGCTGGACGCCGATCAGCGTCGCCGAGTCGGCTTCCTGGGCGAAGGCGCCCGGGTTGGTGACGTCGCCGTTGTGGGTTCCCGCCCCGCCGAGCGCGCCGGTCGCGACACCGATGTTGATGCCGTTGAAGGTCGCCTTGTCGGCCTTGAGGTCGCTCATCGAGATGAACAACTGCGAGGCGTCGACCTCGGGGCCGGTGGACGTGTCAGTCGTCGGGTCGTACGAGCCACCGGCGTTGATGGTGAGCGTGTAGGAACCGAACGGGGTGGGGAAGTCCACCGACTGGCACAGCTGGTTGATGGTGGCCGAGGTGAAGCCCGAAACCGCCACCGGCACAGCCGTGTTGGCGTTGGTCGCCTGGCTGGTGTCATGCGAAAGGACGGTGCCGTACTGGGTGAAGCCCTGACCGACCAGCTTTCCGGCCGACACCTTGAACTGCTGCCCTGAGACGCTGAACGACGCGGCGAGAGCGCCCTGGGCGATGCTGACGCCGACCGCAGCCGTGGCGGCGATGGTCGGAACCATGACAATGGCGAACCGCTTCCAGCGAGTCCTGCCGAAAGTCTGGGACATAACGAGGTCCTCCTTCTCGGACGTACATCTCCGGCCTGCCCCGCTTGGGCCCCGGCCTGGGATGGGGAGAAGAGCTACGTCCTCGGGAAGGGGAGCGCGTCGGCTGCGTGCGTGAGGCTCGTGGGTACGAATTCTCTGATCGGCAGCATCGGCGATCACCCCCGAGTGACAACCACATGCCGTGCTGGGTGCACGGCCGTGCGAGGACAGGCTCCACCGGAACGGGCTGGAGACCCCCCTGTCCTCAAGGAGCCGGATCGCCGACCCCTGCCCGGTGGGGATTCCGCGTCCGCTCCCCCGACTGGCGGTCGGGGCGCGAGGACAAGGACCGGGCGTGCCCGATGTTGGTCCAAACGGGGCCGCTGCACAAGTAGTTCATTACTGACGAGTAAGGAGTGCGTGAACCCTGATGTCCGTGCGAACAGCGGATGAACTACGGGCAGTGACCCCTCGGGCGCCCGGCACCTGGGCAAAGGCACCGAAACACCAATGAAGCAGGCGGCGACAGCCACGCAGAGTGACCATCGCCGCCGTATGTCAAGATTTGGTAAACACGAGCTCTTGTCCCGGCTTTGTCGCCAAATCTCCAGGCTCCCCAGGGGGCGACCGGAGACCGTCAGAACAGCTTGCGCGCCAGTGCGCCCCGGGCCTTCACCACACGCTGGTCCTCGGCCCCGATGACCTCAAAGAGACCCAGCAGATGCTGCCGCACCCGGTCCCGGTCCTCGCCGAAGGTGCGCCCCACCAGGTCGACCAACCGTCCGAAGGCGTCCTCGACATGACCGCCCACCAGGTCCAGGTCGGCCGCCGCCAGCTGGGCGTCGACATCGTCGGGCCGCTCGGCGCCCGCGCTGCGCACCGCCTGCGGGTCCATGCCCTGCACCCGCTGCAGCAGCTCCGCCTGGGCCAGGCCCAGCTTGGCCTCGACGCTGGCCGGACGCTCGGCCAGCACATTGCGGTACGCCTGGATCGCGCCGCCGAGATCGCCCCGGTCCAGCGCCTCGTGCGCCGCGGACATCGCCGGATCGACCGGCTCGGGCCGCTCGGCGGGCTCCCCGGCCGCGCTGCCGGAGCGGGCGCCGACCTCGCCGACGATGCCGAAGCGCTGCTCGGCGACGGTGATCAGCTGGTCCAGCAGCTGCCGGATCTCGGCCTCCTGGGCCGGCCCCTCGAACAGCGGGACCAGCTGTCCGGCGACGACGGCGAGCACCGTCGGCAGATCCCGGATCTGGAGCTGACGGGCCAGATTCTGACTGTTCCTGATGTCGACCCTGGCCAGCACGAAGCGGCCGTCGTACTCGGCGGCGAGCTTCTCCAGCACCGGGTTGAGCTCCTCGGCGGGGGCGTACCCCTCAGCCCAGAAGTCCAGCACCACCGGCACCTCGGCGGAGAGCGGGACGACCTCCGCCTCGAACTCGGCCTCACTCACATCGAAGACCAGGGGCCCGGCGGACGGGGCCTCGCCGCCGCCCTCCTGGGCCTGGCGGGCGCGGGCTGCGCGGGCCTGCTCCGCCTTCTCGGCGGCCTCCGCCGCCGCCTTCACCGCGGCGAGGTCGACCGCGCCGCGCATGGACATGTTCCGTGGCTGCATGGCCCTATCCTCCCCCGTCCACGCGCTCCAGTGTGAATCGCCCACCCAGACTTCCGTGCGCGGATCCCCATCCGCGCGGCAGCGTGGTTGTCACTTCTTTCGCTACGAGTCGTAGCGTATATGCATGCCACCCCGGAGCGCACCCCCTCCGACGTGAACTGCGCCACTCGGGCGCACCGGGGGTAGCCGGGTCCTCAGCCGACTCGGATACCCTCCGTTGACCTTCAACCGTCACGAGGAACCCATGACCGAAGCCGTCGCCCCGCGCAAGGGCCGTCCCCGCAGCGCCGACGCGGATGTGGCGATCCTCGCCGCCACCAGGGCCGCGCTCGCGGAACTCGGCTGGGGCGGGGTGACCATGGGGGACGTGGCGGTGCGCGCCGGGGTGGCGAAGACCACCCTCTACCGGCGCTGGCCGTCCAAGAACGAGCTGGTGGTGGACGCCGTCGCGGTGCTCTTCGACGAGCTGGAGATGGCCGACCTGGGCAGCCTGCGGGCCGACATCGAGTCCGTGGTGCGGCAGTTCGCCGACCTGCTGGCCCGCCCGGAGAGCCAGGCCGCGCTGCTGGCGCTGTTCGCCGAGGCCAGCCGGGACCCGGCGCTGCGGCGCCGGGTCCGGGAGGCGATCATCCATCCGCAGAAGCGGCTGGTGCACCAGGGCCGCGCCGCCGCCCAGGCCCGCGGCGAACTCGCCCCGGACGCCAGCCCCGAGGCGGCCGACGCTGACGTCGACATCATCTTCGACACCATCGCCGGCACCGTCGAGCACCGCATGCTGGTCAGCGGCGAGTGCGCGGACCCGGAGTGGATCAGCCGCTTCACCACCCTGCTGCTGACCCCGCTGACCGCGCTCCCTCAGAACCCGGCCGGCTCGGTGTAGGTCCCCCACTCCGCCCGCAGCGCGTCGCAGATCTCGCCCAGGGTCGCCTCGGCCCGTACCGCGTCCAGCATCGGCGGCAGCATGTTGCTTCCGTCCCGCGCCGCCGCCAGCATCGCGTCCAGGCCGGCCCGCACCGCAGCCTCGTCCCGGCCGGCCCGCCGTGCGGCGAGCTCGCGCACCTGCTCGCGCTCCACCTCGTGGCTGACCCGCAGGATCTCCAGCGGCTTGGTGACGCTGCCGGTGTGGCAGTTGACGCCGACCACCCGCTTCTCCCCCTTCTCCACCGCCTGCTGGTAGACGAAGGCCGCCTCGGCGATCTCCCCGGTGAACCAGCCGTTCTCGATGCCGCGCAGGATCCCGGCGGTCATCGGGCCGACCGGGTGCCCGGGCTCGCCCATGTCCTGGATCCTCTGGAAGATCGCCTCGGCCTGCGCCTCGATCCGGTCCGTCAGCGCCTCGACGTACCAGGAACCGCCCAGCGGGTCGGCGACGTTGGCGACGCCGGTCTCCTCCATCAGCACCTGCTGGGTGCGCAGCGCGATCTCCGCCGCCTGCTCCGAGGGCAGCGCCAGGGTCTCGTCCAGGGCGTTGGTGTGCAGCGAGTTGGTGCCGCCCAGCACCGCCGACAGCGCCTCGACCGCGGTGCGCACCACGTTGTTGTAGGGCTGCTGCGCGGTCAGCGAGACCCCGGCCGTCTGGGTGTGGAACCGCAGCCACTGCGCCTTGTCGGTCCTGGCTCCGTAGCGCTGCCTCAGCCAGCGTGCCCAGATCCTGCGCGCCGCACGGAACTTGGCGATCTCCTCGAAGAAGTCCAGGTGCGCGTCGAAGAAGAAGGACAGCCCAGGTGCGAAGACGTCCACGTCCAGCCCCCGGGAGAGCCCCAGCTCCACGTAGGCGAAGCCGTCCGCCAGCGTGAAGGCCAGCTCCTGCGCGGCCGTCGAGCCGGCCTCGCGGATGTGGTAGCCGGAGACCGACAGCGGCTTGTACGCCGGGATCCGCTCGGCGCAGTACTCCATCAGGTCGCCGATCAGCCGCAGATGCGGCTCGGGGGCGAACAGCCACTCCTTCTGGGCGATGTACTCCTTGAAGATGTCGGTCTGCAGCGTCCCGTTGAGCACGCCGGGGTCCACCCCCTGCCGCTCCGCCGCGACCAGGTACATGCAGAACACCGGCACGGCCGGCCCCGAGATCGTCATCGAGGTGGTGACCTCGCCCAGCGGCAGCCCGGCGAAGAGCACCTCCATGTCCGCCGCCGAGTCGATCGCCACCCCGCAGTGGCCGACCTCGCCCAGCGCCCGCGGGTCGTCCGAGTCACGCCCCATCAGCGTCGGCATGTCGAAGGCGACCGACAGGCCGCCGCCGCCGGCGTCCAGGATCATCCGGTAGCGCTCGTTGGTCTGCCGGGCGTTGCCGAACCCGGCGAACTGACGGATGGTCCAGGCCCGCCCCCGGTACCCGGTGGCGTACAGCCCGCGGGTGAACGGGTACTCCCCGGGCCACCCGATCGCCTCCGGGACGACACCGTCCGCAGGCCCGTACACGGGCTCGACCTCGTCACCGCTCAGCGTCGTACGGCGATAATCCCTGGGGGTTCCCCCCAGACCCCCGGCCGCGTCGCGCTTCCGCGCCCCGTCGTACCGCTGCTGCCACCGTTCACGTGCGTCCATCAGCCGACCCCAACTACTAGGATGTCCTACTAAATTTATACCCGAAAAGAGCGCGCCCCCGAAGGGACGCGCTCCTCAGATTCTCAGGATCAGACGTTGACCAGCGGCTTCGACCCGCCGTCGGCGACCTGCGCGCGGATGTCGGCCATCACCCGGCGCTCGGCGATGAACGAGCAGGTCGGGATGGTGCCCGCGAGGATCACCCAGGCCATCCGCCCGAACGGCCAGCCCAGCTTGTTGCCGACGGTGAAGGCCACCACCGCGTAGGCCATGAACGCCCAGCCGTGGATGGTGCCGACGACCATCACCGCGGTCTCGCCCACGCCGAAGCCGTACCAGGCGATGCAGGAGGCGCACAGCAGGATCAGGCCGACACCGGTCACGTACGCCAGCACCCGGTACGCCGTCAGCAGGGGGTTCGACTTGTTCATGGGAGAGAGCGTAGCCACCCAAAAGTGGATCTCTCACACCGCCCCGGGCTCGGTGAAGTCGCCCGCCGCCACCCGCAGCGGCCGCAGCACCTCGAACAGCTCCCGGCAGCCGGCCTCGTCGTAGCTCGCCAGCCCGAAGTCCATCGCCACCAGGTCCCGGGTGGCGTCCTCGACGACCTTCCGCCCCCGCTCGGTGATGGCGGCCAGCACCCCGCGCCCGTCCAGCGGATTCGGCCGACGGGCGACGAACCCCGACCGCTCCAGCCGGTCCACCGTGTTGGTGACGCTGGTCGGATGCACCATCAGCCGCTCACCGATCTTCGACAGCGGCAGCTCCCCGGCCTGGCTGAAGGTGAGCAGCACCAGCGCCTCGTACCGGGCGAAGGTCAGCCCGTACGGTTTCACCACCGCGTCCACCTGCGCCAGCAGGATCTGCTGGGCCCGCATGACCGAGGTGATCGCCGCCATCGAGGGCACGGCGCCCCAGCGCCGCGCCCACAGCTCGTCGGCACGGGCGATGGGGTCGAAAGAAAGGCTCAGCGGCTTGGACACGTCCTTACCGTACCGTCAGGGTCAGACCGCGACGGCAGGGGTTTCGAAGCCCTCGCGCTCCTCGCGGGCCATCAGCCGCTCGGCGTAGAAACCCCCGCCGGGAATGACCGACAGCACCAGCACCCACGCGGCGTGGCCGAAGCTCCACCGCTGCGCGTACCAGGCCCACAGCGCGAACACCACGTAGAAGATGAACAGGATGCCGTGCAGCATCCCCAGCACCGGCACCGCGTTGAACGAGGTCGTGTACTTCAGCACCGTGCAGACCAGCAGCAGCACGAAGGAGAGCCCCTCCGGCATGGACACCAGACGCAGGCGGTGGACGGCACTGTTCTTCACGGGGGAACCCTTCGGGGAGCGAACGACGTCCCCCAGTATCTCCGACCGATATTCTGCTCCCGCCATCGGCCTTCAACGGGGGACTCCATGAACTGGGACTGGAACCGGCGTACCTGCTCACGGCGCGGGCACGTCACCTACGCGCCCACCGAGCCGCACTTCCACGAGCGCCTGCACGCCGACACCGCCCTCGGCGACGCCTGGCGCTGCCTGCGCTGCGGCGACTTCACCCTGGGCGAGCCGCACGGCCGCGGCAAGGCCGAGGACGCCCCGCTGGTGATCCGCGGCAAGGCGCTGCGCGACCTGTTCATCCTCCGGGTGCTCGCCGTGGAGCGGCTGATCCGCGGCGTGTTCATCGTGCTGGTGGCCATCGCGGTCTGGAAGTTCAGCAACAGCCAGACCTCGGTGCAGCAGTTCTTCAACGACAACCTCACCCTCTTCCAGCCGATCGCCCAGCACTTCCACTACGACCTCAACAACTCCCCGATCGTCGGCACCATCCAGAAGACCTTCAGCTACAAGCACTCCACGCTGGAGATCACCGCCGCCGCGCTGCTGGTCTACGCCCTGATCGAGATCGTCGAGGGGTTCGGCCTGTGGGCCGCCAAGCGCTGGGCCGAGTACCTCACCGTGGTGGCCACCGCCGCGTTCCTGCCGCTGGAGATCTACGAGCTGACCGAGAAGGTCAGCTGGCTCAAGATCGCCACGCTGCTGGTCAACGTCCTCGCCGTGGTCTACATCCTGCTGGCCAAGCGGCTCTTCGGGCTCCGCGGCGGCGCCGCCAAGTTCGAGGCGGAACGGCACAGCGCGTCGCTGCTCGAGGTGGAGACCTCGGCCGGCGACCACGTACGCACCTGACAACGCCGCTCCGACTCCCCTACGGTGTGCCCGTGGCTCAGTTTCGAATGCAGGGCTCGCGGGTGCTCGCGGTGGACCTCGCCGGGGACAGCGTGAAGGCCCGTAACGGCTCGATGGTCGCCTACGACGGCCAGATGACCTTCAAGCGGATGTCCGGCGGCGGGGAGGGCCTGCGCGGCCTGGTCACCCGCAGGATCACCGGCGAGAAGATGACCGTGATGGAGGTCCAGGGCAAGGGCACCTGCTGGTTCGCCGAACGGGCCACCGAGATCAACCTGGTCCGGCTCACCGGCGAGCGCCTGCACGTCGAGGCGAGCAACCTGCTCTGCACCGAGGCGACGCTGCGCACCGGCACCGAGTTCACCGGACTGCGCGGCGCCTCCGAGGGCCACGGCCTGTTCACCACCAAGGTGGAGGGCCAGGGCTGGGCCGCCGTCACCTCCGACGGCCCCGCGGTCATCCTCCGGGTCGCCCCCGGCCTGCCGCTGCGGGTCGACCCCGGCGCCTACATCGCGCACACCGGCAACCTCAAGCAGAGCTTCCGCACCGACGTGACCTGGCGCGCCGTCGTCGGCGAGACCGGCGGCGAGAGCTTCCAGATCGAGTTCGAGGGCGACGGACTGGTCTACGTCCAGCCCTCCGAGCGCCGGACCTTCGCGGGTGACGCCTAAATGTTCACGCAGATCAACAGCAAGATGGTGGAGGCCCCGGTCGTCCCCGGCCAGCGCCTGTTCAGCCAGCGCGGGGCGATGCTCGCCTACCGCGGCCAGGTCACCTTCACCCCGAACATCATGGGCGGCCAGGGCGGCATCGGCTCCATGCTGGGCCGCCGCATCGCCAACGAGGACACCCCGCTGATGACCGTGGAGGGCAGCGGCAGCGCGATGTTCGGCCACGGCGGCCACCACACCCATGTGATCCAGCTCACTGGCGACACCCTCTACGTCGAGGCCGACCGCCTCCTGGTCTTCGAGGGCTCGCTCCAGCAGTCCACCATGTTCATGGGCTCCCAGGGCGGGCTCCGCGGCATCATCCGCGGCCAGGCCACCGGCCAGGGCCTGTTCACCACCACCCTCACCGGCCACGGGTCCGCCGCGGTGCTGGCCCACGGCGGGGTCTTCGAGATCCCGATCACCCCCGACCGCCCCATCCATGTCGACCCGCAGGCCTATGTCGCCCACCGCGGCGAGGTCCGCAGCAAGGTCAGCACCGCGATCGGCTGGCGCGAGGCCGTCGGCCGCGGCTCCGGCGAGGCCTTCCAGCTCGAACTGACCGGCAACGGAACGGTCTTCGTCCAGGCCAGCGAGGAGAAGCTGTGACCACCGGCCCCGTCGTCTGGGACCCCTCGACGCTCCCCACCGACGACAACGTCAACCCGTACGCCTTCTCCGTCGCCCTCAACGGCCGCTGGTTCCTGCAAAAGGGCAAGATGGTCGCCTACTACGGCAACATCACCTTCCACCCCATCGGCTACGGCCCGCTGGACTCGCTGATCTCCACCAGCTTCCACTCCCCCACCCACGTGGGCGACTGGGTGGTCGCCGAGGGCCAGGGCCACATGATCCTGGCGGACCGGGCGTACGACGTGAACTCGTACGACCTGGAACAGGGGAACCTCACCGTGCGCGCCGGCAATCTGCTCGCCTTCGCGCCGACCCTGGCGCTGAAGCAGTCGATCATCCCCGGCTTCCTCACCCTGATCGGCTCGGGCAAGTTCGTCGCCGCCTCCAACGGCCCCGTCCACTTCGTGGAGCCACCCATTCGGGTGGACCCGCAGGCCCTGGTCGGCTGGGCCGACTGCCCCTCCCCCTGCCACCACTACGACCACGCCTACATGCGCGGGGTCCTCGGCGGGGTGCGCAGGCTCACCGGCATCGGCGGCGCCTCCGGCGAGGAGCACCAGTACGAGTTCGTCGGGGCAGGTCAGGTCCTGTTGCAGTCCACCGAGGTGCTCATGAACGAACTGGTGGCGGTCGAACCCGGCCACACCGTCCCCGCGCAGAGCGCCCAGGCCAATCTCGGCGCTCTCGGTCGGCAGCTCGGATTTTAGTACAACATTCAACTTCCACAGGTATCATGGTCCCCATGGAAACCAGCGCGAGAACGGCTCCCGCCGACGCCCCCTGGCTCACCGCCGAAGAGCAGCGGCTGTGGCGGGCCCACCTGGAGGTCGGCCGACTCCTCGCCTACCAGATGGAGCGCGGGCTCCAGCCGTTCGGCCTGGCCATCAACGACTACACCATCCTGGTGGAGCTCTCCGAGGCCCCCGAGCACCGGATGCGGATGACGGACCTGGCCATGGCCACGCTCCAGTCCAAGAGCCGCCTCTCGCACCAGATCACCCGCATGGAGGCCGCCGGCCTGGTCACCCGCGAGGGCTGCCCCGGCGACCGGCGCGGGCTCTACGCGGTGCTCACCGACCACGGCTGGGAGACCATGCGGCAGGTCGCTCCGCACCATGTCCGCAATGTCCGCGAGCACTTCATCGATCGGCTCGAACCCGAGCAGATCTCGTCGATGTACGAGTCACTGGCCCCCATCGCAGAACACCTCCGGGGTCTGCGCGGCCGCGGCTGACGCCTTCGGCGGGGGTTTGGGCATGGCCGCGGGGGCGGGCCGGGGCGGGGTGGTCGCTCTGGGGCCTGCTGCAGAACGAGTCTGTAAGCGTGTTCAGTCTTATGGCGCCGATGACTCGTTCTTCGCTTTGACGGCCCCTGCCGCGACCACCCCGCCCCGTCCCACCCCCTCCCGTGCGGAGGGGGGAAACAGACAGACGGCGTCAGAGCTGCGTGATGCCGGCGATCAATTCGTCCGCAGCGGTGTACGGATCCGACTGACCGTCAGCTACCTTTTGTGCCAAAGCCGGTAGCCGCTGGTCGCCATGCAGGTGGTCGAAGCGGCGGCGCAGTGCGGTGAGGGCGATGGATTCGATCTCCTGGCTGGCGCGACGCTGCCTACGAAGCGTCAGCTCACCGTGTTCGCCCATCCAGATCCGGTGCTTCTCCAGGGCGTCGACCAGTTCGTCGATGCCCTCGTTGCGAGCCGCGACTGTCTTCACGATGGGCGGCTGCCAGGCGCGGGTCTCGCCGAGGCCGAGCATGTGTCGCAGCTCGCGGGCGGTCGCGTCGGCACCGTCGCGGTCGGCCTTGTTGACCACGTAGACGTCGCCGATCTCCAGGATCCCCGCCTTGGCGGCCTGGATCCCGTCCCCCATTCCGGGGGCCAGCAGCACGACAGTGGTATCGGCCTGGGCGGCGATCTCTACCTCGGACTGCCCGACACCCACCGTCTCCACCAGGACCACGTCGCATCCTGCGGCGTCCAGCACCCGGATGGCCTGCGGGGCCGCCCAGGCCAGCCCGCCAAGGTGGCCCCGGGTGGCCATCGAGCGGATGTAGACCCCCGGGTCGGTGGCGTGGTCCTGCATCCGCACCCGGTCGCCCAGCAGCGCTCCGCCGGAGAAGGGCGACGAAGGATCGACGGCGAGCACGCCGACCCTCCGCCCGAGCCTCCGGTAGGCACTCACCAAAGCAGAGGTGGACGTCGACTTGCCGACACCCGGCGACCCCGTCAGCCCGACCACATAGGCGTTCCCCGTCAGCGGTGCCAACGCGGCCATGACCTCGCGCAGCTCCGGTGCCGCGCTCTCGACCAGCGAGATCAGTCGGGCGACAGCGCGGGGCCGACCCGCCCGCGCCTGCTCGACCAGAGTGCCGACGTCCATACCAGCCAATCTACGTTGCCGTCTGTCTGTTTCCCCCCTCCGCACGGGAGGGGGTGGGACGGGGCGGGGTGGTCGCGGCAGGGGCCGTCAAAGCGAAGAACGAGTCATCGGCGCCATAAGACTGAACACGCTTACAGACTCGTTCTGCAGCAGGCCCCAGAGCGACCACCCCGCCCCGGCCCGCCCCCGCGGCCATGCCCAAACCCCCGCCGAAGGCGAAACCTCAGCGCACCCGAACGATCAGGGCATCGCCCTGCCCGCCCCCACCGCACAGCGCCGCCGCACCGACGCCGCCACCGCGCCGCTTCAGCTCGAGGGCCAGTGACAGCACCAGCCGGGCCCCGGACATCCCGATCGGGTGACCCAGCGCGATGGCCCCGCCGTTGACGTTCACCTTGTCGAGCGAAATCCCGAGGTCTTTGACCGACTGCACCGCGACCGCGGCGAACGCCTCGTTGATCTCGACCAGGTCCAGGTCCTCGACGGTGAGACCCTCCTTGGCCAGCGCAGCGAGGATCGCGTTGGAGGGCTGCGACTGCAGCGAGTTGTCCGGGCCGGCCACATTGCCGTGGGCGCCGATCTCGGCGATCCAGGAGAGCCCCAGCTCCTCGGCCTTGGCCTTGCTCATCACCACCACCGCGGCGGCGCCGTCGGAGATCTGCGAGGCCGACCCCGCAGTGATCGTGCCGTCCCGGGTGAACGCCGGCCGCAGCTTGGCGAGCGACTCCACCGTGGTCTCCGGACGGACCCCCTCGTCGGCGGCGAAGCGCAGCGCCTCGCCGCGCCGCTGCGGGATCTCCACCGGGACGATCTCCGCGTCGAACACCCCGTTCTTGGCCGCGGCGGCGGCGAGCTGGTGCGAGCGCGCGGCGACGGCGTCCTGGGAGGCCCGGTCGATGCCCAGGCGGGTGTTGTGGGTCTCGGTGGACTCGCCCATGGGGATGTTGTCGAAGGCGTCGGTGAGGCCGTCGTGGGCCATCGCGTCGAGCATCTCGATCGCGCCGTACTTGTAGCCCTCGCGGGACTTGGGGAGCAGGTGCGGGGCGTTGGTCATGGACTCCTGGCCACCGGCCACGACGATGTCGAACTCGCCGGCCCGGATCAGCTGGTCGGCCAGGGCGATGGCGTCCAGCCCGGAGAGGCAGACCTTGTTGATGGTGAGGGCCGGGACGTTCATGGGGATGCCGGCCTTGACCGCGGCCTGGCGGGCCGGGATCTGGCCGGCGCCGGCCTGCAGCACCTGGCCCATGATCACGTACTGGACCTGGTCGCCGGTGATCCCCGCCCGGGAGAGGGCCTCCTTGATGGCGATGCCACCGAGGTCCGCTCCGGAGAAGCCCTTCAGTGAGCCGAGCAGGCGGCCCATCGGAGTGCGCGCGCCCGCGACGATCACATTGGTCATTTCGTAGCCCCTTTGCTGCGATGAGGGTCTGAACGCAACGCTGCCACGTCTCTGCGATCCAGGGTTTGAGGCCAAGATACTGACGCGTAACGCCTTCGTCACGGCTGACGCAGTGTGATCACGCGCACGGTTAACGTGGGTTTACCCGGGGGCGCCGCATACGCTTCATTGGAGGACTCCAAGGCCCTCAGGGAGGGAATCGTGCTCACTCGGATCGATCACATCGGTATCGCCTGTTTCGATTTGGACAAGACTGTGGAGATCTACCGGGCCACGTACGGCTTCGAGGTGTTCCACAGCGAGGTCAACGAGGAGCAGGGGGTGCGCGAGGCCATGCTCAAGATCAACGAGACCGGTGACGGCGGCGCCTCGTACCTGCAGCTGCTGGAGCCCACCCGGGAGGACTCCGCGGTGGGGAAGTGGCTGGCGAAGAACGGCGAGGGGGTGCACCACATCGCGTTCGGGACGGCGGACGTGGACGGCGACGCCGCGGCGATCCGGGACAAGGGTGTGCGGGTGCTCTACGACGAGCCGCGGATCGGCTCGATGGGGTCGCGTATCACCTTCCTGCACCCCAAGGACTGCGGAGGTGTGCTCACCGAACTGGTCACGTCCGGGAAGACCCACGAGTAACCTGAAAAGCCACCCGTACCCCCCTGCGCTTCAGGCCCGTGACATGAGAAAATACCGCGGTGCCCGGATAGCGGGGGCGTGGGTGGACGCGGGTGAGCGGGGTCCCCGGGATCTGTCACCATGTCTCCCTAAGGCACGATGACATCAAGGAGCTCACCCGGACGGCCGAAGCCGTGGGGTGGCGACCCGACCAGGAGACGGATGGGACCGCGGAGTGCGGGGCTACGAGGTTGACGATCAGCTCTCCAAGTTCGAAGCCAGGATGGACAAGCTTCGAACCGAGCGGGAGAAGGCCGTCACGCATGCCGAGGACCTCGCCTACCAGGTGGAGGTCCTTCGGGCGAAGCTGCACGAGTCGCGTCGGCAGCTCGCCCAGCCGCGCGCGTTCGACTCCGTGGCCGGTCAGGCCGAGCAGATCCTGCGGAACGCCGAGATGCAGGCGGAGCAGCTCCGGGCCGACGCCGAGCGGATGCGCCTGGAGGCGCAGAACACCACCCAGCGGGTGATGGCCGAGGCCGCCGAGCGCAGCGCCCGGGTGCAGGCCGAGTGGGCCGCGGAGGCGGAGAACCGGCGTCGCCAGCTGGAGCAGGAACTCGCCGAGCTGCGCCGCAACGCCGAGCGGCATGTGAACGAGAACGTCTCCTGGGCCGAGCAGACCCGTGCCGGGACCGAGGAGCAGGCCCGGCGGGTGCTGGAGGAGGCCCGGGTCGAGGCCGAGCGGCTGCTGGCGTCCGCCAGGGCCGAGGCGATGGCGGTGTCCGAGCAGGCGACCTCGCAGGTCGCCGCGGATGTGCAGTCCACCAGGGCCGAGGCCGACCAGGTGCTGCTGCGGGCCAGGACCGAGGCCGAGCGGCTGCTCGGCGCGGCGGCCGCACAGGCCCAGGACGCCACCCAGCGGGCCGAGAGCGTCAAGCAGTCCGCTCAGAGCGAGGCCGGGCAGCAGCTGCAGGCCGCGCAGGGCGAGATCGAGGCGCTGCGGCTGGAGGCGGAGCAGTACCGGCGCGAGGCCGAGGAGCTGCGGGCCGCGGCCCAGCAGCTGCAGGCGGACGCCGAGGCGGCGGCCACGCGCCGGCTGTCCGAGGTCGAGGCCTCCAGCGAGCAGCGGACCGCCACCGCCAAGTCCGAGGTGGCCCGGATGGTGGCGACGGCCACCAGGGAGGCCGAGCAGCTCAGGGCGGACGCCCAGCAGCTCATGGAGGAGGCCAGGGCCGAGGTCGAGCGGTTCACCGCGGAGGCCGAGGAGTCCGCCGAGGCGCTGCGGCGCGAGGCCGAGGAGTCCGGCCGCACCGAGGGCGCCGCGAGCGCGACGGTGCACCTGGCGAAGGCCGCCCGTACCGCCGAGGACGTGCTGAGCCGGGCCACCCGGGAGGCCGAGGAGACCACCGCGAGCGCCGCCGAGGAGGCGGAGCGGATCCGCACCGAGGCGCGGGCCGAGGTGGAGCGGCTGCGGGCGGAGAGCCGGGCCGCGGCCGAGCAGGCGCAGGGCAGCGTCATAGAGGAGATCCAGGCGCACCAGGACGCCGCCGCGGAACTGCGGGCCGAGGCCGAGACCCAGCGGGCCGAGGCCGCCGTGGAGGCCGAGAAGGTGCGCGGGGAGGCGCGTCGGCAGGCCATAACCCAGATCGAGGAGGCCGCCCGCACCGCCGAGGAGCTGCTGGTCCGGGCCAAGGCGGACGCGGACGAGCTGCGCGGCGGCGCGGCGGTGGAGCTGGCGAAGCTGCGCGAGCGGGCCAATGAGCAGGCCCAGGAGGTGCAGGGCCGCGCGGAGGCGGTGCTGGCGCGGGCCAGGGCCGAGGCCGAGCGGCTGCGGAACACCGCGCAGCAGGAGCGGGACGAGGCCGCGGCGGCGCAGGAGCAGGAGCGGGAGCGGATCCTGGAGGCGGCCGAGCAGGCCGCCCGGGAGCGCGCCGAGCAGGCCGAGGCAGCGGCGGCCGAGGTCGCCGCCCAGGTCGAGCGGGAGCGGACCGAGCTGCTGGCCGCCGCCGCGCACGAGCGGGACCAGGTGCTGGCCGCCGCCGAGCAGCTGGCCAGGGAACGGGGCGAGGAGGCCGCGGCAGCCGCGGCCGTGCTCCAGGAGCAGTCCCGCGAGGAGCACGCCCGGGCCTCCGAGGAGGCCGAGCGGCTGGCCGAGGAGTCCCGCCAGGCGTACGCGGACGCGGCCGAGGAGCTGGAGCGCCGCAAGGTCCGCGCCGAGGAGGACGAGGCGGCCGCCGCCGCGGCGCTGGCCGAGGCCGGGGTGGAGCGGGAGCGGCTGCTCGCCGAGACCGAGACCGAGCTGGCCGCGCTGCGGGTGGAGTCGGCCGCGCAGGCGGAGGCGGAGTACGCCGAGGCGCAGCGGCACCGCGGTGACGCCGAGCAGTTGCAGGCGGAGGCCGCGGCGGCGCTGGCCGCGGCCGGCGACGAGGCCGAGCGGATCCGGATCGAGGCCGCCGAGGCCGCGGCGCAGGGCGAGCGGGAGCGCGGCGAGCTGCTGGGCGCGGCCCAGGCGGATGCCGAACGGATGCGGGCCGAGGCCGCCGCCGAGGGCGAGGGTGTGCGTTCCGCCGCCGAGTCCGAGGCCCGGCGGCAGGGCGAGGAGATCGACCGGCTACGGGCCGAGGTGGCCGAGGCCAACGCCCGGGGCGAGGCCGAGCGGGCCGAACTGCTGGGCGCCGCACGGGCGGAGGCCGAGCGGCTGCAGACCGAGACGCTCGACGCCGCCGCCCGGAGCGAGGCGGAGCGGGCCGAACTGCTGGGCGCGGCACAGGCGGAGGCCGAGCGACTGCGGGCGGAGTCCGTCACGGCCGCGGCGCAGGGCGAGGCCGAGCGGGACGAGTTGCTGGCGGCGGCCCGGGACGAGGCCGCGCAGTTGAAGGCGGAGATCGCCGAGACCGGGGCGCAGGCCGAGCGCGAACGGGCCCAGCTGCAGGCCGATGTCGAGCGCGAGGCGCTCCAGGTACGGGAGTTGGCGACCGGCGAAGCCGCCAGGGTGCGGGCCGAGGCCGAGCAGGCCGCGGCGGCCGCGGTGGCGGCGGCCGAGGACGAGGCCGCCCAGGTGCGGCAGTCCGTGGCCGGCATGTACGAGGCCGCCGAGAGCCAGACCACGCAGTTGCGCGCCACCGCCGAGCGGGAGACCGCCGAGCTGCGCGAGAGCGCGGCGGCCGCGGCCGCCGAGATCCGGGAGCAGGCCGCCGCCGAGGCCGCGCGGCTGCGCGCCGAGGCCGAGGCCGAGCTGGCGCAGGCCCAGGCCGACGGCGCCGAGCTCAGGGCGGTCGCGCAGGCCGAGCGGGAGCGGCTGGACCAGGCCGCGGAGGCCGAGCGGCAGCGGCTGGACCAGGCCGCGGAGGCCGAGCGGCAGCGGCTGGTGCAGGAGGCCGAGGCGGTCAGGACCGCCGGCCGGGCCGAGGCGGCCCGGGTCATCGACGAGGCGCAGGCCCTGGCCGACTCGGTGACCGGTGATGCCGAGACCGCGGCGCTGGCGACCACCGCCGCCGCCGAGGAGCAGGCCGACGCCATGGTGTCGGCCGCCCGCAAGGAGGCCGAGCGGCTGGCCGCCGAGGGCGCGGCGGAGGGCGCGGCGCTGGTCGAACGGGCCCGCTCGGACGCGGACGTGATGCTGGTGGAGGCCCGCCGGGACGCCACCGCCATACGGGAACGCGCCGAGGAGCTCCGGGACCGCACCGACGCCGAGACCACCGCACTGCACGAGCGGGCCCGCAAGGAGTCCGCCGAGGCCATGAAGGCTGCCGGGGAGCGCGTGGACAAGCTGGTGGCCGCGGCCACCGAGCAGGTCGACGACGCCCAGCAGCGGGCCGCCAAGGCCCTCGCCGAGGCGCAGTCCCGGGCGGCCAAACTGGTCACCGACGCCGAGGAGAAGGCCGGAGAGCTTGTCGCCGCCGCCGAGCGGGAGGCTGCGGAGACGCAGTCCGACGCGTCGACGGAGGCGAGCAAGGTCCGCCTGGCAGCCGTCCGCAAGGCGGAGGCGCTGCTGAAGGAGGCGGAGCAGAAGCTCAGCGGGTCCACCGCCACGGCGGAGGCCCGCGAGGCCGAGGCCGCGGAGCACCTGGCCACGGCCAGGACCGAGGCGGAGCAGCTGCGTGCCGCTGCCGCCGAGGCCGCGGAGCGGATCCGCAAGGAGGCCGTCCAGGCCGCGCAGGAGGAGATCGCCCGGGCCCGCGAGGAGTCCGAGCAGCTCACCGACGAGGCGCTGGCGGAAGCCCAGCGGATCACCGACGAGGGCCGTCGTGAACTCGACGAGCTCGTCAACCGCAGGAAGGACATCAACACCGAGATCGCCCGGGTGCAGGATGTCCTGCAGGCCCTGGAGTCCTTCGAGGCTCCGTCAGGGTCCGGGGCGGGCAAGAGCAACGGGGGAAGCAACAACGGGTCCGACGGCGGTCGGAGCGGCGGCCGGGGCGCGTCCCCGGCGGGGGTCGGCGCGGGCGCGACCCGGGCGGGCGGAACCCGTCTGGGGGACAAACACAGAGACGCCGCACCACCCGATTGAGCGGACATTCTCCACTCTTCATGGGCTTTCAGCCGATGACACTCCGAATCCGTGCCAGGATTCGCCTATTCACCTCACACCTCACCGGGCATACGACAGGAACTCCACCCCATGAGCGATCCACACTCTCCGCACGGCTTCGACACCGTGCGCCGCGGGTACGAGCGTGCTCAGGTCGACGAGCGCATCAGCAAGCTGGTCGCAGACCGGGACAGCGCCCTCGCCCGCATCACCGCACTCGAGAAGCGCATCGAGGAGCTTCACCTCGAAACGCAGAACGCGCAGGCCCAGGTCACCGACTCGGAGCCGTCGTACGCGGGTCTCGGCGCACGCGTCGAGAAGATCCTGCGCCTGGCCGAGGAGGAGGCGAAGGACCTGCGCGAGGAGGCCCGTCGCGCCGCCGAGCAGCACCGCGAGCTCGCCGAGGCCGCCGCGCAGCAGGTCCGCAGCGAGGCCGAGACCTACGCCAAGGACCGCAAGGCCAAGGCTGAGGACGAGGGCCAGCGCATCGTCGACAAGGCGAAGACCGACTCGACCCAGCTGCGCGCCGAGGCCACCAAGGACGCGCAGAACAAGCGCGAGGAGGCCGACGCCCTCTTCGAGGAGACCCGCGCCAAGGCGGCCCAGGCCGCAGCGGACTTCGAGACCAACCTGGCCAAGCGTCGCGAGCAGTCCGAGCGTGATCTGGCTGCCCGTCAGGCCAAGGCCGAGAAGCGCCTCGCGGAGATCGAGCACCGCGCGGAGCAGCTCCGCCTGGAGGCGGAGAAGCTGCGTACGGACGCCGAGCGCCGCGCCCGGCAGACCGTCGAGACGGCCCAGCGCCAGTCCGAGGACATCGTCGCGGACGCCAATGCCAAGGCGGACCGCATCCGCAGCGAGTCCGAGCGCGAGCTGGCCGCCCTGACGAACCGTCGGGACAGCATCAACGCGCAGCTCACCAATGTCCGCGAGATGCTGGCCACCCTCACGGGTGCGGCTGTCGCCGCGGCGACCCTGCCCGACGACGACTCGCTGACCCGCGGGGTCCCCGCCCAGCAGTCGCGGTAACGCTCCACGAAGGCCCGGTCCACCCCTCTTTTTGCGGGGGTACGGACCGGGTTTTCGTCTGCGGGCCCGTAGATGGTCGGTCGCGCAGTTCCCCGCGCCCCTGGGGGGCTGCAACTGACCCGCTGCGAGCAAGTTGCACCTACCCAGGGGCGCGGGGAACTGCGCGGCCAACCCCCTACGGTCCGTCAGTCGAAGTCCCCCACCCGCGCCAGGAGCCCCCGGACCGCCCAGTTGAAGGCGTCAGGCGACTCCATCGCCGACAGGTGCCCCACCGCCGGAAGGACCGTCAGGACCACGTCGGGAAGCACCGCAGCCATCGCCTCGGCGTCGCTCGGCGGAGTGATCGCGTCCTCCTCGCCGACCAGGACCAGCGCCGGGACCCGTACCCCGGCCAGGACGTCCAGCGAACCCGGGCGGGAGGCCATCGCGCGTTGGGCCCAGGCCACCGCCCGTGGCGAGGCCTCCTCGACCATCGCCCGCAGCCGCTCCTCCAGCCGCGGCCGCTCCCGCACCGACGTGGCCCCGAGCAACGGAGAGGGCACCTGTTCGTCCACCAGCAGCCGCACGCTGTCCCTGGCCAGCACCGCCGCCGCGACCCGCTCGCGGTTGGCCCGGGCCTGCTCGGTGTCCGCGCTGGCCTTGGTGTCGGCGAGCAGCAGCCCTGACAGCCGGTCAGGATGGCGGCGGGCCAGCGCCATGGCGACGTAGCCGCCCATGGACAGCCCGCCGACGACCGCCCGCTCGATCCCGGCCCGGTCCAGCAGCAGGGCCACGTCGTCGGCCAGCAGGTCCAGCGAGGGCTCGTCGTCGCCCAGTTCGGTGCCGCCGAAGCCGCGCAGGTCCACGGCGAGGACCCGGGCCTCGGATCCGTCGGCTCCCGGCAGCTCGTCCAACTGCTCCCGCCACATCCGGGAGGACAGCGGGAAGGCGTGCAGCAGCACGAGGGGGGTGCCGTGGCCGGCCTCACGTACGGAGATGCGATCGGTCATGCCGGAAGCCTATGCGCGCCGGATGCCGATGGCCGGGAGCGACCGGTCGGCCCTATCGAACCGGCATCCTGCCCCCTTCTGCCCTAGTCTGACGCACAGTGACCAGGAACGGGCGGATTGAGGAGCTGGGATGATCGAGGTCCATGAGCTGACCAAACGGTACGGCGACAAGCTCGCCGTGGACGGGCTCAGCTTCCAGGTCCCCCAGGGCGTGGTCACCGGCTTCCTCGGTCCCAACGGCGCGGGCAAGTCCACCACCATGCGGATGATGCTGGACCTGGACCGCCCCACCAGCGGCAGCGTCACCATCGACGGCAGGGCCTACCACCAGCTGCGGCAGCCGCTGAAGCACATCGGCGCGCTGCTGGAGGCCAAGGCCGTGCACCCGGGCCGCACCGCCTACAACCACCTGCTGTGGCTCGCCAGGAGCAACCGCATCCCGGTCGGGCGGGTCGACGAGGTGCTTGGCATGGTGGGGCTGCGCGAGGTCGCCAAGCGCAAGTCCGGCGGCTTCTCGCTGGGCATGGGCCAGCGGCTGGGCATCGCCGCCGCGCTGCTCGGGGACCCCAAGATCCTGATGTTCGACGAACCCGTCAACGGCCTCGACCCGGAGGGCATCCTCTGGGTCCGCAACCTGATGAAGCTGCTGGCCCAGGAGGGCCGCACGGTCTTCGTCTCCTCGCACCTGATGAGCGAGATGGCGCTGACGGCGGATCACCTGGTGGTCATCGGCCAGGGCCGGCTGCTCGCCAACCTGTCGATGGACGAGTTCATCGACCAGAACTCGCACGGCTTCGTCCGGGTCCGCACCCCGCAGCCGGAGGCCCTGCTGGAGGCCTTGGCGACCGCGGGCATCACCCCCAGGCCGCTCACCGACGGCGGCTTCGAGGTCGTCGACGGCGACCCGGCCACCATCGGCGACCTGGCCCGCGACCACGGCATCGCCCTGCACGAACTCAGCCCCCAGCGGGCGTCGCTGGAGGAGGCCTTCATGCAGATGACCGCGGACTCGGTGGAGTACCGGACCGGCGCCGACGGCTCCGCCATCCCGGTCAATCAGGGGAGCGCGGCCGGCATCGCACCGCCCCCGCCCGAGGAGGGCGGCGGAGGCGGCTGGGGCGCGCAGTGGCAGCAGCCGGGCGGCAAGCGCCGGAAGGAGAGCTGAGATGGGCGACTTCAGTGCGGTCCTGCTCTCCGAGTGGGTCAAGGTCAAGACGGTCAAGTCCACCTGGATCACCCTGCTGGTCGCCTTCGTGGTGACGGCGGGCCTGGGCGCGGTGATCTCCGCGGTCACCAACAGCCAGTGGAACAGCATGTCCGAGAGCGACCGGCTCACCTTCGACGCCACCTCCACCAGCTTCTCCGGCGTCTACCTGGGCCAGCTGGCCGTCATCGTCTTCGCGGTGCTGGTGGTCGGCAACGAGTACAGCAGCGGGATGATCCGGGCCACCCTGGCCGCCGTCCCGCAGCGGGCCACCCTGCTGCTCGCCAAGACCGCCGTGGTGCTGCTGCTGGTGCTGCCGGTCGCCCTGGTGACCAGCTTCGTCACCTTCTTCCTGGGCCAGGCCCTGCTCGGCGACCACAACGTGTCGATCGGCGACCACGGCGTACTGCGCGCGGTGGTCGGGATGGCGCTCTACATGACGCTGATCGCGCTGCTGTCCCTGGGCGTGGGCTTCATGCTGCGCAAGCCGGTGCTCTCGCTGGGGCTGCTGATGCCGTTCTTCTTCCTGATCTCGCCGATCCTGTCCGCCGTGCCCAAGGTCAAGAACGTCGCGCGCTACTTCCCGGACACCGCCGGATCGCAGATGGTCCACGTGGTGCCCAGCACCTCGGTGCCCTACGGCCCGCTGGCCGGCTTCTTCATCTGCCTGGCCTGGGCCGCGGCCTGCCTGCTCGGCGGGTACGCCCTGCTGAAGCGGCGGGACGCCTGACGGTCTGGTACTTCCTAGTACTTCGGAGCGTTGCGGCCGCGCTGGACGGCCGCCGAGCGGCGTTCGCGGGCGTTCCAGCAGGCGCGGTGCCAGTGCCGGCGGTCGTCCACCCCGGCCGTGCCGCTGACCGAGGTCAGCGGCCAGACCACCAGGTGGCCGACGCCGGGCGGGATCTCCTGGTCGCAGCCGGGGCAGCGGTAGGACTTGCCGCTGTCCCCGGCGACCGGGCGCACCTGCCAGTCCTCGCCGCCGTAGCTGTCGGTCTGCCCCAGGGTCCAGCCCAGCCCGCTGTAGCCGCCCGAACGCGGTTCCGGCTGCTCACTCCTCCGGGGGCGACTTCGGCGCGGTGACACGGGACTCCCTGGGTAGATGGGGGATGCTGGACCCCTTGAGGGGGCCGGTGAAAACAACGATAGCGTCCCGAATTCCCCTTTAGCACAAGATCTCTCGCAGATCCAGGGTGAGGCTTCATTTCCACCCGTTATCGGGCTCGCGGGCCCGAATCCGTGTGCCAGCGGCACATGACATGAGTTACTCCAGAGGGAGATGCGGGACCGAAGTTCCCCGCGGGACCTAGGAGCTGATTCCCCTCATGCCCAGTAGGACCAGAACCGTCCGCACCGCCGCGTCCAGAAGCGGCGACACCCCGGACCTCGGCGCCCGGATGCGGGTGCCGCGCCAGCGCACCGCCCCCGCCGCGGTCCGCAGCGGTCCGGGGCCGATCCGCACCGGCGCCTTCCTGCTCGCCGCGCAGTTCCCCGGCCAGGGCCACGCCGAAGCGCTGGACCGCGCCGTCTCGGCGGCGGTCGCCGCCGAGCACGCCGGGCTGGACAGCGTCTGGCTGGCCGAGCACCACTTCGTGCCCTACGGCGTCTGCCCCTCGGCCGCCACCCTCGCCGCGCTGCTGCTCGGCCGTACCAGCAGGATCCGGATCGGCACCGCGGTGAGCGTGCTGCCGACCCAGCACCCGGTGGCGCTCGGCGAGCAGGCCGCGCTGCTGCACCTCACCTCCGGCGGCCGGTTCACGCTCGGCGTGGGCCGTGGCGGCCCCTGGGTGGACCTGGAGGTGTTCGGCGCCGGCGCGGAGGCCTACGAGAGCGGCTTCACCGAGTCGTTGGACCTGCTGCTGCGCTGGCTGCGCTCGGCCAGGGTGGGCGCCTCCGGGCCCCGCTACAGCTTCCCCGAGGTCGCCGTGGTGCCCAGGGCCACCGAGCAGCCGCTGCCGTTCCCCGCCCTCGGCGGGGCCCGCGGTCCGGAGTACGCCGGGGTGCGCCCCCGGACCGGCAGCGACGGACCGCCGGTGCAGGTGGCCTGCACCTCGCTGGGCACCGTCAGACTGGCCGCCGAACGCGGCCTGCCGATGCTGCTGGGGATGCACTCCGGCGATGAGGACAAGGCCGCCATGGTCGCCGCCTACCGGAAGGCGGCGCGCGAGGCCGGGCGGACCCAGGAGCAGATCGAGCGGGTGGAGGCCGAGCACATGGCGGCCGGCGTGGCCCAGATCGAGGACAGCGGTGCCGAGGCCCGCCGGGTGCTGCTCAAGTCGATGCCGGGCTGGCTGCACTACGGCCTGTCCGCGCACCGCACGGTGGACGGCCGGGAGCGGCGGATGCGCGATCCGCACGAGTACACCGAGCTGCTCTGCGACCTGCACGCGGTGGGCACGCCCAGGCTCTGCGCCGACCGGCTGGCGGCCACCGCCGAGCGCACCGGGGTGCGTCGCTTCGCCCTGCTGGTGGAGGGCTCCGGGGACCGGGAACTGACGCTGCGCAATGTCGAGCGGCTCGGCTCCGAGGTGCTGCCGCTGCTGGCCTGACAACGCGCCGGTCCGCCGACATCCGGGGGTACGTCGGCGGACCAGTGGTCGCGTTGCCGAGTGCGGGCAGCGCTCGACTAGCTGTTCAAGCGGCCGTTCAAGCGCTCAGCAGTCCCTGAGTTCCTCGGACTGGTTGAGCAGTTGGGCGCGCACGGAGGTGAAAAGGGCGTACCGGGCCTCCGAACCCGGGCCCGGCGGGAACACCGCGACCCGGTGGCAGTTCTGGAACGCCAGGCGGACACCGAAGTGCCGCTCCAGCGATCCCCGGATCGCATCACTCGCCAACGCGCGGAGCAGCTGGCCACGTGCCTGCTCCGAGGGCGGCGGGACCTGGTTGTCGGCGAACTCGCTGCCGTCGACCTTCTGCTGGGCGACCAGCGAACTGATCAGGGCCCAGGCGTAGGGCAGGGAGTTGCGGACGCAGTCGACGAATTCCCTCTCATCGACCTCGCCTCGCTCGGCCTTCTCGAGCAGGGCCGGTGAGACGTCGAGCGACATGGGTTCTCCTCTCGCGGACCTCGCGGACCGGACGGCTCACGAGGTGGTGCCACAGCGCGGGGGCGCTGCTGTGCGAAGGTGCTGTGCCGTGTTGCTGTGCCTTGCTGGCTTGCTGCCGTGCCGTGGTGCTGTCGCGCCTGACGCGCACGCACCGGACCGGGAGGGCACCCGACGTCGGTACGTACACGCCCGTACCGTCCAACTCCTGTGCCCCAGCTGTCCGGGGAGCAGAGGGAGACGTACAGAACAGGTTCGCAGGGAAACTGCGCGCAGGGGGCGGAACCACACATTCCGGCCCGAGTCCGGCCAGATCCTTCCCATCGAGACAGGTCGGTCCGGCTGTCCATGCTGTCCCCCCTCTCCGTCACGTCCCGTGACTCACCGTAGGGCACGGTGTGCGCACGCACCATATGTGCAGCCCCTCGTATGTCCAGAACGCGGCCCCGCACACACACCGTTCGCGACGATCATCACCGGGTGACCGAATCGCTCCGAATGGCTCCGGTGGGCTAGCGTGGTCGGCCATGCGTCTCGTGATTGCCCGCTGTTCCGTCGACTACGCGGGACGGCTCACCGCCCACCTGCCGTCCGCCCCCCGGCTCATCCTGGTGAAATCCGACGGCAGCGTCGCGATCCACTCCGATGACCGCGCCTACAAGCCGCTCAACTGGATGTCACCGCCCTGCTCCCTCAAGGAGGAGGAGGGCAGGTGGACCGTCGAGAACAAGGGTGGCGAGAAACTGATCATCACCCTGGAGGAGGTCATGCTGGACTCCTCGCACGAACTCGGCGTGGACCCCGGTCTGATCAAGGACGGCGTCGAGGCGCACCTCCAGGAGCTGCTGGCGGACCGGATGGAGGTGCTCGGCGCCGGCTGGAAGCTGATCCGGCGCGAGTACCCGACCGCGATCGGCCCGGTGGACATCCTCTGCCGCGACGACGAGGGGGTCACCGTCGCCGTCGAGATCAAGCGGCGCGGCGAGATCGACGGGGTGGAGCAGCTCACCCGCTACCTGGAACTGCTCAACCGGGACCCGCTGCTGGCACCGGTCAAGGGCGTCTTCGCCGCCCAGCAGATCAAGCCGCAGGCCCGGGTGCTGGCCGCGGACCGCGGCATCTCCTGCGTGGTGCTGGACTACGACGGACTGCGCGGCATCGAGGACGACAAGCTCAAGCTGTTCTGAGCCTGCCGTCCCCGCCGTGCGTCAGGGCGCGGCACCGGGGTCAGGGCGTCACCGAGACCGTGGGAGCGCTGTCCGCCTGAACCGAGGTGCTGGTGGCCCCGGTGGTGCCCGAGGTCGACGAGGCCGAGGCGCTCGCGGAAGCACTGGCCGAGGCGGAGGCGCTGGCCGGCGGCGAGCTGCTCGCGCTCGGCGACTTCGAGGGGGCCGCGCTGCTGGGACTCAGACTCGGGCTCGACGAGTGGCCGGCCGGGTGCGACGAGTGCACCGGGTCGCTGGGGCTGCTGCTCTGCCCCGACGCGCCACCGGTGGGCCCGGTCCCCTGGGAACTGCCCGGGCCGCTCGACCCGATGCTCCCGGAGGTCGCGCCGCCGGAGGCCGAGGCGGACGCCGATCCGGACGGGGAGGCCGAGGCCGAGGTGCTCGCGGAGGACGAGTCGCTCGCCGCCGGGATCCCGGCCGGGTCGGTCGACCCGGTGCTCTGCGGCGCCGTGGTGCCCACGTTCTGGTCCACCACGCCGCTGCCGGCGCCGGTCTGCTGGAACGCCCCGATGCCGTAGGCGGCGGCCGCGCCCAGTGCGCCCATCGCCACCACGGCCACGGTGGCCAGCACGATCTGACGCCGGGACACCGAGTTGTCGGCGAAGCTGCGCCGCTGCACCGTCCGCCGCAGCGCCGGCCGCGCGAACGGCAGCACCCGCCGCAGTCCGGTCAGCCCGGACCCGCTCCGGCCGCTCACGGCCACCAGGCGGCCGCCCTGGCGGGCCGCTGCGGCGTCCAACTGGTGCAGGGCGGCCCGGCCCGCGGCGGAGCCCCTGGCGTCGCCCAGGGCGCCGCGCAGCGCCACCGACGCCTCCAGTTCCGCACGGGAGCGGTCGAAGGCGCCCACGCACAGCGCCAGCACCCCGAGTTCGTGGTGGAACCAGGCCTCCTCGGCGACACCGGCGGTGGCCCGCGCCGACTCCAGGCCGAACCGCAGCGCGCGTTCCCACGCGCCCCAGCGCAGCGCCAGCGCGAAGGCCGGGGCGCAGGCCCGGGCCAGCAGCACCACCTGGCGGTGCCGGCCCGCCTCGCGGTCCGCGTGCATGGTCGCCAGCAGAACCTCGGCCTCGTCGGCGATCTGCTGCTCCGTCACCGAGGCGTGCCCGGTCCACCAGGTGAAGTGCTGGGCCGCCGCGCGCAGGGCCGTCTGCACCGGCCACTCGCCGGCGACCAGGTCGGCGACGCCGTCGACCAGCCGGTGGTGGGCGCCGACCGGGGCCGCGAGTCCGGCCTCGACCAGTTCCTCCAGCGCCACCTCGCCGTGGCCGACGTCGACCAGCGCGGGCAGGTGCGGTGCGCTCGGGCAGACCCCGCCGAGCGCGGCGGCCAGCAGCAAGGTGCGCCGGGCCCCGGTGCTCAGCCCGCGGGCGATCCGCAGTGCCGGGGCGGCGCTCTCCGCCACCGAGGGCAGCGGCACCGGATCGGGCAGCGCGGCCTCGCCGGCCTCCCCGGAGCCGCCGGCACCGCCGTGCTGCCGCAGGTAGGCCTCGAAGCTTCCGGGCGTCAACTGCGGTGCGGCGTCCGGGCCGTCCTCCTCGGGCGCGAACGCCGCCATCGCCTCGATGGCGGCCTCGCGGTGCCGTAGCAGGGCGGCGGCCTGGACGAAGCGCAGCGGCAGGCCCTCGGACTCGAACCAGAGGTCGACGGCCCAGGCGCGCTCGGTCTCGTCCAGGGTGCGGCCGGCCAGCCGCGCCAGCAGGGCCAGCGAGGACTGCCGGGACAGACCCGGGAGCCTGCTGTCCTCCAGCCGCCGGTTCTCCCCCGCGCCGTCGCCGACCGGAGCCGCGGCCGCCGGGGTGGAGCTGAGCAGGAAGGCGCTCTCGGGCGCGGCCGAGATCAGCTCCTCCAGCGCCTCGCCGCCGAACTCGACGTCGTCGATGACCACGATGGCGCACAGGTCGCGCATGATCTCCGGGGCCAGCGCGCGGCCCGGACGGAATCCCGGGCAGTCGTAGGCGGCCGCGAACAGGTCCTGGAGCAGGTCGGCCGGGGTCCGGAAGCAGCCGCTGAGCCGGATCACCCCGGCGGGCGCCAGCCCGGAGCAGGCCGAGGCGACCGCGTCCAGGATGGCCGAGCGGCCGGAGCCGGCGGCGCCGATCAGCCGGATCGAGCGGCCCTCCAGCAACTGCCCGCGCAGCCGCTCGCACAGGGCGTCCCGTTCCAGCAGGCCGCTCACGCTGCGGGGCCGGACGGTGGAGTCGACCGGGGCCTGGACCGGCTGCGGGCGCTGGTCCGGCGGGCAGGCGGTGGCGCTGCTGCCGTCCGGTGCGTTCACGGCCAGCCGCAGCTCCCCGGCGACGACTGTGCCGGCCCTGCCGCTGCCGTCGGTCCTGCCCTCGGCGGCGCCGCTCGGGGGCGCGGCCGGTTCCAGTTCCTTGGTGTGGGAGGAGACGATCCGGGCGAGCTCGGTGGAAGCGCCGCCGGAATGCCTGGCCGTCGGGTCGGACGGGGGTATGAAGGCCAGTGTCGGCGACTCGGTGTCGTGCGAGGGGCGTCCGTCCTGGCCTGCGCCACCGCCCACGCTGTGTGGGTTCATGATCCTCTTTCGCCCCGGGCCGTCCCGGCCCGGGCCCTGTCCGCGCTGTGCCTGCGCATGCGCCCGCATCCCAATGAGCTCACCGGTCCCCGGACTTTCGCACACTCTGTCGCAGCCGTACACGCCGGGGCGAGTCTCTGGGGGACACCGTTATGCGAAAGTCATACTGGGACCCCTGCGACCTGGCCTTGACCGGGTGCTACTGGACCGAGGAGACCGCCGGCTCGGCGGCGAAGGCCTCCGGGACGTATCCCTCGATGGCCAGGATGCGGTGCAGCCGGGTCGCCACCAGCAGCCGCTGCAACTGCGCCGGCACCCCGCGCAGCACCAGCCGGCGACCGCCGCGGCCGGCCCTGCGGTGGGTGCCCATGATCACGCCGAGCCCGGTGGCGTCCCAGGACTCCAGCCGGGAGAGGTCCAGCACCAGATCGCCGCGCCCGTAGTCGACGGCCTGGTGCAGCACCGATCGGGCGTCGGCCGCGGAGCGCACGTCGAGGCGGCCCTCGATGGCCAGCAGGGCGTGGTCACCTCTGATCCGCATGCGTGCTCCTCCGTGGCGTTGAACTGATGCTTCTCTCATCTGACGCGGAACCAGGTGTCAGGGTTGCTGGCCACGGCGAAATCTGATGTGAATTCACTCCTTCGGGTGAGGAGTTCCCTTCTCGACGCGGAACTGCGCACGATTATCGTCCATCTCTTGAAAAGAGCACAGTGACCGGCGGCACAGCGGCAGGTGAGCAAGCTCACCTGCTGCCGCGGGATCAGTCCTGGTAGCCGTAGAAACCGCGTCCGCTCTTGCGGCCGAGGTCCCCGGCGGTGACCATCCGGGCCATGATCTCCGGCGGTGCGAACTTCTCGTCCTGGGTCTCGCTGTAGATGTTGCCGGTGGCGTGCAGCAGGATGTCGACCCCGGTCAGGTCGGCGGTCTGCAGCGGGCCCATGGCGTGGCCGAAGCCGAGCCGGCAGGCGGTGTCGATGTCCTCGGCCGTGGCCACGCCCGACTCGTAGAGCTTCACCGCCTCCACCACCAGGGCGGAGATCAGCCGGGTGGTGACGAAGCCGGCCACGTCGCGGTTGACCACCACGCAGGTCTTGCCGACCCCCTCGGCGAACTCCCGCGCGGCGGCCAGGGTCTCGTCGCTGGTCTTGTAGCCGCGCACCAGCTCGCACAGCTGCATCATCGGCACCGGCGAGAAGAAGTGCGTCCCCACCACGGACTCCGGCCGGCCGGTCGCGGCGGCGATCCGGGTGATCGGGATGGCCGAGGTGTTGGACGCCAGCACCGCGCCGGGACGGGCGATCCGGTCCAGCGCGCGGAACAGCTCCTGCTTGACCTCCAGCTGCTCGAACACCGCCTCCACCACCAGGTCGGCGGTGCCCACCGCGTCCAGGTCGGTGGTCGTGGTGATCCGCGCCAGCGCGGCCTCGGCGTCCTCGGCGGAGAGCCTGCCCTTGGCGGTGAAGCGCGCGTAGGAGGTCCTGATGCCGTCCAGCCCACGGGCCAGCGCGGCGTCGGTGACATCGCGCAGCACCACCTCGTACCCCGCCTGTGCGGCGACCTGGGCGATTCCGGAGCCCATCAGGCCGGCTCCGATGACGGCGATCTGCTTGGCCACTGTGGTGTCCTTCGGTAGATCTCTGCACTCGACGGCGCCGTGTGTGTGACGGCTGCGCTGAATCTAACGGCATCACCCGGCACCCGGCGACGGTGAACCGCCCTCCAGTGGCGAAGCTCACCAGGTCGCTGGCACCGCGGGGCGGAGCGGCGCCATACTGGACAGCAGCCACTGGGGGCGGACCGGGAGGGTCACCATGGGCAGCGTCAATCCCGTCGTCCAACTGGTCGTCCCCGTCGTGCTGCTGGTGGTCCTGGTGCTGCTGCTGCGCTGGACCTGGACCCCGCGCAGGGGACGGTCGCTGGTGGCACGGACCGCCCGCCGCGGCGCCCCCGGCGAGTACGGCCTGCTGGTCCCGGTCGCCGCCCCCGCGGACGCCGCGGAGAGCCTGCGGCTGACCGCGGTACTGGAGGCGGCCGGCATCCGCTGCACGGTGGTCGACACCACCCAGGGCACCCGGCTGATGGTCTGGCCGGAGTCCGCGGCGGGCGCGCGGCGGGTGCTGCGGGAGCTGCAGAAGGGCGGCGGCGGGTCGGCTGAGTTCTGACCGTTCCCGGCTGCGGCAGGTGGTGGGTTGGCCGCGCAGTTCCCCGCGCCCCTGGCCGTCTGCAACCGGGCCGGTTGCAGACGGCCCCGTCAGAACGCGGTGGCGTCCGGGTCCGCCTCTCGGGTGACGTCGGCGCCCAGCGCGTTCAGCTGCTCGACCAGGCCGGCGTAGCCCCGGTCGATGTGGTGTATCTCGGTGACCAGGGTCTCCCCCTCGGCGACCAGACCGGCCAGCACCAGCCCCACGCCGGCCCGGACGTCCGTCGCCTGCACCGGTGCACCGGACAGCTTGGGGACGCCGCGGAGCACCGCGTGGTGGCCGTCGGTGCGGACCTGGGCGCCCAGCCGGGCCAGCTCCTGCAGGAAGACGAACCGCGCCTCGAAGATGTTCTCGGTGATCATCGCGACGCCCTCGGCCACCGCGTTCAGCGCCGCGAACTGCGGCTGCAGATCCGTGGCGAAGCCCGGATAGGGCAGCGTGACCACGTCCACCGCGCTGGGCCGACGGTCCATCACCACCCGGAAGCCGTCCGGCATCTCGACCACCTCGGCGCCGCAGGCGGTGATCTTGTCCAGGGCGATCCGCAGGTGCTCGGCGCGGGCGTGCTCGACGGTGATGTCGCCCCGGGTCATCGCGGCCGCCACGGCGAAGGTCCCGGCCACGATCCGGTCCGGGACCGTCTCGTAGCTCACCGGTGACAGGCTCGGCACGCCCTGCACCTCGATGGTGGAGCTCCCCGCACCGCCGATCTTCGCGCCCATCGCCTGCAGCATCAGGCAGAGGTCGACGATCTCCGGCTCCCGGGCCGCGTTGTCGATGACCGTGGCACCCTCCGCCAACACCGCCGCCATCAGGATGTTCTCGGTCGCCCCCACACTGGGGAAGTCCAGCTCGACGGTGGCGCCGGTGAGCCCGTCCGGCGCCGAGGCCAGCAGGAAGCCGTGCTCATTGGTGATCACCGCGCCCAGCCGGGTGAGCCCGTCGATGTGCATGTCCAGGCCGCGCGAGCCGATGGCGTCGCCGCCGGGGCGGGCCACCCGCACCTTCCCGCAGCGGGCCAGCAGCGGGCCCAGCACCGCGATCGAGGCGCGCATCCGCCGGACCAGGTCGTAGTCGGCCTCGTGCCCGGGCTCGGGCTCGGCCGGCACGTCGATCACCGCCGTGCCGCTGTGGAAGCCGGGCTCCTGCGACCACTCCAGGGTCACCGTGCAGCCCATCCGCCGCAGCAGCTCCGCCATGATCTCCACATCGAGGATCCGCGGCAGGTTCTCCAGCCGGGTCTCCCCCTGCGCCAGCAGCGACGCGGCCATCAGCTTCAGCGCGCTGTTCTTGGCCCCGGGCACCCGTACCCGCCCCACCAGCCTCGCGCCGCCCACCACTCGCAACCGTTCCATCCCGGCATCGTACGGGGCGGGCGGACCGCTATCGGTTCTCCCCCGGTACCCAGAGCACGTCGCCGACGGCCTTGTTGGCGCTCCGGGCGAGGATGAACAGCAGGTCGGACAGCCGGTTGAGATAGGTCGCGGTCAGCGGATTGATGCTCTCCCCGTGCACCTCGATCGCCGCCCAGGTGCTGCGCTCCGCGCGGCGCACCACCGTGGTGGCCACATGCAGGTAGGCCGCACCGGGGGTGCCGCCGGGCAGGA
The DNA here is from genome assembly GCF_042510965.1 of Streptacidiphilus jeojiensis. Taxonomy (NCBI): domain Bacteria; kingdom Bacillati; phylum Actinomycetota; class Actinomycetes; order Kitasatosporales; family Streptomycetaceae; genus Streptacidiphilus; species Streptacidiphilus jeojiensis. The sequence goes on from NZ_JBEUKS010000008.1 coordinate 237,570, forward strand.
TGAAGCTGCGCAGCTTCTCCAGTTCCTCGTTGAACCGGTCGCAGTCCTGCTCCAGCCGGTCGACATAGCTCTGCAGCACCCGCAACGGGGGGTACTTCGGGTCCTCGACCACCGGTGTGCACAGGTCCGCCCCGACATCGAACAGGTCGTTCTGAACCCGCGTCAGCACGGCCGTGATGTCGTCCGACAGCCCCCCGCAGGCGAGGGCCACGCCGATGGCGGCGTTGGCCTCGTTGCTGTCCGCGTACGCGGCGATCCGCGGGTCCGTCTTCGCGGTACGGGACATGTCCCCGAGCGCGGTGGTCCCGTCGTCGCCGGTCCGGGTGTAAATACGGGTGAGGTTGACCATGTGCGCGAGCGTATCGTGCGGGCCGTAGATGGTCCTCGCGCAGTTCCCCGCGCCCCCATTTAGGGGCGCGGGGAACTGCGCGAACACCAGCCACGCTCAAAGGTGCACCCTCAGGCGACGTTGACCCGCTGCCCAGGAGGCGCCGCTTCCAACCAGGCCAGGAACCCCGTCAGGGCATCCTCACTCATCGCCAGCTCAAGCGGCTCCCCCGCGTGCCGGCACACCAGCACCACGGCCCCGGACAGCAGCGCCAGCTCCTCCTGCCCGACCGGAGTCCGCCGGTGCAGGACCTCGATCCGGCTCCGCTGCAGCACCCGCCGCGGCCGCGGCGAGTAGCTGAAGACCCGGAACCACTCCACCGAGTCCCGGTTGTAGCGCGCGATCCCGAAGAGCCAGCCCTTGCCGCCGTTGTCGACGGCCGAGCCGGACGGCGCCGGCGCCGAGCCGGAAGGCAGCGGCGCGTCGGGCCCCGCGTCCGGCACCGGCAGGCCCGGCAGCGCGGCGACCCGGAGCCGGGCCGAGCAGTCGAAGGTCCCGCCGACCCGCTGGATCAACCGCCGCCGCATGGCGAACGCGCCCAGGCCGAGCAGGGCGGCGAGCAGCACCGCCACGACGACCACCACCACGAGGACCACGCCCTGCCACCTCCCTCGCCAGCCGGCCCGCAATCCATGCCGTGCCTAGTCAACGGCCGCCCCGTCCCGGGAGTAACTCTCGTTCTCCCGTACGACGGTCAGGCCGACAGATACAGCAGTCCCGGGGTCACTCGCGTGCCCCGGGACCGGTCGTGCAACGAACTCCTAGCGGCCGGACGCCGCCCGCAGCCGGACCTCGGCGCGGCGCGCGGCGCCGGCCTCCGTCTCGGCCTTGGCGGCCGCGAGCGCCCGCTCGGCGCGCTCGACGTCGATGTCCTCGGCGAGCTCGGCCACCTCGGCCAGCACCGACAGCTTGTTGTCGGCGAAGGACAGGAAACCGCCGTGCACCGCCGCGACGACGGTGGTGCCGTCGGCCTGGCGGATGGTCACCGGGTCGGACTCCAGCACGCCCAGCACGGGCTGGTGCCCGGCCTGGATGCCGATGTCGCCGGACTTGGTACGGGCAAGGACGATCGTGGCCTCGCCCGACCAGACCTTGCGGTCGGCCGCGACCAGCTCGACGTGCAGCTCAGCCACAGTGGGCTCCTCGGTCTTGATGCCCGTGCCGTAAAGCCCGGGTTGCGGAAAGAATAACGGTCCAACCGATCAAGAGTGCAATCGGGGGTTGGGCCTCGGGTAAGAACGGAGGGGCGGTCCCGTACGGGGCCGCCCCTCAGCACCTGCCAGGTCGACCAGGAAGGGTTACTTCTTGGCCAGCTCGGCGGCGTTGCGCTCCAGGTCCTCGATGCCACCGCACATGAAGAACGCCTGCTCCGGGGTGGAGTCGTACTTGCCGTCGGCAATGGCGTTGAACGCGTGGATGGTCTCGTCGAGCGGGACGGTCGAGCCGTCGACGCCGGTGAACTGCTTCGCCACGTAGGTGTTCTGCGAGAGGAAGCGCTCGATGCGGCGGGCGCGGTAGACGGTGGTCTTGTCTTCCTCGCTCAGCTCGTCGATACCGAGGATCGCGATGATGTCCTGCAGGTCCTTGTACTTCTGCAGGATGCCCTTGATGCGCAGGGCGGTGTCGTAGTGCTCCTGGGTGATGTAGCGCGGGTCCAGGATGCGCGACGAGGACTCCAGCGGGTCCACGGCCGGGTAGATGCCCTTCTCGGAGATCGGACGGGAGAGCACCGTCGTCGCGTCGAGGTGGGCGAAGGTGGTGGCCGGGGCCGGGTCGGTCAGGTCGTCCGCGGGGACGTAGATCGCCTGCATCGAGGTGATCGAGTGACCGCGGGTCGAGGTGATGCGCTCCTGCAGGAGGCCCATCTCGTCGGCCAGGTTCGGCTGGTAGCCCACCGCGGAGGGCATGCGGCCGAGCAGGGTCGACACCTCGGAACCGGCCTGGGTGAACCGGAAGATGTTGTCGATGAAGAGCAGCACGTCCTGGCCCTGCACATCGCGGAAGTACTCCGCCATGGTCAGTGCGGACAGGGCGACGCGGAGACGGGTGCCCGGGGGCTCGTCCATCTGGCCGAAGACCAGCGCGGTCTTGTCCAGGACGCCGGAGTCCTTCATCTCCTCGATGAGGTCGTTGCCCTCACGGGTGCGCTCGCCGACACCGGCGAACACCGACACGCCACCGAAGTTCTCGGCGACACGGTAGATCATCTCCTGGATGAGCACCGTCTTGCCGACGCCGGCGCCGCCGAACAGGCCGATCTTGCCACCCTGGACGTACGGGGTGAGCAGGTCGATGACCTTGATACCGGTCTCAAACATCTCGGTCTTGGACTCGAGCTGGTCGAAGCGCGGGGCGGTGCGGTGGATCGGCCAGCGGGTCTCGACCTGGGAGTTGAACTCCTCGCGGTCGACGTTCAGCACCTCGCCGAGGGCGTTGAAGACCTTGCCCTTGGTGATGTCGCCGACCGGGACCGAGATCGCGGAGCCGGTGTCGGTGACACCCGCGCCGCGGACCAGGCCGTCGGTGGGCTGCATGGAGATGGCGCGGACCAGGCCGTCGCCCAGGTGCTGGGCGACCTCGAGGGTCAGCGTCTTCTTCTCGGAGGCGTCGGTGGCCTCGATGTCCACGTGCAGTGCGTTGAACATCTCCGGCATGGCGTCGACGGGGAACTCCACGTCGACGACCGGCCCGATGACCCGCGCGACACGGCCGGTGGCCGTCGCGGTCTCAACAGTGGCAGTCATTGTCAGTCTCTCCCCGCGTTCGCGTCGGCCAGGGCGGTGGCGCCACCGACGATCTCGCTGATTTCCTGGGTGATCTCGGCCTGTCGGGCCGAGTTGGCAAGCCGCGAGAGCGACTTGATGAGCTCTCCGGCGTTGTCGGTCGCGCTCTTCATCGCGCGCCGGCGGGCGGCGTGCTCCGAGGCGGCCGACTGCAGCAGCGCGTTGTAGATCCGGCTCTCGACGTACCGCGGGAGCAGTGCGTCGAGCACTCCCTCCGCGGACGGCTCGAAGTCGTAGAGCGGGAACGGGCCCTGCTCCTTGGCGTTCTCCTGCGTCTCCGCCAGGCTCAGCGGCAGCAGTCGGACGTCCACCGGGTTCTGGGTGAGCATCGAGACGAACTCGGTCGAGACCAGGTGGAGCTCGTCCACCCCGCCCTTCTCCGTCTCCGTCACGAAGGCGTCGATCAGCGTCGCCGACACCGTCTTGGCGTCCTGGTAGGTCGGCTTGTCCGAGAAGCCGGTCCAAGCCTGCACGACCGGCTGGTCGCGGTAGCCGAAGTAGCCCACGGCCTTGCGGCCGACGGCGTACATGTCGACCTGCTTGCCCTCGGCCTTGAGCCGCTCCGACAGCTGCACCGCGGCCTTGAGGGCGTTGGTGGAGTAGCCGCCGGCCAGACCGCGGTCAGCCGTGATCACCAGCACCGCGGCACGCACGGCGTGCTCCGGCTCGGTGGTCAGCGGGTGCTTGGCGTTCGACTTCGTCGCGACCGCGGTCACCGCACGGGTGAGCTCGTCCGCGTACGGGGAGGAGGCGGCCACCGCGCGCTGCGCCTTCATGATGCGCGACGCGGAGATCATCTCCATCGCCTTGGTGATCTTCTTCGTCGCGGTGACAGAGCGGATCCGGCGCTTGTAGACCCGAAGCTGTGCTCCCATGGGTCGTTACCGTCCTTTCCGTCCCTCGTCAGGCCGAGTCGCCGAGCAGCGCACCGGTGGAGGTGGTGAACTCCTGCTTGAACGAGGTGATGGCCTCGGTCAGCGAGGTGATCGTGCCGTCCTCGAGCTTGCTGGTCTCGACGATCGTGGTCAGGACGCCCTTGTGCTCACGGCGCAGGAAGTCCAGGAACTCACGCTCGAACTTGCGGACGTCCGCGACCGGCACGTCGTCCAGCTGACCGGTGGTGCCGGCCCAGATGGAGACGACCTGCTCCTCGATCGGGAACGGCTGGTACTGGCCCTGCTTCAGCAGCTCGACCAGGCGGGAGCCGCGCTCCAGCTGGGCCTTGGAGGCCGCGTCCAGGTCGGAACCGAAGGCGGCGAACGCCTCCAGCTCGCGGTACTGGGCCAGGTCCAGACGCAGGCGTCCGGCGACCGACTTCATGGCCTTGATCTGGGCCGAGCCACCGACGCGGGAGACCGAGATACCGACGTTCACGGCCGGGCGGATGCCGGCGTTGAACAGGTCGGACTCCAGGAAGCACTGGCCGTCGGTGATCGAGATCACGTTGGTGGGGATGTACGCCGAGACGTCGTTGGCCTTGGTCTCGATGATCGGCAGACCGGTCATCGAGCCCGCGCCCAGCTCGTCCGACAGCTTGGCGCAACGCTCCAGCAGACGGGAGTGCAGGTAGAAGACGTCGCCCGGGTAGGCCTCGCGCCCCGGCGGGCGGCGCAGCAGCAGCGACACCGCGCGGTAGGCCTCGGCCTGCTTCGACAGGTCGTCGAAGATGATGAGGACGTGCTTGCCGTCGTACATCCACTCCTGGCCGATGGCCGAGCCGGTGTACGGGGCGAGGTACTTGAAGCCGGCCGGGTCGGACGCCGGGGCGGCCACGATGGTGGTGTACTCCAGCGCGCCCGCCTCCTCCAGCGCACCGCGCACGGAGGCGATGGTGGAGCCCTTCTGGCCGATGGCGACGTAGATGCAGCGGACCTGCTTCTTCGGGTCGCCCGAGCGCCAGTTGTCGCGCTGGTTGATGATCGTGTCGATCGCCACCGCGGTCTTGCCGGTCTGGCGGTCGCCGATGATCAGCTGGCGCTGGCCGCGGCCGATCGGGGTCATCGCGTCGATGGCCTTGATGCCGGTCTGCATCGGCTCGTGCACCGACTTGCGGACCATGACGCCGGGAGCCTGCAGCTCCAGGGCGCGGCGGCCGCTGGAGGCGATCTCGCCGAGACCGTCGATCGGCTGGCCCAGCGGGTCCACCACGCGGCCGAGGTAGCCCTCGCCCACGGGGACCGAGAGGACCTCGCCGGTACGGCGGACCGTCTGGCCTTCCTCGATTGCGCTGAACTCGCCGAGGACGACGACACCGATCTCGCGGGTGTCGAGGTTCAGTGCGAGGCCGAGGGTACCGTCCTCGAACTTCAGCAGTTCGTTCGCCATGACCGAGGGCAGGCCCTCGACTCGGGCGATACCGTCAGCCGTGTAGACGACCGTGCCGACCTCTTCACGCGAGGCGGCGTCCGGCTGGTACGACTGGACGAAGTTGTCCAGTGCGTCCCGGATCTCCTCCGGCCGGATCGTGAGCTCCGCCATCTGGGTTCCCTGCTCTCCTAGTTGCGATCCTCGGCCCGCCCGTGGAGGGCCGCAAGTATTCGACTCTCGGCCAGTCTGGTGAACTGACCGCTTAACCGACCGAGGGTCGGACAATGCTTGGGCTAGAGCCCGCTGTGCTTGAGCCCGCTGTGCTTAACCAGCGAGGCCCTGCCGCGCGCCGTCCATGCGGCTCGCGATGGTGCCCTCGATGATCTCGTCGCCGATCTGGATCCGAACGCCGCCGAGGACCGCGGGGTCCACGTCGATGTTCAGGTGCACCTGGCGTCCGACCATCCGCGCCAGCGAGGCGCCGAGGCGCTCCTTCTGGGCGTCGGACAGCGGCACCGCCGCGGTCACCAGGGCGACCACGCGCTCGCGCCGGCTGGCGGCGAGCCGGGAGTACTCCTCCAGGCCGCCTTCCAGGCTACGTCCACGCGGCTCGGTGACCAGAGCGCCGACCAGCTGCACGGTCTGGGCCTTGGCCTTGCCGTCCAGCAGCCGCTCGACCAGCTCCGCCTTGGCGGTCCTGGCAGCGGCGCCGTCGGTGAGCGCTGCGCGCAGCTCGGTGCTGCCCGCGACGACCCGTCCGAAGCGGAACAGCTCGTCCTCGACCTCGTCCAGCGCACCGGCCTTGTCGGCGGCGATGATCTGGGTGAAGGCGGCGAGCTGCTCGATGCCGTCGACCAGGTCCCGCGAGGAGGCCCAGCGCGAGCGCACCATGCCGGAGACCAGGTCGAGCGTCTCCGCACCGACCTTGCCGCCGAGCAGCGCGGTGACCAGGTCGGCCTTGCGCTGACCCGACGTCGCCGGGTCGGTGAGCGTCCGGCGCAGCCCGACCTCGCGGTCCAGCAGTCCGGTCACGGCCAGCAGGTCCGCACCGAGCGCCTTCAGGTCGACCGACGCGCTGTCGGTCAGGGCCTCCAGGCGCTCACGCGCTGCGGCGTTCGACTGACGCGTGGCGCTGCTCACTTGGCACCCGCCGCCGCAGCCGACTTGGCGTCGAGCTCGTCGAGGAAGCGGTCGATGATCCGGCTCTGCCGCGCGGAGTCCTCCAGGGACTCGCCGACGACCCGGCCGGCCAGGTCGGTCGCGATGCGGCCGACGTCCTGGCGCAGCGCCGTCGTCACCTGGCGACGGTCCGCGTCGATCTGTGCGTGACCCGCGGCGATGATGGCCTCGCGCTGACGCTGGCCCTCTTCCTTCATCTCCGCGATGATCACGGCGCCCTGCTCACGCGCGTGCTCGGTGATCCGAGCGGCCTCGTGACGGGCCTCCGCGAGCTGGGCCTTGTACTCCTCCAGCGTGCGGTTGGCCTCGGCCTGCGCCTTCTCCGCTCGTTCCAGGCCACCCTCGATCGCGTCGTGCCGCTCGTCCAGAGTCTTCTGGATGTTGGGCAGAAGCTTCTTGCCGAGGACGCCGAAGACGATGAAGAAGCAGAGCAGGCCGATGATCAGTTCCGCGGTGTCGGGGATCAGCGGATTCTGCGGCGCCCCCTCAGCCAAGAACTTCAGCATGTCTGAACCTTTCGTCGAGTGTGGCTACTGGCCGGTCGCTTAGCTGAAGATGAAGGGGACGACCAGGCCGAGCAGGGCCAGAACCTCACAGAGCGCGAAGCCCAGGAACATGTTCTGACGGATGATCGGCATGGCCTCGGGCTGGCGGGCCATGGCCTCGATCGAGTGGCCGAAGACCAGACCGATGCCCACGCCGGGGCCGATGGCGGCCAGACCGTAGGCCACGGCGCCGAGGTTGCCCTTGACGCCGGTGGAGGCAGCGAGGTTGATGGTCTCGAGAGCGGCAGACATTTTCCCTGTCTTCCTTTGATGCGATCCGATGGGGGGCTTCCCAGCGGAAGTCTGTTGGGTGCTGCAGTGCGGGTCAGTGACCCTCTTCGAGCGCTCCGCTGATGTAGAGCGAAGTGAGCAGCGTGAAGATGTAGGCCTGCAGGAACTGGATCAGTACCTCGAAGGCGGTCATGCCGACGGCGAGGATGAACGATCCGCCCGCGAAGGCCGTCATGATCGAGGGGGTCAGCAGGTACCAGCTCGCGACGCTGAACATGACGATCAGCATGTGGCCGGCGAACATGTTGGCCCAGAGCCGCACTGCGAGGGTGAACGGACGGGTGATCACGTTCTGCAGGAACTCGAGGAACACGATCAGCGGGATGAGCGGCTTCGGGAGCCCCTCCATCCAGACCAGGTTCTTGACGCCGCCCTTGAAGCCGTGGGTCTTGAACGTGAGGTACATGTACGTCAGCCACACCAGCAGAGCCAGGGCCACCGGGTACGCGAAGCGCGACGCCACCGGGAACTGGGCCAGCGGGATGATGGACATGATGTTCATGATCCACACGAAGAAGAAGATCGAGGTCAGGAAGGGGACGAACTTGTCGCCCTTCTTGCCGATCACATCGCGGGCGATGCCACGGGCGATGAAGGTGTAGCCGATCTCACCGACCAGCTGCAGCTTGCCGGGGACCAGCTTGGGCTTGGCGAAGGCCGCCCAGAAGAACCCGACCACGATCACCATGCAGATGAGCGCGAGGAGCATCGGCTTGGTGAAGTCGAAGCTGCCGATGCTGAAGATCGGCTTGAAGTTGAACGAGTTGAGACCCGGTGCGGGGAAACCACAGCCCGAGGGCGTGATGTGGCACCCGCTCTCAGCGAGCAGCATGTGGGTACTCACCCGTGACTCCTTCGTCGTGACGCATAAGAACTGCAACCTTGTGTGTCGGCGCGGCCTTCATGGCCACGAGTCGGCACGGGGACGTGGGGTTGGTGGTGCGGTCGACTCGGTTCGGGACCGAGGACCGGGCACCGCCGGGATCTGCACCGTTGCTACAGCTGCTGATCCGGGTACGTCGCATGCCGAGGGGGCTGGGGTGCCCGTCTCGGCCGGATGCGATTCCGGACGATAGCAGATCGGGATGAACCGTCTTTAGCCCGCCCTTATGCCCCATCTCGGGGCTTCGCCTTCACGGACTGCGACTTCACAGGCACAGAAGGCTCCGGGTCGACATAGAGCGTTTTGGACTTCAGCGTGTGCAGGACCTGCCCGCCCACCCAGGCCAGTGCGGTGACCAGCAGAGTGAAGGCGAAGGCCCTGCCGTTGAACAGGGTGGTGTTCTTGAAGACCACGATGAAGACCCCCACGAGCAGGATCTGCACCGCGTAGACCAACATGCCGGCCGACATCACCAGCTGTGGCTTGTCCTGGGTGATCCGCATCAGGGCCCAGAAGCCCGCTCCGAAGAACACCAGGACCACGGCCAGGCCGACCAGAGCGCCGATCAGACCCTTCTCACCGGCGAGGACAGTGCTGAGCACAGCGGCGACGATCCCGACGGGAGCGGCCAGTACGGCCGATCCCCGCAGGATCTTGGCGTCGTTGGACAGCATCGTCTTCAACTCCGGCGCAATCAAAGGAAAGGGCGATCAAGGGAAGGCGGAGAACGAGCACTGGATCACAGACCCGCGAGGCGGGTCGCGACCGAACGACCTTCTCCCATAAGGTCCTTCGGCTCTTCTCCTGACGTCGTGAACGGTATCACAAGCTATTTGGTGAGGTCTTTACCCTAGACCTGTGCTCCTTGCCACATCCGACTCACCCGTAGGAGCTAACGTCCGTTTCGTCCCGATGCGCCGGAATGGCGTCCGGCGGCGTGGGCACCGGTCCCGATCTTGCGAAGCAACTCTTCGTCCTCGTGGGAGAGGGAATCGGCGTTCGCGACCGGAGGCCGCTCCACCGCTTCGGTAAGAACTTCCCTTACCTTGTCGTCGTCCTCCGTCGCATGGCGGTAGCGCGGCGGGAGGAAGCGCTCCGCCATCCGGGGAGCGTGCGGCTTGAAGCGGGGCATCAGCAGCACCACGATGCCGATCAGGCAGGCCGCCATGGCGATCTTCACCAGCAGCAGCGGGGTGCGGTTCACCGAGAAGGCGACGGTCCCGAAGGCGAACAGGCCGGCCCAGAAGTACATGATCAGCACGGCGCGGGTCTGCGAGTGGCCGATGTCCAGCAGTCGGTGGTGCAGGTGCTGGCGGTCGGCGGCGAACGGCGACTTGCCAGCCCAGGTGCGCCGGACCACGGCCAGGATCAGGTCGGCCAGCGGGATCGCGATCACGGTCAGCGGCAGCAGCAGCGGGATGTAGATCGGCACCATGCTGTGCACGGCCTGGGTCTGCGAACCGTAGGTCTTGTCGGTGATCAGCGCCGCCGGGTCCACGCGGCCGGTCAGCGAGATCATCGACACCGACAGCACCAGGCCCAGCAGCAGCGCCCCGGAGTCCCCCATGAAGATCCGCGCCGGGTGCAGGTTGTGCGGCAGGAAGCCCAGGCACATGCCCACCAGCACCGCGCTGAACAGCGTGGCCGGCAGCGCGTCGGCGATGCCGTAGCCGTAGGAGAGCCGGTACGAGTAGACGAAGAAGGCCAGCGCGGCGATGCAGACCATGCCGGCCGCCAGGCCGTCCAGGCCGTCGATGAAGTTGACCGCGTTGACGCTGATCACCACCAGCGCCACCGCCAGCACCGTGCCCAGCGTCTGCGGCACCACCCAGGTGCCCACGCCGGGGATCGGCAGCCACAGCACGGTCACGCCCTGGTAGACCATGACACCGGCGGCGACCATCTGACCGCCGAGCTTCACCAGGGCGTCCACGCCCCACTTGTCGTCCAGCACCCCGATGATCCACATGATCGCCGCACCCGACAGCAGCGCGCGCACGTCGCTGCTGCCGTTGAAGATGCTGGACAGGGTGGTCAGGTGGGAGGCGACCAGCAGGCCCGCGCACAGGCCGCCGAACATGGCGATCCCGCCGAGCCGGGGCGTCGGCTCCTTGTGCACATCGCGGTCACGGATCTGCGGCATCGCGCCGGCGATGATCGCGAACTTCCGCACCGGGCCGGTGAGCAGATAGGTGACCGCAGTGGCGACACACAGCGTCAGCAGGAACTCACGCACCTGCGCCCTCCAGAATTGCGGTCGGCACCCCCGTGACAACGGCTGAGCATAGCGGCCGAGTCTGGTGGTTTGGGTGTGCATGATGGAGCGTCACAGCGCACCACCTTATTGACGGGGACGCCCGCAACCATCATTGCGGTTTTGTCTACAGATCAATTCACTGATGATTCTTCTGCCCGACGTTCCATCTCCAAGGGGTGGCGCCGGGCCAGTGCGCGCACCCGCTCCGCCACCTCCGCGTCCCCGTCCTCGGACCGCAGCGCCCGGCCCAGCAGTGCCGCCAGCTCGCCCATCTGCTCCGGTGCCATCCCCCTGGTGGTCACGCAGGCGGTTCCCAGTCTGATCCCGCACGCCTCCGCGGGCGGCACCTCGTCGAAGGGCACCGCGCACCGGCCGATCAGCAGCCCGGCCGCCTCGCAGCGCCGCTCGGCCTCACGTCCGGTCAGCCCGAGCCCCCTGGCGTCGGCGGTGACCAGATGGGTGTCGGTCCCCCCGGTCAGCAGCCGCAGTCCCTCGGCGACCAGCCCCTCCCCCAGCGCCCGCGCGTTGGCCACCGCCCGAGCCGTGTACTCGGCGAAGGCGGGCCGCGCCGCCCGTCCGAGCGCCAGCGCCTTGGCCGCCATCTGGTTCACCGCGGGGCCGCCCTGGGTGAACGGGAAGACCGCCCGGTCCACCCGCTCGGCCAGCTCCGCCCGGCACAGCAGCAGCCCGCCCCTGGGCCCGCCCAGTACCTTGTGGGTCACCCCGCAGACCACGTCCGCGTACGGCACCGGCGAAGCCACCACACCGCCCGCGACCAGGCCGATCGTCTGCGCGGCGTCGGCGATCAGCGAGGCCCCCACCTCGTCCGCGATCTCCCGGAAGGCCGCCCAGTCCACGTCCCGCGGATAGGAGATGGCGCCCGCCACGATCGCCTTCGGCCGCACCACCCGGGCCAGGTCGCGGACCTGGTCGAGATCGATCAGCCCGTCGCCGGCCCGCACCCCGTACCCGGTGAAGGCGAACCAGCGCCCGGAGAAGTTGGCCGCGGAGCCGTTCGACAGATGGCCGCCGTGCGCCAGCGACATCGCCAGCACCGCGTCGCCGGGCCGCAGCAGCGCGGCGTAGGCGGCCAGCACGGCGGCGGTGCCGGTGTACGGCTGGACATTGGCGTGCTCGGCGCCGAACAGCGCCTTGGCCCGGTCGACGGCCAGCGTCTCCACCGCGTCCGCCTGCGCGCAGCCGGTGTGGTGCCGCCGCCCCGGGTAGCCCTCGGCGTACTTGTCCGCGAAGACCGAGCCCAGCAGCGCGCGCACCTCGGGGGCCGAGTGGTTCTCCCCCGCCAGCAGTCCGATCTGGTCCGCACGCCGTGCCCGCTCGGCCGCGAGGATGGTCGCAAGGGCGGGGTCGGACATGGTGCACACTCCCTGCTCCACAGTGCGGACGGTCTCACTGTAGGACGGGGTGCCGGGTCGCGCTCTGCGGAATCGTTCCGCCGGACGGCTAGACGCTCACCCGGGCGACACCGGTCAGGGCGGTCACGATCGGGTCCAGGGCGTCGAAGATCTCCTCGCCGCAGTTGCGGAACATCCCCAGCGGCGCGCCGTAGGGGTCGTCCACCTCGTCCGCCTCCGGGGTCGCCGCCAGCAGCCAGCCGCGCAGCGCGGCGGCGGCCCGGACCAGCACCCGGGCCCGTTCCGCCACCTCGGCCGGGGACTCGGCGGCCTCCGGCAGGGTGGCCGGGTCTATCGCCTTCACCAGCCGGGTGAACTCCTTGAGGGTGAAGGTGCGCAGCCCGGCCGCGTGCCCCATGGAGATGACCTGCGCCCGGTGGTCCCGGGTCGCGGTCAGCACCAGGTCGGCCCCGATCACATGCTCGTCGAGCAGCTCACGGCCGACGAAGCCGCCGGTGTCGGCGCCGTACTCGCCCAGCACCTCGGCCGCGTTGGACTCCATCGGCGCGCCCTCGTGCCCCCAGGTGCCGGCGCTCTCCACCAGGATGTCGCCGGCCCGGGCGCCGAGCCGGTCGGTCAGCTCGTGCCGGGTCAGCCGCTCGGCGATCGGCGAGCGGCAGACATTGCCGGTGCAGACGTAGAGGATCTTGAAGGCGCCGTGCCGGGGTTCCGCGCCGCCGTAGTACGGCCGGGGCACCGGTCTCCCCGACCGGGTACCCAAGGGCATGACGGCGCCCGCCGCGGCCCCCCGCAGGGACCCGGCGCCGGCATGGTCGACCCTGGGGCCGACCGCTCGGACATCGGTCAACTGCCGGCCTCCAGGTCCGGTACCACCTCGCGGAGCTGGGCCGCGGAGATCGCGCCCTCCCGCAGCAGTACCGGGGTCTTCCCGGTGACGTCGACGATCGAGGAGGCGACCGCGTGGTCGGCAGGACCGCCGTCCAGGTAGATCGAGACGCTGTCGCCGAGCTGGCGCTGCGCCTCGTCGCAGTCGGCCGGCGGGGTGCCGCCGGTCAGGTTGGCGCTGGAGACGGCCAGCGGCCCGGTGGTGTTGAGCAGCTCGATGGCCACCGGGTGCAGCGGCATCCGCACCGCGACGCTGCCGCGGGTGTCGCCCAGGTCCCAGCGCAGCGAGGGCTGGTGCCGGGTGACGATGGTCAGCCCGCCCGGCCAGAAGGCGTCCACCAGCTCCCAGGCCGCCTCGGAGAAGTCGCTGACCAGGCCGTGCAGCGTGGTCGGCGAGCCGACCAGCACCGGGGTCGGCATGTTCCGCCCGCGGCCCTTGGCGGCCAGCAGGTCGGCGACGGCCTCCGGCTTGAAGGCGTCGGCGCCGATCCCGTACAGGGTGTCCGTGGGCAGCACGACCAGCTCGCCGCGCCTGATCGCGGACGCGGCCTCTCGCAGACCGGCGGCGCGGTCGCTCGGATCGGCACAGTCGTAGCGGCGGCTCATCGGTGCAGGCCCCTTCCCTGGGACGGCGAAGACGTGACGGTGTTGGTGCGGTTGACGGTCGTGCGGGTGGCGCTGTTCATGCGGGTCGCTGTGGTCGTGCGGGTTGCGGCGGCAGTGCTCACGGTGCGGCCCTGCGGGCGGTGGCGAAACGGGGTCGGTTGTTGAGGTCGCGGTGGTCCGCGGCGTCCGTCCAGCCGGACTCCTCGCGGAAGATCCACGGCACCAGCCCGCCCTGGGTGTCGGCGTGCTCGATCACCACGACACCGCCGGGCCGCAGCAGCCGGGCCGCGACCTTCTCGATGCCGCGGATGGTGTCCAGGCCGTCCTCACCGGAGAACAGCGCCAGCTGCGGGTCGTGGTCGCGGGCCTCGGGGGCCACGTACTCCCACTCCGTCAGCGGGATGTACGGCGGATTGCTGATCACCAGGTCGAACCGGCCGTGCAGCTCGGGCTGGTCCTCGAAGGCCCGGGTGGCATCGCCCTGGACCAGGCTGATCCGGGCCGCGTCCGGGCTGGCGTCGACATTGCGGCGGGCCCAGGCGTAGGCCTCCTCGGACAGCTCGACGGCGTGCACCCGGCTCCGCGGCACCTCCTGGGCCAGCGCCAGCGCGATCGCCCCCGAGCCCGTGCACAGGTCGACCACCAGCGGCTCGGCGACGTCCATGGAGCGCAGTGCGTCTATGGCCCAGCCGACCACCGACTCGGTCTCCGGCCTGGGCACGAAGACCCCGGGGCCGACCTGCAGTTCCAGATACCGGAAGAAGGCCCGCCCGGTGATGTGCTGGAGCGGCTCGCGCGCCTCGCGCCGGGAGATGACCTCCCAGTACCGGGCGTCGAAGTCGCCGTCGGCAACCGTGTGCAGTTCCCCCCGCTTGACCTCGTGGACGTACGCCGCCAGCTCCTCGGCGTCGAACCGCGGCGAGGGCACGCCCGCGGCGGCCAATCGCTGGGTGGCCTGAGCCACCTCGGCGAGCAGCAGGTTCACGTCAGTCCTCCTCTGGATGTCCGGGTGCTACGGCCGACCTGGGGTCCCGGAGGAGCCTCAACCGTTCTGGGCCGCGGCCTCGAGCCGGGCCGCTGCGTCGGCGTCGACCGCCGACTGGATCAGCGCGTCCAGCTCGCCGCCGAGCACCTGGTCCAAGTTGTACGCCTTGAAGCCGGTGCGGTGGTCCGAGATGCGGTTCTCGGGGAAGTTGTAGGTGCGGATGCGCTCCGAGCGGTCCACCGTGCGGACCTGGCTCCGGCGCGCGTCGCTGGCCTCCTGGTCGGCCTCCTCCTGGGCTGCCGCCAGCACCCGGGAACGCAGGATGCGCATGGCCGCCTCCTTGTTCTGGAGCTGGCTCTTCTGGTTCTGGCAGGAGGCGACGATACCGGTGGGCAGGTGGGTGATCCGCACCGCCGAGTCGGTGGTGTTCACCGACTGGCCGCCGGGGCCCGAGGAGCGGTACACGTCGATGCGCAGGTCGTTGGCGTTGATCTCGACCTCGACGTCCTCCGCCTCCGGGGTGACCAGCACCCCGGCCGCCGAGGTGTGGATCCGGCCCTGCGACTCGGTGGCGGGCACCCGCTGCACCCGGTGCACCCCGCCCTCGTACTTCAACCGGGCCCAGACGCCCTGGCCCGGCTCGGCGCCGGCCCGCGCCTTCACCGCGACCTGGACGTCCTTGTAGCCGCCGAGGTCGGACTCGTTGGAGTCGATGATCTCGGTCTTCCAGCCGACCTTCTCGGCGTAGCGCAGGTACATCCGCAGCAGGTCCCCGGCGAACAGCGCGGACTCCTCGCCGCCCTCGCCCGCCTTGACCTCCAGCAGGACGTCCTTGTCGTCGTTGGGGTCGCGCGGGACCAGCAGCAGCCGGAGCTCCTCGGTCAGTTCCTCGCGGCGCTGCTCCAGCTGCTTGATCTCGGCGTAGAAGTCCGGGTCGTCGTCGGCGAGCTCGCGCGCGGTCTCGATGTCCTCGCCGGTCTGCCGCCACTGGCGGTAGGTGGCGGTGATCGGGGTGAGCTCGGCGTAGCGCTTGGAGAGGCGGCGCGCCTCGCCCTGGTCGGCGTGGACCGCCGGATCGGCCAGCCGCTCCTCGAGAACCGCGTGCTCGCTCAGGAGCTCCTCGACTGCCTCGAACATGGGGCTGCGCCTTCTTCCGACATTTGTCACGACACGGTGGGGTTGGGTGGATCAACGCGAACGGCGCCGACCGGGTGCCCCCGTTTCGGGAGGGCATCCGGTCGGCGCCGACAGGTCGCTAGCCCTGCTTGGCGGCGTGCTTCTTGCCGAAGCGGGCCTCGAAGCGGGCCACGCGGCCACCGGTGTCCATGAGCTTCTGCTTGCCGGTGTAGAAGGGGTGGCAGTTCGAGCAGATCTCAGCGCGCATGACGCCGGAGGGCTCGGTGCTGCGGGTGGTGAACTCGTTGCCACAGGTGCAGGTGACCTGGGTGACCACGTAGGTCGGGTGGATCTCGGGCTTCAAGGGGTGCTCCTAGGTTCGGGAGGGCTCCGGGTCGAACGGCGGGCTGCCATCCGTGAACCGGGACCGACGTACCAGTCTGCCAGCACTGGCCGCATCTCCCAAAACCGGGGACGCCCGGCAGGTATTCCTGCTACGCACGGGGGGCTTCTGCCGGATTAACAGGTGCGGACCGTAGTGGGCTGGTCGCGCAGTTCCCCGCGCCCCTGAGGGGCTGCAAGTGACCCACGGTGGGCAAGTTGCACTGACCCAGGGGCGCGGGGAACTGCGCGACCAGCCATGCACGACCCGCGGCCGAACAGCTACCCCGCCGTCGAGGCCGACACGGACGTCGCCGGGTCCGCACTCTGCAGCGCCTTGACCGACTCCGGCACCGCCACATCGTTCTGCAGCGCCGTCCACAGCTCCGTGGCCTCCGGCTCCAGCGCCACCACCCGGTTGGGATCGCTGGGCGCGGTGGTGTTGGGCATGGTGACCGCGGTGATGTCAGCGGACTTGATCTTCTTCATGCTCTCCGCGAAGGAGACCAACGAGGTGACCGACCCGAGATCGCTGTCGGTGGTGATCGCACTGGTCGCCGTGGAGGCCAGCTCGTAGAGCTTCACCGGGTCGGTCAGCAGCCCCAGGCTCTGCACCTGGGACATCAGCGACTTGACGAACTGCTGCTGCAGCTCGATCCGCCCCAGGTCGCTACCGTCGCCGACGCCGTGCCGGGTACGGACGAAGTCCAGCGCCTGCTGGCCGGTCAGCTTGTGGGTGCCGGCCTTGAGGTGCAACCCGCTGTCCGTGTCGTTGATGTCCACCGTGGTGGTGACGGTGACCCCGCCCAGCGCGTCGACCAGCTTGGCGAAACCCTCGAAGTCGACCTCGATGTAGTGGTCCATCCGCAACCCGGTCATCGACTCCACGGTCTTCACCGCGCAGGTCGCGCCGCCGACCTCGTAGGCGGTGTTGAACATCACCCCGCTGGCCCCGGCCTTGGTCCCGCAGGTGGGGCGGGTGACCAGGGTGTCCCGGGGGATGCTGACCACGTCGGCGTGGGTGTGCGCCTCGTTGACGTGGATGACCATCGCGGTGTCGGAGCGGGCCGTCCCGTCGTCGGTGCCGCCGGCCACCTTGCTGTTGCCGCCGGAGCGCGAGTCGGAGCCCAGGATCAGGATGTTCATGGCGCCGGTGGTGCTCGCGGCCGGGCGGTCGCTGCCCAGCGCGCTGTTGATGTCCACCGTCTTGATGTTGCCGTTGAGCTTCCAGTACAGGTAGCCGCCGGTACCGCCGCAGATCACCAGGACAGCCGCGGTCGCCCAGGCCAGCAGGGTCAGCACGCGCTTGCGTGAGCGCGGGAGCTTGTGCTGCGGCGTTTCGTTCGACTTGTCCTCCATGTCCCAAACAGTAAACGCCCCGCCTGAGAACCACTCTCACAAATGCCGCCGCCCCGGGGTTTCGTCCCGGGGCGGCGGCATGGAGTGCGAAGACGGTCGGCGGTCAGTCCTGACCCGGCGTGGTCTTGGCGATCTGCATCAGGAACTCGGCGTTGCTCTTGGTCTGCTTCATCTTGTCCAGGAGCAGCTCGATGGCCTGCTGCGAGTCCAGCGCGTGCAGCACCCGGCGGAGCTTCCAGGTGATCGCCAGCTCCTCCGAGCCGAGCAGGATCTCCTCCTTGCGAGTGCTGGACGCGTCCACGTCCACCGCCGGGAAGATCCGCTTGTCGGCGAGCTTGCGGTCGAGCTTGAGCTCCATGTTGCCGGTGCCCTTGAACTCCTCGAAGATCACGTCGTCCATCCGCGAGCCGGTGTCGACCAGCGCTGTGGCGATGATGGTCAGCGAGCCGCCGTTCTCGATGTTGCGCGCCGCACCGAAGAACTTCTTCGGCGGGTAGAGCGCGGTCGAGTCGACACCACCGGACAGGATGCGTCCGGAGGTCGGGGCCGCCAGGTTGTAGGCGCGGCCCAGGCGGGTGATCGAGTCCAGCAGCACGACCACGTCGTGGCCCAGCTCCACCAGCCGCTTGGCGCGCTCGATGGCGAGCTCGGCGACGGTGGTGTGGTCCTCGGCCGGACGGTCGAAGGTCGAGGAGATGACCTCGCCCTTGACCGAGCGCTGCATGTCGGTGACCTCTTCCGGACGCTCGTCGACCAGGACGACCATCAGGTGGCACTCGGGGTTGTTGTGGGTGATCGCGTTGGCGATCGCCTGCATGATCATCGTCTTGCCGGTCTTCGGCTGGGCGACGATCAGACCGCGCTGGCCCTTGCCGATGGGCGCGACCAGGTCGATGATCCGGGTGGTCAGCACCCCCGGGTCGGTCTCCAGGCGCAGCCGCTCCTGCGGGTACAGCGGGGTGAGCTTGTTGAACTCCGGACGGTTGCGGCCGTTGTCGGGCTCGCTGCCGTTCACCGAGTCCAGCCGGACCAGCGCGTTGAACTTCTCGCGGCGCTCGCCGTCCTTGGGCTGGCGCACCGCGCCGGTGATCGCGTCACCCTTGCGCAGGCCGTTCTTGCGGACCTGGGCCAGCGACACGTACACGTCGTTGGGACCGGACAGGTAGCCCGAGGTCCGGACGAAGGCGTAGTTGTCCAGGATGTCCAGGATGCCGGCCACCGGGATCAGCACGTCGTCATCGTTGACCTGCGGCTCGGCCGGGCCCTCGAAGCCGTCGCGGCGGTTGCGGCGGTTGCGGTCGCGGTAGCGGCCGCGGCGACGGCCGCCGCCGAACTCGTCGTCCTCGGGGAAGTTGTTCTGGTTGTTCTGGCCCTGGTTCTGGCTCTGACCGCCCTGCTGGCGGCCCTGGCCCTGGCCGTCCTGGCCCTGGTTGCCGCCGCGGTCGCGGTCCCGGCGGTTGCGGCGCTCGCTGCGGTCGTTGTTGCCGCCGCGGTCGTTGCTGTTGCCGCGGTCGCGACGGCCCTCGCCGCCCTCCGACTCGGCGGCGGCCGGGGCGGCGTCCTGCTGGCCCTGCTGGCCGCGCTCGCGGCGCTCGCGGCGGTCCCTGCGGCCCTCGCGCTCCCGGCCCTCGGTGCCGTCCCCACGGCCCTGCTCCGGCTGCTCCTGGGTCTGGCGCTCGCGCACCTCGGTGGCGACCGACACCGGCGCCGCGACCGGCTCGGCAGCGGCCGGCGTCTCCTCCGGGGCACCCGTGAGCGAGGTGACCGGGGCGGTGGCACGGCGGCTGCGGCGCGGGGCGCGCTCCGCGGGGGCACTGTCACCCGCGGTCTGGACCGGGATGTCGATCTGCTGCTGCTCGGCCACCGCGCTGTCGACGGCGCGCTCGGCCGCGCGGGAGCGGGCGGTGCGGCGCGCGGGGGCAGCCGGGGCCTCGTCGGAGGCGGTCGCGGCAGCGGTGGTCTTCGCGGCGCGGGTGGCGCGCTTCGCGGGGGGTGCCTCCGAGGAGGCGGCGAGCAGCGGGTCCCCGCCGCTCTTCGCCTTGATGGCGTCGATCAGGTCGCTCTTGCGCATCCGGCCGGTGCCGCTGATGCCAAGGCCGGTGGCGAGCTGCTGGAGCTCGGCGAGCACCATGGCGTTGAGCCCGGTGCCCGTGGTCCGACGGCGCTTCGGCGCGGGGGCCGCAGTGGCGTCCGACGCCTCGGCGTCCGGGCGCACGCCCATCAGATCGGTGGTGTCGCTCACGAAGGGTCCTTCCCTGGAGCGGACGTCGGCCTGTCTGGCTCGGCGACCGGTTGTGCTGTCCGCCGCTGCGCTCGTTTTCGCAGTGGCGGGGCGGTGGTCCGCCGGATGGCGGGTCATACGGACGTGCGGTGTCCCACATGGCGAAGCACACCGCTTCCCGGGCCCCCGTCGCGTGTCACGGCTGTACTGCCCCGGTCTGCAGGATTCGGCACGGCTGCGCGGAATCTGCAGGCCATGTGCGTCACATGCGGGACTGGGGCACCGACACGGCTTCGGGATGCGGTCACACTTGCGCAGGCAGGCTGCGTACGCGCTGTGGCGGGCTCCCGGAGAATTGCTGCCCCGGAACGGTCACTCCGCGGAACGGAGAGGACCGGGATCGGGACGCGGCGCACCGGGCCCCGTAGGGCGCCTGGTGCAGACATGAGATTAACACTACTGGACCCAACAAACATTCCCCCACTGTGTGTCTGTCAATCGTGTCCCCTGTCTCACCCTTCGGTACACCCCCGACCGGCCCGCAATCGGCCGGACAGCGCGTTCCTCAGCCGGACAGCGGCAGTACGCAGGCTCCTTCGAGATCCAGGGCCAATCGGTGGGCGGCCCACTCCGGCCCCGCCTCGGCGAGCGCCTTCTCGGCCGTCGCCTCGTCGGTCAGCGCCAGCACGGTCGGTCCGGCACCCGAGATGACGGCGGCGACGCCCTGCGAGCGCAGCACCGCGACCAGGACGGCGCTCTCCGGCATGGCCGGGGTGCGGTAGTCCTGGTGCAGCCGGTCCTCGGTGGCGGGCAGCAGCAGTTCCGGGCGGTTGGTGACCGCCTCGACCAGCAGCGCCGCGCGGCCGACGTTGGCGGCGGCGTCGGCGTGCGGGACGGTGGCCGGCAGCAGCCCGCGGGCCACCTCGGTCAGCACCGGGTTCGCCGGGACGAACACCAGCGGGACCACGTCGGGCGAGGGCGCCAGGGTGATCGCGCGGGCCTCGTCGCCGGCCTCGGTCCAGGCGATGGTGAAGCCGCCGAGGATGCAGGCGGCGACGTTGTCGGGGTGGCCCTCGATCTCCGAGGCGAGCGCGAGAACCGCTGCGTCGTCCATGAGTTCGGGCCCGCCGACGGTGACGGCGCGGGCGGCGGTGATGCCCGCCACGATGGCCGCGGACGAGGAGCCCAGGCCCCGGCCGTGCGGTATCCGGTTGGCACAGACCACCTCCAGCCCGCGGGGCTGGGCGCCGAGGCGGTCGAAGGCGGCGCGCATGGAGCGGACCACGAGGTGGCGCTCGTCGCGGGCCAGGGTGTCGGCGCCCTCACCGGCGATGTCCACGTGCAGGCCGCTGTCGGCGACGCGGACCACGACGTCGTCGTAGAGGCCCAGCGCGAGGCCGAACGCGTCGAACCCGGGCCCCAGATTGGCGCTGGTGGCGGGCACGCGGACGCGGGTCGCCGCTGCACGGAAAGCGGGGGCTGGCATCGCTGTCGCTCCTGGAATGTTCTCGCCTGCGGCAGGGAGCCTTCAGCGTATCGAAGATGCGTTCACCGGGGGTACCGGGCGGGGGCGCGTTGCGGGTGAACCCGGCGCGGGGTGCCGTTCGCGCAAGCAGTTGATCAAGCACAGCCCCGCGCCCCTATGAGGGGCGCGGGGAACTGCGCGAACAACCGTCACGGACGCGCACCCTCCGCAGAGGGCAGCCCGCGCCCCGGGTGGTGAACGTCAGAGCAGACCGAGCCGCTCCGCGGCGGCTGTGGCGTCGATCGGGATGGTGACCGGCTGCGGCGCGCCCGCGACGGCCCAGTCGGGGTCCTTGAGCCCGTTCCCGGTGACCGTGCACACGATCTTCTGCCCCGGATCGACCAGACCCTGGTCCGCCGCGTGCAGCAGCCCGGCGACGCTCGCGGCCGAGGCCGGCTCCACGAACACCCCCTCGCGCGCGGCCAGAAGCCGGTACGCGGCCAGGATCTGACGGTCCGTGACCTTGTCGATGAGCCCGCCGGACTCGTCCCGCGCGGCCAGCGCGTAGTCCCAGGAGGCGGGGTTGCCGATCCGGATCGCGGTGGCGATCGTCTGCGGCTTGAGGACCGGGGCGCCGTCCACGATGGGGGCCGAGCCGGAGGCCTGGAAGCCCCACATTCGGGGGTTGTGGCTGGAGAGGCCGTCCTTTGCGTACTCCTGGTAGCCCTTCCAGTAGGCGGTGATGTTGCCCGCGTTGCCGACCGGCAGGACATGGATGTCGGGCGCGTCGCCGAGCATGTCGACGATCTCGAAGGCCGCGGTCTTCTGGCCCTCGATGCGGACCGGGTTCACCGAGTTGACCAGCGCCACCGGGTACTTGTCGGAGAGGTCGCGGGCCAGCGTCAGGCAGTCGTCGAAGTTGCCGTCCACCTGGAGGATCTTCGCGCCGTGCACCAGGGCCTGGCCCATCTTGCCGAGGGCGATCTTGCCCTGCGGCACCAGCACCGCGCAGACCATCCCGGCGCGGACCGCGTACGCCGCGGCGGAGGCCGAGGTGTTGCCGGTGGAGGCGCAGATGACCGCCTGCGCGCCCTCCTCGGCGGCCCTGGACATCGCCATGGTCATCCCGCGGTCCTTGAAGGAGCCGGTCGGGTTGGCGCCCTCGACCTTCAGGTAGACCTCGCAGCCGGTGCGCTCGGACAGCAGCTGGGCCGGGACCAGGGGCGTGCCGCCCTCCAGCAGGGTGACGACGGGCGTGGCGTCCGTGACCGGGAGCCGGTCGCGGTACTCGTTGATGAGGCCGCGCCACTGGTGGGTACGGGCGCTGGTCACTGCGCTGCTCGGCATAGTGGGTTACTCCCCTTCGACACGCATGATGCTGGCCACGCCACGGACGTTGTCCAGGGTGCGCAGTTCGGAGACCGTAGCGGACAGCGCGGCGTCGGTGGCGCGGTGGGTCACTACGACCAGTGAGGCGTCGCCCTCCCGGCCCTGCTGGCGGACGGTGTCGATGGACACGCCGTGCTCGGCGAAGACGGTGGCGACCTGGGCGAGGACGCCTGCCTTGTCGGCGACGTCGAGGCTGACGTGGTAGCGGGTGACCACGTCGTCCATGGGGTTCACGGTGAGCTGAGCGTACGCCGACTCGCCGGGGCCGGTGGCACCGCCCAGCTTGTTGCGGCAGACCGCGACCAGGTCGCCGAGGACCGCGCTGGCGGTCGGCGCGCCGCCGGCGCCGGGGCCGTAGAACATCAACTGGCCTGCGGCGTCGGCCTCGACGAAGACCGCGTTGTAGGCGCCGCGGACGTTGGCCAGCGGGTGGGTGAGCGGGATCATCGCCGGGTGGACCCGGGCGGTGACCGACTCGGTGCCGTCGGCCGCGGTGCTGCGCTCGCAGATGGCGAGCAGCTTGACCACGCTGTTCATCGCCTTGGCGCTGGCGATGTCGGCGGCGGTGACCTCGGTGATGCCCTCGCGGAAGACGTTCTCGGCGGTGACCCGGGAGTGGAAGGCGATCCCGGCCAGGATGGCGGCCTTGGCGGCGGCGTCGAAGCCCTCGACGTCGGCGGTGGGGTCGGCCTCGGCGTAGCCCAGCGCGGTGGCCTCCTCCAGCGCCTCGGAGTAGCCGGCGCCGGTGGAGTCCATCTTGTCGAGGATGAAGTTGGTGGTGCCGTTGACGATGCCGAGCACCCGGTTGACCTTGTCCCCGGCCAGCGACTCGCGCAGCGGGCGGATCAGCGGGATGGCGCCGGCCACCGCGGCCTCGTAGTACAGGTCCACGCCGGCCTTGGCGGCCGCGCCGTGCAGCGCGGCGCCGTCGGCGGCGAGCAGCGCCTTGTTGGCGCTGACGACGGAGGCGCCGTTGTCGAAGGCGCTGAGGATCAGGCTGCGGGCCGGCTCGATGCCGCCGATGACCTCGATCACCACGTCGATGTCGCCGCGTTTCACCAGTTCGGCGGCGTCCGTGGTGATCAGGTGGTCCGGGATGCCGGGCCGGGGCCGGTTGGCCCGGCGCACGGCGACCCCGGCCAGCTCCACCGGGGCGCCGATGCGCGCGGCGAGGTCGGCGGCGTCCGTCGTCATGATGCGGGCCACTTCGGTGCCTACTACTCCACAACCGAGGAGCGCTACCTTCAGTGTGCGCATCGTCCGACTCCGCTCTGCTGAACTCTGGTGAGTGTGACTGTGTTCTCTTGGGTGGTGCTGTCCTGTCCGGACAGTCTCAGGGACGGGACGGATAAATCTTCGTACGTTCCATAGTTTGAGACTGGTATTTCATCAGCCGATATCGAGGCGCAGCAGATCTTCCTCCGTCTCGCGGCGGACGATCACCCGGGCCCGGCCGTCGGCCACGGCCACCACCGGGGGCTTCAGGGCGTGGTTGTAGTTGCTGGCCATGGAACGGCAGTAGGCGCCGGTGGCCGGGACCGCGATCAGGTCGCCGGGGGCCAGGTCGGCGGGCAGGAAGGCGTCGCGGACGATGATGTCGCCCGACTCGCAGTGCTTGCCGACCACGCGGCTGAGCATCGGCTCGGCGGTGGAGGCCCGGGAGACCAGGGCGACGCTGTACTCGGCGTCGTAGAGGGCGGTGCGGATGTTGTCCGACATGCCGCCGTCGACGCTGACGTAGGTGCGCAGCCCTTCCAGCGGCTTGACCGTGCCGATCTCGTACAGCGTGAACGCGGTGGGGCCGACGATGGCGCGGCCGGGTTCCACCGAGATCCGCGGCGGTGTGAGATCCGCCGCAGCGCACTCGCGCCGGACGATCTCGGTGAGCGCCGTGGCGATCGCGGCGGGCTCGCTGGGGTCGTCGTCGCTGGTGTAGGCGATGCCCAGGCCGCCGCCGAGGTCGATCTCGGGGAGCTCGACCCCGTGCTCGGCCTTGATCTCGGCCAGCAGGCCGACCACCCGGCGGGCGGCGACCTCGAAGCCGGCCGTGTCGAAGATCTGCGAGCCGATGTGCGAGTGGATGCCGCGCAGCTCCAGGCCGTCCAGCATCAGCGCCCGGCGGACCGCCTCGGCGGCGTGGCCGCCGGAGAGCGAGAGGCCGAACTTCTGGTCCTCGTGGGCGGTGGCGATGAACTCGTGGGTGTGCGCCTCGACGCCGACGGTGACCCGGATCAGGATCTGCTGGCGCACGCCCTGCTGCTGCGCGATCCAGGAGAGCCGGACCAGTTCGTCGTAGGAGTCCACCACGATGTGGCCGACCCCGGACTTCACCGCGTACTCCAGCTCGGCCTTGGACTTGTTGTTGCCGTGGAAGGCGATGCGCTCGGCTGGCATCCCGGCGGACAGGGCGACGGTGAGCTCGCCGCCGCTGCACACGTCCACGTTCAGGCCCTCTTCGTGCAGCCAGCGGACCACGGCGCGGGAGAGGAAGGCCTTGCCGGCGTAGTAGACGTCGGCGTCGGTGCCGAAGGCCTCGCGCCAGGCGCGGCAGCGGGCCCGGAAGTCCTGCTCGTCCATGACGTAGGCGGGGGTGCCGAACTCCTCGGCGAGGTCCTGGACGTCGATCCCGCCGACGGTGACCGAGCCGTCGTCGGTGCGGCGCACCGTGGCGGACCAGACCTTGGGGTCGAGCAGGTTCAGATCGGCCGGGGGCGCAGTGAAGTGACCCTCCGGCAGGACGTCCCCGTGGCGCGGGCCGGCGGGGTGGGCGGAGCGGCTCATGCGCCCGCCTCGCTACGCTCGGCGGTGCCTTCGCCGATTGCGCACCTCTCAATGATTCGCTCGCTGCGCTCGCTCATGTCTACGTGTCTCCGGGGGTGCGGGGCGAGATGTGGCGAGGGGCGCGGGATTTCTCCCCGCGCCCCTCGCCCCGGCTCACATGCGTTCGGGGGCTGAGACGCCCAGCAGGGTCAGGCCGTTGGCGATCACCGTTCGGGTGGCCTCGACCAGCCAGAGGCGGGCGCGGTTCAGGTCGGTGACCTCGTCGTCACCGAAGGGCAGGACCCGGCACTTGTCGTTGAACCGGTGGTAGGAACCGGCCAACTCCTCCAGGTAGCGGGCGACGTGGTGCGGCTGGCGGAGTTCGCTCGCCTTGGCCACGATCCGCGGGAACTCGGCCAGCTGGCCGAGGAGTTCCTTCTCGGCCTCGTGGGCGAGCAGTTCCGGTTTGAAGCCCTCGGCCGGTCCCTTGTCGAAGCCGAGCCCGGCGGCGTTGCGCTCGATCGAGCACATCCGGGAGTGCGCGTACTGCACGTAGTACACGTGGTTCTCGTTCGAGGTGCTGGTGAGCACGTCGATGTCGAGGGTGATGGTGGAGTCGGAGGGCGAGCGCGACAGTGTGTAGCGCGCGGCGTCCACGCCGATCCACTCGACGACGTCGTCGATGGTGATGATGTTGCCCGCACGCTTGGACATGCGGACCTCCTGGCCGTCCTTCAACATCTTCACGAACTGTCCGATGAGGACCTCGATGTTGACGTTCGGGTCGTCACCCGCGCAGGCGGCGATGGCCTTGAGCCGGTTGACGTAGCCGTGGTGGTCGGCGCCCAGCATGTAGACGTTGACGTCGAAGCCGCGGTCACGCTTGCTGAGGTAGTACGCCGAGTCGGAGGCGAAGTAGGTGGTCTCGCCGTCCGCCTTGATCAGGACGCGGTCCTTGTCGTCGCCGAAGTCGGTGGTGCGCAGCCAGGTCGCGCCGTCCTGGTCGAAGACGTGGCCCTGCTCGCGCAGCCGCTCCACCGCCTTCTCCACGGCGCCGGAGTCGTGCAGCGACTTCTCCGAGAACCAGACGTCGAAGTGGACGCCGAACTCCACCATGGAGCGCTGGATCTCGGCGACCATCAGCCGCAGGCCCTCGGAGCGGAACCGCGCCAGCTGCTCGTCCTCGGGGAGGTAGAGGATGCCGGGGTTGACGGCGACGATGCTCTCGGCGATGTCGTTGATGTACTCGCCGACGTAGCCGTCCTCGGGAACCGGCCGGTTGTTGGCCGCGGCCAGCAGCGAGGAGCCGAACTTGGAGATTTGCACGCCGGCGTCGTTGATGTAGTACTCGGTGGTGACCTCGGCCCCGGAGGCCCGGAGCACCCGGCCCAGCGAGTCGCCGAGGGCGGCCCAGCGCACGCCGCCGATGTGGATCGGCCCGGTGGGGTTCGCGGACACGAACTCCAGGTTGATCCGACGGCCGGCGAAGGAGTCGTTGCGGCCGTAGTCGGCGCCGGCGGTGACGATGGCGCGGGCCAGCTCGCCCTGGGTGGCGGCGTCCAGGGTGATGTTCATGAAGCCGGGCCCGGCGATGTCGACCTTGGCGACCCCGGGCAGTGTTCGCAGGCGTGCGGCGACCAGCTCGGCCACCTGGCGCGGCGGCTGTCCGGCCGCCTTCGCCAGTTGGAGGGCCACATTGGTGGCGTAGTCGCCGTGGTCCCTGTTCTTGGGCCGCTCGACGGTCACCGTTTCGGGCACGGCGACGGTCAGCTCGCCCGCCTCAACGGCGGCACGAACCGCGGACTGGACTGCCTGGGAAAGCTCTGCGGGTGTCACAGGGGCAAGCCTAGGCGAGAAGGGCCCGTCCTCCTTCATCGCTTTTGCGGTGCGAGACGGGGCGAGCCGGTTTTGTTCACTCTGAGCGAAATTCCGACCGCGCTGCGGTCGACCTCGCCTCGGACAGCCGCCGCACCAGCGCGATCAGTTCCATCGGCTCGAAGGGCTTGCCCAGGTACGCGTCCACCCCGACCGACTCGCCCCGCTCCAGATCCAGCTGGGTGCAGGCGCTGACGATCGCGATCGGCAGCCCGCTCGTCACCGGATCGGCCCGCAGCCGGGCCGCTGTGCGCAGCCCGTCCAGCCGGGGCATGACCACATCGAGGGTGATGACATCGGGCTGCACCGCGTGGACGATGTCCAGGCACTCGGCACCGTCGGCCGCGGTCACCACCTCGAACCCCTCGAGTTCGAGATTGACCCTGATCAGATGGCGGATCACCTCGCTGTCATCCACCACGAGGACCCGTCCCGAGGAACCGGACACATCACTCAGGGTAGGCGGCGGGGTGACTCCCCGTCCCCGCTTTCCCCCATCCCGCCGACACGTGTCCCCGCGGAGCCGTCCTCAGTCCAGGCTCCGGCGCCGGCTCCGACGCCACGACGGAAAACCTGTGCACGAGCACCTGGGCCGGGCTGGTAGTGTTCTGCACGTCGCAAGACAGTGCGCCCCCGTAGCTCAGGGGATAGAGCACCGCCCTCCGGAGGCGGGTGCGTAGGTTCGAATCCTACCGGGGGCACTTCGCAGGACGCATGGCAGAGGCTCAGATCGGGCGGGACATTCCCGGCGATCTGGGCCTCTTCGCTTGGGGCGCCGATGCGGCTCAGGAAGCGTCAAGCCGGTTGCCGGGTGGACGAGTTGAAACCGACGGGGCGGACCGCCTGTCGTGCCCCGCCGGCGTCACCGGCCGCAGCGGTCGCTCCTCTTCGCCGACGCGCGCTCAGGGCCTCAGTGCGTCGCACATCAGCTGCGCGATCCGGGCCGCCGCCTCGGGCCGCGCGCTCCACTGCTCGGCCGCGACGGCGCCGACGACCAGCAGGTGCAGGTCTTCGACGCCGGCGTCGGCGCGGAGGGCTCCCGCTTCCTGGGCCCGCTGCATCAGTGCCTCCAGGGCCACGCGAAGATCGCCCGCGACGGCCCGCGTCGCCTCGCGGAGGTCCACGCCGACATGGCTGAGCGCGGCGGCCATGTCCATCTTGGTGCTCGCGTCGGCGATCATCGAGGTGAAGAAGGCGAAGAACGACTCGCCCGCGTCCGCTGCGGCGAGTGCGGCCCGGGCGTCCGCCAGAAGATTCTCCAGCCGTTCCACGATGACGGCTTCGAGCAGCGCCTCCTTGGTCGGGAAGTGCCGGTGCACCGTCCCGGCACCGACCCCGGCGCGCCTGGCGATCTCGTCCAGCGGCACCGACGGGCCCTCGGAGGTGAATGCCGACCGCGCGGCTTCCAGCACCTTCGCGCGGTTGCGTGCGGCGTCGGCACGCAGCGGTCGGTCCTCGTTCACAGAGGTCAGCTTATCCGCCTGGACAACCGGGGCGAGCGCCCCGTATCGTCGTCGGCGAAAAGCGGGGCGATGAACCCGCTTAATCAGGAGGCATGCCATGTCCCAGAACACCCGCACGGCCCGCGAGACGGTCGACCTCATGCTCCACACGATCGTCCACGGCACCCGCGACGACCTGGCCGACCTGTACGCGACCGACACCGTCATCACCAACCCCTTCGCCCCGGACGGCGTCCCCGCCTCGGCCACCGGCAACGAGCAGCTGCGCGCCCGGATGAAGGCGATGGGCGACCTGATCCGCTACCACTCGGTCGACGACGTGACGGTCCATGAGACCCGGGAACCCGGGACCGTCGTCGTCGAGTTCGGCGTGAGCGGGACGATCGTCACGTCCGGGACCCCGTTCTCGCTCAGGTTCGTCAACATCGTCCGGGTCGTGGACGGCCTGATCGCGGAGTCGCGCGACTACAGCGACTCGGTCCGGGCGGCCCAGCTGTTCGAACTCCTTGCGGTGAAGGTGGACTGAGCGGCGAGAAGGACCGAGGCGGGTCCGTCGACGGGGTCGAGCACTGCGGCGGCGACGCGGAACTCCGGGTCGAGCGCGGACCAGATCTCGTCCAGCAGTTCGGCGGCGTCCCGGGCGGCGACGGTGGTCTCGTGGAACGGTGCCGCCACCGAGACGGTCCGACCGTCGGACTGATAGGTCGTCAGCAGGACTGCCTCGCCCGGTTCCAGGGCCTGCACGGTCAGCGTCATGACGTTGCTGGTCGACCGGGTTCCGCTGCTCGGGCGCGCCGCGCCGAGCACGGCGGTGCGGCCGCCGTCCCGGCTGAGCAGTGCGGTGATCCGGGAGGTGCGGATCGGCGGGTCGGGCTCGTACTCCAGCCCGCCCAGCGCGTCGGTGGGCGAGGTCCCGTTCCGGAGCCTTCGGGTCACCTCGGAGACCTGCTCGCCGTTGCCGAGCACCAGCCAGTCGGGGGTGGTCAGCGCCGCCTCGTAGTGCCGCAGCGGGTCGTGCTCGCTCGGCGCGAGCGGGCCCACCAGCAGCCGGTCCTGCTCCAGCCGCAGCGCGCGGTCCTTGGAGGCGTCACTGCGGCCGGTCAGGAAGTAGCCGCCGAGCACCGTCCCGGACCGCGTGCGGGCGCAGAGCACGCCCCGGCCCGGGTACGGATTCGACGTCAGCAAAGCGGTCAGATCTGTCACCGTCATGGGGAGCATTCTCGGGGACGGGTTCCCCCGGCCGGGAGGCAGGGAGCCGGGGGAACCCGTGGGTCGGGCCGGCCGGTCAGGACGGCTCGGTGCCGTAGGCGAGGGTGCCGTTGACGTAGACGGTGACCTTGGGGGCGTCGGCGTAGCTGGTGTTGGTGCCGTAGCTGTAGTCGTTGGTCTCGGTGAAGTTGGACCAGTCGGTCTTGTTGAACCGGTTCTGGATCTCGCCGGTGGAGGCACCCGCGGCGAGGCTGCCGGCGCCGGTGGTGAAGCCGACCAGCAGGTAGTGGTCGGCGCCAGTCTTCGCGGTGGGCATGGCGACCACCGAGTGGGTGACGTTGCCCGAGCCGATCACCGCGTAGTCGACGTTGGTGCTGAAGGTGTTGGCACCGCCGTCGCTGGTGAACCAGTAGCGCAGGGTCACCGTCGACAGGGCCAGCGGGGTGGTGCCGGTGTTGACCACCTGCAGGCCCGGCTTGATCTGGTTGTCGCCCGGCGAGGAGTCCAGGTTCTTGTACTGCGCCTTGACCGTGCCGGTGGTGACGGTGCCCGCGGAGGTGGTGCCGGTCACCGTGCTGGACGCGGTCGAGAGGTTGCCCGCGGCATCGGTCGCCACGACCGAGTAGTTGTACGCCGTGGAGGCGCTCAGCCCGGTGTCGGTGAAGGTGGTCGCCGTGGTGGTGGTCCCGGCCAGCGCGCTGTTGCGGTAGACGTCGTAGCCGGTCACGGCCACGTTGTCGGTCGAGGCCGTCCACGACAGCGAGACGGTGCTGCTGGTCACGCCGGTGACCTTCAGGTTGGTCGGCGCCGAGGGCGGGGTGGTGTCGCCGGTGCTGGTGCCACCGCCGGCGACGAGTTCGCCGTACACCGCGTAGGCCATGGCGATGTCCGCCTGCGCCCAGAAGCGGTGGTAGGTGAAGGACGGCGCCGCCCCTCCGTTGAGGTACGTCTGGACCTTGGCGAAGGACGGGTCGTTCTTGTACCAGGAGCGGATGGACAGGAAGGTGGCCCCGGGCGCGATCGGGTCGCCGTTGGGCATCTTGCCGGACCAGCCGCTGGGCACGAACACCGGGTCGTTGAAGCGGCTGTAGTCGGTGCGGGTCTCCGCCACCGCGATGCCCTTGGTGTCGGCGAAGGTCGCCATCACATCGAGCAGGCTCTTGGCCAGGGCGGTGTAGGTGGTGTTGCCGGACTTGACGCCGTAGTAGGTCAGCGCCTTGACGTAGGCCGCGCAGACGCCGACGTCGTTGCCGAAGTCCGCGACGGTGACGTGCAACGAGGCGTTGGCGCCCGGGCTGCTCGCGTTCCAGGTGTCCGGCTGCCCGCTCCAGTTGAGCGTGGACGGGATCGAGAAGTTGCTCGACGTGACCGTGGTCTGCGAGGCGGCCCAGGCCATCCACTTGTCCAGGATCGTCTTGGCGCTGGCGTTCCCGGTCACGTAGTAGTACTCGGCGAGCCGCTCCATCGCCCAGGCCTGCATCCCGAACCAGTTGTTGCTGGGCGGGTCGTGGTAGACCGGCTCCCAGTCGTAGGCCATGCCGTAGAAGGTCGGGTCGCCGGCCGGGGGCGTGGCGTAGGCGCCGTTCCAGCTGTTGGTGCAGCCGCCGGCGATGGCGCCCTCGGCCGACTGGAGCCAGCGGAAGAACTCCAACTGCCGTGCCAGGCTGCTGGTCCAGTCGCCCTTGGCGGTCGGCGACATCGGCGTCAGCGCGGCCACGTTGGACATCGCCCAGGCCGCGAGCGGGTTCTGGTAGCCCTGGTGCGAGGCACCGTCCCCGATCCGCCAGGCCCAGCCGCCGCCCGGCTCCGCCCCGCCCCAGGCGTAGTACCAGGCCATCAGGTAGTGCTCGGAACTGCGTCCGGATCCGGCGGCGCAGCCGGTGGGGCTGGTGCAGCCGCCGATCTGCTTGAAGTACTTGTCGAACAGCGAGTACCGCAGGAAGTCGCCCATCTTGGCGGCCTTCGCCGCCGAGGCGGTGACCTGGCTCGCCGCGCCCTGGGCCGAGGCCCAGCGGTAGGCCCAGTAGGCGGCCTGGACGGCGCGGGCGTCGGCGTCCGGGGCGTTGGTGTACTTCCACTGGGTGGCGTAGGAACCGCTCTGCTTCACGAACAGGTCGAGGTAGCCGTTGGTGCCGCCGTACTTCATCAGGTCGGTGCAGGGCTGCGGGATCGTCTCCCACACCGACTCCTGCGAGCCGCGCTGGTAGCTGTTGATGTACGAGGGACCGGTCGCGGTGGGGCCGTTCTCGGCGCCGGTGCCGGGCGTGTTCCCGTAGCCGTAGGTGTTGTCGACGTCCATCAGCCAGTGCATCCCGTAGATGTCCGAGGTGCCGTAGGTGGAGGTCAGCTCACTGGCCAGCGGGTCCTGACCGACCGACACCGAGGTGTCGAGCGGGCTGGGGTAGCTGCTGGGGTCCGGCCACTCGGGTGCGTAGGTGGCCGGCGAGGAGGGGTTGTAGGAGCTGTTGGTCGGCTGGTCCACGTGCTGCGGGATGATGTAGTGCTCCGCCGTCGTCCAGGCGTTGTTGAAGGCGGTCCAGTCGCCGGTCACCCGGCCGTAGGTGGCCTCCAGCCAGAACCAGAAGCTGAACGCCTCCGACGTGGTCTGGTGCCCGTGGTCCGGCGCCTCGACGATCAGTGTCTCCACCGAGTGGAACGGGATGCCCTCGGGGCTGAAGTAGCCGTTGGCCGAGTTCTTGATCTTGGCGTACTGGGTCAGGAACTGCTGGGTGTACGCGTCCGTCGAGGGGGTCACCTCGGGCGAGACGGTGTTCGGGCGATCCGCCCAGGCCTTGGCGATGACCGGCGCGCCGCTCACCGCCGCCATCGCGGTGCCGACCGCGGCGATGGCGAAGCGCCTTCGGGACAGGGATTCGGACATGGCAGTCGTACTCCTTCGACGGCGGGCGGGTCCGGGACCCGGCGGGCCGGGGTGGGGGGAATGCTGAAGGGACGCACTGTTCGGCGGGTGCTCGTGACCGGCGAGGGGTGGTCACCGGCGGGTGGTGGGCGCGACTGGGCGCGCTCCCATCCACGGCACGTACTGACCTCCTGCCGGGCGGGTGCCGACAGGGTGAATGTGGTGCCCCACAGGGCTTTCTTCGGAGCGGCCAGGTGGGAGCGCTCCCAATAGTTGGGGCTTTCCGGTGACACGTCAAGAGCTGTGACGCACCTCGGTCCGCAGCGACGGAGTCGGCCTGGAGATCGTCAGATCTTGCTCGGTCAGCGCGAGTTGACGGAGAGTCAGCGCTGGATCAGTGACTCGGCGACGGCGGTGATCGCGTCCGGTCCGACCCGGCAGCAGCCGCCGACCAGGCGGGCGCCGGCCTCGACCCAGCCCTCGACCAGGTGGCTGTCGAAACGGGAGGAGCCCTCCCAGGCCCGGGTCCGCGCGTTCCAGGTCTCGCCGCTGTTGGGGTAGACCACCACCGGCTTGCCGGCGGCTTCCACGGCCAGCGCCACCGCCTGCTCCACGTCCTGCGGGTCGCAGCAGTTCACGCCCACGGCGATCACCGCGTCGTCGGTCGCGGCCAGGGCGAAGGCCTCGGCCAGCGGCTGCCCGGCCCGGGTGCGCTCCCCCGCGACGCTGTAGCTGAGCCAGGCCGGGACGCCGAGCCCGTCCAGTGCGCGCAGCAGCGCCTCCGCCTCCCTGGCGTCCGGGACCGTCTCCAGCGCCAGCACGTCGGCGCCGGCCTCCGCGAGCACCTCCATCCGGGGCCGGTGGAAGCGCTCCAGCTCGGCGACGCTCAGCCCGTAGTCGCCGCGGTACTCCGAGCCGTCGGCGAGCATCGCCCCGTACGGACCGACCGATGCGGCCACCCACCTGGGGACGTCACCTGCGGTTTCGCGCCGGGCCCGGTCGGCCAGTTCGACGCTGCGCCGCAGCAGCGCCGCCGCCTCGGCGCGGCCGGTGCCGCGCCGGGCGAAGCCCTCGAAGGTGGCCTGGTAGCTGCTGGTGATCGCGACCTGCGCGCCCGCCGCGTAGTAGGCGGCATGCGCCTGGACGATCGCTTCGGGCCGGTCGGCCAGCAGCCGGGCCGACCAGAGCTCGTCGGACAGGTCGTGGCCGGCGGCGGCCAGCTGGTTGGACATCCCGCCGTCCAGCACCAGCGGCCCCTCGGCCAGGGCGGCGGTGAGGGGGGACTGCGGCGGGTGGACGGACATGGTGCACCTTCTTCTGCGTGGCGAACTTCTGCGTGGCGACTGCTCAGTTGAGGCGGCGGACCGGGGATCCGGCGAGATAGGCCTGGATGTCCTCGACGGCGTGGGTGAAGTAGGTGCGGTAGTTGGCCTCGGAGACATAGCCCAGGTGCGGGGTGGCCAGCAGCCGGGGCGCGGTGCGCATCGGATGGTCGGCCGGGAGCGGTTCCTGGTCGAAGACGTCGAGACCGGCGCCGGCGATACGGCCTTCGCGGAGTGCGGCCAGCAGCGCGTCCTGGTCCACGATGGCGGCGCGGGAGGTGTTGACCAGGTAGGCGGTCGGCTTCATCAGGGCGAGTTCGGCCGGACCGAGCAGGCCGCGGCTGCGGTCCCCCAGGGCGAGGTGGACGGAGACGAAGTCGCTGGTCGCCAGGAGGTCGTCGAGGCCGGAGGCGAGTTCGACGCCGACCTCGTCGGCCCGCTCCTTGGTGAGGTTGCTGCTCCAGGCCATCACCTCCATACCGAAGGCCAGTCCGATCCTCGCCACCAGGCTGCCGATCTTCCCCAGGCCCAGCAGCCCCAGCCGGCGGCCGGCCAGGTCCGCGCCGACCGTGCTCTGCCAGGGGCCGCCGCTGCGCAGGGCGGTGCTCTCGGCGACGAGGCCGCGGGCGAGGCCCAGCAGCAGCGCCCAGGTGAGCTCGACCGGCGGGGTGGAGCTGCTGCCGGTACCGCAGACGGTCACCCCGCGCTCGCGGGCGGCGTCCATGTCGATGGCGACATTGCGCATACCGGACGCGACCAGCAGCCGCAGCCGGGGCAGCCGGTCGAACAGCGCCGCCGGGAAGGGCACCCGCTCGCGCAGCGTGACCACGATGTCGAACGGCTCGATCGCACGGACCAGCTCCTCCTCGGTGGCGAAGTGCCCGGTGAAACTTACGAGGTCGAGCTCGTCGGCGAGGGGGGTCCAGTCGGCCATGGCGGTGGCGACGTTCTGGTAGTCGTCGAGGACGGCGCAGCGCAGTTTCATGGCTCCAGCCTATGACGGGGCCTGTCCCCGGAATCGGGACAGCCGGGAACGGCCGGGACGGGCGCCTCGTCAGGTTTGTGTCGGGATCGGGTGCCCGACCGTCAAGGAAGCATCAGAAACGCGTACGGACGTACGACCGGAAGCGGATCATGGACAGCTGTTCGGCATGGCTTGACTTGGCAGAAGGGGTGGGTCGATGTCCGTACCCGGTGGGGTGTCGGCGGTTCGGGACGAGGACGAGGAGCCTCCTGATCCGCCCGCGGGTGCCGTTACTGGTGCCGACCGGCATCGGCTGTCCGCGCTCGGGGGCCTGGCGGCGCTGTCGCTGGACGCCATGGCCTCGGTGGCGTACGGGCCCGAGGCGATCGTGGTGGTGCTCGCCGCCGCAGGGGCGCACGGGCTCGGCTTCACCCTCCCGGTCACCCTGGCCATCGCGGCGCTGCTGGGGGTGCTGACCCTCTCCTACCGCCAGGTCATCGCCGCCTTCCCGGACGGCGGCGGCTCCTACGCCGTGGCCAAGGCCCATCTGGGCCGCCGCACCGCGCTGGTCTCGGCGGCCTCGCTGGTGATTGACTACGTGCTCAACGTCGCGGTGTCCGTCACCGCCGGGGTGGCCGCGCTCACATCGGCCTTCCCCGGCCTCTACGGCGACCGGGTCTGGCTCTGCCTGGTGGTGCTGGTCCTGGTGACCGGCGTCAACCTGCGCGGGATCGCCGAGTCGGCCCGGGTGTTCATGATCCCCACCGCCGTCTTCGTGCTCTCCATCCTGACCGTGATCGTCGTCGGCCTGTTCCGCAACGCGCCCGTGGGCGTCCTGGCCACCGGCCACAGCTCCGAACTCGCCTCCGACGCAAGCTCGGTGGGCGTGCTGCTGCTCCTGCGGGCCTTCGCCTCGGGCTGTTCGGCGCTCACCGGCGTCGAGGCCATCGCCAACGCGGTGCCGTCCTTCCGCCGTCCGGGCGTCAAGCGGGCCCAGCGGACCGAGGTGGCGCTGGGCGGGTTGCTCGGTGTGATGCTGGTCGGTCTGGCGCTGCTGATCGGCCGGTTCCATCTGCAGCCGGTCGCCGGGGTCACCGTGCTGGCACAGCTCACCGACGCCTCGCTGGGCCACGGATTCGGCTTCTACCTGGTGCAGTTCGCGACCATGCTGCTGGCGCTGGCCGCGAACACCTCCTTCGGCGGCCTGCCGGTACTGCTGCGGCTGCTGGCCAGGGACAACCACCTGCCGCATGTCTTCGCGCTGCGCGCCGACCACCAGGTCTACCGGCACGGGGTGCTCGCGCTGGCGCTGGCCTCGGCGGTACTGCTGGTCGGTTCGGGCGGCGACGTCAACAACCTGGTGCCGCTGTTCGCCATCGGGGTGTTCGTCGGCTTCACCATCTGCCAGGTCGGCATGGTCCGGCACTGGCGGGCGAACCTGGTGCCGGGGTGGCACGGCAAGGCGCTGCTGAACGGCTTCGGCGCGCTGCTCACCGCGAGCGCGACCGTGGTGGAGACGGTCACCAAGTTCACCGAGGGCGCCTGGATCATCTGCCTGGTGCTGCCGCTGCTGGTGCTGCTGTTCTCCCGGGTGCGGCGGTCGTACGAGCGGATCGGCCGGCAGCTCGGCCTGGGCGACGTCCCGGCTCCGCTGACCAGGCGTCACTCGCTGGTGGTGGTACCGGTGGGGGCACTCTCCCGGCTCACCCAGGAGGCCCTGTCGACAGCGGTCTCGCTGGGCGACGAGGTGGTGGCGGTCACCGTGGAGGCCTGCGAGCCGGACGCCGAGGAGTGCGCCGCGGCCGAGGCGCTGCGACGGGACTGGGAGCTGTGGAACCCGCAGGTCCCGCTGGTGAGCGTGGTCTCCGCACGCCGGGAGCTGACCCGTCCGCTGGTCGGCTACCTGCAGGAACTGGCCGCGGCCCACGCCTACGACCGGGTGACCGTGCTGATCCCCGAGGTGGAACCGGCCCACTGGTGGCAGTGGCCGCTGCACAACCAGCGCGGAGCGCTGATCTCCCGCGCGGTGCGGCACGGCACCACGGCGGCGGTGTGCCGGCTCCGGTTGCGACTGGACGCGTAGGGGCTGGACGCGTGGCGGCTGAACGCGTGGCGGCTGGGCGCATTGCGGATCAGGCCGCTGTGGCGGACCCGGCCGGTTCGGGTTCCGCTTCCGGCTGCTGCCCGGGGCCGCCAGCGGGAAGGGCGACCATGGCGTAGAGGCCGGCCAGCAGCACGAAGATCCCCGAGGCGGTGAAGACGGTGTCGATCCGGCCGAAGGTCATCCCCGCGACCCGCGCGTGCAGGTTCTGCAGCACGGTGCTCGCGAGCCAGCCGGCGACCACCACCGAGAGCATGGAGGCGAGCTGGATCGCCGGGTTGATCACCGCCATCACCCGGCCCAGGTACTCCTGCGGTGTCGCCGCCAGCACCAGCGGCGACACCGCGGTGTTGACCATCGCCAGCGGAACACCGACCAGACCGATCACCAGCATGCCGGCCCAGAGCTGGCTCTGCCGGGCGTAGCCCACCAGTACCAGCCCGGTGAGGGCCAGGGCGAACCAGAGGGTGTTGCGCGCACCGAACCGTTTCACCACCGCGCCCGCCCCCACCGCACCGACGATCAGGCCGACGCCGAAGACCGTCTCCATGAAGCCGTAGATGTGCGGGTTCGCGTGCAGGTTCTCGGTGACGAAGAAGATGTCGAGGGAGTTGATCGCCCCGGCCCCGCAGGCCACGATCGCGGCGACGGCGAGGATCACCACCAGCACCCGGTTGCCCGCGAAGAAGCGCAGCCCGGAGACGAACTCCCCACGCAGGTCCGGGTGTTCGGCGCCGTCCCGAGCCGGCTGCGGATGGGCCGGGACGCGCACCGAGCGCACCGCCGCCCAGGAGAAGGCATAGGAAAGGGCGTTGAGCAGCAGCGCCCACTGGAACCCGGCGGTGAACAGCAGCGGTGCCGCCAGCGGCGGCCCGATCAGGGAGGCGGTCGCCATGGTGGCCTGGCCCAGGCCGGCCGCCCGGGCGCGGTCCGCGTCGCCCTCGACCACCTCGCCGATCACGGCCAGCCTGGCCGGGTTGAAGAACTGCCCGGTGGCGTTGACCAGGAACACCAGGGCGTAGATCAGGCCCAGCCAGGCCCCGACCGGAAGTGCCGAGACCGGCAGGAACGACAGCACGGCGAGCACTCCCACCGCCGTCCCGCGAACCACCTCGGTGCGCAGCATGGTGCGCTTGCGCTCCCAGCGGTCGACGAACACTCCGGCCAGCGGCCCGACCACCAGCGCCGCCGCACCGACCGCCAGCATCACCCCGCTGACCGCCGCCGGCGCCCAGGGCCGGCCCTTCCCGAGGACCGTCGCGACCCACAGCACCAGGGTGGTGTCGAAGACGTAGTCCCCGACGGTGGAGACCGCCTCCCCGTACCAGAGCCGTGCGAAGTCACGGTTGATCAGCAGCTTCTCCACGCGTGCGGATATCACGAGGCCCCCGTAGCCCGAGACATGACAGTCGTCAGTGTTCGAAGGAGGGTAGCGCAGCCTTCTGGTCAGGCGACACGGCGCAGCGAGGCTCTGGTGAGGCCGGTGCTGCCGAAGAGGGTGGTGGTGCGGTCGATGACGGCTTCGATGCGGTGGTTGCGGTCGTCGACCGGGTCCAGGCTGAGTTGGTGCGGGGCCAGTTCGGCGGGGCGGATGCCCTCGGCGCGGAGGGTGATGCCGCGGACCCTGGCCCGTTGCAGGCCCAGGGCGTCGTGGAGCCGGTAGGCGGTGGTGGTCAGGGCCGGGGTGTGTGCGGTGGGCTCGGCGAGGGTGCGGCTGCGGGTGCTGGTGGAGCGGTCGGCGTAGCGGACGGTGAGGGTGAGCGCGCCGGTGGCCTGGCCGCCGGTGCGCAGCCGGGCGCCCAGGTGGTGGGTGAGGTCGAGCAGCGCGCGCCGGTGTTCGACCGGGTCGAGTTCGTCGCGGTCGAAGCTGTGCTCGGCGGCCAGGGAGCGGGTCGGGGTGCCGGTGGCGACCGGGGTGGGGTCGATTCCCCGGGCGCGCTGGTGGAGTTGACGGCCTGCGGACGCGCCGAGGATGCGCTGGAGGGTGGGCAGCGGGGCCGCCGCGAGCCGGCCGACGGTGTCCAGGCCGTAGCCGCCGAGGGTGCGGGCGGTGGCCGGGCCGACCCCGGGCAGGGCGAGGACCGGCAGCGGGTCGAGGAAGGCCCGCGCCGCCTCGGGGTCGGCCAGGACGTGGATCCCGCCGGTCGTGCTGGAGGTGTTGGCGGCGAGCCGGGCCAGCAGCGGGTTGGCGGCGAGGCCGATGGTGCAGTCGACGTCCTGCTGGGCGAGGGCGCGGACCCTGATCATCTCGGCGAGCTGGACCGCGTCGGTGCCGAAGTAGCGCTGCGCTCCCCGGACGTCGAGCAGGGCGGCGTCCGGGGGCAGCGGTTCGACCACCGGGGTGATACCCCGCAGCAGGCCCAGGACCTGGTCGTAGGCCTCGGCGGCGAGTGGGGCGGCGACACCGGGCCGACGCAGGACCACGTGCAGGATGGAGATCTGACGGTCGGTCATCCTGCGCTCCCGGGGCTGGAGTGCCAGAGGCGGCGGGTGTCGGCGACCGGGCTGCCGGGGGTTTTGAGGTCGGCCCAGGGGTGCAGCTCGTAGCCGGTGGACATCCGGATGCTGCGGCCGGGTTGTGCGGGGGGTCCTTCCTCGGGGCCGGGCTGCGCGGGGCCGGGCCGCTCAGGGCCGGGCCGCGCGGGCTCCGCCTCGGCGGGCTCGGCGTCGGGGGCGGCATCGAGAGCCGCATCAGGGGCGGCGTCGGCGGCGAGGCGTGCGGCGACGGCTCCCAGGCCGCCGGTGCGGCGCAGTTCGGCCAGTTCGGTCAGGCTCCAGGCGGCGTTGCCGACCACGCTGAGGCTCTGCCGCCCGCGCCGCTGGACGATGCCCCTGACCAGCAGCAGACCGTGGTGGAAGACCACGGCGGCGCAGCGGGGGTGGCTGTCCTCGAAGAAGGCGAGGTCGACCAGGCCCGCGGTGCTGCCGTCGTCCAGGGTGGTGAAGATGACCCGGCGGCCGGAGCGGATCGGGGGCGTCTGGGTGGCCGCCTTGATGCCCGCGACCAGGACCGACGCACCGTGGCGGGTCTGCCGCAGCCGGGCCGCCGAGGTGACCCCGAGCTCTTCCAGGAAGGCGTGATGGGTCGTCATGAGGTGCCGGGAGGCGTCGAGTCCGAGGATCTCCAGCTCCGCGCCGAGGCGGGCGTCGGCGTCGGGCTCGGGCAGGCCGGAGGGATCAGCAGGCGCGTCCGGATCGGCTGCCATCAGCGGGAGTTGGCCGTCTCCGGGGCGGCCGCGGTCCTCCCGGTGCAGGTCGGCGAGCTGGAGCAGCAGGTCGCGGCGGCCCGCGCCGCGGGCCAGCGGGTCCAGCGCGCCGACCTGCACCAGGCGTTCGGCGAGCGGACGGGAGGGGCGGGCCCGGTGCCAGAGGTCGGGCAGCGAGCCGTACGGCCGGCCGACCCTGGCCGAGGTGATCCGGGCGGCCTCGGCCTCGGTGATGCCCTGGACCTCGGACAGCGCCATCCGGACACCCCAGCGTCCGTTCCGGGAGCTCTCATCAGACACCAGTTCGATTCTAAAATCCTGTTCGGACCGGTTCACGTCCAGCGGCAGCACCGGTACCCCGCGCCGTCGGGCGTCCGCGAGCAGCAGCCGCTTCGGGTACATCCCCGGGTCATGGGTGAGGATCCCGGCGTAGAAGGCGGCGGCCCGGTGCGCCTTGAGCCAGGCCGACTGGTACGTCGGCACGGCGAAGGCCGTGGCGTGCGCCTTGCAGAAGCCGTAGGCGCCGAACGCCTCCAGGATCTCCCAGGTGCGGCGGATCACCTCGGCGCTGTAGTCGCGCCTGCGGGCGCCCTCGCCGAACCAGGCCCTGACCCGGCCCTGGGTCTCCGGCTTGGACAGCCCGCGCCTGGCATCGTCGGCCATGCCCCGGTCGCAGCCGGTCATGATGCGCATGATCTCGATCACCTGCTCATGGAAGATGACCACGCCGTAGGTCTCCTTCAGCGGCTCGATCAGGTCCTGGTGCGGATAGGCGGGGGTGCTGCGGCCGTGCCGGGCCTCGATGAAGGGCTTGACCATGTCGGCCGCCACCGGCCCAGGGCGGAACAGCGAGATGTCCACCACCAGGTGCTCGAAGGTCTCCGGCTGCAGCCGTCCGACCAGGTCGCGCTGGCCCGGCGACTCGACCTGGAAGCAGCCCAGGGTCTCGGCGGAGCGGATCAGCGCCATCGCCGCCGGGTCCTCGGGCGGGACCTGCACCGGGTCGTCCAGGTCGATCCGCTCGCCGGTGGCGCGGGCGATCTCGGCGACGGCGTGCGCCATCGCCGACTGCATCCGGACGCCCAGGACGTCCAGCTTCAGCAGGCCGAGGTCCTCCACGTCCTCCTTGTCGAACTGCGACATGGCGAAGCCCTCGCCGGGGGTGGGCACCACCGGAGTGCGGGTGAGCAGCGATGCGTCCGAGATGATCACACCGCAGGGGTGCATGGCGGTGCCGCGCGACAGCCCGTCCAGGCCCTCGACCAGTTCCCACAGCGGGCCGTGGTCCTCGGCCGCGACCTCGCGCAGTTCGGGCAGTTCGGCGAGGGCGGTGCGGGCGTCCCTGGCCCGGATGTGCGGGAAGGCCTTGGCGAGGCGGTCGATGGTCTGCGGGTCCAGGCCCAGCGCCGCACCGGTGTCGCGGATGGCGTGGCGGACCCGGTAGGTCTCCGGCATGGCGAGGGTGGCGGTGCGCTCCGCGCCGAAGCGTTCGAAGATCGCCCGGTAGACGTCCAGACGCCGGGCCGACTCCACGTCGATGTCGATGTCGGGCATCGCCCGGCGGCTGACCGAGAGGAAGCGCTCCATCAGCAGCCCGTGTTCGACCGGGTCGGCGGTGGCGATGCCGAGCAGGTGGACCACCAGCGAGCCGGCCGCCGAGCCGCGCGCGGCGACCCGGATGCCCAGCGCCCTGGTGTCGTCCACGACCTGGGCGACGGTGAGGAAGTAGCCGGCGAAGCGCAGCCGGGCGATGGTGTCCAACTCGGCGTCCAGGCGCTTCCAGTACTTCCGCTGGTCGGGACGGCGGTGGTAGCCGCGGCGGACCATCGCGGTGACGCAGCGCGAGCGCAGCACCCGGTCGGTGCCCCGGCGGTCGGCGCCGACCAGCACCGGCTCGGGGAGGTGCACCGTGCCCAGCCCCAGGTCGTCCTGCGGGTCCACCAGGCAGGCCTCGGCGACCGCGCGGGTCGCCGCGAGCAGCCGGCGGGCGCCGTCGCGGCCCTGGCCTGCGGCGTCGGCGATCCGCTCGGCGAGCCCGGCCATGTCCCCGCTGTCCTTGAGCCAGCCCTCGCCGCTGTCCCGCTGCTGCGGCTTGCGGGCGTCGACGGGCACCAGCAGCCGGGCCGAGTCCAGGACGTCGGCGAGCCGCCGGCCGCCGGGGTCGGCGTAGCGGACCTGGTTGGTGAGCACGGCGGGCAGGCCCTGCTCCTCGGCGAAGGCCAGGGTGCGGGCAGCCAGCCGCAGACTGCCGGGGCCGGTGCCCGCGGTGGCCGCGCCCGGGTGGTGCACGGCCTCCAGGCGCAGGGCGTCGGGGAACAGCCGCCGCCAGGGCGCGACCAGCCGGGCGGCGCGGTCCGGGCGCCCGGCCGCGAGCGCGGCACCGACCTCGGAGCCGGGGCCGAGCAGCACGAAGAGGTGGCCGGCCGCCGCGTCGGCGATCTGTTCGAGATCGGGCCAGCCGAGGGCGGGCATGTCGCCGGCACCGGCGTGCGCGGCCGTGACCAGGGCGCACAGCGCTGCCCAGCCCGCCCGGTCGCGCGCCAGGAACACCCCGCGCGGAGCGCTCTCGTCGATGAACGCACCCCCGCGCACGGGCGTGCGGCGGCGCACGACAGACTCGGTCCGCGCCGGGTCCTGGGGGCGTGCCTGGACGGGTGTCGCGTCCGTGTGGCAGGGCAGCACCAGGTCCACCCCGAACAGCGGCCGGATCCCGGCCTTCTGGCAGGCCTTGGCGAAGCGGACGGCGCCGGCGAGGGTGTCCCGGTCGGTCAGCGCGAGCGCGTCCAGACCGCGCTCGACGGCGCGCTCGGCCAGCCGCTCCGGGTGGCTGGCGCCGTAACGGGCGGAGAACCCGGAGACGGCACGCAGATGCGTAAACGCCACAGCCGCCTCCTACCAGTCACCCGCTCCCCTCCCCATCCGACCCTCGGACCACAGCCTTCCCATCCATCATAGGGGCATCTCTCGAACATGTATTCGATGGAATGTGTCGGATGAACTGGAAGGAAGGGAGGTGGGGCGCGACTGCCCACGCCGGCAGGCGGATGCCGGTCACACGGCTCAGCCGTCGGTCTGCTTCGGGTAGGTGACCGTGCCCGTGATGTGGATCCCGTCCGGGGCCGGTCAAGACCGCGTCAAAGCGGGCGGCTGCCCCGTCAGGGCGGTGTCAAAGCTCTGGCCTGGGACGTTGTCGCGAGGTCCGATAGCGGGGAGAACTCCGGGGCACAGAGGCGGGACGGACGGAAATGACGACGGCGATCCGGCGGGTCGTGGTGGGGGTCAGTGGGTCCCCGAGCAGCCTCGCGGCGCTGCGGGCCGCGGTGGGCGAGGCCCGGCGCGGCCCGGCGGAGCTGTGGGCCGCGCTGGCCTGGACCCCGGTGGGCGGCGAGACCGGCTACCGCCGGGCCCCCTGCCCCGACTTGCTCAAGCTCTGG
Source organism: Streptacidiphilus jeojiensis (assembly GCF_042510965.1). NCBI lineage: Bacteria > Bacillati > Actinomycetota > Actinomycetes > Kitasatosporales > Streptomycetaceae > Streptacidiphilus > Streptacidiphilus jeojiensis. The sequence goes on from NZ_JBEUKS010000008.1 coordinate 281,177, forward strand.
GAGCGGCAGGCCTGCGCGCGGCTGCGCAACAGCTTCGACGAGGCCTTCGGCGGGTTCCCCGGCGGGCTGGTGGTCCGTCCGATGGTGATCCGCGCGGAGGCGGGGCGGGCGCTGGTGGACATCGCCGACCGCCCGGACGACCTGCTGGTCGTGGGCGCCGGCGAACGCGGGCTGTTCGCCAGGATCACCCATGGCTCGGTCAGCCGCTTCTGCGTGGCGCACGCCGGCTGCCCGGTCCTGGCGGTGCCGCCGCCCGCGCTGCTGGCCCAGATGCCGCTGCGCCAGCGGCACCGCCTGCCGGCCCTCCCGGTGGAGGCGTACGCGGGCACCGACGCGCGGCAGTAGCCGCGCGGTCGGCCACGCAGGCCCACGGCTCGCTCACGGCTCGAAGCGGTAGCCCATCCCCGGCTCGGTCAGCAGGTGCCGGGGGTGGGCCGGGTCGCGTTCGAGCTTGCGGCGCAGCCCGGCCAGGTAGACCCGGAGGTAGTTGGTCTTGCGTTCGTGCCCCGGTCCCCAGACGTCCAGCAGGAGTTGACGGCCGGTCACCAACCGGCCCGGATGCTGCACCAGCACCGTGAGGATGCGCCACTCGGTCGGGGTCAGCCGGACCGGGACCGGGCGTACGGTGCAGCCGGCCAGGTCCACGGTGTGGTCGCCGATCACCGCGCTGCCGCCGATGGGCTCGTCCGAGGCCGGGCGGCGCAGCACCGCGCGCAGCCGGGCCAGGAGTTCGTTCATCGAGAACGGCTTGGTCACGTAGTCGTCGGCGCCGGCGTCCAGGGCGATGACCTTGTCGGTCGCGCCGGAGCGGCCGGAGAGCACGATGACCGGGACCGCGCTCCAGACCCGCAGCGCGCGGATCACCTCGGTGCCGTCCAGGCCGGGCAGGCCGAGGTCGAGGATGACCGCGTCGGGCGGGAAGGCGGCGGCCTCGTCCAGGGCACGGCTGCCGTCCTGGGCGGTGGCCACCGTGTACTGGCGGGCCTCCAGGTTGATCTGCAGTGCCCGCAGCATCTGCGGTTCGTCGTCCACGATGAGGACTCGGGTCACGGGTGGGCTTCTCCGTCCGGGGCCGTCGCGTAGGAGGACGCGGATGCGGGTGCAGGCGCGGGCGCCGGTTCGGGCGCGGATGCGGGTTCGGGCGCGGATGCGGGCGCGGCGGCCGGGTCCGGTACGGGGGCAGCCGGGTCCGGGGTCGCCGTGGGGGCCGGCAGGGAGAGGACCATGGTCAGGCCGCCGCCGGGGGTGTCCTCGGGGACGAGGGTGCCGCCCATGGCCTCGGTGAGCCCCCGGGAGAGGGCGAGCCCGAGGCCCACCCCGCTGCCGTTGTCGGTGTCGCCCAGCCGCTGGAACGGCAGGAACACCCGCTCCCGGTCGTCCTCGGGCAGTCCTGGCCCGTGGTCGACGACCCGGAACTCGACCTGCCCGGCCAGTGCGCTCGCGGTGACCAGGACCGGGGCGTCGCCGCCGTGCCGCAGCGCGTTGGCGACCAGGTTGGCGACCACCCGCTCCAGCAGCGGGCCGTCGGCCAGCACGGCCGGGGCCTCCTCCAGCCCCTGCACCCTGAGGTTGGGCGGCCTGCCGTCCGCCAGCGAGTCCACCGCGGCGGACAGCACGTCCTCCAGGGCGGTGGGCTGCAGGTCCATCGGCAGCACGCCGGCCTGCAGCCGGCTCATGTCCAGCAGGTTGTCGACCAGCCGGTTCAGCTTGCCCAGCGAGTCCTCGGCGCTGGCCAGCAGCTCCTGCTGGTCCTCGGGCGAGAACTGGACGTCCTGGCTGCGCAGCGAGCTGACCGAGGCCAGCGCCACCGCCAGCGGGGTGCGCAGGTCGTGGCTGACCGCGGCCAGCAGCGCGGTGCGCATCCGGTCGGCGGCCTTGACCGGCTCCACCTCGGCGGCCACCTCGGCCAGCCGGGCCCGGTCCAGCGCCGCCGCCACGTGCGCGGCGAAGGCCGCCAGCACCCGGCGGTCGGCGGCCGGCAGCGGCCGTCCGCGCAGCACCAGCACCGCGTCGTCCCCCACCGGTACCTCCTCCACCGCCTCGCCCTCCCGGACCGGCTCCTGCCGTTGCTCCACCTCCGCCTCCACCTCCGTCTCCTCCGAACCCCCCTCGGGGGAGGTGTCGCGCAGTTCGACGGAGTCCATGCCGAAGGTCTCCCGCAGCCGGGCCAGCAGCGCCTCCACCGCGCTCTCCCCGCCCAGCACGCTGCCGGCCAGCGCCGACAGCGTCTCCGCCTCGGCCGTGGCCCGGGCCGCCCGCCGGGCCAGCCGCGCGGCCCGGTCCACCACCACCGCCACCGCGATCGCCACCACCGCGAAGACCACCAGGGCCAGCAGGTTGTTGGGGTCGTTGATGGTGAACCGGTGGATCGGCGGTATGAAGTAGTAGTTCAGCAGCAGCGACGCGACCAGCGACGCCAGCAGGGCCGAGATCACCCCGCCCAGCAGCGACACCCCCACCACCGCGACCAGGAACACCAGGATGTCGCTGGTCAGGTTGACCGTGCCCCTGGTCCCGCTGAGCAGCGCGGTGAGCAGGAAGGGGGTGACCAGGCCGGCCAGCGGCCCGGCGATCCGGCGCGACGGGGAGTGCAGCCGCCCCGGCACCGGCAGCCGCCGGCCCCGGCCGGACTGCTCATGGGTGACCATGTGGACGTCGATGTCGCCGGAGAGGGCGACCACCGTCTCGCCGATCCCGCGCCCGGTCAGCGAACGCACCAGGGTGCCGCGCCGACTGGTGCCCAGCACCAGCTGGGTGGCGTTCTCGGCACGGGCGAAGTCGATCAGCGCCCGCGGCACCGAGTCGCCCACCACCGAGTGGTAGCTCCCGCCCAGGCTCTCCACCAGCCGCCGCTGCGCGGCCAGCGCCGCCGGGTTGGCGTCGGCCAGGCCGTCGCTGCGGGCCACGTGCACCGCCAGCAGGTCGCCGCCGGCCGCCCGGGCCGCGATCCGTCCGGCCCGGCGGATCAGGGTCTCCCCCTCCGGGCCGCCGGTCAGCGCCACCACCACCCGCTCCCGGGTCTCCCACACCGCCGCTATCCCGTGCTCGGCACGGTAGTTCTGCAGCCCCTCGTCCACCCGCCCGGCCAGCCAGAACAGCGCCAGCTCCCGCAGCGCCGACAGGTTGCCCACCCGGAAGTAGTGCGACAGCGCCGCGTCCACCTTCTCCGGCGCGTAGATGCTGCCGTGCGCCATCCTGCGGCGCAGCCCCTCCGGCGCCACGTCCACCAGCTCGATCTGGTCCGCCCGCCGCACCACCTCGTCCGGCACGGTCTCCCGCTGCGGCACCCCCGTGATCTTCTCGACCACGTCGTTCAGCGACTCCAGGTGCTGGACGTTCACCGTGGTCAGCACGTCGATCCCGGCGTCCAGCAGCTCCTGGATGTCCTCCCAGCGCTTGGCGTGCCGGCCGCCGGGCACATTGGTGTGCGGCAGCTCGTCCACCAGCGCCACCTCCGGACGCCGGGCCAGCACCGCGTCCAGGTCCATCTCGGTGAACGACACGCCCCGGTACTCCCGCGTCAGCCGCGGCAGCACCTCCAGGCCCGCCAGCTTCTCCTCGGTGCTGCGGCGGCCGTGGCACTCCACGAAGGCCACCACCACGTCGGTGCCCCGCTCGGCCCGGCGCCGTGCCTCGTCCAGCATCCGGTAGGTCTTCCCGACACCGGGAGCGGCACCGAGGAAGACCTTCAGCCGACCCTTGCCGCCGTACCGTGCCAACGGGCTTCCCTTTCCTGTACTTCCCCGCACCAACCGCATCCGCGTCCACCGCGTCCATCGCACTCATCGTCAGGAAACAGCACGTCAGGTGGGCTGTCGCGAAGGTTGACGGTTCCCTTGCGCGGGTCCGTCGAACCTTGACGGATCCTTGACGCCGCTTGCCGCACCGGGCACTCCGGAGGAGGTCAGCGGCCGATGTCGCGGCGGCGGAAGTCGTCCAGGGTCTCCCGGCGCATCAGCATCCGCGCCGCGCCGTCGCGCACCGCGATCAGCGGCGGACGGCCGACCAGGTTGTAGCCCGACGCCATCGAGAGGTGGTAGGCGCCCGCGGCCGGGACCGCCAGCAGGTCGCCGGGCCGCACGTCGGCGGGCAGCTCCACCGAGGGCACCAGCACGTCCCCGGCCTCGCAGTGCCGGCCGACCACCCGCGCCTCGGCGAGCGGGGCGTCGCTCGCCCGGCCGATCAGCGTCGCGGTGTAGCGGGAGCCGTAGAGGGCCGGCCTGGGGTTGTCGCTCATCCCGCCGTCCACGGCGACGAAGGTCAGTCCGCCCGGGCTGTGCTTGACCGTCAGCACCCGGTAGACGGCGACCCCGGCCGGACCGGTGACCGCGCGGCCGGGCTCGACGGCCAGCCGGGGCACCGGCAGCCGGTGCCGGGAGCACAGCTGTTCCAGCCGGGTGGTCACCGCCGCCGCGAACTCCTCCAGGTCCAGGGCCGGTTCGCCGCGCCGGTACGGGACGGCGTGGCCGCCGCCCAGGTCCAGCTCGGGCAGGGCGACCCCGTGCCGGTCCCGGACCGAGGCCAGCAGCGGGACCAGCCGGTCCAGCGCGGCGAGGTAGGGCGCGGTGTCGGCGATCTGCGAGCCGAGGTGGCAGTGCAGGCCGACCAGGCGCAGGTGCGGCTGGTGCAGGATCCGGTCCACCGCGTCGACGGCGGCGCTGACCGCGCCGGACTCGCCCGGTTCCAGCGAGAAGCCGAACTTCTGCTCGTCGGTCCCGGTCCGTACCGACGGGTGGTGCCCGGCGGCGACCCCGGGCACCACCCGGACCAGCACGTCCTGCGGGCAGTCGTCCGAGGCCAGCACGGCGAGCCTGGCGATCTCCGGGAAGGAGTCGACGACGATCCGCCCCACGCCGAGGCGCACCGCCGCGGCCAGTTCCTCCGGGCTCTTGGCGTTGCCGTGCAGCACGATCCGCTCGGCCGGGAACCCGCAGGTCACGGCGAGTTCCAGCTCGCCGCCCGAGCAGACGTCCAGACCCAGGCCCTCCTGCTCGACCCACTCGGCGACCGCCCCGCACAGGAACGCCTTGGCGGCGTAGTGCACCTCGGCGTCCGGCAGCGCCCGGCGGTAGGCGCGGCAGCGCTCGCGCACCTCGGCCTCGTCCAGGACGTAGACGGGCGTGCCGAAGCGCGCGGCGACGTGGCCCAGCGCGACCCCGCCGACCAGCACGTCGTCCCCGTCGCGGCGGGCGGCGGCCGGCCAGGGGGCGCCCAGCGGCGTCCAGTCCTGCGCGGTGTCGCGGTCCTGCGCGGTGTCGCAATCCGGGACGGTTTCGCGCTCCGGGACGGTGTCCTCGGCGCGGTCGTTCCTGCGGCGGGCGGTGAGCACGGCTTCTCCTTCGGGGCAGAGCAGGGGTGGTGAGGTCGGGTCAGCTGGTGAGCGGCTCCACCGGCAGCGGGTACAGGAAGCCGCGGAGCACCACCTCGACCTGGCATTCGGCGGCGCCGCAACGTCGCAGTTCGGCGACGGAGGCGGCCAGCTCGGCGGTGTCCCGGCAGGCCAGCCGCAGCTCCAGGTCGTGGTCCCCGGCGAGGACGGAACCGGCGTAGACGGCGGGCATCCTGGCGGCGGCCTGCTCCACGCCGGTCGCGGTGGCCCCGGGACGGAGCCGCAGCCGGATCTGGATCTGCAGCGGGCGGCCGATCGCGGCGGCGTCGATCCCGGCGTGGACGCCGGTGACCACACCGGTGCTGGTCAGCCTGCGCAGCCGGGCGGCGACGGCGCTCTCACTGAGGCCGAACCGCCGGGCCAGGGTCCGTGCCCTGGCCCGGCCGTCCTCGCTGAGGGCCTGGAGCAGCCGGCGGTCGAGGTCGTCGAGGGCGGGGGCAGGTCCAGGTCCGGGGGCGGGGGCGGGGACCGCGGGTGCCGCGGTCAGTGGGTGCGGGCCGCTCACCGGAGCAGCTGCGGCAGCGCGGCCGGCGGCCTGGGCGCGGTCCGGACCGGGGCGGCGGGGAGTTCGCGCACCGGCGGCGCGACCAGGTTGGGGTCCACGACCAGGCGGGTCACCCCGATCGGGCCGGTCATCTCCCGCAGCGCGGGCTCGGACAGCGGGACGCAGCGCTGCGCGCTGCCGAGCACGGCGCGCAGCCGCTGCTCGGTGCTGAAGGCCACCGCGCAGCGGGAGCCGTCGCGCTCGCGGAACAGCCGCAGCGCCATGCCGCAGGCGGTGTCGCGCACCGGGGCGAACAGCAGGTGGTGGCCGGGCTCGGGTTCGAGCTCCGCCTCGGGGTGAGTATGGTCCTCGGACACGTCCGTCAGGTCCTCTCGTACCAGGCCCGGTGAGGTGGTGGGTGGATCAGGTCCGGGCCGCGACTCGACGCTAAGCCCGCAGGTCGGACCCGTGCCGCCGTCCTGACGCTTCATTGATCCGCCGGGGCCGGACGCTGACGTCGTCTTGACTCCGGGCCATCCGGACGGCCGAAGGGGCTGCAGGGGTATGGTCCGCGCAGCTGTTTCTGACGTACCGTCAGCTAACGCTGCCCCGGGGAGGACCAGCCATGTCCCAGCACGCGAACGCCGACCGTCCGGTACCCCTCGACGAGTACCCGGTGCACCAGGTGCCGCTCTCGATGCGCCATGTCGCGACCGGGGACCGCAACGCCTACGACCGCTGCATCTTCCATGTGTTCGACCACGACGGCGGCGCGCTGCTGATCACCGGCCTGGGGGTGTACCCGAACACCGGAGTGATCGACGCCTACGCGACCCTGCGCATCGGCGACCGGCTGTACGCCGTCCGGGCGTCCGACGCGCTGGGCGACGACCGGATGCAGCTGGCCGTCGGCCCGCTGCGGATCGAGGTGCACCGGCCGCTGCGCACGCTGCGGCTGGTCTGCGAACCCGACCCCGATGATCAGGACGCCGCCGCCCAGGGCGCCGGCGCCGAGGAGGGGCTCAGCTTCGACCTGACCTGGGAGGCGGAGTTCCCGGCCCTGTGGGAGCCGCACCACGTGGCCCGCACCGGCGACCGGCTCACCCTGGAGGGGCGGCGCTTCGTCCAGGCGGGCGCCCCCTCCGGCACCATCCGCGCCGCCGGCGTCGAGTACACCGTCACCCCGGACGGCTGGACCGGCACCCGGGACCGCAGCTGGGGCGTCCGTCCGATCCCCGGCGAGCAGCCGGGGCGCGCCGCCGAGGAGCACCGCACCGAGGGCTTCCACTGGGTCTGGTGCCCGATCAGGTTCCGGGACCGGATGCTGATGGTGGTGCTCCAGGAGGACGCCGACGGCTACCGCACCCTGAACGACGCGGTCGCGGTGTACCGGGACGGCAGCGGGCGCAGGGACGAGCAGTTGGGCTGGCCCTACGTCGACATCGCCTACGCGCCCGGCGGCCGGGAGCCGCGCTCGGCGGTGATCCACCTCACCGACGCCGCCCGCAAGCCGCTGGAGGTCCGGGCCGAGGTGCTGCTCGGCAGCCCGCTGGCGGTCGGCGCCGGCTACCCGCCGGCACCGGACTGGCAGCACGGCACCTGGCAGGGCCGGGGCTGGAGCGAGCGCATGGTGTACAACCTCGGCGATCCGAAGGGGTTGGGCCCGGCCGCCTACGGGGTCACCGACCATGCGGCCCGGTTCACCCTGGACGGCGAGGTCGGCCACGGGATCTTCGAGCACGGCAGCTTCGGCCGCCACGACCCCAGCGGCTTCACCGACTTCGGCAGCGTCACGCGCAGCCGCGTCTCCAGCAGCGGCGTCCCGGGCACCCCGGACGGAGGTCCCCGCTGATGCCGGCCGCCCCGCAGGCCCCGCGCCCGCGCACCACCACCCGCGACCCCGCCGAGCTGCAGCGCCGCCTCGCCGCCTGGGTGGCCGGCTGGCTGCCCGGGGCGACCGTGGGCGGGCTGACCGTACCGCCCTCCAACGGGATGTCCAGCGAGACGGTGCTGTTCGACCTGCGGCGGCCGGACGGCACGGTCCAGCCCTGCGTGCTGCGGCTGGCCGCCGACACCAACGCCTACGCGGTGTTCCCGCGCTACGACATGGAGCGGCAGTACCGGGCGATCCGGCTGGTCGCCGAGCGGACCAAGGTGCCGGTGCCCCGGCTGCTGCGACTGGAGACCGACCCGGCCCCGCTGGGCGCCACCGGATTCGTGATGGAACGGCTGGAGGGCCGGGTGCCCCCCGATGTGATGCCCTACACCTACGGCGGCAACTGGCTGTTCGACGCCGCCCCGGCCGAGCGGGCGCATCTGGAGCAGGCCACCCTGGAGGTGCTGGCCGGGCTGCACGCCGTCCCGGCGGAGGACGCCGCCTTCCTGGCTCCGGTTGCCGCGCACGGCTCGTTCCGCAGCCCGCTGCGCCGGCACGTGGACGAACAACGCGAGTACTACGCCTGGGTGGTGGAAGGCCGGCCGCGCTCCCCGCTGATCGAGCGGGCCTTCGCCCGGCTGGAGCAGCTCTGGCCGCAGGACGAGGGCCCGACCGTGCTGAGCTGGGGCGACGCCAGGGTCGGCAACATCGTCTACCAGGGCTTCGACCCGGTCGGGGTGCTCGACTGGGAGATGGCCTCGGTCGGTCCGCGCGAGCTGGACCTGGCCTGGCTGATCTTCCTGCACCGCTTCTTCCAGGACCTGACCGAGGGTTCCGGCCTGCCCGGGATGCCGGACTTCCTGGAACCGGACCGGATCTGCGCCCGCTACGCCGAACTCACCGGCCACACCCCGCGGGACATGGAGTTCCACCTGCTCTACGCGGCGCTGCGGCACGCCGTGGTGATGCTGCGGATCGGCTACCGGCAACTGCACTTCGGCGAGGCCGAGGCCCCGGCCGACCCGGACCGGCTGATCATGCACCGGGCCAGGCTGGAGCAGCTGGTGGAGGCGGCGCAGCCCGGCAGGCGGGAACCCGGTTCAGACGGCCACCGACCGTGACGCCGTGATCTCGTAACCCAGTGTCAGGGTGCGGCGGTCGTCGGCGGCCAGGGTGAGGTCGTAGCGGACGATGCCGTCGGCGTCCACCCCCTCCGGCTGCGGCGAGCTGCGCTCCTTGTCCAGCCGGACGTCGACCGCGGTGATCTCCGAGACCGGGATGCGCTCGCGCACCACCACCGCCAGCGGCGCGGCGTCCGCGGGCGCGAAGCGGGACAGCGCTAGCCGGACGGTACGGGTGATGACGGTCCGTCCGGTGACCGCCGTGGTGTCCCGGGACTCCTCGACCGAGCGGGTCACCCGGAAGGTGTCCTCGCTGCCGAAGGACAGCTCGGCGGGGGCGCCCTCGGCGGTGAAGCGCAGCTCGCCGCGGCCGACGAAGCCGCTGCCCCGGATCAGGTCGACCGGGCCGGAGAGCAGTACCTGGCCGGTGCTGTTGCGGAACCGGGCGACCTGGGTGACCAGGGCGGACAGCTCCGGGGCGGAGCTGTACTCGGCCGTGGCCGGCAGCGTCGCGGAGGCCAGCCCGATCCGGTGCGGCCGACCGTCCGAGGGCAGGTCCACCGGCGCCGGCGCGACCAGCAGCCGGGCCTCGCCGCCGTCGTCCACCCCGGGCAGGGCGAGCGCGGCGGCCGAGGCGGCGGACGGCCCGGCCGGGCCGTCGCCCGCGGGGCCCACGGTCTGGATGTCGACCTCCCGCAGGTCCACCTCGATGGTCTTCCGCTCCTCCGGGGTGCGGTCCACCAGCAGCAGCACGTCCTCGCCCAGCAGCGGCGGTTCGGCGGCCAGCGTGGTCCGGGCGGTGGAGAAGGACAGCGCCGCGCCGGTCCAGTCCTCACCGGTGCGCTGCCAGGCGACCGCGTCGCACTGCAGCGCCAGCGAGGTCCCGTCGGCGGACAGTTCGGCGCGGTAGGCGGGCCGCCAGAGCGCGCAGGGGCTGAGGTGCACCAGCTGCAGCCGGGCCCCCTCCGGCAACGGCTCGCCGGCTTCGATCACCACGTCCACGAAGGCGGACAGCACCAGCGGTTGCTCCTCGGCCGCGTCCAGCGCCTCCCGGGCGCTGCCGAGCTCGGTACGGGTCCTGGCGATGCGGCGCAGCAGCAGCCGCTGCGCCTCGCCGTGCCGGGTGTGCTCGTCGTAGGCCCGGTCCAGCTCGGCCGTCCAGCGCTGCGGGTCGGCCGCACCGGCGCCCGCGCTCTCGGCGATGTCCCGGCGCAGCTCGTCCAGCAGCTGTTCCAGCACCGCGACCCGAGCCCCGGTGCGGTCCCGGTCCGCCTCCAACCGGCGCATCAGCTCGCCGAGTTCGTGCACCCGGTGGCGCAGCGCCGAGGCGTCCGGGCCCGGGGCGCCCTCCGGCGGAGGGGTGTAGAGCCGGACCAGGCGCACGTCGCGGATGTCCGCCCCGGCCCCCGGCGCCTCCAGTTCGGCGCGCAGCGACCGGTCCACGGCCAGCGGGCCCACCGGGCCCAGCCGCAGCCGGTGGGTGCCGGCCGGCAGCCCGCCGTCGAGCACGGCGGTGCGCGAGAGCTCGGCCCGGTCCTCCAGCAGGGTCACCGCGGTGACCGGGCAGGGGATCGCACCGTCCTCGGTCTTCTCGGCCATGCTCCTCAGCTCCTCCTGTCGGCCGTTCCTCCTGTCGGCCACTAGAGCCTCCGGTTGCCGTCGACCACGGCCTTGGCCGCCGGGATCCTGACCGCGTAGCCGCCGTTCAACTGCTGCTTGGCGTGCGGCTCCAGGGTGACCCGCCAGACCCTCATCCCGCGCTGGTGCTGCTCGTCCTGCTCCGGTGGGACCACCGTCCAGGGCGGGTTCGCCTGCTGCTCCTCGACCTTGACGTCCTTGTCGCCGCCGACCGGGACCCGCTCGCGGACCTCCACGGTGACCGGACGCCCGAGCCGGTTGACGAGTTCGATCTCGACCGAGTGCTCCAGCACGACGGTGCCGCCGCGCAGCCCGGCGGTCGACTCCCGCATCCGGGTGTGCCGGGCCACCTGCACGCTCTCGACCACCCCGATGCCGACCCGGCGGTGCTGCCCGGGGGCGAGCGTCGGCAGCTGAACCGTCATCAGATAGGCCCCGTCCACGGTGACCTCGGCCGCGCCGGCCAGCAGCGCGTGCGGACTGGTGTTGCCCAGCCGCACGGCCGCGTAGACCCGGGGGTCGACGGCCGGGACGCAGATGTGCTCGGCGGCCAGTTCCACCGGGAACTCCAGCACCGGCACCGTGTGCCAGGCGCCGTCGGCGGGGACGTCCACGGTGGCCGCGGTGTCGTAGCGGTGGTCGAAGGATCCGGCGGAGCTGCGGACCGGCACGGAGCGCGGCGGCAGCGCCAGCCGCGCGACGGACTCGGCGCGCCGGCGGTACTCGGTCGCCACCGCGCCGGAGCCGGCCGCGCCGGGGCGCAGCAGCCCGCGCTCGGCGGCCGGTTCGTCCGGTCCGGCCAGGGCGAGCTGGACGAGGTCGCGCAGGGCCTGGTCGGGCTCGGGCTGCTGGGCGGCCGCCGCCCCGAAGGCCTTCTTGGCCTCGCGCGGCGGTCCGCCGTAGCCGCCGGAGGGGGCCATGGGAGCGCGCATGGCCTGCATCGGCTGCGCGTACGCCGGCCCGCCGGGCGCGGGCGCCGGGGGCGCCGCCATGGCCGGCGGGAAGGGCACCGGGCCGCCGGTGGGGCCGGCCGAGCCCACCGACCGGGTCCGCACCGACTTCACGCTGAAGGTGTCCATGGCCAGGTCCGCGTCCTCCTCCAGCAGGCCCGCCGCGGCTCCGCCCGCCATCGCCGCGGAGGCCTGCGCCTCGGCGGCGGCCGGCTTGGGGAAGGCGTCGTACCCGGTGAACAGCTCGGCGAGGCCGGACGGGGGCTCGCGCCGGAACATCGGTGCCACCTCGGCCTGCCGGCGGCCCAGCCGCAGCGAGCGGAGCTCGGGCAGTTCGGTGCGGCGGCGCAGGTCGGCGGTGGACAGGCCGAGCCGGACGCCGGTCCAGTCCTCGCCGGTGCGCTGGGCGACCACGGCGCGCATCGCCAGGCTGCCGCCGGGGGTGTCGCTGTGGATGCCGTCCAGCCGCAGGTGGTAGGTCGGCGTCCAGGTCGCGCCCGGGACCCCGTACTCCAGCTCCAGCTCGATCTCCGGTTCCGGCTGGTCCGGCTGCCCTGACGGCCCCTCCTCGGGCCCGGCGGTCCCGGCCTGATCGAGCGTCAGCACCACCGTGGTGCTCGGGCTGACCTGCTCGGTCGGCAGCGCCCCCGAGGCGGCGCGCAGCCGGCGCCGGGCGATCTCGGCCTCGCGCCGGGCCTCGCGCTCGGCGTCCTCGGCCGCGAGCAGCCGCTGCTGCAGCTCCCCCAGCCGGGTGTCGACGAAGTCGGCCAGCGCCAGCAGCGCGTCCGCCGGCGCGTGCCGAGGCGGGTCGCCCCGGCGCGGGGCGGGCGGGACGGCACGCAACGCGGCGGTGTGCTCCACCTGGGCGGCCAGCGCCGCCCGGGCCGCCCCGGCCGCGTCCGCCGCCTCCTCCGCCTCGTCGCAGGCGCTCTTCAGCGGCGACAGGTCCTCGACCGAGGGCAGCGCTGCCTCGACCTCCCGCCGCACATCGAGCACCCGCAGCCGCTGCGGACCGCTGACCACAGCGGCCCGCAGACTGTGCGGGTCCAGCGCGAGCGGCAGCCCGCCGAGGGCGATCCGGAACGGACCCGGGCCGCTCCGGGCCCGGATCAGGGCACGGCGACGGCAGACCGCGCCCGAGGCGTACACCACCACGGAGACGAGTCGACTGTCCTCGGAAGAGATGTCGGACATCGTGCATGACCTCCTCGCCGGAACCTGCGTGCGAGCCACGTTAGAGGCTGGCACCGACAAAGTCCGCGCTGTCCCCGAAATGGGACCGGCTCCGGAGGCCGGCTCCGCAGACCGGGTCCGGACGAGCGGGTCCGGACGGATCAGAGCCCGGACAGTTGCTCCGTCAGGTCGGCCAGCCCGAACGCCCCCTGGGACAGCGCCTCCATGTGCCAGGCCTTCAGGTCGAAGCCGGCCCCGTGCCGGGCCCTGGCCTGCTCCCGGCCGGCCCGCCAGGCGCGCTCGCCGAGCTTGTACCCGATGGCCTGGCCCGGCCAGCCCAGGTAGCGGACGATCTCGCTCTCCCGCATCTCGGCCGGGCTGCCGTTGTAGGCCGCGAAGAAGGCCGCGCCCAGCTCCGGCGTCCAGCGCTCGCCGGGGTGGAACGGGGAGTCGGCCGGGATCACCAGCTCCAGGTGCATCCCGATGTCGATGATCACCCGGATGGTGCGCAGCATCTGCTCGTCCAGGAAGCCCAGCCGGCGGCCCGGGTCGGTGAAGAAGCCGAGTTCGTCCATCAGCCGCTCGGAGTACAGCGCCCAGCCCTCGGTCTCGGCGCTGACGCTGCCGAGGGTCATCTGGAACGTGGAGAGGCGGTCGGCGCAGCGCATCCGCTGGGTCAGGTGCAGGTGGTGGCCCGGAACGCCCTCGTGGTACCAGGTGCTGACGAGCTGCCAGGTCGGGAAGGTCTCCCGGTCCTGGACGGGCAGCCAGGTCCGGCCCGGACGGGAGAAGTCCAGGCTGGGCCGGGTGTAGTAGGGCGCGGCCGCGCTGCCGGCCGGGGCGATCATCGCCTCGACCTGGCGCAGCGGTCCGTCCAGGTCGAAGTGGGTGCCGTCGAGCGCGGCGACGGCCTCGTCCATCAGCTGCTGCAGCCAGCTGCGGATGCCCTCGACGCCCTTGACCGCGTGCCCGTGCGCCTCCAGGTGCTCGACGGCCTCCAGCGGCGCGGCCCCGGGGCGGACCCGGTCGGCCTCCACCCGCATCTCGGCGTCCAGGCGGTGGAACTCGGTCCAGGCCCAGGCGTAGGCCTCGTCCAGGTCGAGGTCGGCGCCGGTGCAGTAGCGGGCGGCCCGCAGGTAGTACTCGCGTCCGGCGATGTCGGGCGCGCCCGCGGCGGCGGGGGCGTAGCCGTCCCGGAGCCAGTCGCGGAAGTCGGCGGTGGCGGCGGTGGCCGCGGCGGCGGCGCGGTCGAGCCCGGGGCGCAGGGCCTCGGGGCCCCCGGCCACGAAGTCGGCGAACCAGCTGCTGCCCGCGTCCGCGCCGAGCCATCCGTCGAACTGTCCGATCAGCGTCTCCACCTGGCGCGGCCCGGAGTACAGCCCGCGCCGCAGGCCCTCGGTCAGGGTCGCCCGGTATCCCTGGAGCGCGGCCGGGGTGTTGCGCAACTTCCCGGCGACCACCGACCAGTCCTGCTCGGTCGCGGTCGGCAGCATGGTGAAGATCTGCCGGACCTGGTGCAGCGGCGAGGAGATGTTCCGCAGCGAGCGGAGGTGGTCCCCGGCCGCGTGGACCGCCCGGCGGGCACCGAGGCGCTCGGTGAGCAGCCGGGCGCAGGCCGCCTCGGCGGGGTCGGCGCGGATGTCCGCGGGGAGTGCGGCGAGCGCCTCCAGGGTGCGGCGGTCCAGCTCGTCGGCGGCGTCGAAGCCCGCCGGGGAGAGGTCGGGCTGGCGCTCGTCGTCCAGGTTGACGCCGAGGCCGGCGGCGACCCCGGGGTCCAGGGCGGCGTAGGCGTCGACATAGGCGTCGGCGAGCTGACGGGGGGTACGGGGGGCGCTGGCTGCAGATGAGTCGGACATGCCGTCATCCTGTCGCACCACTGCGCAGTGGTGACAGACCGTCGGCGTCCGAACCGGCCCGCGGACGCCGGTGCGGGCGCCAGTTCCCGCCGGGGACGTCCCGGGTGATCGGGTAGCAGGCGACGCCCAGCAGGAAGGCGGTGAGGTGCCCGAGGTTGGTGAAGTCCCAGGCGACAGCGAACAGCACGGCGAAGAAGGCCGTGGTCGCGCCCAGGTACCACCAGCGCAGCGGGCGGGCGAAGAACCAGGTCAGCACGCCGACCGAGCCGGAGAGGCCGTAGCTGACGCCGATGTCGATGGTGTGCCTGGTGCTGAGCGGCAGCCGGCCCATGTTGATCAGCACGGCCACGGTGCCCTCGCTGACCAGGGTCGCCAGGATGTGCGCGATGGCGACCACGGCGAGCCAGCGCAGGGTGCCGAGCCAGCGCTCGACCGGGACGTGGAACAGCAGGAAGAGCGGCAGCCAGTAGGCGAAGCTCGGGGTCGCGGTCCAGAAGGCGCTGCTGACCAGCACCTTGATCGGATGGTGCCGCAGCTCGATCAGATTGGTGCTGTGGCTGAACAGGAAGTACCGCCGGAACCTCGGTGACATCTGCACCAGGGCGAAGGTGTTGGCGCCGAGGATCAGCAGGTAGAGGCAGGTGCCGGGGGCGGCCCTGACGAAGCGCCAGACGGCTGCGCCGCACCGACGGATCCAGGAGGTCCGGGCCGTTGCTGTGCTGCTCCCCTCCGACGTCATGCCGCCATTGTCGCGGTTCGCGCCACCCCGGCGGCACGGACGCGCCCGCGTCCGGGGTCAGGGGATTGACGCTCTTGCTGACATGCAGTCTCATAAGAGCGAAGGAGTCGTACCGAGGGAGGGCGTCGTGATGGCGGAGAAGAGCGGGTCTGCACTGCTGACCGACCGCGAACAGGTGGCGGAGCGGCTGCTGGAGGCGTCGGCGAAGCACTCCCACGACCCCGAGACCGAGCTCGACTGGGACGCGCCGCTGGAACCCGGCAAGTGGTTCCTGCCCGAGCGGATGGTCTCGCTCTACGGCACGCCGATCTGGAACCGGCTCTCCGAGGAGCGCCGGATCGAGCTCTCCCGGCACGAGGCGGCCAGCCTCGCCTCCGCCGGCGTCTGGTTCGAGGTCATCCTGATGCAGCTGCTGGCCCGGCACATCTACGACATGGACCCGCGCAGCCGCCATGTCACCTACGCGCTCACCGAGATGGCGGACGAGTGCCGGCACTCCAAGATGTTCGCGCGCATGGTGACCAAGCTGGGCACCCCCTACTACGGCCCCGGCGGCACCACCCGCTTCCTGGGCCGGGTGCTGAAGACCACCGCGACCACCCCGGGCGCCTTCACCGCCACCCTGCTGGTGGAGGAGATCCTGGACCGGATCCAGCGGCAGACCTTCCCGGACGAGACCGTGCAGCCGCTGGTCCGCGGGATCACCCGGATCCACGTGGTGGAGGAGGCCCGGCACGTCCGCTACGCCCGCGAGGAACTGCGCCGGCAGATGGCGACCTGCCCGGCCTGGGAGCGGCAGTTCACCCGCACCGTCTCCGGCGAGGCCTCGGTCGTGGTGGCCCGGGCCCTGGTGCACCCGGGGGTGTACGCGGCGGTCGGGCTCGATGTGGAGGAGGCGCAGCGCCAGGCGCGCGAGAGCGCGCACCGCAGGGAGACCATGCGCTGGTCCGCCGAGAAGCTGGTCTCGTTCCTGGAGGAGATCGGCGTGATCCACAGCGCGCTGGACCGTGCCGCGTGGCGCCGGTCCGGCCTGCTGGGCTGACGGCTGCCCCGGTCCGGCCCGCACCGGCGGATCGGGTGGGACGCATAGGGTGGGGCCATGGACGCCCCCGCAGCCGTGGAACCGGCGCAGCCCCGACCGCCCCGGGCGAAGCGGGCCCCGTACCGGCGGCTGCCGGTGGAGCAGCGGCGCGAGCAGCTGATCGCGGTGGCGCTGGAGCTGTTCAGCCGGCACGCCCCGGAGGAGGTATCGCTCGACGACGTGGCCGCCGCGGCGCAGGCCTCCCGACCGCTGGTCTACCGCTACTTCCCCGGCGGGAAGCAGCAGTTGTACGAGGCGGCACTGCGCACCGCCGCCGACGAGCTCTCGGCGCGGTTCACCTCGCACACCCACGGCGGGCCGACCGAGCGGCTCGGGCACGTGCTGGACCAGTACTTCGGCTTCGTCGGCGACCACGCCGCGGGGTACGGCGCGCTGCTGCGCGGCGGATCGGCCACCGAGACCGAGCGCACCACCGCGATCGTGGACGAGGTGCGCCGGGCCGCCTACCGCAGCATCGTCGAGCAGTTGCCGGTGGAGCAGCCCGGACCCCGGCTGGCGCTGCTGCTGCGCTGCTGGATCTCGGTGGTCGAGACGACCGCGCTGACCTGGCTGGACGGCAGCAGCCGCGAGGACCCGGGGGCGGCCGGACTGGGCTCGGCGACGGAACTGCGGGACTGGCTGGTGGACGAGTTCATGGCGATGTTCGCGGTGTCGGCGCTGCATGATGCGCAGTGTGCGGAGGTGTTGCGGGGGGTGGGGGGTAACGCAGGGTCGGATCTTGTGGCGCGACTCGCTGCGGGGGGTTCTGACGGCCCCTAGCTGCGGCATCTGCCTGGTTTGTCGCGCAGGTCCCCCCGCCCCTAGGCGTGTGCAACTGAGCCAGTTGCAAACGTCAGGGGCGCGGGGAACTGCGCGCCCAGCCTGCTACGGTCTGCAGCCCGAGGTCCTGCCTCAGGCCTTGCCGAGCGTCTGCCGCATCGTGCCGAGGCCGTCGATGGAGAGTTCCATGACGTCGCCCGGCCGCAGGTACGGCTTGTCGGGGCGGCCCATGGCCACCCCCGCCGGGGTGCCGGTGTTGATCACGTCGCCGGGCTCCAGCACCATGAACTGGCTGATGTACCAGACCACATGACGCACCGAAAAGATCATGTCCGCGGTGCTGCCCTGCTGCCGCAACTCCCCGTTCACGGTGGTGCGCAGCCCCAGCCGCTGTACGTCGGCGATCTCGTCCGGGGTCACCAGCCAGGGGCCGAGCGGGTTGAAGGTCTCGCAGGACTTGCCCTTGTCCCAGGTGCCGCCGCGCTCGATCTGGAACTCGCGCTCGGAGACGTCGTTGCTGAGCGCATAGCCCGCGATCACCGCGTCGGCGTCCTCGGGCGCGTCCAGGTAGCGGGCGGTGCGGCCGATCACGATCGCCAGCTCGACCTCGTAGTCGGTCTTCTCGCTGCGGCGCGGCACCAGCACCTCGTCGTCGGGGCCGACGACGGTGCTGCTCGCCTTCATGAAGAGCACCGGCTCGGCCGGCAGCTCCGCGCCGGTCTCGGCCGCGTGGTCGCGGTAGTTCAGGCCGACGCAGACCACCTTGGGCGGACGGGCCACGGGCGCGCCGATCCGCTGCCCGGCGGTCTCCAGCACCGGCAGTCCGCCCTGCTCGGCCAGCGCCGCCAGCTCCGCGGCGCCGCCGTCCAGCAGCCGTCCGAGGAAGCGTCCGTCGATGTCCGGCGTGATGCCGGACAGGTCGTACGCCGTCGTGCCGTCGCTGCCCAGGAGTGCGGGTCGTTCCGCGCCCGAGGGTCCTACACGCAGGAATCGCACCTGCACCACCACCTTTGCGATCAGGACGGTCCGGTCGCCCACCGTCGCCAGGAGGTCCGATCTATATCAACATCCGGAACGCCCCGTCCAGCCACCGGCCACCATCCGGACGCGCGGGCCACCCGCGTCAGCTGCTCCCCCACTCCCCCGCCAGCGCCGACATCACCACCGCGTCCACCCACGCACCGTCCCACCGCAGCGCGTCCCGCAGCACGCCCTCGGCCCGGAAGCCGGCCTTCTCGTAGGCCCGCCGGGCGCGCGGATTGAAGGCGTACACCTCCAGCGAGATCCGGTGCAGCCCCAGCTTCTCGAAGCCGTAGCCGCAGATCAGCCGGGTGGCCTCGGTGCCCAGGCCGCGGCCGTGGGCGCCGGGGGCGAGGGCGATGCGGAAGTTGCAGCTCTCGTTGGGGCCGTCCCACTGGTTCAGCACCGCCTCGCCCACGCACTGCCCGGTCGACCGCTCCACCACGGCCAGGTCCAGCCGGTCGTCCTGCCCGATCCTGGTCCGGTACCAGGCCTGGAGCCGCTCCTCCTCCGGCGCACCGCTCTGGCTGCCGGTCAGCCGGGCGATCTCCGGGTCCGCCAGCATCGGCCGCAGCGCGGGCAGGTCCAGCTCGGTCACGGCCCGCAGCAGGACCAGGTCGCCGCTGAGGACCGGCTTGGTGAGGAAGTCGGGGCGGGGGCGGGCTTCGTGCTGATCGTCGTCCATCCCCGCATCCTGCCCACCCCGGGCGCCACTCAGTGCTTCAGCACCCGCTTCTCCCCCGCCGGGACCGCGAAGGGCAGCGTGTTGCCGGGCGGCGGGAAGGGGCAGATGAAGTGGTCGGCGAAGGCGCAGGGCGGCAGGTAGGCCCGGTTGAGGTCGAGCACGGTCGCGCCGTCGGCGCCGGAGGGGGCGGCCAGGGAGACGAAGCGGAAGCGGAAGGCGCCGTCCCGGCCGCTGCCCGCGTCGGCGAAGACCGCGCTCAGCTCCCCGTCCCCGTCCTGGCCGACCTGCAGCGTGAACGTCCGGTCCTCCGCCGCGCCGGGCGCGGCGAAGGCGACCGTGCCGGCCAGGGCGAGGCCGCGCTCGCGGCCGTCCGCGTTGCCGACGGCGACCGTACGCGGCTCCGGGTACGGGGTGAAGCGGGCCGGCAGCGACCACTCCGGCGCGAAGGGGTGCGCGTCGATGCCGGCGAAGGAGGTCCGGGTCTCGGAGGCCGGGTCGTAGACCCGGACCGCGTACTCGCCCTCGCGCAGGATCAGCAGCAGCAGTCGACCGCCGTGGGTGACCAGCGACGGCTTGGGCGCGCTGTCCGGACAGAGCCGGACCGAGCCGTCCAGCGGGGTGTTGTCGACCTCCAGGCCGTCGTGGCGGGTGGCCGTGAGGATCACGCAGCTGCCCTGGAGCTCCCAGCGTCCCGGCACCCCGGGCACGCCCTCGCGCAGATCGGCCAGCCAGTACGTTCCGGTGAGGGCGAGCGGGCCATGCGGGGCGCGCGCCGTCACCACGCGGTCGTCGCGCCAGCGCTTCCATGCGTCCAGGCTGCTGCTCACAGGTGTACCTCCGGGTACAGATCGAGACGAACGAGTAGGGACGAACGTACGAATGCCCGGCGGTCGTCCTGCATTCCCGCCATCCCCCATCGACGGCCGGGACGGGCTACCCCGAGTCGTACCCACCACGCTCCGCGCCGCACACCTGCCGGCCCGTCGACAACCGTCCGGACTGCCTGCGCCGGCGCTCTCTCTGACGATCCGACTGACTCCCGCCGACGGCGGTCCTACCCTGGGACGCATGGCGTCCAGTCCCGGCCCGCAGCCCTACCTGGTGACCGTCCCCGACCTGATCGGCCTGTCCGCCCAGCAGGCCCGCGACTTCGCACGCCGTGCCCAGCTGATCGCGGTGGGCCCGGATCCCGACGCCCTGCCGTCGGTGCACGGCGTGGTCTCCGGGCAGTCGCCGGCCGCGGGATCGCTGGCGGCCCGCTGGTCGAGCGTGGTGATCTGGACGCTCCGCGGTGGCGGCGGCCCCGGCGACGCCGGGGTGCGCGAGCCGCGCAACCCCAACCCGCCACCGCTGGCGGTCTCGGTGCACGACCCCGAGCCGCTGCCGGACCCGCCGATGGGCCATGTCACCGTCGAGGTCGCCGTTGAGCCGGTGGAGGAGCCGGCCGGCGAGTAGCGGGGAGAGGGCCACTTGATCCCCGGCCCCGGCGCACGGCACCATCGCGGACATGATCGACGACCTGGCCACCGCGGTGATGTTCGACTTCTCCGGCACGCTCTTCCGGATCGAGTCCGTCGAGGACTGGTTCGACAGCCTGGGCCTGGACGGCCTGCCGGCGGCCGAGCGCGAGGCCTGCGTGCGGCGCCTCACCGAGGCCGGCGCCCTGCCCGGCGGCCCGCAACCGGTCCAGGCACCAGCGGGTTGGGACGAGCGCGACACCAGTGCGGAGCAGCACCGCGCCGCCTACACCGGACAGACCCGGGCCGCCCTGCTGCCGACGGTCGGTGCCGACCGGGCCGACGCGCTCGCCGACGCCCTCTACCGGCGCCACATGGACCCGGAGACCTGGCAGCCCTACCCCGACGCCGAGGCGGTGCTCAAGGAGCTGCGCCGCCGGGGCGTCCCGGTCGCCGTGGTCAGCAACATCGGCTGGGACCTGCGCCCGGTCTTCGTCGCCCACGGCCTGGACCAGCTCGTCGACGCCTTCGTGCTCTCCTACGAGCTGGGCGTCCAGAAGCCGGACCCGCGGATCTTCGGGGCCGCCTGCGAGCTGCTGGGAACGGAGCCGGTGCGGACCCTGATGGTCGGCGACAGCCCGCCCGCCGACGGCGGTGCCACCGCACTGGGCTGCCGGTTCCTGGAGGTCCCGCCGCTCCCCGCGGCGGAGCGCCCGGCCGACCTGCTGCCTGTGCTGGACCTCACCGTTCCGAACACCCGCGGGCAGTGAAAGACTGGAGCGATTAAGTAGTGGATTGAGTAGCAGTGGTGGCAGCGAGGGCGGCAGCGGCGGCCCGCGACCCGAGGTAGGACGACATGGCCGGCAAGGCTCCCGCTCAGGACCCGGCGCAGGACAGCCCCGAGGTCTCGGCCCCCAAGCACGCGGCGGCCGGTCTCCCCGCCCTGTTCCACACCACGAAGATCGCCAACGCCCAGATGGGCGCCACCCGCGCGGTCCGCACCCTGCTGAAGCTGAACCAGCCGGACGGCTTCGACTGCCCCGGCTGCGCCTGGCCCGAGCCCGACCACACCCACACCGCCGAGTTCTGCGAGAACGGCGCCAAGGCGGTCGCCGAGGAGGCGACGCTGCGCACGGTCGGCCCGGAGTTCTTCGCCGAGCACCCGGTCGCCGACCTCGCCGGGCGCTCCGGCTACTGGCTCGGCCAGCAGGGCCGGCTGACCACGCCGATGCTGCTGGACGAGGGGGCGACGCACTACACCCCGATCGGCTGGGAGGACGCCCTCGCCCTGGTCGCCGACGAGCTGAAGGCGCTCGACAGCCCCGACGGCGCCGCCTTCTACACCTCCGGCCGCACCAGCAACGAGGCCGCGTTCACCTTCCAGCTGCTGGCCCGTCAGTTCGGCACCAACAACCTGCCGGACTGCTCCAACATGTGCCACGAGTCCTCGGGTTCGGCGCTCACCGAGACCATCGGCATCGGCAAGGGCAGCGTCCACCTCAAGGACCTCTACCAGGCCGACCTGATCATCGTGGCCGGGCAGAACCCGGGCACCAACCATCCCCGGATGCTCTCCGCGCTGGAGCGCGCCAAGCGCGCCGGCGCCAAGGTGGTCAGCGTCAACCCGCTGCCCGAGGCCGGCCTGGAGCGCTTCAAGAACCCGCAGAACGCCCGCGGCCTGGTCGGCAACGGCACCAAGCTCACCGACCTGTTCCTGCAGATCCGGCTCGGCGGCGACCTGGCCCTGTTCCGCGCGCTCAACCTGCTGCTGCTGGAGGCCGAGGAGAAGGCCCCGGGCACCGTCCTGGACCACGCCTTCATCGAGGAGCACTGCCACGGCTTCGAAGCATGGGCCGAGGACGCCCGCAGCACCGACTGGGACCAGGTGCTGGCCGCCACCGGGCTGCCCGAGCAGCAGATCCGCGAGCTGGCCGAGCTGACCCTGGCGTCGGAGAAGGTCATCGTCTGCTGGGCGATGGGCCTGACCCAGCACAAGCACTCGGTGCCGACCATCCGCGAGGTCGTCAACTACCTGCTGCTGCGCGGCAACATCGGCCGCCCCGGGGCCGGGGTCTGCCCGGTGCGCGGGCACAGCAACGTCCAGGGCGACCGGACCATGGGCATCTTCGAACGCCCGAGCGCGGCCTTCCTGGACTCGCTGGGCAAGGAGTTCGGCTTCGAGCCGCCCCGCGAGCACGGCCTGGACGTGGTCGACACCATCCGCGGGATGCGCGACGGCAAGGTCAGGGTCTTCTTCGCGATGGGCGGCAACTTCGTCTCGGCCACCCCGGACACCGAGGTGACCGAGGACGCGATGCGCAGCTGCCGGCTCACCGTCCACGTCTCCACCAAGCTCAACCGCTCGCACGTGGTCACCGGGGCCAGGGCGCTGATCCTGCCGACCCTGGGCCGCACCGACCGGGACGTTCGCGAGACCGGGCCGCAGCAGGTCACCGTCGAGGACTCGATGGGCATGGTGCACGCCTCGCGCGGCGCGCTGAAGCCGCCCGCCGCCGACCTGCTCTCCGAGACCGCGATCGTCTGCCGGCTGGCCCGGCTCACCCTGGGCCCGCAGAACCCGGTCCCCTGGGAGGAGTTCGCCGCCGACTACGGAACCGTCCGGGAGCGGATCGCCCGGGTGATCCCCGGCTTCGAGGACTTCAACGAGAAGATCGAGCACCCCGGCGGCTTCGCCCTGCCGCACGCCCCCCGGGACCGGCGAGCCTTCCCCACCGCGACCGGCAAGGCCAACTTCACCGTCAACACGCTGACCGCGCCCGAGGTCCCCGAGGGCCGGCTGCTGCTGCAGACGCTGCGCTCGCACGACCAGTACAACACCACGATCTACGGCCTGGACGACCGCTACCGCGGCATCAAGGACGGCCGCAGGGTGGTGCTGCTGCACCCCGAGGACGCCGCCGAGCACGGTCTCGCCGAGGGCGCCCTGGTCGACCTGGTGAGCGAGTGGGCGGACGGCGTGGAGCGCCGGGCGCCGCACTTCCGGGTGGTGCTCTACCCGACCGTGCGCGGCTGCGCGGCCGCCTACTACCCCGAGACCAATGTGCTGGTGCCGCTGGACAGCACCGCCGACACCAGCAACACCCCGACCTCCAAGTCCGTGGTCATCCGCTTCGCGGAGGACTCGGGCCCGGAGGCCGTCCGCGGCTGAGCCGGGTGCCGCCTCAGCTGGCGGCGGCTCCGGACGGCGATTCCGAGGCGGTGCCCGCCGCGGCCGACGACGCGTCCGCCGACGGGGTGACCGAGGGCGACGGGCTGTCGGAGGCGCCGGCGCTGGCGCCGGCCGACGTGGAGGCACTGGCCGAAGCACTGGCCGAGGCCGTCGCGGACGCACTCGGCGCCGCACTCCCGGAGGCCGGGGCCGAACCCGACGGCTTGGCCGAACTGCTCGCGGACGCCGTGCTGCTGGGCGCGGTCGTCGGCGTGCCGGAACTCCCCGACGAACCGCCGGAGGACGACGAACCGCCGCTCTGCGTGCCGGTGACCGGTCCCGGGCCTATCGGCTGCGCCCCGGTCGCGCCCTTCGGGATGGTCGGCGCCTTGTAGGAGCCGAGCGAGGGGCTGTCCGGGTCGGGCCGGACCGCGCCGAGGATCGGGTTCTGCGCCATCGGCGTCACATGCACCACGGCGCCGGTGTGCGGCGCCTGGATCACCAGTCCGCCGCCGATGTAGATGGCGACATGGCTGGCGCCGCTGAAGTAGACGATCAGGTCGCCGGGGCGCAGCGCGTCCAGCGGCACATGGGTCAGCTGCGCCCACTGCATCTCGCTGGTGCGCGGAATGGCCACGCCGGCGTGCAGCCAGGCCTGCGAGGTGAGCCCGGAGCAGTCGAACCCGGCCGCGTACGGGCCGCTGCCGCCCCAGACGTACTCGGCGCCGATCTGCTGGAAGGCGTAGGCGACGGCCGCGGCCCCCGCGGCGGAGGGCTTCAGGTTGTCCTTGCCCAGCACGCCCGAGGCCAGCAGCGCGGTCTGGGCGGCGTCGGCGTCCTTCTGCTCCAGCTGGGACAGCTCCTGCTGCTGGACGCCGGTGAGCGAGGCGACCTGCTTGCGGATCTGGTCCAGCTTCTTGTTGATGGTGTCCCGCTGCACGCCCTGGGCGGCGACCAGTTGCGCGGCGTGCGCCTTGGCCTCGACCGCGGCGGCCTTCGCCTGCACCAGTCCGGCCTGGTCGGCCTTGAGCTGGGCGATGAAGGCAGCCTGGGACTTGCCGGCCATCGCCAGCAGCTCGCCGGTGTGCAGGGCCTGCTCCGGGTCCTGGGCCGTGAGCAGCTGGCCCAGTTGGGAGAGTTCGCTGTTGCGGTACTGGGCCGTGGCCAGCTGTCCGGCGATGGTGGTGCCGTTGTCCACGGAGGTCTGCGCGTTGTCGACCAGGACCTGGAGCTCGGCGTCGTCGGCCTGCGCCTGGGTGAGCTGCTCGGTGAGCTGGTCGTAGGTCTGCGTCGCCGCCTCGGCCTGCTGGTAGGTGGCGTGCAGCTGGTCCAGGATCGGCTGCAGCGTCTTCTCGGCCTGGGTGAGCGCGTCCACCGACCCGTTGGTCGCGGTGGCGGTCGCGGTGGCGGTCGAGCCGGCGGCGAAGGAGGCACCGGCCGTAGGCACGACCACCAGCGACGCGGCGACCAGCAGCAGCCCGCAGCGCAGCACGCCTCTGAGCCACGGCCTGGTGTCGGCGCTCAGCGCGCCCGCACCCCCCGCCGTGCCCTGGATCCTGCTCCGTGCCCCGCCACCGACCCTGCCCCTGCTGCCGCCACCTGTGCCCCGCACCGACAATCCCCTCGCTCCCCGTGCACTGCCTCGGAGATCCTTCCACGCCGCACCGACATGTGGCAGAGGCCGTCACGCTTTCTCACCCGGATCTCAGCCGCCGCCGGTCCCCGGGCCGCGAGCCGTAGCCAGCGAACCAGCCGCACGTGAATGTGACACAGCTCTCTCCGGAAGGCCCGCTGAACGAATCCACCCTTCCACTTCCCAGACGCCGCATGGTGATGCGTCCCGATTCGCCCCGCTTCAGCTGTCACAGCAACTTCAGATCGGCCGTCAGTTCACTTTCCGTTCACCCGATGTCCCTACGGTCGGCCACGACGATTCCGCTGAGACGATTGTTTGGTAATGGAACACATCTCGTTCCTGGTGACCGTCGTGATCATCACGGCCCTCGCCTTCGACTTCACCAATGGCTTCCACGACACCGCCAACGCGATGGCCACCTCCATCGCCACCGGCGCGCTGAGGCCGAAGGTCGCGGTCGCGATCTCCGGTGTGCTCAACCTGGCCGGCGCGTTCCTGTCGGTGGCCGTCGCCAAGACGATCTCCGGCGGACTCGTCGACGAGAAGGCGGGCATCCAGCCCGCGGTCGTCTTCGCGGCACTGATCGGGGCCATCATCTGGAACCTGGTCACCTGGCTCCGGGGGATCCCGTCCAGCTCCTCGCACGCCCTGTACGGCGGGCTGATCGGCGCCACCCTGGTCGCGGTCGGGATGCACGGCGTGCACTTCGACGTCGTGGTCACCAAGATCCTGATCCCCGCCGCCGCCTCGCCGATCGTGGCCGGGGTCGCCGCCTGGGGGGCGACGAAGATCGCCTACCGGACCACGGCCAAGGGCAGCGCGTCCGTCAACAGCAAGGGCTTCAAGGTCGGCCAGATCGCCTCGGCCTCGCTGGTCTCACTGGCCCACGGCACCAACGACGCCCAGAAGACCATGGGCGTGATCACCCTGACCCTGGTCACCGCCGGGGCCGTCGCCCCCGGCTCCAACCCTCCCACCTGGGTCATCGTCAGCTCCGGCCTGGCCATCGCGCTCGGCACCTACCTGGGCGGCTGGAGGATCATCAGGACCCTGGGCAAGGGCATCGCCGAGATCGAGGCCCCGCAGGGCTTCGCCGCGCAGACCGCGTCGGCCACCGTCATCCTCACCTCGTCGCACATGGGCTTCGGCCTGTCCACCACCCAGGTCTGCTCCGGCGGCATCATGGGCGCGGGCAAGGCCGGCCCCACCGGCCGGGTCAACTGGTCCACCGCGCGGCGGATGGCGTACGCCTGGGGCCTCACCCTTCCCGCGGCGGCGCTGCTGGGCGGCGGCGGGGCACTGCTGGTCGACCGCGGCGCGGTCGGCGAGGTGCTGCTGGCACTGATCGGCGTGGGCGCCAGCGCCTGGATCTACGTCCTCTCCCGGCGGCAGCGGATCGACGCCGGCAATGTCGTGGACGTCCCCGCGGTCGGCGAGGGACCCGCCGCCCCACTCACCCCCGTACCGGCCGCCAGCGGCCCCATCGCGGCCTAGGAGGTTGCACACCATGTCGATTCACTGGGCCGCACTCGGCAACACCTTCGGCGTCAGTCTCCTGATCACCCTCGGCGTGGTCACTGCGTTCTGCCTCGGCGTGTCGGCGCTGTCGCGCCGCGAGGCCGTCCTCGCGGACGGCGGGTCAGCGGTGCGGGGCGGCGGGGCGCTGGTGGTGGCCGTGGTCGCGTTCGCCGCGTGCGCGGCTGCTGTCGGCTACGGGCTCTACCTGATCGCGGGGGCCTGAGGGATTTTCGGCTGCGGACCGTAGCTGGTTGATCGCGCAGTTCCCCGCGCCCCTAGGTGGGTGCAACTGACCCACAGTGGTTCAGTTGCAGTCCCCCAGGGGCGCGGGGAACTGCGCGGTCAACCATGCACGGCCCGCACCAGCCCTACTCCCCCACCATCTCCCGCCCCTTCCCCGGGCGGATCCCGGTGACGACCAGGGAGACCACCAGCCCCACCACCGCCCACACCACCAGCACCAGCAGCGGCTTGGTGATCGCGGTCCCGTCGAAGTAGGCGATCGAGCGGGCCAGGCTGGTCCCCGCGCCGTTGGGGAGCCAGGGGCCGATCGCGCGCCAGAACGGCGGCATCAGCGGCGGCGGGAAGACCCCGCCCGCGCTGGGGTTGCCCAGGACCACGAAGAGCAGCACCGCCACCCCGATGCCGACCACGTCGAAGAGGCATTCGAAGGCCATGGTGGCGGCGCCGACCGCGAAGACCACCAGCGCGCCGACCCCCCACAGCGCCACGATGCTCCCCGGCAGCGCGTTGAGGACCGGTCCGACCACCACCGCACCGCCGATCCCGGCCGCGATCGAGTACAGCGCCAGCACCGCGAGCCGGATCACCGCCCGCTCCCGGTTCGCGGGGCGCGAGCCCGCGCTGATCCCGAGGATCGAGGCGACCAGGTAGCCGCCCACGCACAGGCCCACCGCCAGGTAGAACGAGGACAGCCCCTCGGCGTCCCCCGCTGCCAGCGGCACCAGGTCCTCGGTGGTGAAGGTCCGGCCCTGCTGCTGTTCCACCCCGGTCATGGTCGTCTCGATCGCGGTGGCCAGGGCCGGGCCGGAGGCATTGGCCACCAGCAGCTTGTCCTCGGTGCCGGTCGCGTTGAACAGCAGCGCCGAGTAGACCTTCTGGTCCAGGATCTGCTGACGGGCCGTCGCCTCGTCCGCGACCGCCCTGGCGTCGAGGACGTCCTTGGGGAGCGCGTTCAGCTGTGCCACCAGCTTGTCGCCGACCTGGGCCGGGGCGACCACCGCCATCGACGCCCGGTGCGGATAGGGGTGATGCAGCGCCCCCACATAGGAGACGATGAAGCCGAGCTGCAGCCCCAGCACCCCGACGACCAGCAGAAACGCCCGAGTGGTGACCGCGTCCCGCAGTTCCGCGCCGAAACCGCGGCGCGCCCCTGTCCCGCTCATGCCACTGGCCATGGTGACCGTCCGTCCATGTGTCGCACCGTCAGGAACGTCTACAAATCAGATAATTCGTAGCAGTTCTTCGGCGCCGACCCGGTCACCCCACGCCGTACGCGCCCGAGGGATCCTCGATGATCCGACGCACCGTCACCAGTGCGGCCCCCAGCAGCGCCCCGGCCCGTCCCAGGCCGGAGGCCGACAGCGCTCCCGGCTCCCACGGACGGACCGTCACCCTGGCCGCCAGCTCCGCCCGCATCGCGGGCAGCAGCCACTCGCCCAGCTCGGCGTAGGCGCCGCCGAGCACCACCGCCTCCGGGTCGACCAGGTTCACCGCGCCGGCCAGCGCGGTGCCCAGGGCCGCGCCGGCCTGCTCCAGCGCCCGCCGCACCGGGGCCGACCCCTCCGCGGCCCGCTTGGCCAGCAGGGCGACCCAGTCGCCTGCGGCCTCGGGCAGCCCGGCCGAGGCCAGTACGGCCCGCTCGCCCGCGTACTGCTCCAGGCAGCCGTGGGCCCCGCAGGGGCAGAGCGGTCCGTCCGGGTGCACCGGCACATGGCCCAGCTCGCCCGCGAATCCGCGCGCCCCCCGGAACAGCCGCCCGCCGACGACCAGTGCCGCACCGATACCGGCCTCGGCCGACACATGGACGAAGTCCACCGGGGCCGGCCCCTCGGCCTCACCGGCCGTGCGCCACAGCTCGGCCAGTGCGCCCAGGTTGGCCTCGTTCTCCACCGACAGCGGCAGCCCGAGCAGCTCGGGCGGCAGCCGCAGCTCGCGCCAGCCCAAGTTGGCCGCGTGCACGACCGTCCCGGCCGCCGCGTCCACCAGCCCGGGGACCGCCAGTACCGCGCCCACCGGGCGCAGCTTCAGCGCCTCCGCCTCGGCCAGCAGTTCGGCAGCCAGCCCGCCGAGATCGGCCAGCACCTCGTCGGCCGGGCGGCCCCGGTTGGCCGAGGCGACCCGGCGCTGCACCCGGACCTCCCCGCTCAGGTCGACCACGCAGGCGGCGAGGTGCTCCACCCCGACCTCCAGGCCCAGGCCGGCCGGGCCCTCGCTGCTGAGCACCAGGGCGTTGCCAGGCCGCCCGACCCGCCCGCTCGGCGCCGGGCCCAGCTCGCTGACCAGGCCGGCCTCGTGCAGCGTCACCACCAGGGTGGACACCGCCGCCCTGGTCAGCCCGGTGCGGGCGGCGACATCGGCACGCGACAGCGGCGCGTGCGCGGCGACGGCGCCCAGCACCACGGCCAGGTTCTGCCGGCGCATGCCCTGCTGGGACGCGGGACGGCGCTGCCCGCTCCCGGTCGGGCTCGGGCTCTGGCTGTGGCTCGGCATGGGACCCCTGTGCTCTCAGCGGTGCAGCGCTCTCAGCGGTGCGTCGTTCCGTCGCTCATACGGTGGGCTGGTCAAACAGACTTCCGGATCGGTGCAGCGTATCCGCGATCCGTTCCAGCGCCGCGTCGTCCTTGGGCAGCGGCTCCAGCAGCCGGCCCGCGGAGGTGCCCCAGCGCCGGGCGACCTCGTCCGCGCGCTCGCCGGTGAGCAGCGCCGCGGCCTGCGCCGCCGCGCCCAGCGCCACCAGCTCGCCCGCGGCCGGGATCCGCACCGGCCGCCCGGACAGCCGGCGCACCGTGTCCTGCCAGGCCTTCCCCTGCGCGCCGCCGCCGATGAGCAGCAGTTCGGTCCCGGGGTCGATCTGCTCGCCACCGGCGACCAGCACCTGGTCCAGCGCCGCCAGCAGCGAGTAGGCGGCGCCGTCGTAGGCCGCCTGCAGCAGCTGGCCGCCGGTGGTGTCGTGGCGCAGCCCGTGTATCAGCCCGGAGGCGTAGGGCAGGTCGGGCGTGCGCTCCCCGTCGAAGTACGGCAGCACCACCGCCGTGCCGCCGGGCTCCACGGCCTGCCGGTCCAGACCGAGCAGGGCCGCGGTGCGGTCCACGGCCAGGGTGCAGTTGAGCGTGCAGGCCAGCGGCAGCCAGTGGTCCAGCGCGTCGGCGAAGCCGCAGACGGTGCCGGACGGGTCGGCCGGACGGCCCCGGGTCACCGCGTAGACCGTCCCGGAGGTGCCCAGGCTGAGCACCGGACGGCCCGGGGCCAGGCCGAGGCCCAGCGCCGCGGCCATGTTGTCGCCGGTGCCGGCCGCGACCAGGGTGCCCGGACGCAGCCCGGTGCCGGTGCCGGCCAGCACCTCGCCGGCGGCCTTGCCGGCCTCCACCACGGTCGGCAGCATCGCGGCGTCGAGGCCCAGCCGGGCCAGCAGGTCGAGGTCGTACCCCTCCGGGGTCCACCAGCCGGTGCCGGAGGCGTCGCCGCGGTCGGTGGCGGCGGCCCCGCTCAGCCGAGCGGTCAGATAGTCGTGCGGCAGCCGCACCGCAGCGGTGCGGGCGGCGGCCTCGGGCTCGTTCTCGCGCAGCCAGGCCCACTTCGCGGCGGTGAACGAGGCCCCCGGGACGCTCCCGGCGCGCTGCGCCCAGGTGTCCCGGCCGAGCTCGGCCACCAGCGCAGCGGCCTGCGGCGCCGAGCGCACGTCGTTCCAGAGCAGGGCCGGGCGGACCGGCTCGCCGTCCGTGTCCAAGGTCACAAGGCCGTGCTGCTGGCCACCGACCGAGACCGCGGCCGCCCGCTCGGCGTACCTGGTCGCGGCCACCGCCTGACCCAGCGCCCGCCACCACTCCCGCGGGTCGCTCTCCCGTGCCGCGCCACCGCTCACGGTGTGCGCGGCCCGGCCCTCGCCCAGCACCGTCCCCGTCGCCACATCCACCGCCACCGCCTTGGTCGACTGCGTGGAACTGTCGATCCCGATGACGACTTCATTACTGCCGACCTGCACGAATCCTCCTTGGTGGGGGTCGGGGGCTTCCGCTCCCGACGAGCTGATACTAATTTGTTTATCGCGATGACGAATAGTCTCCCCGCCCCGCATCTTCTGGAGTCGTACACATGACCGACCTCACACCCACCCCCGCAGACCGCTTCACCTTCGGCCTCTGGACCGTCGGCTGGCAGGGCCGCGACCCCTTCGGCGACGCCACCCGCCCCGCCCTGGACCCGGTCGAGACCGTGACCCGGCTCGCCGAGCTCGGCGCCTACGGCGTGACCTTCCACGACGACGACCTGATCCCCTTCGGCTCCTCGGACAGCGAGCGCGAGGGCCACATCAAGCGCTTCCGCCAGGCCCTGGACGCCACCGGCATGACCGTCCCGATGGCCACCACCAACCTGTTCACCCACCCGGTGTTCAAGGACGGCGGCTTCACCACCAACGACCGCGACGTCCGCCGCTACGCGCTGCGCAAGACCATGCGCAACATCGACCTCGCCGCCGAGCTGGGCGCCACCACCTACGTCGCCTGGGGCGGCCGCGAGGGCGCCGAGTCCGGCGCCGCCAAGGACGTCCGGGTCGCGCTGGACCGCCTGAAGGAGGCCTTCGACCTCCTCGGCGACTACGTCGTCTCGCAGGGCTACGACATCCGCTTCGCCATCGAGCCCAAGCCCAACGAGCCCCGCGGCGACATCCTGCTGCCGACCATCGGCCACGCCCTGGCGTTCATCAACTCGCTGGAGCACGCCGACCGCGTCGGCCTCAACCCCGAGGTCGGCCACGAGCAGATGGCGGGCCTTAACTTCCCGCACGGCATCGCCCAGGCGCTGTGGCACGGCAAGCTGTTCCACATCGACCTGAACGGCCAGTCCGGCATCAAGTACGACCAGGACCTGCGCTTCGGCGCCGGCGACCTGCGCCAGGCCTTCTGGCTGGTCGACCTGCTGGAGTCGTCCGACTACGCGGGCCCGCGCCACTTCGACTTCAAGCCCCCGCGCACCGAGGACATCGACGGCGTCTGGGCCTCGGCCGCCGGCAACATGCGCAACTACCTGGCCCTCAAGGCCAAGGCCGCCGCGTTCCGCGCCGACCCGGCCGTGCAGGAGGCGCTCCGCGCCGCCCGCCTGGACGAGCTGGCCCAGCCCACCCTGGCCGAGGGCGAGTCCCTGGCCGACCTGCTCGCCGACGACTCCGCCTTCGAGGCCTTCGACGTCGAGGCCGCCGCCGAGCGCGGCATGGCCTTCGAGCAGCTCGACCAGCTGGCCCTGGACCACCTGCTCGGCATCGCCTGACAGCAGGTTCCGTCCGCATGAGCCGCGGCGGCGGTCCGTCTCCCCCGAGAACGGACCGCCTCCGCACCACTCCCCCGCTGCTTCAGCTCCCCGCTACTTCAGCCCGAACGCCTCCAGCACGGTCTGCGTCACCGTGTTGCCGTTCGCGTCCCGGGCGGTGGCCCGCAGCGACGCCACCAGCGCCGACCTGGGCGCCGTGAGCCGGGCCGTCCAACTGCCCGTCGCCGTCCTGGTCAGCTTCAGCGCCTTCCAGCTGCTGCCGTCGTCGTAGGAGACCTCCAGCGTGCCGCCGGTGATCCTCGACGTGCGCGACATCTCGGCCAGTTCGGACGCCGTCAGCGTCAGCGTGGTCGACCGCGAGGCCCTGCCGGTCAGGTCCGTGGCCACGCCGTAGTCCAGCTGGATCAGCGGCAGGGTGTCCACCACGGACGGGTCGGTGGTCCCCGAGGTGAAGGTCCACTCGGTCCGGCTGCCCGGGGTGTACGGGAACGCCCCCACCTGGTTGGTCGCCGCGACCAGCCGGTACGGCACCGGGGTCGCGCTCGCCGGCACGTCCGTGTAGATCGCCTGGTAGTTGGACTTCTTGATCAGGGTGCTGCCCTGGTAGAGCCACAGCGTCTCGTTCAACTGCCCGTTGCCCTGGTCGAATCCGCTGTCACCGGGCATGGCGTCGCCCCAGCCGGGGATGTTGACCGTCATCCAGTCGGCGTTGCGCTGCGGCAGCCAGGTCGAGGTGTTCAGCCTCGGGTGCAGCACCGGCGAGAACCAGTCGTACGGCTGCCGGCTGCCCGCCGTGAAGGCCTGCAGCGGGGCACGCTCCTGCACCGTCTGGCTGCTCGCCTCGTCGTACCAGGTGAACCCGGCGCCCGGGGTGACCCAGTCGGTACGGGTCGCCGGCAGCTGCTGGACCAGGTCGAAGCCGGTCCCGTAGGAGTCAAAGTCCTGCATGTCGTAGCGGCCCTCACTGCCGGTCTGCGCCCCCGACGGGGAGGCGAACCGGTTGTCGACCTCAGCCAGCTGCGAGGCCTTCGGACGGTACGTCAACTGGGCCGGGACTGCGCCGTCATGACGCTCCACCAGGTCGTACGCGTAGGACGGGACCGGCTGCGACCCCACCGACAGCGTCGTCGCCCGCGTCCCCGCGGTGATCGCCGCCTCCAGCGCCCTGCCCTCGGTCGTGGTCACCGAGGCCACCGCGATCGGGCTGTTCGCCGAGTAGTCCGCTGCGCCGTACCAGTTGCTGACCCGTCCCGGCGCCCCTGAGACGACCAGCAGCAGCTTGGCCCCGGCCGCGACGGCGGCCGCCGCCTGGTCGGTGGGGGCGACCGTGGTGTTGTCGTCCACCACCACGGCCTTGCCCCTGGCGTCCAGGCCCGCGTAGTCCGCGGTCGCGCCCTGTCCGGCGTACACCGCGGCCAGCCTGCTCGACCCGGCCGGGAGCGGGGTCGCCCCGATCTGCTGCAGCAGGTCGGTGAAGGACTGGCCCGCACCGCTGACCGTCAGCATCGGCTCGGCGTCGCGCCAGCGTGCCACGAAGGAGAACGAGCCGTCCGTCACCGGGGCCGTGGTCTGCGCCCACAGGCTGGTGTACTTGACCGGGATCATGTCGCTCTCGTCGAAGCTGGTCCCGCCCGCCGAGCGGTACCACTCCAGCCGGGTCTCCTGGCTCTCGCTGCGCTTCGGCGTCACCGCCGAGACCCGCTGCGCCTGCCGCGCGTCCAGGGCGACCGTGCGGTCCGCCGTCAGCTGGATCTGCGGCGCCGACAGCATCGCCAGGCCCAGGTCGGCGGGGCCCGCCGCGCCGGGCAGGTCGGCCTCCAGCAGCAGCGAGTACTCGCCCTTGGGCAGACGCAGCGTCAGCTTCCCGCTGTCCGGGACGGTGACGATCTGCGCGTCCTGCGAGCCCGCCTCGAAGAGCACCGCGCTGCCGCCCAGCGGGGCACCGGCCCGGTCGGTGGCGTCCACCGTCAGGTTGTACATCTCCGCTTCGTTGTCGATGCCGATCAGCGTGTGCGCGACCACCGCGCCGCTGCTCGCATCGGTGGCGACCAGTTGGCCGTCGGTGTTGCCGTAGGGCGCCTTGGCGGGATCGCCGGAGACGGTGACCTGCGCGGTCCCGTTCGCCGGGACGGTCACCGAGGACGCCGAGAGGGTGAAGGCCCCGGCCGGCGCGGTCACGTCGGCCGCCAGGTCCAAGGTCATCGGCGCGCTGCCGGTGTTGCTGTAGGTGACGGTCCTGACGCCGGGTTTGTCGTCGGTGTGCGGCCACGCGTAGTAGCCGGACCAGGCGCTGGCGCTGGCGTGCACCGTTCCCAGCACCGCCGCCCTGGCGTCCACCCGTCCGCTGCCGCCGTCGCCGACCGCGATCTGCGGGGTCAGCGCGGCCGTGCTGACCAGGTCGTCCTTGATCTGCTGCCCGGTCCAGTCCGGATGCTCCTCGGCCACCAGCGCCGCCGCGCCGGCGACGTGCGGGGTGGCCATGGAGGTGCCGCTCATCGTGGTGTAGTAGCCGCTGCCGTCGGTCATGTACTGGGAGCGCGCCGCGAGGATGTCCACGCCCGGGGCGGTGATCTCCGGCTTGGGGTCGCCGTCGATCGCCCGCGGCCCGGTGCTGGAGAAGTACGCCAGGTTGTCGGCCGAGTCGACCGCGCCGACGGTCAGCGCCGAGCTCGCCGAGCCCGGCGAGCTGACCCCGGCCGATCCGCTGTTGCCCGCCGCGATCACGAACAGCGCGCCGGTGGAGGCGCTGAGGCTGTCCACGGCCTGGCTCATCGGATCGCTGCCGTCGCCGACCACGCTCGGGTCGCCCAGGCTCATGCTGATGACCTTGGCGTGCTCGGTCTGCGCGGCCCACTGCATCCCGGCCAGCACCCAGGAGTCCTGGCCGTACCCGGTGTCGTCGAGCACCTTGCCGACCAGCAGGTGCGCTCCGGGGGCGACGCCCTTCTCCTTGCCGGCCGAGGCCGCGCCGGTACCCGCGATGGTCGAGGCGGTGTGGGTGCCGTGGCCGACGCGGTCCTCGATGTCCTCGCCCGGGACGAAGCTCTGGCTCGCGTCCACCTGCCCCACCAGGTCCGGGTGCTGGGTGTCGATCCCGGTGTCCAGCACGGCGACGTCCACACCCTTGCCGTCGGTCCCGGCCGCCCACGCGTCCGGGGCGCCGATCTGCGCGGTGCTGTCCGCGAGGGTGGCCTTCACCCTGCCGTCCAGCCAGATGTGGGTCACCCCGTCGGCGAAGACCGCCGGAGCCGACAGCGAACGTGCCTGGGCCGAGGCCCCGGTGCCGGCCGGCGCCAGCGACTGCCACATCCCGGCCGCCCCGGCATGGCTGACGGTCGCCGCCGCGCCGCGGATGGAGGACAGCTGCCGGGTCGCCGTCAGCCCGGGCACGGCCGGGGCGGCCGACTTCGCCGCCACCGCCGTGCCGTACTGCACGATCAGCGGCAGCGTGCCGGTGTGCGCGTCGTCGTAGCCGTCCGCGATCAGCGCGGTGACGTCGAACAGCCGCTGGTCCAGCACGCCCGCGGCCACGTAGGGCAGCGCCTCGTCGGGGTAGACGTACAGCTCCTTGCCCACGGTCCGGGTCCGCACGCCGCCGGTGAGCCCGTGCGGGCGCTGCACCGTGGCGACGCTGCGCCCGTCGCTGAGGGTCTTCACGGTGACGGTGTCGCCGGTGATCAGGGTGACCGTGCGGGTGACCGCCGTACCGGCGCCGGTCGCGGCGGCGGCCCCGGTCGGGCTGCTCGCGCGGGCGCCGTACGGGGTGACCGCCAGCAGCGCCAGAGCGGCGGCGGCGGATATCAGTCCGCGGCGCCGGAAGAGAGAGGGTGGCACAGGGGTGTCCTCCTGGATCTGCGAGACAGCAGAGGTTGGAAGACATCCTTGGTATGAACATCATCAAAAATAGCCGCCGGGAATGGCGGATAACCGCCCTGGCAGCTATACGCCGGACCGGTCGCCCCACTATCCGGCGAACTGTCAGAACTTGGGCTGCCGACGCTCGATGAACGCTGCGAGCCCCTCCGCCACATCCGGCGCGGTCCGCGACGCCCGCTCCCACCCGGCCACCGCGGCCCGCGGGTCCCCGCCGCCGAGCTCGGCCGCGATCACCGCCTTCACCGCGCCCTGGGTCTGCGCCGAACGCGAGGCGAGGATCCGGGCGAACTCCAGCGCCCTGGCCTCCACGTCCTCGGCGACCTCCTCGACCAGCCCGAAGACCAGCGCCGTCGCCGCCGGTACCAGCTCACCCGAACAGAGCAGATAGGTCGCCCGGGCCGGGCCGACCAGCCGGGTCAGCCGCACCGTCGGCACCGCCGGATAGACGATCCCGAGCTTGGCCGGGGTGATGCCGAGCCGGGCGTCCGGCGCGGCGAAGCGCAGGTCGCAGGCGACCGCGAGCTGGCAGCCGCCGCCCACACAGGCGCCCCTGAGCACGGCCAGGGTCGGATGCGGAAAGGCCGTCAGCGCCTCCTCGGCCCGGACGTTGACGGCGTGGTAGTCGTCCGCCGTCGCCGGGTCCGCGTACACCTCGCGCAGCTCGGCGATGTCGGCCCCGGCGCTGAAGTTCCCGCCGGCGCCGCGCACCAGCAGCACCCGCAGCCCGGGCTCCTCGGCCAGCTCCCGCAACAGCCCCGGCAGCGCCTGCCACATCGCCCGGGTGAGCGCGTTCCGCTTCTCCGGGCGGTCCAGCGTCAGCACGGCGATGCCGTCCTCACCCAGGGCGACCCGGAGCCCGGGTACCCCGTACGGCAGCTCCTGGCGATCCTTCAGCACTGCCCGTACCTCCACCGCCCGGACCTGGACAGGTCCCGTGAACACCATGCTGACCAGGCGCCACTCTACGGTCGGCGCCCGATCGTTCACCGCGCGGGACCGATCCGCCGACCCTAGAGTTCGACGGGTGACCCCACTCGACCGTCGCGGCCTGCTGCGGATCGCGGCCCTCGGCGCCGCGGGTTCGCTGACCGCCGCCTGCTCGGCCAACTCGGGCAGCGTGCACACCGACGCGGCCGCCGGCACCGCCCCGTCCAGCGTCCCGCCGTCGGCCCGTGCCACCGCCCTCGCGTCGGCGGCACCGAGCACCGGCGGCGCCTCCGCCCTGCCCGCTCTCGCCGCCGGGCTGCCGTTCGAGATCACCTCGGGCCCGCGCACCCGCCCGGAGGCCGCGCTCACCTTCCACGGCCAGGGCGATCCGGCGATCGCCGCGGCGGTGCTGGCCGAGGCCGAGCGGGCCGACGCCAGGGTCACCGTGATGGCCGTGGGCAGCTGGCTGGACGAGTACCCCGAGATGGCCACCCGGATCCTGGACGGCGGCCACGAACTGGGCAACCACACCCAGAACCACGGCCCGATCTCCACCATGACCGCCGAACAGGCCTACACCGAGATCGCCCGCTGCG
Source organism: Streptacidiphilus jeojiensis (assembly GCF_042510965.1). Taxonomy (NCBI): domain Bacteria; kingdom Bacillati; phylum Actinomycetota; class Actinomycetes; order Kitasatosporales; family Streptomycetaceae; genus Streptacidiphilus; species Streptacidiphilus jeojiensis. The sequence goes on from NZ_JBEUKS010000008.1 coordinate 318,656, forward strand.
CCGCCCGGCTGAAACAGCTCACCGGCAGCCCCGGACGCTGGTTCCGCCCCTCGCAGGCCCAGGACTGCACCGCGACGGTGGCCGCGCAGGCCCGCCGGGCCGGCTACCGGCACTGCCTCAGCTACGACCTGGACTCCCTCGACTACACCGACCCCGGCTCGGCCGCGGTGACCCGGACCGTCCTCGACGCGGTACGCCCGGGCTCCCTGGTCAGCCTGCACTTCGGGCACAGCGGCACGGTCAGTGCGATGCCCGGAATCCTCGACGGCCTGCACCGGCGCGGACTGCGCGCGGTCACAACCTCGGAGCTGCTCAGCTGATGCGATCCTCGCCGCTCTCCCGAACCAGGATGCTCCCGCTGTCGGCCTGCGCCGCGCTCGCCGCCGGCAGCCTGCTGCTCGCCTCGGCCTGCTCGGCCGACCACGGCGACCGGACCGCCGCCGTCAACGCCAGGCCCGCGGCCGGGACCGCGGCGGCCTCCGGCGCCGCGGCGCCCGGCAGCACCGACGCCCTCCCCGGGATGCCGCCGCTGCTCTCCCCCACCGACATCTACGCGGCGGACCGTCCCAACGCGCTCTCCCCGGTGGTCAAGGACTTCCCGTCCCGGGTCTACGTCCCCAACACCCTCTCGGACACGGTCAGCGTCATCGACCCGGCCACCTACAAGGTGATCCAGACACTGCATGTGGGCCACCAGCCCCAGCACGTGGTGCCCTCCTGGGACCTGAAGACGCTGTGGGTCAACAACGACCTCGGCAACAGCCTCACCCCGATCGACCCGGCCACCGGCCGGATGGGCGCCGAGGTCGACGTGCACGACCCCTACAACCTCTACTTCACCCCGGACGGCAAGCACGCGATCGTGATGGCCTCGGCCGACCACGCCCTGGTGTTCCGGGACGCGCACACCATGAAGGTGGTCAAGTCGGTCCCGGCGGGCTGCGAAGGCGTGAACCACGCCGACTTCTCGCCGGACGGGAAGTACTTCATCGTCTCCTGCGAGTTCTCCGGCGACCTGCTCAAGGTCGACACCGCCAGGATGGCGATCATCGCCAGGCAGCGGATCCCCTACGACGGCTCCATGCCGCAGGACGTCAAGATCTCCCCGGACGGCCGGGTCTGGTACGTCGCCGACATGATGGCCAACGGCGTCTGGGAGCTGAACGGCGACACCTTCTCGGTGCCCACCCTGCTCAGGACCGGCGCCGGCGCGCACGGCCTCTACGTCAGCCGGGACTCGAAGTACCTCTACATCTCCAACCGCGGCGAGGGCTCGGTCTCGGTCCTGGACTTCGCCACCGGCAAGCTGGTGCACAAGTGGCAGATCCCCGGCGGCGGCAGCCCGGACATGGGCGGGGTCTCCGCCGACGGCAAGGTGCTGTGGCTCTCCGGCCGCTACAACTCCGAGGTCTACGCGATGTCCACCACCGACGGACACCTCATCGCCCGCATCCCCGTCGGCGACGGACCACACGGCCTGGCCGTCTACCCCCAACCCGGCCGCTACTCCCTCGGCCACACGGGCGTCTTCCGCTGACGGTTCTTCGACTGCGGCATGTGCATGGCTGGTCGCGCAGTTCCCCGCGCCCCTGGGGGGCTGCAACTGGCCCACAGCGGTTCAGTTGCAGCTAGATGGGGGCGCGGGGAACTGCGCGACAAGCCACCAACGACCCGCACCCGAAAACGGCCTACGCCGCCCCGAACTCCGCCCGCGCAGCCGCAATCTCCTCGGCCGAAATCGTCAGCGTCTCAGCCGGATCCTGCGGAGCAGTCAGTTCCGCCTGCCCCGCCGCATCGCTGAGCTTGATCAGCAGCGCCACCATGATCCAGTTCGCCACCGTCGACGACCCGCCCTGCGCCAGGAACGGCAGCGCCTTACCCGTCTGCGGGATGAGCCCGATGACCCCCCCGGACACCACGAACACCTGCAGGATCAGCGTGGCCGCCAGCCCGGAGGCCAGCAGCTTGCCGAACGGGTCGGTGAGCCGGATCGCGGTGTGCATCCCGCGCTGGGCCAGCAGCATGTACAGCAGCAGCACCGCCATCAGCCCGGCGGTCCCCAGCTCCTCGCCGACCGTGGCCAGGATCCAGTCGCTGCGCGAGGCGAAGCCGATCAGGATGGAGTGGCCCAGACCCAGCCCGGTGCCGGTGAACCCGCCGTTGGCCAGCGCGAACAGCGACTGGGCCAGCTGCGGCGAGCTCCCCAGCGGCGGCTGCCCGTTGACCACGTGGGTGTAGTAGTCCATCGGGTCCAGCCAGTTGTTGACCCGGTAGGTGACGTGCGAGACCAGCGTGCCCGCCGCCACCGCCCCGGCCAGCGCCATCCCGCAGCCCAGCACCAGCCACCCGGTGCGCTCGGTGGCGATGTACAGCATCACGATGAAGGCACCGAAGAAGATCATCGAGGTGCCCAGGTCGGACTCGGCGACCAGGACCACCAGGCTGACCGCCCAGATCACCAGCACCGGCCCCATGTTCCGGCCGCGCGGCAGACTTATCCCCATGATCTTCCGGCCGACCAGCGCCAGCGCGTCCCGGTTGGCCATCAGATAGCTGGCGAAGAAGACGATGATGGCCAGCTTGGTGAACTCGCCGGGCTGGAAGGACAGCGGTCCCAGCCGGATCCAGCGCCGCGCACCGTAGGTGTCCCCGGAGAAGAAGGCCGGGGCCACCAGCATCACCAGCGACACCGCCATCACCAGATAGGTGTAGCGCTGCAGCACCCGGTGGTGCTTGACCCAGACCACGAACCCGGCGAAGACCGCGATGGCGATCACCGTCCACATGATCTGGCCGGAGGCCATGGTCACGTTGTGCGGGTTCTGCTTGACGGTGGCCTCGTCCAGGCGGTGGATCAGCGTCAGGCCCAGCCCGGTGAGCAGGATCGAGATCGGCAGGATCAGCGGATCGGCGTAGGCCGCCCACTGCCGCACTACCAGGTGCGCCACCAGCGCCAGCACCGCGAGACCGCCGACCATGGTGGCGAAGCTGCTCGGCAGCTTGTCGTTGATCGCCAGCTCGACGCTGGCCTCGGCGAAGCCGCAGATCGCGATCGCGAAGAGGATCAGCAGCAGTTCCAGGTTCCGCTTCTTCGCCGGGGGCCCGGTGAACCCGGAGGCCCTGGCAGCGGCACCGGGGAGGCTCCCCGCTGCTCGTCGTCCGCCCATCGCGCGCACCCACCCAACCAACTCGCCGTCAGAACCGTCGCATTCTCGCAGGTCTCGTCCCGAACAGGGACGGCCCCCTCGAAGCGACGGTTCCGACGGCGGGTGTTTCGGTCACGCAGGTACCGTGATCAGGCTGCGAGCACGCTCTTGGTGAGCGTCACCGCGGGCTCCAGGGCCAGTTCCAGCACCTGGCGGACGTCCGAGACCGGGTGCACCGTCAGCCGCTCCAGCACCTCGGCCGGGACGTCGTCCAGGTCGGCCTCGTTGCGGGATGGGATGAGCACCGTGGTGATCCCGGCCCGGTCGGCGGCCAGCAGCTTCTGCTTGACCCCGCCGATCGGCAGCACCCGACCGGTCAGCGAGACCTCACCGGTCATCGCCACCTCGGTCCTGACCTTGCGCCCGGAGAGCAGCGAGGCCAGCGCGGTGGTCATGGTGACACCCGCGCTCGGACCGTCCTTGGGCACGGCCCCGGCCGGGACGTGCACATGGACGCCGCGCTCGCGCAGCGTGGTGACCGGCAGCTCCAGCTCGGCCCCGTGCGAGCGCAGGAAGGAGAGCGCGATCTGCACCGACTCCTTCATCACGTCGCCCAGCTGGCCGGTGAGGGTCAGCCCGGTGGAGCCGGTCTCCGGGTCGGCCAGCGACGCCTCGATGTAGAGGACGTCACCGCCCGCCCCGGTGACGGCCAGTCCGGTCGCCACGCCGGGCACCGAGGTACGGCGCTCGCCGGGCTCCTGGGCGGCCTCCGGGGTGTGGTGCGGACGGCCGATCAGTCCGCGCAGGTCACCCGCGGTGACCGTGCGGGGCAGCTCGGCGCCCTCGGCGCCCAGCTCCTGCTGGGCCGCGACCTTGCGCAGGATCCGGGCGACGGCCCGCTCCAGGCTGCGGACGCCCGCCTCGCGGGTGTACTCGCCGGCCAGGCTGCGCAGCGCGTCCTCGGCCACCACGACCTCGTCGGCGCCCAGGCCGGCCCGCTCCAGCTGACGCGGCAGCAGGTGGTCCCTGGCGATGACGACCTTCTCGTCCTCGGTGTAGCCGTCCAGCCGGACCAGCTCCATCCGGTCCAGCAGCGCCTCCGGGATGGCCTCCAGCACGTTGGCCGTGGCCAGGAAGACCACGTCGGACAGGTCCAGCTCGACCTCCAGGTAGTGGTCCCTGAAGGTGTGGTTCTGCGCCGGGTCCAGCACCTCCAGCAGCGCCGCCGCCGGGTCGCCCCGGTAGTCCGAGCCGACCTTGTCGATCTCGTCCAGCAGCACGACCGGGTTCATCGAACCGGCCTCCTTGATCGCCCTGACGATCCGTCCGGGCAGCGCGCCGACGTAGGTGCGCCGGTGTCCGCGGATCTCCGCCTCGTCCCGGACGCCGCCCAGCGCGACCCGGACGAACGACCGGCCCATGGCCCGCGCCACAGACTCGCCCAGCGAGGTCTTGCCGACCCCGGGCGGGCCGACCAGCGCCAGCACCGCGCCTCCGCGACGGCCGCCGACCTGGCCCAGGCCCTTGTCCGCGCGGCGCTTGCGCACCGCCAGGTACTCGACGATCCGGTCCTTGACGTCGTCCAGGCCGAAGTGGTCGGCGTCCAGCACCGCCCGGGCGCCGGCGATGTCGTACTCGTCCTCGCTGCGCTCGTTCCAGGGCAGCTCCAGGACGGTGTCCAGCCAGGTGCGGATCCAGCTGCCCTCGGGGGAGGCGTCGGAGGAGCGCTCCAGCTTGTCGACCTCCTTGAGCGCGGCCTCGCGGACCTTCTCGGGCAGGTCGGCGGCCTCCACCCGGGCCCGGTAGTCCTCCTCCTCGGAGTCCGGGTCGCCGTTGAGGTCGGACAGCTCCTTGCGGACCGCCTCCAGCTGCCGGCGCAGCAGGAACTCCTTCTGCTGCTTCTCCATGCCCTCCTGGACGTCCTTGCGGATGGTCTCCGCGACATCCGCCTCGGCCAGGTGGTCGCGCAGCAGCTGCAGCGACAGCTTCAGCCGGGCGACCGGGTCCAGCTCCTCCAGGACCTGCACCTTCTCGGCGCCGGTCAGGAACGGCGCGTAGCCGATGTTGTCGGCCAGGTCGGAGACGTCCTCGATGGCGGCGACCCGGTCGACGATCTGCCAGGCACCGCGCTTCTGCAGCCAGGTGGTGGTCAGCGCCTTGTAGTCGCGCACCAGCTCGGCGACGGCGCCGGGCAGCGGGTCCGGCACGGAGGACTCGATCGGCTCGGCCTCGACCCACAGGGCCGCGCCGGGACCGGTGGTGCCGGCGCCGATCCGCACCCGTCGCACGCCCCTGACCAGGGCGGCCGGGTCGCCGTCGGCCAGCCGGCCGACCTGCTCGACCGTCGCCAGGGTGCCGATCGCACCGTAGGAGCCGTCGATCCGCGGAACCAGCAGCACCCGCGCCTTGCGGGCGCTCGCGACGGTACGGATACCGGGGGCGTGCGCCCCGCTGTCCCGCACCGCTGCCTGCGCGGCCTCGACGGCGGATCGCACGTCGGGGTCGGACAGGTCGAGCGGGACGACCATGCCGGGGAGCACCGCCTCGTCATCGAGCGGCAGTACCGGCAGGGTCAATGAAGAGGCGTTCGCCATGATCTCTCCCCAGTAATCAAAGTTGAGTTACATGGACTAAAGGACATTGACCCCCCTGGTGTTCCCCAACGCTGTTCGCCGTGAGCGATCGGCCTGCTGGGGCAGAATGGCGAGGGCCCGACAGACCTCAGCAACACCGGAGAGAGCCCCTGCCATGCCCGTCCCGCTTGACCTCCCCGACGTGCCCAACCTCCCCGAAGTCCTCGACCGCCGCGACGGCCCCTACGGCGAAGCCGTGCTGCGCCGCCGTGGCGAGCACTTCGAGATCATCGCCAACGGCTGCTTCCTGATGGACACCTCGGACGGCCGCTCCGAGCGCCTGCTGGTCACCGCCGCGCTGGACGCGCTGGCCGAACCCCGGGGCGCGAGCCTGCTGATCGGCGGCCTGGGGGTCGGCTTCTCGCTGGCCGAGGCCTCGGCCGACCCCCGCCCCGGCCGGATCACCGTCCTGGAGCGCGAGCAGGCCGTGATCGACTGGCACACCGCGGCCGGCGCGCCGCTCGCGCCCTTCGCCGGCGGCGGCCACGACGACCCGCGCACCCGGATCGTCCACGACGACCTGCTGCGGCACCTCCGCACCACCGACCAGCGCTACGACGCGCTCTGCCTGGACATCGACAACGGTCCGGACTGGACCGTCACCGAGTCCAACGACACCCTCTACACCGAGTCCGGCCTGGACCTGGTGCAGCGGGTACTGGCCCCGAACGGCGTGCTGGCCTTCTGGAGCGCGGCCCCCTCCCCCGCCTTCGAGGAGCGCTTGCGGAGCCGCTTCCCGGTGGTCAGCACCATCCCGGTGGGCGTCCAGGTGGAGCGCGGTCTACCAGATGTCGTGTACCTTGCGATTTCTGTTCCCACGAACGGCGGGTAGGGTCTACGCCCATGCCGCCCCCCGAAAGACCGGTTTGTAGAAGACTGGGCTTCGGGGGACCGCACCGGTCCGTAGGCTTCGGCCGGTGGGAGCGGCGGCAACGGACAAGTACGGACGAGACGATGCGAGCTGGGGCGCCCCCACAGGCGTTCCGAGATACCCGCAAGCCCTGGGGGCGGTGGCGTGACCGTGACGGATGCACAGCAGCAGGAGACCAACGGGACCGGTGGTCAGCGACGGGTCCTGGTCGTGGAGGACGAGCCGACCATCGCCGAGTCCATCGCCGCCCGGCTGGGCGCCGAGGGCTTCCGGGTGGCGATCTCCCATGACGGGCCCACCGCCGTGGACTGCTTCCAGACCTGGCAGCCCGACCTGGTGGTGCTGGACGTGATGCTGCCCGGCTTCGACGGCCTGGAGGTGTGCCGCCGGATCCAGGCGCACCGCCCGGTCCCGGTGCTGATGCTGACCGCACGCGACGACGAGACCGACATGCTGGTCGGGCTCGGGGTCGGCGCCGACGACTACATGACCAAGCCGTTCTCCATGCGCGAGCTGGCGGCGCGGGTCAACGTCCTGCTGCGCCGGGTGGAGCGGGCCCAGCTGGCGGCCCGCACGCCGATGGGCGGCACCCTGCGCCTCGGCGAGCTGGAGATCGACAACGTCCAGCGCCGGGTCCGGGTGGCCGGCGGCGACATCCACCTGACGCCCACCGAGTTCGACCTGCTGGCCTGCCTGGCCCAGCAGCCCCGGGCGGTACTGACCCGCGAGCAGCTGCTCGCCGAGGTCTGGGACTGGACCGACGCCTCCGGCACCCGCACCGTCGACAGCCACGTCAAGGCGCTGCGCCGCAAGATCGGAGCCAACTGGATCCGCACCGTGCACGGCGTCGGCTACGCCCTGGAGGCCCCGACGCCATGAGCGCCACCAGGGGGGCGAGGAGCAGCGTCCAGCAGGAAGCCGCGCGTCCCGGCCCGCTGCGCCGCGCCGCGCAGCGGGTCTGGGCGGATCTGCGCCCGCTGGACCCGCTCCGCTCGATCAAGGCCAAGCTCGCGGTCCTGGTGATCACCTCGGTGTGCATCTCCACCCTGATGGTGGTGCTGGCGCTGAACTCGGACACCCAGATCCGCATTGTGATGATCTTCTCCGTGGTGGCCTCGCTGCTGATCACCCAGCTGCTGGCGCACGGGATGACCGCGCCGCTGCGGGAGATGACCGCGGCCGCCCGGGCCATGGCCGCCGGCGACTACAGCCGCGAGGTGCGGGCCACCTCGCGCGACGAGGTGGGCGAGCTGGCCACCGCCTTCAACACCATGGCCGCCGACCTGGAGGCCGCCGACCGGCAGCGCCGCGAGCTGATCGCCAATGTGTCGCACGAGCTGCGCACCCCGATCGCCGCGCTGCGCGCCGTGCTGGAGAACGTGGTCGACGGGGTGGTCCGGCCGGAGCCGGCCACCATGGCGGCGGCCCTGGAGCAGACCGAGCGCCTGGGCCGGCTGGTCGCCCATCTGCTCGACCTCTCCAAGATCGCGGACGGGGTCACCTCCCTGGACACCCGGGAGTTCGGCGTCGAGCCCTTCCTCTCCGGGGTGCTCCGCGGTCTGAGCATGGACGGCTCCACCTCCGGCGGGGCCAGCCGCAGGCGCCACGACGTCTCGCTCTCGCTGGACGTCTCCCCCGGGCTCACCGCCGTCGCCGACCCGGAGCGGCTGCACCAGGTGGTCGCCAACCTGGTCGACAACTCCTGCCGGCACAGCCCCAGGGACGGCACCGTCACCGTCCGCGCCCGGGCGCTGGGCAGCGGCGGCCACGAGGGCCTGCTGCTGGAGGTCGCCGACCAGGGCCCGGGCATCCGCCCCGAGGACCGGCACCGGGTCTTCGAACGCTTCAGCCGCGGCAGCGGCGCCTCCGCCCAGGGCCCCGGCAGCGACGGCGGCACCGGTCTGGGCCTCGCCATCGCCCGCTGGGCGGTGGACCTGCACGGCGGGACCATCGCGGTCGCGGACTCCCCGGTGGGCTGCCTGATCCGGATCACCCTGCCGGGGCAACGCTCGCCTGTCCGTTTGGGACAGACCTGAGACAATTGCCCGAAGTGCGGTCGGCAGCTCGGTGAAATCGACCTGAATGTCGTGATTTTCCGACCGGTCCGGACCGAACAGCCAATCGTTATCCCCGATCACGACCGACTTCACACATCGATTTCGCGCCAAAACCGACGGCCGGACTGTGATCTGCGCGACGGCCGGGGGGCGGGACCTGCGCGGACAGGTGTCGGGGGCGTAGCCTTGGCATCCGCTGTCCACCATTCTTAAGGAAGCGGAAGAGGGCGGTTGCCGCCGTGTCGCCAGAGTCCCCCCATACCTCGAACAGCTCTACCAGCACCGACCCGGGCTTCGGCCCGAACGAGTGGCTGGTCGACGAGATCTACCAGCAGTACCTCCAGGACCCGAACTCCGTCGACCGGGCCTGGTGGGATTTCTTCGCCGACTACAAGGCCGGTGAGAAGGCGGGCCAGTCGGGTGCCCCCGCCGGAGCCGAGGTGACGGCGGCAGCACAGACCGCCGCGGCCCCCTCGACCCCGGCAGCGGCCCCCGCGCCGCCGCCGACGCCCGCGCCGGTACCGGCTCCCACGCCGGCCGCCGCCCCCGCACCGCCGGTCGCCACTCCGGTCGCAACTCCGGTCACCACCCCTGCCGCACCGGCCGTCGCCGTGCCGCCGAAGCCCCCGGCTCCGCCCGCACCCGCGCCCCGGTCCGCCTCCACCCCGGCCGATGTGGCCGACACCCCTAAGGACAGCAAGAACGTGACGTCCCCCGTCGCCCCCACCGGTCCCGAGCTGATCGCCCTCAAGGGCCCCTCTGCACGGATCGTGGCGAACATGGACGCCTCGCTCTCGATGCCGACCGCGACCAGCGTGCGTGCCGTCCCCGCGAAGCTGCTGATCGACAACCGCATCGTCATCAACAACCACCTCAAGCGCGCCCGCGGTGGGAAGGTCTCCTTCACCCACATCATCGGGTACGCCATGGTGCAGGCCATCAAGGCGATGCCGGCCATGAACCAGGGCTTCCAGGAGAAGGACGGCAAGCCCTTCCTGGTCAAGCCCGAGCACGTCAACCTCGGTCTGGCGATCGACCTCACCAAGCCCAACGGCGACCGCCAGCTGGTCGTGGCCGCCATCAAGAAGGCCGAGACCCTCGACTTCTTCGGCTTCTGGCAGGCCTACGAGGACATCGTCCGCCGGGCCCGCCAGAACAAGCTGACGGTGGACGACTTCTCCGGCGTCACCGCGTCGCTGACCAACCCCGGCGGCATCGGCACGGTCCACTCCGTCCCCCGCCTGATGCCCGGTCAGGGCACCATCCTGGGCGTCGGCGCGATGGAGTACCCCGCCGAGTTCCAGGGATCGTCCCAGGAGACCCTCTCCCGCCTGGGCGTCTCCAAGGTCATGACGCTGACCTCGACCTACGACCACCGGGTCATCCAGGGCGCGCAGTCCGGCGAGTTCCTGCGCACCATGCACCAGCTGCTGCTCGGCCAGGCCGACTTCTACGACCAGATCTTCGAGTCGCTGCGGATCCCCTACGAGCCGGTCCGCTGGGCCACCGACGTGGACAACAGCCACGACAACGAGGTCAACAAGACCGCCCGGGTCATGGAGCTGATCCACAGCTACCGGGTCCGCGGCCACCTCATGGCCGACACCGACCCGCTGGAGTACAAGCAGCGCAAGCACCCCGACCTGGACGTCCAGGCGCACGACCTGACGCTGTGGGACCTGGAGCGCGAGTTCGCCGTCGGCGGCTTCGCCGGCCGGGCGACCATGAAGCTGCGCGACATCCTCGGCGTGCTGCGCGACTCGTACTGCCGCACCATCGGCATCGAGTACATGCACATCCAGGACCCCAAGCAGCGCCGCTGGATCCAGGCCCGGGTCGAGCGCGGCCACGACAAGCCCGAGCGCGAGGAGCAGCTGCGCATCCTGCGCCGACTCAACGCCGCCGAGGCGTTCGAGACCTTCCTGCAGACCAAGTACGTCGGCCAGAAGCGCTTCTCGCTGGAGGGCGGCGAGTCCGTCATCCCGCTGCTGGACGCGGTGCTGGACTCGGCCGCCGAGGCCAAGCTGGACGAGGCCGTGATCGGGATGGCCCACCGCGGCCGCCTGAACGTGCTGGCGAACATCGTCGGCAAGTCCTACGCCCAGATCTTCCGCGAGTTCCAGGGCAACCTGGACCCCAAGTCGATGCACGGCTCCGGCGACGTCAAGTACCACCTGGGCTCCGAGGGCACCTTCACCGGCATCGACGGCGAGAGCCTCAAGGTCTCGCTGGCCGCCAACCCCTCCCACCTCGAAGCGGTGGACCCGGTCGTCGAGGGCATCGTCCGCGCCAAGCAGGACATCCTGGACAAGGCCGGCAACTCCTTCGACGTGCTCGCCGTGCAGATCCACGGGGACGCGGCCTTCGCGGGCCAGGGCGTGGTCGCCGAGACCCTGAACATGTCGCAGCTGCGCGGCTACCGCACCGGCGGCACCGTGCACGTGGTGATCAACAACCAGGTCGGCTTCACCGCCGCCCCGGCCGCCTCCCGCTCGTCCACGTACTGCACCGACGTGGCGCGCATGATCGAGGCCCCGATCTTCCACGTCAACGGCGACGACCCGGAGGCCGTGGTCCGGGTGGCCCGGCTGGCCTTCGAGTTCCGCCAGGCGTTCGGCAAGGACGTGGTCATCGACCTCATCTGCTACCGCCGCCGCGGCCACAACGAGGCCGACAACCCCTCGTTCACCCAGCCGCTGATGTACGACCTGATCGACAAGAAGCGCTCAGTGCGCAAGCTCTACACCGAGGGCCTGATCGGTCGCGGCGACATCACCGTCGAGGAGGCCGAGCAGGCGCTCAAGGACTACCAGGACCAGCTGGAGAAGGTCTTCGTGGAGGTCCGCGAGGCCAACGCCAGCCCGGCCCCGGCCACCAGCGAGCGTCCGCAGGCCACCTTCCCGGTGCGGGTGCAGACCGGCATCTCCCAGGAGATGGTCAAGCGCATCGCCGAGTCCCAGGTCGCCCTGCCGGACTGGCTCACCGTGCACCCGCGGCTGCTCCCGCAGCTGCAGCGCCGCGCCGCCAGCATCGACGACGGCACCATCGACTGGGCCATGGGCGAGACCCTCGCCATCGGCTCGCTGCTGATGGAGGGCCACCCGGTCCGGCTCGCCGGCCAGGACAGCCGCCGCGGCACCTTCGGCACCCGGCACGCGGTGCTGGTCGACCGGGTCACCGGCGAGGACTACACCCCGCTGCTCTACCTGACCGAGGACCAGGCCCGCTACACCGTCTACGACAGCCTGCTCTCCGAGTACGCCGCCATGGGCTTCGAGTACGGCTACTCCCTCGCCCGGAAGAACGCGCTGGTCGCGTGGGAGGCCCAGTTCGGCGACTTCGTCAACGGCGCCTCCACCATCGTCGACGAGTTCATCACCTCCGCCGAGGCCAAGTGGGGCCAGACCTCCGGGGTCACCCTGCTGCTGCCGCACGGCTACGAGGGCCAGGGACCGGACCACTCGTCCGCGCGCATCGAGCGCTTCCTGCAGATGTGCGCCGACAACAACATGACGGTGGCTCAGCCGACGCTCCCGTCCAACTACTTCCACCTGCTGCGGTGGCAGGTGCACAACCCGCACCACAAGCCGCTGATCGTCTTCACCCCGAAGTCGATGCTGCGGCTGAAGGCCGCGGCCTCCAAGGCGGAGGAGTTCACCGGCGGAGCGTTCCGCCCGGTGATCGGCGACTCCACGGTCGACCCGGCCAACGTCCGCAAGGTCGTCATCACCGCCGGGAAGTTCTACTACGACCTGGAGGCGGCCCGCACCGAGCGCGGCATCACCGACACGGCACTGGTCCGCGTCGAGCGGCTCTACCCGCTGCCGATCGCCGAGCTCCAGGAGGAGCTGCAGCGCTACGGCGACGACGTCCAGTACGTCTGGGCCCAGGAGGAGCCGGCCAACCAGGGCGCCTGGCCGTTCATCGCGCTCAACCTGGTGGACCACCTGGACGTGGTCGTCGGCCGCAACGCCAACGGCTCCCGCCTGCGCCGCGTCGCCCGCCCGGCCTCCTCGGCCCCCGCCGTCGGCTCCGCCAAGCGCCACGCCGCCGAACAGCACCAACTCGTCGAGGACGTCTTCGCCATCTGACCCCCGACCCGACGGGCCCGGCACCCATGGTGCTGGGCCCGTCGGCATGCCCCCCGCGCTACCATCGGACGGCCGTACACAAACAACGGGGGTGGTATGTCCCGGATCGACCGCGCGCTCAACCCAGGCCGCTACGACGGGGCCGCTGCGCCGCCCGCCGACACCGTGCTCTGCGTGCCCGCGCACCCGCAGTACCCGCCCGACCTGCAGCCGCGGATCGTCTTCGAGCTGCTGGAAGGCCCCACCGGACCGGTACCCGTCGCCTTCACCTCACCGCGGTTGCTGGTGGAGCGGCTCGGCGCGGCCCAGCCCTGGGTGGCCGCCTCCGCCGAATGGTTCGTCGGACTGATGCGGCGCGCCGGTCTCGGCGCCGTCCACCTGGATCCGCAGACCGACCCGACCGCCCGACGCTGGACGTCCACGGACCTCGCCGAGTACCGGAAGGAAGCGTGATGGGCGCCGGATACCAGGTCGTCCTCGGCGACCTCTCCAGCATGGCCGGGACCTTCCACGCCGAGGCGGAGAACTACCGTGGCCTCAAACCCAAGGTCACCCCACCGGTGGCGGACGGCGGCGACCCGGGCCTCAACCAGGCCATGCGGATACTGCTGGACGCCATCGACGGCCTGCACACCAAGATGGCCGACCGGATCGACGAGCACGGCGACAAGTTGACGTACGCCCACGACTCGTACCAGCGCAATGACGTGGACGTCCACGGGGTCTTCGAAGACCTCATGGCGGAATAGGCGGACGGCGACATGTCAGAGAGCTGGATCGGCGGCGACATCAGCGGCATCCAGGCGATGGGCACGACCCTCACCGGTGCCAGGGAGGATCTGGACGGCGTGGTGAAGCCGCTCAGCGGGAAGGTCGACTCGCTCGTGGGCGACGCCGGCTGGCAGGGCGACTCCGCCGAGGAGTTCCGGGGAAAGTGGAGCGAGGACGCGATCACCGCAGGCGGGCTCGCCGACCTGATCGGCTCGGTCGGCTCCGTCCTCACCGAGTTGGGCGGCCAACTCGCCGCCGCGGAAAGCGCCCTCTACAACGCCGCCGACGCGGCCAGGGGCAAGGGTGTCGCAGTGGGACCGCGGGGCGAACCCCTCGAAATGGTGACCGCCAACCCGCCCAGCCCCAAGGAACGGCAGGCGATCACCGAGCTGAACTCCTACGGCGAGGTCTACCGACAGATCACGTACACCGCCCAGCAGGCCCGGGTCCAGGCGGCGGAACAGCTGAAGCGGCTCTTCGACGACATAGACCCCAACAGCCCGATGAAGACCGCCGACAAGGCCACCGCCTCCGCCTTCCTGCGCGACCTCTATGCCGCGAAGGACGATCGCGGCACCGCCCAGGCGGAGGAGGCCAGGAGCAAGCTCGACTCAGCGTCCAAAGGCACCCAGGACGCCTGGGGCAGGCTCAACTCCGAGCGCCAGTCGCTCAAGGCCGCAGGCAAGGACATTCCCCATGACCTTCCCGAGGACGCGGCCTATCGTGCCTCCATCAAACAGGTCAAAGCCCTGAACAGCGAACTCGAAGCCGCCGAGGCCAACCGCGGTACCTTCGACAGGACACTCAACTACAAGCTCGCCGACGCCGCCCGCGACCTGAAGATGTTCGAAGGCCTCGACCGCCTCCCGGAGTTCCTCCGCGACATCCCGGTCCTCGACATCGCCGCCGCCGGCGTGGTCGGCGTCACCGAGGCCCAGGAAGACCACGACAAGGGCTGGTCCTGGACCCACTCCGCCCTCGTCGACGGCGGAGCAGCACTCGGAGGGTTGGCCGCGGGGGCGGCAGTCGTTGCATTGGCTCCCGAGGTGGCAACAGCGGCTGGTGCCGCCGCTGTCGGTGCTGCTGCAGCCGGTACGGTCATGCTGGGCGCCTACGCCATTGACCACGCCTTGCACGAGCACTGGAGCGAGGACATCCACGACCACGGCGTACTGGGCGGCATTGCGCATGGCACATCTGACGTCGTAACCGGGACATTCAAGAGCGTCGGCGACGATGCGGCAGGAGTGTGGCATGGCATCACGAGCCTCTTCTGAGCGGCCGTACCCCAGGGTTCTGCCTTCGAATGTCCGCCCGCAGCCGGTGAGGCTCTTGGGCACCACTTGGGTGGAGCGCGGTGCAGCCTACAAATGGCGGCGCGTAGGCATCCTGATCGGTCGCCTCTGGATCGTCCTCCTCATGGCCATCTTCGCCGTCGGGGGCGTACAGCTCATCGTCGACACATTGCACTCGCCGAGTTGGCGTGACGCCGCACTTGCAGGGGCCAGCCTGTGTGCAGTTCTCGGCCTCGCCTGGGGCATCCGGGAAGTGCGGCGCCTGGCCACGCTCGATCTCACGCCCGAGCAGTGGGCCGAACACCAGAGGGCCTTCAAGCTGCGATTCCCCTGGCTACGGTCACCTGCCCTGCTCTACTTCCTCCTGATCCTGCTACTGCCGGCTTCGGGTCCGTTCCTGTTCGGCTTCATCGCCTCTTACTTCATCGGCGCCAGTTGCGGCCGCGAACTGGCGGCCGAGCGTGGGGCGCGACTCCAGTTCGAGGCCGAGCTTCGCGCGCACGGCAAGCCCGGGTGAGATCCGCAGGCCGAGTCACCTTCCGTGGGTAAGTAGGCTCGTGCCTACCCGTTACCGCCCCCACCAGGAGATCCATCCGTGTACTTCACTGACCGAGGCATCGAGGAGTTGCAGAGTCGCCGTGGCGAGGAGGAGGTCAGTTTTGACTGGCTGGCCGATCGGCTGCAGGAGTTCGTGGATCTGAATCCGGAGTTCGAGGTTCCGGTCGAGCGGTTGGCGACCTGGCTGGCGCGGTTGGACGACGAAGACGACGAGTAGAACTGCTTGACTTCCCAGCAACACGATATATCGTGAATAGCAGAGGACGCGATACATAGCGCGTCCTCGCCAACCTATTCGGGGAGTCGGCATGGCCGAGCAGTGGACTGTCAGCACACCTACGACGCTCACCTTCGACGCCGAGGTCACCCGCCTCCGCGTGCGTACCGTCGCCGGCGCCGTGAATGTCGTCGCCGCCGACGGGCCGGCCAGGCTCGAAGTCACGGAGCTCGAGGGGCCACCCCTCCAGATCACCCTCGACAAGGGCGAGTTGGTCGTCACCTACGAGGACCTGACCTGGAAGGACTTCTCCTGGAAGTCCCTGGCCACGTTCATCGGCACGTGGCGGGAGAGCACCCGCCGCCGTGCCGTGGTCTCCCTCGCGGTACCCCACCTGACCCGGATCGAGCTCGGTTCGGCCTCCTCCGACACGGTGATCTCCGGCATCGCCGCCCCGGTCACCGTGCACAGCGCCAGCGGCTCGACCACCCTGGTCGGCGTGTCCGGACCGGTGGACGCCAACACCGTCTCCGGCAGCGTCCACGCCCAGTCCGTCTCCGGCGACCTCAAGGTCAACACCGTCTCCGGCGAGCTGACCGTGGTCGAGGGCGCCAGCCGCAACCTCAAGGCCAACTCGGTCAGCGGCCCGGTCACGGTCGACCTCGCCCGCGACAACACCACCGACGTCAGCCTCACCAACGTCTCCGGCGAGGTCGCTCTCCGCATCCCGGCGCCCGCCAACGCGCAGATCCACGCCAACACCACCAGCGGCGACGTCTCCAGCGCCTTCGACGAGCTCCGGGTCGGCGGCACCTGGGGCGCCAAGCAGCTGACCGGCACCCTCGGCAACGGCTCCGGCAAGGTGAAGATCACCACCGTCTCCGGCTCCGTCGCCCTGCTCCGGCGTCCCGCCCCGGAGGACGGCGGGCTTGATGTCACAGCCCCCAAGGCCCTCGACTTCAGCAAGGAGGACGAGGCATGAGCCCCGTTTTCGCCCATGGCCGTCTCCGTCTCTACCTCCTCAAGCTGCTGGACGAGTCCCCTCGTCACGGCTACGAGGTGATCCGCCTCCTGGAGGAGCGCTTCCACGGGCTCTACGCGCCCTCGGCCGGCACGGTCTACCCCCGCCTGGCCAAGCTCGAACAGGAGGGCCTGGTCTCGCACACCGTCGAGGGCGGCCGCAAGGTCTACCGCATCACCGACGCCGGCAAGGCCGAACTGGCCGACCGCGCCCCGGAGATCGACGCCCTCGAAGCGGAGATCCACGAGTCGGTGACGCACCTGGCCGACCAGATCCGCGAGGACGTCCGCGACTCCGCGAAGGACCTCCGCGAGGAGATGCGGCGCGCGGCCAAGGAGTCCCGCCGCCAGACCAAGAGCGACTCCAAGGGCTGGGGCCCGGACCCGGTCTGGGGCGACGGACCCTGGCCCGGCATGGACAAGGAGTCCTGGCAGCGCACCAAGGAGGAGTGGCGCGTCGCCAAGGAGCAGGCCAGGGAGCAGGCCCGGCAGGCCAAGGAACAGGCCCGCAACGCCCGTGAGGAGGCCCGCGCCACCCGCGAGCAGACCAAGGCGCTCCGGGACCAGGTCAGGGCCGAAGCGCACCGCATCGGCGAGCAGATGAAGGCCGGCGACTGGCCCTCCGGCCTGGGCGAGGGCCTCGCCGAGCTCACCCGCACCCTCACCCGCCTCTCCGACCCCACCCGCTGGGCGCCGCCGGCCCAGAGCGAACCGGCCCAGAGCGAGCCGGTCGACAGCGAACCGATCGACCTGGGCAAGGAGACCGACCTCCCGCCCTGGACGATCACCAACCCCTCCAACGACCCGCTGCGCGAGTTCAGCAGCCTGCTGGACCGCTTCCGCGACGAAGCCCGCGACGCCGCGCGGGACGGCGGGTTCGCCGCTGGGGATCTGGCCCGGGCGCGGGCCGTCCTGGCGGCGGCGGCCAAGCGGTTGCGGGGGGAGTAACCACTCGGGGCGCGGGGTTCCGTCTGTGGGGAGCGGCTCGGCGCCGTTTCACGCAGTTCCCCGCGCCCCTGAAAGCTCAGGGCGTCAGCACCAACTTGCCGAAGAGGTCGCCCTTTTCCATTCGTTCGAACGCCTCGCGGGCGTCTCCCAGTGCCAGGACCGAGTCGATGATCGGTCGGATGCCGGTCGTCGCGCACATGGACAGCAGCCCGGCCAGCTCCTCCTTGGTCCCCATCGTCGAACCGACGACCTTCAGTTCCAGGAAGAAGATCCGGGTCAGCTCGGCAGCAGGGTTCGGCCCGCTCGTCGCACCGGAGATGACGATCGTCCCGCCCGGCCGCAGCGACTTCACCGAGTGCGACCAGGTGGCCGCGCCCACGGTCTCCATGACCGCGTCCACCCGCTCCGGCAGCCGCGCCCCGTTGGCGAAGGCCGCGTCGGCGCCGAGTTCCACGGCCCGCGCGCCCTTGGCCTCGTCCCGGCTGGTGACCCACACCCGCAGCCCGGCCGCCTTGCCCAGCACCACCAGCGCCGTGGCGACTCCGCCGCCCGCACCCTGCACCAGCACGGTGTCCCCCGGCCGGACCCCGGCATTGGTGAACAGCATCCGATAGGCCGTCAGCCAGGCCGTCGGCAGGCACGCCGCCTGCTCGAACGAGAGCTCCTTGGGCTTCGGCAGCAGATTCCAGGTCGGCACCGCCACCTTCTCCGCGAAGGTCCCCTGGTACCGCTCGGTCAGGATCGACCGCGGCTCGCCCACCCGGACCCCGTACCCGCTCTGGCCGATCACCGAGTGCAGCACCACCTCGTTGCCGTCCTCGTCGATCCCGGCCGCGTCGCACCCGAGGATCATCGGCAGCCGCTCCCCCGGCAGCCCGACCCCCCGCAGCGACCACAGGTCATGGTGGTTCAGGCTCGCGGCCCTGACCGTGACGACGCTCCACCCCTCCCTCGCCTCCGGCTCGGGGAGCTCGCCCAACTCAAGACCGCTCAGCGGGTCATCGGCATCAGTACGCGCAGCGTAGGCAGCAAACATGGCACCGACCCTAGCCGTCACGGGGTGTCCCCAGGCGGCGCGGAAACGTGGCTTTTTTCACCCCCGCCCCACTGCACAACCCGCGCCGCAGGCACACCCCCGCCGAAGGCGAGACCTCAGCGCCGCGCCACCCCTTCGGCCCGAGCCGCCGCCGCCACCGCCTTCGTCACAGCGTCAGCAACCCTCGGGTCGAACGGACTCGGAATGACCTCCTCCGCCGACAGATCGTCACCCACCAGATCCGCCAGCGCATCCGCCGCCGCGATCTTCATCCCCTCGGTGATCCGCGACGCCCGCACCTGCAGCGCCCCGGCAAAGATCCCGGGGAAGGCCAGCACGTTGTTGATCTGGTTCGGGAAGTCGCTCCGCCCGGTGGCGACCACCGCCGCGTACCGGTGCGCCACCTCCGGGTGCACCTCCGGGTCGGGGTTGGCCATCGCGAAGATGAAGCAGTCCTTGGCCATGGTGGCGACAGCCGCCTCGGGCACCGTCCCCCCGGAGACCCCGATGAACACATCGGCCCCGGACAGCACCTCCACCAGCGTCCCGCTCAACCCGCCCCGGTTGGTCAGCTCCGCGATCTCCCGCTTCACATCGGTGAGGTCGGACCGCCCGACATGCACCGCGCCCTGCCGGTCGCACAGCACCACGTCCCCGATCCCGGCCCCCACCAGGATCTTGGCGATGGCGATCCCCGCCGCCCCGGCCCCGGAGATGACGGCCCGCAGATCGCCCAGCCCCCGCCCGGTCAGCTTCGCCGCGTTCCGCAGCGCCGCCAGCGTCACCACCGCGGTCCCGTGCTGGTCGTCGTGGAAGATCGGGATGTCCAGGGCCTCCTGCAGCCGCCGCTCGATCTCGAAGCAGCGCGGCGCGGAGATGTCCTCCAGGTTGACCCCGCCGAAGGACGGCGCCAGCCGGATCACCGTCTCGACGATCTCGTCCACGTCCTTGGTGTCCAACGCGATCGGCACCGCGTCGACCCCGCCGAACTGCTTGAACAGGATCGCCTTGCCCTCCATCACCGGCAGCGACGCCTCGGGCCCGATGTCCCCGAGCCCCAGCACGGCGGTCCCGTCCGTCACCACAGCAACGACATTGGACTTCCAGGTGTAGTCGTTGACCAGCTCGGGCTGCTCCGCGATGGCGGTGCACACCCGGGCCACCCCGGGGGTGTAGGCCAGGGACAGGTCGTCGGCGTCGCGCACCGGCACAGTCGCACTGATCTCCATCTTCCCGCCGCGGTGCAGCGCGAAGGCGGGATCGATCGACTCCAGCCTTTCGGGGGTCCCCGACCCCTTGTCCTGCTCGTCCAGGGGGCGGGGGGTGATGATCTCGGCTGCCACGATGACCTCTTCGTCGTCGTACGGGGAGGTCGGTCGGCCGCCGCGCGCACGAGTGGCGGGGCCGCCGGCCTCCATGAGGGTTGGGGGGAACGTCCGGGAAACGGCAGAGCGTCCGGTCGGTGCCTCTCCCGACACTAGCCGGGCAGCTACCTCCGCACCTCTGTCTTTTCGTCCGCGTAACCGGGCCGGCAACGGCCGTCCCATCGTTCGATCCGCCCGCACAGGCGGCACTACTGCACTCGAACGAGGGACGCTCAAACAACCGGGTCACCACGGAACCGAGGAGCCGACCAAGGCGACGAAGCGCTTCGGCTCCGGAGCCTGCGTCGTCGGCTTCCGGTCCTCGCGCCTCCCGGATCGGTCCCGATCCGGTGGCCTGCTCCTGCAACGGGGGTCACCCGTTATGCGATTTTGACACAGGTAGTGACCCGAATGGCAGTGCAGGAGTGGCAAGATTCGATCTCATTCACTGGTCGCGGCGCCGCATAAAGGTGTGCACCCCGCTGTGACGACCGCGTTTCCCTCGCCCCACAGGAGGAACCCTCATGGCCAGCTCGATAGCCAAGCGCATCATCGCGACCGGTGCCGTAGTCGCAGCCAGTTCCCTGGTGCTGACCGCCTGCGGCAGCTCCAAGATCAGCGGTAACTCCGGCGCCGCCCCCAACGCCTCGCAGAGCGTCAACGCGGCCGGACCCGACGCCGCCCTGGTGGCCATGGTCCCCGCCGATCTCAAGACCAAGGGCACCCTCACGGTGGCCACCGACTCGACCTATGCGCCCGACGAGTTCAAGGACGCCAGCGGCAACGTCGTCGGCATGGACATCGACATGGGCAACGCCATCCTGGCCAAGCTGGGCCTGAAGGCGGACTGGCAGAGCGCCGGATTCGACAGCATCCTCGGCGGCATCACCGCCAAGAAGTACGACCTCAGCCTCTCCTCCTTCACCGACACCCAGGAGCGCGAGAAGCAGGTCGACCTGGTCCACTACTTCACCGCCGGCGAGGCCGTCGCCGTGCTGACCGGCAACCCGGACAAGATCGGCACCACCGCCGCCGACCTCTGCGGCTTCAAGGTCGCCGTCCAGTCGGCCACCACCGAGGCCGACGAGATCAAGAACACCATCAACCCCGCCTGCAAGGCCGCCGGCAAGAAGAGCATCCCCAACAACGGCGACCAGTTCGAGGCCCAGACCGACGCCACCACCGCGCTCACCTCCAAGCGCGACCAGGCGATGATGGCCGACTCCCCGGTCATTGACTACGCCATCAAGCAGAGCAACGGCGCGCTGCAGAAGCTGGGCGACAACTACAACGTCGCCCCCTACGGCATCGTCGTCCCCAAGGGCAGCGGCCTCGGCCCGGCCATCCAGGGCGCCATCAAGGACCTGATCAAGGACGGCACCTACGGCCAGATCCTCAGCAAGTGGGGCGTCGCCTCCGGCGCGCTGACGGCCGACCAGATCACCCTCAACGGCGCCACCAGCTGACCGCCGCCCGGGCCAGCTGCAGACCACGGTCGAGAGAACGAGAGCGCTGACGTGACTACTCCTCAGGACACCACTCCTGGGGTGCCCCCGACCAGGGAACGGCCCGAGGACATTCGGGCCGTTCCGGTCAGGCACCCCGGACGCTGGGTCGCCATCGCCTGCATCGCCGTGCTCGCGGCGATGTTCCTGCACGCGATGATCACCAATCCGGTCCTGCACTGGGACGTCGTCGGACAGGTCTTCACCTATCCGACGGTGATCCAGGGCATGGAGAAGACGCTGCTGCTGACGCTGTGCGCGATGGTGCTCGGCATCGTCGGCGGCATCCTGCTGGCGGTGATGCGGCTGTCCCGCAACCCGGTGCTGAGCGGGGTCTCCTGGCTCTACATCTGGGTGTTCCGGGGCACCCCCGTACTGGTCCAGCTGTTCTTCTGGAACTTCATGGGGGCGATCTTCCCCAGGATCGGTCTGGGCATCCCGTTCGGCCCGACCTGGGTGTCCTGGGACTACAACTCCCTGGTGCCGCTGTTCATGGTCTGCGTGCTGGGCCTGGGCCTGAACGAGGCCGCGTACTTCGCGGAGATCGTCCGGGCCGGCATCCTCTCGGTGGACGAGGGCCAGGCCGAGGCCGCCGCCTCGCTGGGGCTGACGCACGCGCAGACCCTGCGCCGGATCGTGCTGCCGCAGGCCATGCGGGTGATCATCCCCCCGGCCGGCAACGAGACCATCTCCATGCTGAAGACGACCTCGCTGGTCAGCGCGATCGCCTTCGAGGAGCTGACCCGCGCCGGGCAGGACATCGGGGCGCGCACCCTCTACATCATCCCCTCGCTGATCGCGGTCAGCTTCTGGTACCTGCTGTTCACCTCGGTCCTGTCGATCGGCCAGTTCTACATCGAGCGCCACTACGGCCGCGGCACCAACCGTGCGCTGCCCTCGACCCCCTGGCAGAAGGTCAAGGCCAACGTGCTGACCCTCAGCCTGCGCAACCCCGGCGGCACCACCGGAGGCACCCTGTGACCACCCCCCTCCAGCCCATGGTCCGCGCCGAGCAGGTGCACAAGTCCTACGGCCAGCTCGAAGTCCTCAAGGGCATCGACCTGGAGGTCCAACCCGGCGAGGTGTTCTGCCTGGTCGGCCCGTCCGGCTCGGGCAAGTCCACCTTCCTGCGCTGCATCAACCACCTGGAGCAGATCAACGCCGGAAGGCTCTACGTCGACGGCGACCTGATCGGCTACCGGGAGAAGAACGGCAAGCTGCACGAGCTCAAGGACCGCGAGGTCGCCCTCAAGCGGCGCGACATCGGCATGGTGTTCCAGCGCTTCAACCTGTTCCCGCACCTCACCGCGCTGGAGAACGTGATGGAGGCGCCGGTCCGGGTCAAGGGCGAGCCCAAGCAGGCCGCCCGGGAGCGGGCCGAGGCCCGGCTCGCCCAGGTCGGCCTCGCCGACAAGGGGGCCAGCTACCCCTCCCAGCTCTCCGGCGGCCAGCAGCAGCGGGTGGCCATCGCCCGCGCCCTGGCCATGGAACCCAAGCTGATGCTCTTCGACGAGCCCACCTCGGCGCTCGACCCCGAGCTGGTCGGCGACGTCCTGGACTGCATGCGGGAACTGGCCGAGCAGGGCATGACCATGATCGTGGTCACCCATGAGATGGGCTTCGCCCGCGAGGTCGGCGACGCCCTGGTCTTCATGGACGGCGGCGTCGTGGTCGAATCCGGCCACCCCCGTGAGGTTCTGACCAACCCCCAGCACGAGCGCACCCGCGCGTTCCTCTCCAAGGTGCTGTGAGTACGCTCGGTCCGGAACCTCGCGGCCCCGGCGCCGGTCCCGCCCCAGGGGGGACCGGCGCCGGGGCCGCAAGGCTGTGAATCGTAATAGGCTGGTACCGAGCCCAGCCATTACTAACGAGGAGCGACACCGTGGAGCTCGCCTCCTACGCGGAGCTGGCCGTACGGCTGGTCAACACCGAGGAACCCGCCCGCGGCAGGGACGGGCTGACCACGGTGGAGGCCGTGCGCCGGCTGTTCAGCGGCAGCAGCAGGGGCGGCCGGCTGGCCGACGAGGGGGACCTGCCCAAGCTCAGGTCGGTGCGGGTACGGCTGCGGGCGGTCTTCGAGTCGGCGGCCGAGGGCGACGAGACCCGCGCGGTGAACCTGCTCAACGAGCTGCTGACGGAGTACCCGGTCAGCCCGGTGGTCTCCGGGCACGGGTTCCTGGACGAGAACGGCCGCCCGCAGTGGCACATGCACCTGGCCGAGAACGCCGGCACCGCCACCGCGCTGTTCGCCGCCGGCGCCAGCATGGGCCTGGCGGTCCACCTCACCCAGCACGGGGTGGACCGGCTCGGCATCTGCCAGGCGGCCCCCTGCCGCAACGCCTATCTGGACACCTCCACCAACCGCTCCCGGCGCTACTGCTCCGACCGGTGCGCGACCCGCGCCAATGTCGCGGCCTACCGGGCCCGCAAGCGGGAGGCGGCGGCAGGGGCAGGGGCCTAGCGGGCGGGTGCGGACCGTAGCTGGTCGGTCGCGCAGTTCCCCGCGCCCCTACGAAGCTGCAACTCACCCGCAGAGGTTCAGTTGCCGCACCCGAAAACGATCAGAACCTCACTGGCTGACGACACGCCGGAACGCCCCGAACCGCCGGGCCAGTGCATACGGCACCCGGTCCAGCAACCGCTCCAGCGGCCGCGGCGGTGCCAGCAGCGACGGCCTGGGCACGATCCGGAACAGCACCCGCCCCAGCACCAGCTCGTCCGGCACCGGACCGAAGTCCCGGCTGTCCCCCTCGACCTGGCTGTTGTCCGACAGCAGCCACCAGCCGCCGCGACGCCGCTCCACCGCCCGCTTGACCACGAACAGCTCCTGCCGCAGCGGATGCCGGGCCACCACGATCGCCCCGGCCCTGATCCGCCCGCCGTAGCGGCAGAACAGCCGGTCGCCGTGGGCCAGCGTGGGCGCCATCGACGGTCCGTCAACATCGAGCACCCCGTACCGCCCAGGGGTGCCCCCGCCCTCCGGGGGTTCCTGGGGAAGGGTGGCCGGGAGCGGGTCGTGCTTCTGCTCAGCCATGCCGTTCCGTTCCTCGCTGCTCGTCCCGCGCCGCGGTGCCCCACTGCTGCCGCGACTCCATCTTCTCCCACCGCGCCGGGAAGTCCACGTCCCGTACGGCTTTTGTCCTAGGACCGGGCCCTGGACGCGATTCGACGGACGATCCGGAGTAATCTCGTGCGCGGGAAGACGATCACAGGAAAGGGACCTCCATGTTCTCTCGGCTGTTTGCACCGCGGATCACTGTCCACGCCCACTGCGACCTGCCCTGCGGTGTCTACGACCCCGCCCAGGCCCGCATCGAGGCGGAGTCGGTCAAGGCCACCCAGGAGAAGTACCAGGCCAACGACGACCCGCACTTCCGCGCGCGTGCCATCGTCATCAAGGAGGAGCGCGCGGAGCTGGCCAAGCACCACGTCTCGGTGCTGTGGTCCGACTACTTCAAGGCCCCGCACTTCGAGAAGTACCCCGAGCTGCACACCCTGGTCAACGACACCCTGAAGGCGCTCAGCGCGGCCAAGGCGTCCACCGACCCGGCGACCGGCCAGAAGGCCCTCGACCTGATCGCCGAGATCGACAAGATCTTCTGGGAGACCAAGAAGGCCTGACCTTCCTGGACTGCCGGACAGCAGGGGCCGGACGGGGCAACCCGTCCGGCCCCTGCTGCATGCCCGGCGGGCCCGGGCTCACTCCTCCGCGTGGTCCACCAGGGCCTCCTCGTAGTCGAGTTGGCGGATCAGCCGGCGCAGCAGTTCGTCGTCGATGCGGTCGCTGTCCCGCAGTTCGACGAAGACGTCGCGCTCGGCGGCGATGGTCGCCTTCCCCAGCCGCCGATAGACCGCGTCGGCGGACTCCCCGGTCTCCTCGTCCACCGCCGCGCCCAGCCGCTCCCAGACGCCGTTCTGGCGGCGTTCCAGCACCCGCCGCAGCCGCTGCTCCAGCGCCTCGGGGAGCTGGTTGCG
This sequence comes from Streptacidiphilus jeojiensis, assembly GCF_042510965.1. Taxonomy (NCBI): domain Bacteria; kingdom Bacillati; phylum Actinomycetota; class Actinomycetes; order Kitasatosporales; family Streptomycetaceae; genus Streptacidiphilus; species Streptacidiphilus jeojiensis. The sequence goes on from NZ_JBEUKS010000008.1 coordinate 344,143, forward strand.
CGGATCGGTGAGGAGCTGGTCGAGCCGGTCCACGGCGGCCAGCGAGGCGTCGTTCTGCGCCTGGGCCTGGATCAGCACCCGCCGCTGCGGATCGACCTCGGGCAGCGGCAGCAGCCGCACCAGCTTGGGCAGCGTCAGGCCCTGCAGCAGCAGCGTGCCGATGACCACCACGAAGGTCAGATAGAGGATCAGTTCCCGCCCCGGGAAGGGGCTGCCGTCGTCCACCGTCTCCGGGATGGAGAAGGCGACGGCCAGCGAGACCACCCCGCGCATCCCGGCCCAGGCGATGACGAACGGCCTGGTCCATTCGGGGACGCCCTCCCGCTCCCGGATCCGGGAGCTCAGCAGGATCGGCAGGTAGGTGGCCGGCCAGCACCAGACGAACCGCACCACGATCACCGCTCCCAGCACCAGCAGGGCCCAGCCCAGCAGCTCCGCCGAGGAGTACCCGCGCAGCGCCCGCAGCACCACCGGGAGCTGCAGTCCGATCAGGGCGAAGACCGTGGACTCCAGGATGAAGGCGACCATCCTCCAGACCGAGTCCTCCTGCAGCCGCAGCGCGAAGTCCACGGTGTGGGCGTGGTGGCCCAGGTAGAGGCCGACCACCACCACCGCGATCACCCCGGAGGCGTGGAAGGCCTCCGCCGCCGCGTAGGCCGCGAAGGGCACCAGCAGCGAGAAGGTGTTGAGCAGCAGCGGGTCCTGCAGCCGCTGCCGGGCCCACTGCAGCGGCACCATCAGCACCAGGCCGACGGCGGTGCCGCCGAGCGCGGCGAGCAGGAACTCGCCGAAGGCGGTCCCCCAGGAGAAGCCCTCGCCGAGGGCGGCGGCGACGGCGACCCGGTAGGCGGTGATCGCGGTGGCGTCGTTGACCAGGCTCTCGCCCTGCAGGATGGTGACGACCCGGGCCGGCAGGCCGACCCGGCGGGCGATCGCGGTGGCGGCCACGGCGTCGGGCGGGGCGACCACCGCGCCGAGGACGAAGGCCGCGGCGATGGGCAGTCCGGGGATGGCCGCGTAGACGATCAGGCCGACGACCACCGTGCTGAACAGCACGAAGCCGATGGAGAGCATCGCCACCGGGCGCACATTGGCCCGCAGGCTGCGGTAGGAGCTGTCCAGCGCCGCCGTGTACAGCAGCGGCGGCAGGACCAGCGGCAGGACCAGTCCGGGATCGAGGGTGTAGGTCGGGACGCCGGGGACGTAGGCGGCGGCCAGACCGACGGCGACGAGCAGCAGCGGGGCCGAGAAGCGCAGCCGCCGGGCCACGCCGGCGACGGCGGCGCTGCCCGCGATGAGCGGCAGCAGAGCGCTTGAGGACATGGTTGCAACTTTCGAAGAATGGGGTCTTCGCGAAGCTTCCGAAGGGGACCGGGGCAGGGGGCGGGACGGGGCGGGAAAGGGTGCCGGCGACGGGGGCTGGCAGGATGGGGTCGGGGAGAGGGGGCGGCAGGTGTTCCAGGGTTACCGCAGGAAACGGAAGCACAGCGATGCGCAGGAGCGCGAACGGCGCGCTGTGAGCCCGGCGGCGGGCTCCCGTAGTCTGGTCGCTATGTCTGGAATGCACGGTTGTCCGCACAGCGCCGCCCTGCCCGACCCGGAGCCCGAGGCGCTCGCCGAGACCTGTCCGGAGTGTGTGGTGCTCCGCCAGCACCCGGTCCAGCTGCGCAAGTGCCTGGTCTGCGGGCACATCGCCTGCTGCGACTCCTCCCCCAGCCGGCACGCCACCGCGCACTTCCACGCCACCGGCCATCCGGTGATGCGCTCCTTCGAGCCGGGCGAGTCCTGGCGCTGGTGCTACGAGGACCGCTCCCTGGTCTGAATCCCTGGCCTGAGCAGCGCCCCAGTAGGCTCAACGCCATGATCCGTGAAGCGCGCCCCGACGACATCCCGCAGATCCTGGCCTTCATCCGGGAACTGGCCGAGTACGAGCGGGCCCTGGACGACGCCAGGGCCACCGCGGAGCAGCTGCACACCGCCCTGTTCGGCCCGCATCCGGCGGCCTTCGCCCACATCGCCGAGGACGACAGCACCGGCGAGCCGGTGGGCTTCGCGCTCTGGTTCCTCAACTTCTCGACCTGGAAGGGCGTCCACGGGCTCTACCTGGAGGACCTCTACGTCCGCCCGGAGGCCCGCGGCGGCGGCCACGGGAAGGCGCTGCTGGCCACCCTGGCGCAGATCTGCGTGGAGCGCGGCTACGGACGGCTGGAATGGTCGGTACTGGACTGGAACGAGCCCTCGATCGGCTTCTACAAGTCCCTCGGCGCCGTCCCCATGGACGAGTGGACCGTCTTCCGCCTTACCGGTGCGCCGCTCGCCGCACTGGGCACGGCAGGGAATTGACCACTCCCGGGCGATATCCTCACCCGCACTGCCACGCTTCGCAGCTGACGACTTACCATGAGTCATCCGAAGGGCGTAACGGACAAGCCGGTTCTCTGTGTGGCGACATCGCACCGAGGATCGCGATAGCGTCACCTCCCGGGCGGAATACGCCCGCACGAGCTGCACTTGCTGAGAACAACCGCTCGGCGGCGGTGTCCGCCGCGGCGGCGCAACACCAACGGAGGTGAGGGTGTCCCAGATCGACGGCGAGCCCGACGCGAAGGACTTCGTCGAAGTCCGGCTGCCCGCGGCGGGTGCCTACCTCTCGGTCCTGCGAACCGCGACAGCGGGTCTCGCGGCCCGGCTCGACTTCACCCTCGACGAGATCGAGGACCTGAGGATCGCGGTCGACGAGGCCTGCGCCATCCTGCTCCAGCAGGCGGTACCGGGCAGCGTGCTGCGCTGCGTGTTCCGCCTGGTCGGCGACTCGCTGCGGGTGACCGTGTCGGCGCCGACCACCGACGGCCGCGCCCCCGAGCGCGACACCTTCGCCTGGACGGTGCTCTCCGCACTGGCCGGCGAGGTGGAGTCGACCGTGGAGGAGGACCGCACGGTCACCATCAGCCTGCACAAGAAACGCGGCGCCGGGCCGGGCCAGCCTTGAGGGTCTTGCAGGTCGTGAGGGTCTTGAGGGTCTTGAGGGTACGGACAAGTTGATCCCGGAACGGAACGGAACGGGGGATCGCCGTGAGTGATCTGGACCGCGGCAGCGGCGCCGGGCTGCAGTCCGGTACGGGTAGGAGCGCCGGGAAAACCGTGCTGCCGGCACAGTCGGTGGGCGCGGCGTCAGAGCAGGCGGAGGACAGGGTGTTGGCAGACGATCCCGACCGTCCCGACGAGGTCCCGCCCCCGGTGGTCGGGGAGACGGACGGTCTGGACAAGGTCGAGGCGAAGGCGGAGGCCGAGGCCGACGGGGACAGCGACGAGCTGGACCCGGACGCCGCCGAGCTGGTCGCGGACATCGTCGGCGACCTCGCCGACACAGCGGCGGACGAGGACGCGGAGCACGCGGCCGCGCCCGAGCCGCATGTCTGGGGCGGCGGCCGGCCGACCCCGCAGCGGCACGGCGCGCCGGACCGCGAGGCGGCCAGGGCGCTGTTCGTCCAGCTCTCCGCGCTGGAGAAGGACTCGCCGGAACGGGTGGAGCTGCGCAACCAGCTGGTCCGGATGCACATCCCGCTGGTGGAGCACCTGGCCCGGCGGTTCCGCAACCGCGGCGAGCCGCTGGACGACCTGACCCAGGTCGCCACCATCGGACTGATCAAGTCGGTGGACCGGTTCGACGTGGACCGCGGCGTGGAGTTCTCCACCTACGCCACCCCCACCATCGTCGGCGAGATCAAGCGCCACTTCCGCGACAAGGGCTGGGCGGTGCGGGTCCCGCGCCGGCTCCAGGAGCTGCGGCTCTCGCTGACCACGGCCACCGGCGAGCTCTCCCAGCAGCACGGCCGCTCGCCCACCGTGCACGAGCTGGCCGAGCGCCTCGGCATCACCGAGGAGGAGGTGCTGGAGGGGCTGGAGTCCGCCAACGCCTACAGCACCCTCTCCCTGGACGTCCCGGACACCGACGACGAGTCGCCGGCCGTGGCGGACACCCTGGGGGCGGAGGACGACGCGCTGGAGGGGGTGGAGTACCGCGAGTCGCTCAAGCCGCTGCTGGCCCAGCTGCCGCAGCGGGAGCAGCGGATCCTGGTGCTGCGCTTCTTCCGGAACATGACCCAGTCCCAGATCGCCTCCGAGGTGGGCATCTCCCAGATGCACGTCTCCCGGCTGCTGGCCAGGACGCTGGCCCAGCTCCGGGACAAGCTGCTGCTGGAGGAGTAGGCCGGCCCGCGGCGAGGACAGCGCGGGCGGCGCGGACTGCTACTTGCCGTACCCCGCAGGCCACAGCGTCTCCGTGGTCCGCGGGTGCAGCAGCAGGACGATGCCGCAGATCCCGGCCAGGCCGACCAGGACGCCGACCGGGATCTGCAGGCCGCCGTTCTGGAAGGTGAAGTAGGTGACGGCCAGGCACAGGGTGTCCACCAGCACCGCCGGGCTGCGCCCCCAGCGCTTCAGCCGCAGCAGCGCCCGCCCGGCGAACAGCGGCAGCAGGCCGAGCAGCAGCACGATGAACCCGCCGAACTCGGTGAGCCCGACCCCGGTGTGGGTGTGCGTCACCAGCCCCTCGATCATCAGGTAGACGCCGTAGGCGGTGAGCAGGACTCCCTGGGCGACCGCTATGGCCGCACCGGCCGTCAGCGTCCAGGGTCGGGCCGCCGCGGAGGCCGGGGCGGCGGAGGCGGTACGGGCATTGAGCGGGGCGTCGGCAGTCACCTCACCAGGCTAGCCGCCCCGGCGGCGGCCCCGGTCGGGCCCTCCCCCTTCCGGCTCCCCCTTTCCGTTCTCCATACCTGCCGGTAGGTAAGCTGACGGTATGCGTGCGCTCCTGGTCGTCAACCCGAAGGCGACCACCACCAGCGGCCGGACCAAGGACGTGCTCGCCCACGCCCTGGCCAGCGACCTGAAACTGGAGGTCGTGGCCACCGAGTACCGGGGCCACGCCCGCGATCTGGCCCGGGACGCCGCCGCGTCCGGCAGCGTGGACCTGGTGGTGTCGCTGGGCGGCGACGGCACGGTGAACGAGGTCGTCAACGGACTGCTCTCGGACGGACCCTCCGAACACCTGCCCAGACTCGCCGTGGTGCCCGGCGGCAGCACCAATGTGTTCGCCCGCGCCCTCGGTCTGCCCAACGATCCGGTGGAGGCGACCGGAGTACTGCTGGACGCCCTCGCCTCCAAACGGGAGCGGACCGTCGGCCTCGGCCGGGCGGTGACCGAGGGCCTCCCGGAGCGCTGGTTCACCTTCACCGCCGGCTTCGGTTTCGACGCCGGCGTGGTCGGCCGGGTCGAGCAGCACCGGCGCAGCGGCAAGCGGTCCACTCACGCGCTTTACATCAACCAGGCGGTCCGCCACTACTTCGGTGAGCGGGAGCACCGCAAGGCGGGCCCGATCACTCTCCGCATCCCCGGCGCGGAACCGGTCGAGGGCTTGGTGGTGTCCATAGTGGCGAACACCTCGCCCTGGACCTTCCTGGGCAACCGCCCGGTCTACGCCTCACCCGAGGCGACGTTCGACACGGATCTGGACCTCTTCGGGATGACGAAGATGTCACTCCTGCAGACCCTTCGAACGATCCCCCAGCTCCTGGACGGTTCCGGGAGGGGTCCGCGGGGCAAACACGTGGTCGCTTACCACGACCTCCGGGAATTCACCTTGCATTCGCAGGAAACGCTGCCATTTCAGGTCGACGGAGACCACCTTGGAGAGCGGAACCAAGTCAGCTTCTCAGGCGTACGTCGCGCACTGCGTGTGATTGTGTGATCAGAAGGGCCTTGCGCCCTTCTTCTCGAACGCGCGACCCGCTTCACTCCATAGAAGTACAGGGTGTGACCTAGCAGACACCGACGAATCAAAAATTCCTTCCCGATAGGGGTTGTATCCGGAGTCGAGGTTTGCGAACCTTTACATGGCGATCGGGACGGACCGTTACCGGAGACCCGCCTGATTCGCCCGAATCCACTGCAACGTCGCAGGCATCCGCACGCCGACCCACCCGTTGGCCGCGCACCTGCCACAGGGTTCGTGAAAGCGTTCACATTCACAAGCCACCGATGAGCCGCGGGACATCCCCGTCGGCTGGAGGAGTTGGATCATCATGGACTGGCGCCACCGCGCTGTCTGCCGGGAAGAAGACCCCGAGCTGTTCTTCCCCATCGGCAACACGGGGCCCGCCCTGCTGCAGATCGAGGAAGCGAAGGCCGTCTGCCGTCGCTGCCCGGTCATGGAGAGCTGCCTGCAGTGGGCCCTGGAGACCGGTCAGGACGCCGGCGTCTGGGGCGGAATGAGCGAGGACGAGCGTCGTGCGATGAAGCGTCGCGCCGCCCGCAACCGCGCACGCACCGCCTGACGCACCGTCCGGCAGACAGAACTTCCTGCCTGGGGGACGCACCACCGCACCGCCCGCACCACGCACCACTTCTCGATCAGCACGTGATCAGGTGCCGAACGGCACTTTCCGAGGCAACGCACCGATCGCGGCGCTCGTCGGCCCCGACAGTTTGATACCGTCGGAGACGAGGGCAGCCGCCCGTGCGAAGCACGCGGGCACCGCCCGCACCCAGAGCCCCTGCTCCGGCCGACTCCCCCCGACGGCCGGAGCAGGCTTGAGAGGCCCTGTCGACCCTCCCCCCCGGTCGGCAGGGCCTCGTTCTGTCTCCTGCCCAACTGCTCAACTCCACTGCGCCACAGGGTTTCCCAGCCAGCGGGTGCCGGTCGGCAGGGTCTCGCCGCGCATCACCAGGGAGGCCGGGCCGACCACCGCGCCGTCCCCCACCGCCGCACCCAGCAGCACGATCGAGTGCGGTCCGACGGTCGCCCCGGCCCCGATGTCAACGCCGTCCATCCGCATCAGCCGATCGTGGAAGAGATGCGTCTGCAGCACCACCCCGCGATTGACCGAGCAGCCCTCCCCCAGACGGACCAGGTCCGTCTCCGGCAGCCAGTGGGTCTCGCACCACACCCCGGGGCCGATCCGCGCACCCAGACTGCGCAGCCAGACGGTGAGGAAGGGCGTCCCCAGCAGGGAGCCGCCGAGCCAGGGCATCGCCAGCTCCTCGACGAAGACGTCGAACAGCTCGTTGCGCCAGACGAAGGAACTCCACAGCGGCTGCCGCCCCTTGCGGAACCGGCCCAGCAGCAGCCATTTGGCCGCAGTGGTGAGCAGGCAGGCACCCACGCCGCAGCACAGCAGCAGCACGCCGCAGCCGAGCGCACAGACCGTCAGACCGTCCCGGCCCAGCAGTTCCTGGAGTCCGGCCACGGCCAGGTCGCCCAGCAGCACGGTCAGCGCCAGGGGTCCGAGGCGGCACAGTTCCACCGCCGCCCTGGCCAGTACCAGCCGGCGCGGCGGGTCGTAGGTGCGGGCCGCGTCCCCGGACTCGGCGACCCGCGGGATGCCGAAGCCGGGCCGCCCCAGCCAGGAGGCCCCCGTCTCGACCCGGCCCGCCGGGGGGACGTCGGAGAGCACGCCCACCAGCGAGTCGGCCGGCAACTGCCGTCCCGGGCCGACGATCCCCGAGTTCCCGACGAAGGACCGCCGCCCGACCGAGGCGGTGCCCAGCCGCAGCCAGCCGCCGCGGACCTGGAACGGGGCGAGCAGGGTGTCGTCGGCCAGGAAGGCGTAGTCGTCCACCCGGGTCAGCCCGGGCAGCGCGAGCACGGTGGACGCCTCCACCCGGTGGCCGACCCTGGCGCCGAGCAGCCGCAGCCAGGCCGGCGTGGCCAGCGAGGCGTACAGCGGGAACAGCAGCGAGCGGGCCGAGCCCATCAGCTGGTGGACCGCCCAGACGCTCCACCCGGTGCGGCCCACGGCGGGGTGCAGCCCCTGGGTGACGGACCGTGAGAGCAGCCGGACCAGGCCGGCCAGCAGCAGGGCGTACAGGCCCAGGGTGAACAGGGCCAGCGGCACCGAGGAGAACAGCAGCCGGTCGAACACGCTGGTCCAGCTGGGGTCCCGGCCCATCAGCAGGTAGAGCAGCAGCGCCCCGGGCGCGGCTGCGGCCACCGGCAGCAGTTGCAGCAGCGGCAGCGACAGCGCGTACGCGGCGTGCCAGCGGCGATGGTGGCCCGGGGGGAGGGCCGGGGCGGCGGCCGGCCAGCCCGGCCCGTCGGACCCCGGGGCCGCGCCGTCCGGACGGGCCGGCGAGCCGTGCCAGCGGGCCCGGGCGGGAACGGCTCCGGTGACGCAGCTGCCGGCGGCGACCTCGGCTCCGGGGCCGACCTCGGCACCGGGCATCAGCGTGGACCTGGTGCCGATCCTGGCGCCCGCGCCGACCGAGACGGCGCCCAGGTGCAGCCGGTCCCCCTCCAGCCACCACCCCGCCGCGTCCACCTCGGGTTCCAGCGAGCACCCCGGGCCGAACTCGGCCAGCCCGGTGACCGGCGGCATGGTGTGCAGATGGACGTCCTCGCCGACCCGGCAGCCGAGCATCCTGGCGTAGCGGCCGGCCAGCGGGGTGCCCAGCACGGCGGCCACGTTGAAGACGCCGACCAGGCGTTCGGCGGTCCACAGCCGCAGGTGCGCCGGGCCGCCGCGCGGATAGGTCCCCGGGCGCAGGCCCCGGGTCAGCAGCCGGGCGCCGGCCGCCCCGATCACGGTGCGCCCGAGGGCGCTGGAGAGCAGCAGCCAGCCGCCGGCGATCAGCCACCAGGAGGTGCGCTGGGTCCAGGGCAGCGAGGAGGGCAGCAGATTGTCGAGGGCGGCGAGGGCGAGCACCCAGCGCAGTCCGCCCAGGGTGTGCAGCAGCACCAGGACGGCCCCCTGGTAGAGACCGGTCCAGCCGCGGCCGGCAGTGGGGGCGGGCGCCGGTGCGGGCCGGGCGGCACGGCCGGAACGGTCCGGGGCGGGATCCTCCGCAGGCCGGTCCTGGCCCGCCCCGGTGCCGCCCCCGTCCAGGTACGCGGCGAGTTCGTCCAGCCGGGGCTGCCGGTAGAGGTCGGCCACCGAGAGGCCGGGGTGCCGCTGCCGCAGCAGCGAGACCAGCTTCGCGGCGGCCAGGCTGGTGCCGCCCAGCGCGAAGAAGTCGCTGTCCGGGCCCGGGTCGACGCCGAGCAGGTCGCGCCACTGCCCGGCGAGCCGGGCGGCGGTGCCGTGCAGCGCGGCCCTCGGGCCGGGGTCCTCGGTCCGGGGCAGCGGCCAGGGCAGCGCCTTGCGGTCCACCTTGCCCGAGGTCCTGGTCGGCAGTTCGGGCAGTTCCGCCAGCACCGGCACCAGCGCCGCCGGCAGCCGCCGCCGGACCAGCTTCCGCAGCAGCGCCAGATCCAGCAGCCCCGGTCCTGACCCGTCGTCAGCACCGGTGTCCCGTCTGGCCGCCGGCACCAGGTAGCCGACCAGCAGCTGGCCGCCGGCCGCCGTCTCCCGCACCGCCGCGGCCGCCGCGCCGACGCCGGGGAGGGCGGCCAGTGCGGCGTCGACCTCGCCCAGCTCGATCCGCCGGCCGCCGAGCTTGACCTGCTCGTCGGCGCGGCCGACGAAGGCCAGGCCGTCCGGATCGGCCCGGACCAGGTCGCCGCTGCGGTAGACCCGGGCCCCCGGGATGGCCGGGTGGGACTGGAACTTCTCCGCGTCCCTGGACCGGTCCAGGTAGCGCGCCGTGCCGACCCCGGCGATCAGCAGTTCTCCGGTGCCGCCCCAGGGGACCGGGCGTCCGGCCGGGTCCACCACCGCGATCTGCCAGCCGTCCAGGGGGGTGCCGATGCGCACCGGCTGTCCGGCCCGCATCCGTGCCGCGCAGGCCACCACGGTGGTCTCGGTCGGACCGTAGGTGTTCCAGAACTCCCGCCCCGGCACGTCCAGGCGCTGCACCAGTTCGGCCGGGCAGGCCTCGCCGCCGACGATCAGCAGCCGGACCGCGTCCAGGTCCTCGGCCGGCCAGAGCGCGGCCAGGGTCGGCACCGTGGACACCACGGTGATGCCGCGCCGGACCAGCCAGGGACCGAGCTCGGCCCCGGTCCGGACCAGCGCCCGGGGCGCCGGCACCAGGCAGGCGCCGTGCCGCCAGGCCAGCCACATCTCCTCGCAGGAGGCGTCGAAGGCCACCGAGAGTCCGGCCAGCACCCGGTCGCCGCGGCCCAACGGCGCGTCCCGGAGGAAGAGTTCGGCCTCCGCGTCGACGAAGGCCGCCGCCGAGCGGTGGGTGACGGCGACGCCCTTGGGACGTCCGGTGGTGCCGGAGGTGAAGATCACCCAGGCGTCGTCCCCCGGCGTCGGCGGGCCGCTCCGCGCCCTCGGCGCGGCGGCCCCGGGCCCGTCCAGCAGCGCGCCGCCGGCACCGAGGACCACCCGCACCCCGGCGTCCTGCCAGATGGACTCGGCCCGCTCGTCCGGGTCGTCCACGTCCACCGGGACGTAGGCGGCGCCGGCTCTGAGCACGCCGAGGATGGCCAGGTACAGCTCCGCCGTCCCGGACGGCACCCGCACACCGACCCGGTCGCCGGGGCCCACCCCGCGCCGGACCAGCCGGGCCGCCGTCGCGTCGGCCGCCTCCCGCAGCGTCCGGTAGTCCAGGACGGTGCCGTCCGCGTCCAGGGCGGGCGCCAGCGGCGAGCTCCGCACGGTGGCGTCGAGGACGTCCAGCAGGGTGCGGGCCGGCGCCGCGGGCCGCACCGGCCAGGCGGCCTGAGGGTGCGGCAGCGCTGCCGCGGGGGGTGCCACAATCTGGGGTTCCACGTGCCGCGCTCTCGTCAGGTGCCAGAGGGTCCAGGCTCATAGGGACTGACGAGCGGAGTGGGCTTTGAGTATGGAAGAACCGCGCAAAAAAACGGTAAATCCAGTTTTATCGTTACGAGTAGCACTCAAATGTACGATTACGGCGCAGCACTTCCGACCGGGACCTCCAGCACCACCCGGGTCCCGCCGGTCTCCCCCGGCACCATGTCGAAGCTGCCGCCCAGCTCCCCGACCACCAGCGTCCTGACGATCTGCAGCCCGAGGTTGCCGCCCCGCTGCGGGTCGAAGCCCTCCGGCAGGCCGACGCCGTCGTCGACCACCGTGATCAGCAGCTGCTCCTCGCCGCGACTGCCGCCGGCCGCCCAGCTGTTGCCCCAGCCGGCATCGGCCGCCGGCATCCGCCCCCGCACCGCACGCACCGTCACCTGGCCGCCGGCCTTGGGCCCGTAGGCGTGTTCCAGCGCGTTCTGCAGGATCTCGGTGAGCACCATCGCCAGCGGGGTGGCCACATCGGCCGACAGGATGCCGAAGCTGCCGCTGCGGCGCGCGGTCACCCGACCGTCCTGGGACAGCTCCATCACCATCGCCAGCACCCGGTCCGCGATCTCGTCGAAGGCCACGTGCTCGTCCAGGTTCTGCGACAGCGTCTCGTGGACGATCGCGATGGAACCGACCCGGCGCACGGCCTCGTCCAGCGCGCCGCGGGCGGCGTCGTTCTCCATCCGGCGGGACTGCAGCCGCAGCAGGGCCGCGACGGTCTGCAGGTTGTTCTTCACCCGGTGGTGGATCTCCCGGATGGTGGCGTCCTTGGTCATCAGCTCGCGCTCGCGCCGCCGCAGCTCGGTGACGTCGCGCAGCAGCACCAGCGAGCCGATGTGGTCGCCCTTGGGCTTCAGCGGGATGGCCCGCAACTGCACCACCCCGTCGCCGGACTCGACCTCGGTCTGCCGCGGCGCCCAGCCGCTGGCCAGCTTGACCAGGGCCTCGTCGACCGGGCCGCGGGACGGCGGGGCCAGCTCGGCGGTGGTCTTGCCCAGGTGCAGGCCGACCAGGTCGGCGTTGAGGCCGAGCCGGTGGTAGGCGGAGAGGGCGTTCGGGCTGGCGTAGGTGACCACCCCGTCCGCGTCGAGGCGGATCATGCCGTCGCCGACCCGGGGGGAGGCGTCCATGTCGGTCTGCTCGCCGGGGAACGGGAACGACCCCGCGGCGATCATCTGGGCCAGGTCGGAGGCGCTCTGCAGGTAGGTGAGCTCCAGCCGGCTGGGGGTGCGCACGGTCAGCAGGTTGGTGTTGCGGGCGATCACGCCCAGCACCCGTCCCTCGCGCCGGACCGGGATCGACTCGACCCGGACCGGGACGTCCTCGCGCCACTCCGGGTCGCCCTCGCGGACGATCCGGCCCTCGTCCAGCGCCACGTCCAGCATCGGGCGGCGGCCCCGTGGCACCAGGTGGCCGACCATGTCGTCCTGGTAGGAGGTCGGACCGGTGTTGGGGCGCATCTGCGCCAGCGACACGTACCGGCTGCCGTCGCGGGTGGGCACCCACAGCACCAGGTCGGCGAAGGAGAGGTCGGAGAGCAGCTGCCACTCGGACACCAGCAGGTGGATCCACTCCACGTCGGCGCTGTCCAGGTTGGTGTGGTGGCGCACCAGCTCATTGAGGGAAGGCATTCACCGAGCGTATCCGGTTCCTGCACCGATTCCGCTGCTCAGTGGGGATGGACAACGCAATTGGTCTAGTCCACAATGGAACTGCACCAAGGGAGGACCCACCGCGCTATCTGCCCTGACCGCGCACCGGGACCTTCCGCTTGATGAGAGTCGGCCTGACCGTCCCGCGCCTCCGGGCCCGCACACCCGCCGCGCGGAGACACCAGCCACCGACCATGCCTCGGGCCGCGGTGCCGGACAGGTTGAGGGTCCTGTCCCGGCGCCACGGCCCTTGTGCGTTCCCGGCAGCTTGCGTCCCCGGCAGCGGTGCCGGCGCGGTCAGCCCTGGCTGAGCCGCGAGGCCAGCTTGGCGTCGGCCGCCTTGGCAGCCCCCTGCGGGTCCTTGCCCTGCAGGATCGGGGTGAGGAACAGTGTGGTGATCGGGTTCGGCGTGTTCTCCACGTTCCCCCAGTTCGGGACGAGCGGGGTGAAGCCGGCGTTGGCCGCCTCCTCGGACGCCGCGGCGGCGTAGGCGTTGCCCTTGATCGCCGGGTAGAGCTTCGCCTTGTTCGGCAGGAACCCGGACAGCTTGGCGAAGAGGCCCTCGTTGGTGTCGTTGAGTGCGATCTTCAGAAAACCCAGGGCCAGGTCGGGGTTGACCGAGTTGGTCGCGACGGCGAGGTTGGAGCCGCCGAAGAAGGTCTTGGCCGGCTTGTCCGGGGTGGCGCCGGGGATGGGGAACCAGCCGATCTGGCCGGCCAGCTTGGGGTTGTCCTTGATCGCCGCGCTCTCCTCGTACCCCATCGCGATCATCGAGGCGACATCGCCCTTGGCGAAGACCCCGGACTCCAGCGGATGCGACTCGTCCTGGTCCACCGGGGCCGCGCCGAAACCGTTCAGCGTCTTGAACAGCTGGGCGGCCTGGAGCGCCTGGGGGCTGCCCAGGTCGCCGACCCAGCGGCTGTTCTGCTCGGTGAGGATGTCCGCCCCGGCGTCCTGGAGGAAGCCGTCGAAGGCGTACCAGTTCTGGCCGGGCAGGTAGAGCGCCGACTTCACCCCGGTGGTCTGCTTCAGCTTGGCCAGGTCGGTCAGCCACTCGGACATGGTGGTCGGCGGGGTGACCCCGGCGCGCGCCCAGAGCGTCTTGTTGTACATCACCGCGCGGCTGCCGGCGTACCAGGGCGCGGCGAACTGCTTCCCGCCGACCAGCGTCGACTTGTTCATCGACGGGGTCCAGTCCGCGCCGCCCAGCTGCGCCTTGTACTTGTCGAGGTCCATCAGGCCGCCGGTGGAGGCGTAGTACGCGGTCTGGGTGTTGCCGATGTCGAAGATGTCCGGCGGATCCACCAGCGAGAGCGCGGTGGTCACGGTCGCCTGGATGTCGGTCCACTGCTTGGTCTGGAAGTCCACCGTGGCGCCCGGGTACTGCTGCTCGAACTGCGCCTTCACCGAGGCCATCCAGCTCGGCAGGTCGTCCCCGGCCATCAGCCAGACCACCAGCTTCTTGCCCTGGTTCGAGTCGGCCGCACTCCCGGCCCCGCCCGAACCTCCCCCGCTGCACGCACTCGCGCCGACCATGACCACGGCCGTACCCAGTGCGGCGACCAACCGCCGACGGTTCACGCCATCCCCTCCTCGGACCCCAGGCTGCCCGGACCCCGCGCGCGGCAATTCACCCCGGGTTGGCCCCCGCCCCCGGACGCAACGGTGTCGGCGCCGATGAAATACACCAAAGGCCTTGCATAATGCGCGCGCCCAATTCACGGCCGAATCGCACTTGGCATAGACCAATTTCCGGAGTCTGGACCTCGGCGCGCACTCCGGTCAAGGAAAGGCAACCCCTGCGCGGCAAGGTGTTACCGGACCGACACCTCAGCGGCGATGCGCCCCGACTGTCCCTGTTTGCAGGGGTTTTGTGATCCTGACTGGTCCAGTCCTACCCCTGGCGTCCATCTGCGGCCACCCCGCTTGTCAAGCGTTGGTAACGGCTTGGCTCAGGCTGTCGAGAACTCTTGACGCTCCACATTGGTCCATGCCAATCTCCGATCACTGGTCTACACCAATCAGGTAGCTGCGTCGGAGCGACTGGCGCGGAATTCACAATTCCGCGCGGTCTCGGGCCGGTGCGGAAGCCACAGCTCCACCAGCACCACGCGAAGACGGCACAACCCCCATTGAGCACCTCACTCCAGGCACGGTCAAGCTCAGGAACACCTCCGAGACCGAACCGGTGCCCTCTCTCGCTCATCCCTCAGGAGGATGTTTTGAAGCGCAAGATCGCAGTCGCCGCGGCACTCGCCAGCGTGCTCACGGCCGCCGCCTGTTCCTCTTCTTCGACCGCCGGAAGCTCCAAGCAGGCCACCCTGAGCACGGACGGCAAGGGCAAGACCATCAACGTCTGGCTGATGCAGGACGCCCAGAAGGGCTGGCCGGGGGTTGTCGACGCGGCGAAGAAGCAGTTCACCGCCGAGACCGGTGCCAACGTCAACATCCAGTGGCAGACCTGGACCAACTACAGCACCAAGCTCGACACCGCGCTGCTCTCCGGCAACGCCCCCGACGCGCTGGAGCTGGGCAACACCCAGACCGCCAAGTACATCGCGGCCAACTCCTTCGTGGACCTGACCAGCGTCAAGGACAAGTTCGACAACTCGTCCAGCTGGCTGGACTCGCTGGCCGCCTCCGGCCAGAGCGCGGACCACACCAAGACCTACGCGATCCCGTACTACGCGGGCGCCCGCATCATGATCTACCGCAAGGACCTGTTCGCCGCGGCCGGCGTCACCACGCCGCCCACCACCCTGGACGAGCTGACCGCCGACCTGACCAAGGTCAAGGCCGCCAACTCCAAGGTCCCGAACTTCTCCGCGCTCTACCTGCCGGGCAAGAACTGGTACACCGCCGTCTCCTTCGGCGCGGGCACCTACGGCGTCAACAACGTCATCGCCAAGTCCGACGGCTCCAAGTTCACCGGCACGCTCACCGACCCGACGTTCATCCAGGGCATCCAGACCTGGGACACCCTGCAGAAGAACTTCTCGTCCGGCGGCACCACCGTGGACGAGACCACCCAGGACGCGCTGATGGCCAAGGGCAACATCGCCGCCATCATCGGCAACGGCTGGGAGGTCGGCTCGGTCACCGACCCGAAGACCGGTGACCCGTCCCTGGCGTCCAAGCTCGGCACCATCGCCGTCCCCGGCACCACCGCCGGCCAGCCGACCCCCGCCTTCCTCGGCGGCTCCGACCTGGCCGTCCCGACCCACGCCGCCAACCCGGGCCTGGGCGCCGAGTTCCTGCGCATCTTCACCAACACCGCGCAGCAGACCGCGCTGGCGAAGTTCGCCATCCCGAACAACAAGACCCTGCTGCCGACCTACGAGGCCGTCAGCGACGTCAACAAGGCCGCCGGTGCGGCCGCCAACGGCAAGACCTGGTTCATCCCGAACTCCCAGTTCTGGAGCCAGGCCTCCGACGAGGTCGCGCTGCAGACCGCCTTCAGCGCCATCGCCGCCGGCGGAGACCCGACGGCTGCCCTGACCACCGCCCAGACCACCATCATCGGTGACCTGAACGGCGGCTGAAACGCCTGATCGCGGGTCCGGCCCCCTCGGGCACCTCCGAGCGGGCCGGGCCCGCGGCCACTGAGCGCACCCAGGGCAGCCGGTGGAGCGTCTACCGGCTGCCCGCCCCATGCGCGCATGCTCCTTCAGTCAGCACCACGTCGGTGAGCAAGACCCAGTTTCAAAGGCTCCGGGGAAGGACCCTGATGAGTGTGATCGATTCCGACCGTCCAACGGCGAGCGCCGGTCGGCAGGACGCGTCCCCGAAGTCCCGATGGCTGAGCAGACGGGGTGTCGCCGACGGCTACATGCCGTACGTGCTGATCGTCCCGGCAGTCGTGGTGATGCTGGGCGTGATCGGCTACCCGATCTTCAAGCTGATCCAGCTGTCGTTCCAGAACGTCAACGCCTACCTCTACCTGGCCGCGCCGGCCCTGGTCCGCTACATCGGCTTCGACGGGTTCACCAAGGTCCTCAGCGACCCGACCTTCTGGCAGTCGGTCGAGCGCAGCGTGCTGCTGACCGTCGAGGTGGTGGTCCTCTCCATCGGCCTCGGCCTGGCCTTCGCGGTGCTGCTCAACCGGGTGTCCAACTGGGCCAAGGTCACCGTGGTCACCGTGCTGATGTTCGTCTGGGCCATCCCCGCCCTGGTCTCCGGAACGGTCTTCTCCTGGCTGTTCAACAACACCGGCGGCGTCGTCGACTACATCTGCTACGAGCTCGGCGGCAAGGGGATGCTGGACCACAACTGGTTCGCCAACCCCACCCAGGGCCTCTACGTGGTGGTCGCCGCCTGCGTGGTCTGGGGCGCGCTGCCGTTCCTGGTGATCGGCCTGAACGCGGCGATGACCCAGGTGCCCAAGGAACTGGTCGAGGCCTCCAAGATCGACGGCGCCTCCCCGTGGCAGAGCTTCCGGCACGTGGTGATCCCGGTGATCCGGCCGTTCCTGCTGCTCTCCACCGCGCTCAGCTTCATCTGGGACTTCCAGGTGTTCGCCCAGATCTGGGCGCTCCGCCAGAACTCGCCGGAGCCCGGCTACCAGACCATCGGCGTCTACCTGTACGCGCAGGGCGTGGCCAGCAGCCACTACAGCCGGAGCGCGGTGGTCTCCATCGCCATGATCGTGCTGATGCTCGGCGTCCTGGTGTTCTACATCCGCCAGGTCATCAAGATCGGAGAGCAGGACTGATGGCTTTCACCTCGTCGCAAAAGGCCGTGTCCACCCGGCTCCCCAAGCCGCTCAAGGCGTCCAAGGAGAGCCGCTCCGAACGGCCCGCCAACCAGAACCGCTGGATGACCGGCGTGTGGAACACCGTCGCCATCGGCTTCGCCGTGGTGATGGGCTTCCCGATCTACTGGGCGGCGCTGACCACGGTCAAGTCCAACCGGGACCTGCTCTCGCAGAACCCGACCTTCTGGCCCAGGCACTTCGACCTCGGCAGCTACAGCACCATCTTCAACGACCCCGACCTGCCGACCGCGCTGGAGAACACCGCGATCATCACGGTCGGCGCGGTGATAGCCGGTCTGCTGGTGGGCCTGCTGGCCGCCATCGCGGTGGCCCGGTTCCGGTTCCGCGGCCGCAACTTCTTCATCGTCACCATGCTGGTGGTGCAGATGGTGCCGCTGCTGTCGCTGATCATCCCGCTGTTCCTGATCCTCAAGAACATCGGCCTCTACAACACCCTGTTCGGCGTGATCATCGCCTACCTGGTGTTCACCATCCCCTACGTGGTGTGGACGCTGCGCTCCTTCATCGTCAACATCCCCAAGGAGCTGGACGAGGCCGCCATGGTGGACGGCTGCACCCGCTGGGGCGCCTTCTTCCGGGTGGTGCTGCCACTGACCGTCCCCGGCCTGGTCACCACCGGCGTCTACTGCTGGATCCAGGCGTGGAACGAGTTCATCATCGCCAACACCATGCTGTCGGACAACAACACCCACACCGGCATGGTCTGGCTGACCGGCTACTCCGCGGGCCCCACCCACGCCGCCGACTACGGGGCGCAGATGGCGGGCTCGCTGCTGATCTCACTGCCCGTGATCATCCTCTTCGTCATCTTCCAGAAGCGGGTGGCCTCCGGTCTCACCGCCGGCGCCGTCAAGGGCTGACCGGACCGTCGGCCCCACCGACCGACACCCGTATCTGCACGCACCTGAGCTGTACGCATCAAGACATGCAAGGAAGGAACCATGACGAATCCCGGCCCGGACACCGTCCAACTCCTCGCGGACGCCGGCGCGGTGCTCCAGCCGGGGTTCACCGGCCTCACCGCTCCCGACTGGGTGCGGCACCGCCTGGAGACCGGTGAGCTCGGCGGTGTCGCCCTGTTCGGGCGCAACATCGCCGACCACGAGCAGGTCGCCGCGCTCACCTCCTCGCTGTACGCGCTCAACCCCGACCTGCTGATCGCCACCGACGAGGAGGGCGGCGACGTCACCCGGCTGGAGGTGATGACCGGCTCCTCCTACCCGGGCAACCAGGCCCTGGGCGCGATCGACGACATCGAGCTCACCGAGGACGTCGCCCGCTCCATCGGCATCGACCTGGCCGCGGCCGGGATCAACCTCAACTACGCGCCGGACGCCGACGTCAACTCCAACCCGGACAACCCGGTCATCGGGGTGCGCTCCTTCGGCGGCGACGGCGAACTGGCGGCCCGTCACACCGCCGCCTACATCCGGGGCCTGCAGTCGGCCGGTGTGGCCGCCTGCGCCAAGCACTTCCCCGGCCACGGCGACACCGCCGCCGACACCCACCTCGGCCTGCCCAGGATCGACCTGCCGCTGGACGTCTTCGGCGCCCATCTGGCGCCGTTCCGCGCCGCGGTCGCCGCCGGGGTGAAGTCGATCATGACGGCGCACATCCTGTTCCCGGCCTACGACACCGACCTGCCGGCCACCATGTCCCGGGCCATCCTCACCGACCTGCTGCGCAAGGACCTCGGCTACGACGGGCTGATCGTCACCGACGGCATCGAGATGGGCGCCATCTCCGGCACCCACGGGATAGCCGAGGGCACCGTCAAGGCCATCGCCGGCGGCGCCGACGCCATCTGCGTCGGCGGCGGGCTCCAGGACGAGGCCACCTTCCTGTACCTCCGCGACGCCCTGATGTGGGCGGTCCGCGAGGGCCGGATCGCCGAGGAGCGGCTGCACGAGGCCGCCGAGCGCAACCGCGCGGTGGCCCGCTGGTCCGCCGGGGTCAGGGCGCAGCACGCCGCCACCGCCGTGCCCGACATCGGCCTCACCGCCGCCCGCCGCGCGCTGCGGGTCAGCGGCGAGCTGCGCCCGGTCGACGGCGTACCGCACGTGGTCGAGTTCTCCCCGGCCGCCAACTTCGCGGTGGGCGACGAGACCGCCTGGGGCCTGGCCGCGCCGCTCGGCAAGCTGATCCCCGGCACCACCGTCACCCGGGTCGGCGCACCGGCCTCGACGCTGCAGAGCGCCGGGCTGCTGCGGGCCACCGTGGACGACGCCGAGGGCCGGGTGGACACCACCCCGCTGCTCGGCGCCGCGGTCGGCCGCCCGCTCGTCATCGTGGTGCGCGACCTGCACCGCTACGCATGGATGAAGCGCGCGGCACTGGAGTTGACGGCGGCCAGGCCGGACGCGGTGGTCGTGGAGATCGGCACCGCCTACGGGCTGGAGGAGACCTTCTCGGGACGCGGAGTGACCGTGCTCACCACCTACGGCGGAGCCCGGGTGTGCGGCATCGCCGCGGCCGAGGCCCTTGCCGGACCGGGCACGGGCGCGGTCCGGGTCGCCTGAACACAGCGGACACCGGAGCCGCGGGGACACCTTCGGCGGACCCGGCATGTCACCATGAGTGCCGCAGCCGTACGGCTGATTCAGTAGTGGGCGGATCCAATGGCCATGACGCCGGTACGGGTCGGAGAACTGGGAGTAGGAGCGGCGATGACGACCGAAGGGGGTCCGGACGTGGAGACGTCTGGGGAGGGCGCCGTCACCGCACGCGTCCCCAAGTACTACCGGCTGAAGCGGCACCTGCTGCAGATCACCCAGACCCAGGCGCCGGGCACCCCGGTCCCGCCGGAGCGCACCCTCGCGCTGGAGTTCGAGACCTCGCGCACCACGGTGCGCCAGGCCCTCCAGGAACTGGTGGTCGAGGGCCGGCTGGAGCGGATCCAGGGCAAGGGCACCTTCGTCGCCAAGCCCAAGGTCTCCCAGGCCCTGCAACTCACCTCCTACACCGAGGACATGCGGGCCCAGGGCCTGGAGCCGACCTCACGGCTGCTGGAGGTCGGCTATGTGACCGCCGACGACCGGCTGGCCGCGCTGCTGGACATCCGCCCCGGTGGCAGGGTGCTCCGGGTCGAGCGGCTCCGGCTGGCCAACGGCGACCCGATGGCCATCGAGGCGGCGCACCTCTCCGCCAAGCGCTTCCCTGCGCTGCGCCGGAACCTGGTGAAGTACAACTCCCTCTACTCGGCCCTCAACGAGGTGTACGGGGTGCACGTGGCCGAGGCCGAGGAGACCATCGAGACCTCGCTGGCCACCCCGGCCGAGGCCGGCCAGCTGGGCACCGACGTGGGCCTGCCGATGCTGCTGCTGTCCCGGCACTCCTTCGACGCCGACGGCGAGCCGGTGGAGTGGGTCCGCTCGGTCTACCGCGGCGACCGCTACAAGTTCACCGCACGGCTGCGCCGCCCGGACTAGACGACGCACCGCGGCCGTCGCCAGTTCTACGTGGGGCCCCGGGGGTCGCCCCCGGAGTATTGGAGCACCGCGAGGCTGCGCCGCCCGGACCAGTGAGCCGGCCCGCGCCCGGCCCGGCTGTGTCCGGACTGTGGGACGGGGCACGTCCGTTCTGATGTGTTCCGCCCCACTGCGCGCCCTCTGCCCACCACCGCAGGCCGACAATCTGTGTATCCACCCGTGACGTGGACCGATCAACGGTCTACATTCCGTCTGGTCACCTGTCCGATTCCGGTGGCGCCTGGGGGAGGGCCGTCCTCGCGCGCGCCGTCGGCCTGCCTCCGGAGCCGCACCCATGGCCGAGCCCGCGACACCGCCCGCACCACCCCCGCCCCACCTGCCGCTGGTCACCCCGACCCGGGTGGTCTGCGCCTTCCTGCTGGGAGTGCCCTTCGTGGCGCTGCTCTGGGTCAGCTCCTACTCCCGGCTCACCCCGACGTTCATCGGGATCCCCTTCTTCTACTGGTACCAGCTGGCCTGGGTGATCGTCTCGGCGCTGTTCACCGCCGCGGTCTTCGTCCTGATCCGCCGTGAGGAGGCGTCCCGCAGGGCGCTGCTGACGGAGCGTGAGCCGTCATGATCCGACTGGCCTCCGGCGGCACCAACGCCGTCTCGCTGACCGTCTTCCTGATCCTGTTCGTGGCCGTCACCGGGGTCGGCTTCGTGGCCTCGCGCTGGCGCCGCGCCGAGAACGCGCTGCACCTGGACGAGTGGGGGCTGGGCGGCCGCGGCTTCGGCACGGTCGTCAGCTGGTTCCTGCTCGGCGGGGACCTGTACACGGCGTACACCTTCATCGCCGTCCCCGCCCTGGTCTACGGCGCCGGCGCGGCCGGCTTCTACGCGGTCCCGTACACCATCCTGGTCTGGCCGCTGGTCTTCCTGTTCCTGCCCCGGCTGTGGTCGGTGGCGCGCAGCAAGGGCTACGTCACCCTGGCCGACTTCGCCCGCGGCCGTTACGGCTCCCGCAGCCTGGCGCTGGCCGTGGCGCTCACCGGCATCCTGGCCACCATGCCCTACATCGCGCTGCAGCTGGTCGGCATCCAGGCGGTGCTGGACACCATGGGCATCGGCGGGTCCAGCGGCTTCGGCAAGGACCTGCCGCTGCTGATCGCCTTCGCGGTGCTGGCCGCCTACACCTACTCGTCCGGGCTGCGCGCCCCGGCGCTGATCGCCTTCGTCAAGGACACCCTGGTCTACATCGTGGTGATCGTGGCGGTGATCTACATCCCGATCCGCCTCGGCGGCTACGGCCACATCTTCCACGACGCCGCCACCTCGCTGGCGCAGACCAGCCCGGCCACCGGCAAGCCCAAGGGCTCGCTGATCACCGGCCCCAAGGCGCAGTGGTCCTACGCCACGCTGGCGCTCGGCTCGGCGATGGCGCTGTTCATGTACCCGCACTCGGCCACCGGCGTGCTGGCGGCCAAGAGCCGCACCACGGTCCGCCGCAACCTCGCCGTGCTGCCGGCCTACTCGCTGATGCTGGGCCTGCTGTCGCTGCTGGGCTTCATGGCGATCTCGGCCGGCGTGGGCAAGGGCGTGAAGGGCTTCAACGCCCAGCTGGCCGTCCCGGAGCTGTTCCAGCAGATGTTCCCGTCCTGGTTCGCCGGGGTGGCCTTCGCGGCCGTCGGCATCGGCGCCCTGGTCCCGGCCGCGATCATGTCGATCGCCGCGGCCAACCTGTTCACCCGCAACATCTACCGCGAGTACTTCAAGCCCGACGCCACCCCGGCGCAGGAGACCGCGGTCGCCAAGATCGTCTCGCTGGTGGTGAAGCTGGGCGCGCTGGGCTTCGTCCTCGGCATCGACAAGCAGTTCTCCATCAACCTGCAGCTGCTGGGCGGCATCTGGATCCTGCAGACCTTCCCGGCGATCGTCGCGGGTCTGTTCTCGCGCTGGTTCAACCACTGGGCGTTGCTGGCCGGCTGGGCCGCCGGGATGGCATACGGGACGTACGAGGCCTACAACGTCGCGGCGGCCGGCAAGCCGCACTCGCACTTCGGCGGCAGCGCCGCCAACATCCCGGTCATCGGCCAGATCGGCTACATCGGGGTGACCGCCTTCGTGCTGAACCTCGCCGTCTCGGTGGTGCTCACCCTGGCGGTCAGGGCGGCCAAGCCGCGGGAGCTGCCGGACGAGACGGTCCCCGGCGACTACCTGGTCGAGAGCGCGCCGCTGGCCCCGCTCACGCCGGAGATCACTCCTTCCGCGCCCTGAATTCACCCCCTTTGCGCCCCCTGCACGGGCCGCCGCTCCCGCACACTGGGACCGGCGGCCCGTGCGCAGTCCCGCGCCGGGCCGGGCCGAAGAACCGCTCAGGGGGACTCGTGGAGCTCACCGACCACCACCTCAGCCCGTCCGAATCCGGGTCCGACCGACCCGTGGAATCCGTTCCCGTCCCGCCCCGCCCGCTCTCGCTGACCGTCACCCGGCACGGACAGTCCACCGCCAACGAGGCGTTCGCCGCCGCGGAAGCCGTCGGCGCCCTGGACACCGGCATCACCTGCCGCGACGCCGACCTCTCGCTCACCACGCTGGGCCGGGCCCAGGCGACCGCCCTGGGCCGCTGGCTGGCCTCCCGCGCCGACGGCCCGCTGCCGCACAGCGTGTGGGTCTCCCCGTACCTCCGGGCCCAGGAGACGGCGGAGCTGGTCCTGGTCGAGCTGGACCGGGCCGGGCTGCCGCTCCCGGTGGTGCGCACCGACGAGCGGCTGCGCGACCGCGAGCTGGGCATCCTGGAGATGGTCACCAAGGCGGCCATCGAGCTGCACCACCCCGAGGAGGCGGCCCGCCGCCGCCGGCTCGGCGAGCTGCGCTGGCGGCCCCCGGGCGGCGAGTCGCTGGCCGACGTCGCGCTGCGGCTGCGCAGCCTGCTGCGCGACCTCTACGAGACCGAGGCGTCCCGTCGGGTGCTGCTGGTGGCCCATGACGCGGTGGTGGTGATGCTGCGTCACATCCTGGACGACCTGGACGAGGAGGCCTACCTCGCCCTGGAGCGCGAGGGCGCCGTCGGCAACGCCTCGATCACCCGCTGGTCCCGGACCTCCTCGGGCCAGCTCAAACTGGACTGCTACAACACCGTGGCGCACCTCGGCCTGGACTGACCGCCACGCCGCCGGCACCCCGCCGCGGATGACCCAAGCGGTCGGGCTCACTACCGAGAGCGATCCTGCGCGACACAACATGTAGGGGTGCTTCGAGAAAGCACCCCTACATGTATGCTCACTCTCGCTGTCGACGCAGGGGAACCCGGTGCGATTCCGGGACTGCCCCGCAGCGGTGAGCGGCTTCTGCCGCGAGTCCGAGTACCTGCCGACAGCGCGCTCCGCGCTGCCCTTCCGCCGCGCCCGGAGCGCTGCACGTCCGGGCCTCGCGGGTGGGCCGGGGACGCGCTCCGTGCTGCCTTCGCATGCCCGGATGCGCCCCCGCTCCTCCAGCCGCCGGCCCGCCGCCGACCGGCCGCCAACGAGGAGCGCACAGTGACAGTGATCGACACGACAGTCCCCCAGCAGACCGCCGTCCCCCGGCCGGTGCCGGGCGACGGCCCCGGAGCTGCCCTGCTGCGCACCCTCACCGAGCGGTCCACCGACCTCGCCAGCGTCGACCCCGGCCGGGTCGCCGCGGCGGCGCTGCGCGGCCGCAGCTCCGTCTCCGACTACGCCGAACTCCGCGGCCTGGCCGTCGAGGCCTCGGCCGCGCTGATCGCCGAGGACCCGGAGTACTCCCGGCTGGCCGCCCGACTGCTCGCCGAGGAGATCCGCGAGGAGGCCGCCGGCCAGGGCGCGACCTGCTTCGCCGCCTCCATCGCGGTCGGCCACCGCGAGGGCCTGGTCGGCGACGCCACCGCCGCCTTCGTCGCCGAGCACGCCGCCGCCCTGGACGCGGTGGTCGACGTCTCCGCCGACGACCGCTTCGAGTACTTCGGCCTGCGCACCCTCTACTCCCGCTACCTGCTGCGCCACCCGATCACCCGTCAGGTGATCGAGACCCCGCAGCACTTCATGCTGCGGGTGGCGTCCGGGCTGCAGGTCGGAGGAGACGCCGCGTCGGTGGCGGAGGTGGCCTCGCTCTACGCGCTGATGAGCCGGCTGGAGTACCTGCCCTCCTCCCCCACCCTGTTCAACTCCGGCACCCGGCACCCGCAGATGTCCTCCTGCTACCTGCTGGACTCCCCGCTGGACGAGCTGGACTCGATCTACCAGCGCTACGCCCAGATCGCCCGGCTCAGCAAGCACGCCGGCGGCATCGGCCTCTCCTACAGCCGGATCCGCTCCCGCGGCAGCCTGATCCGCGGCACCAACGGCCAGTCCAACGGCATCGTGCCGTTCCTGCGCACCCTGGACTCCTCGGTCGCGGCGGTGAACCAGGGCGGCCGGCGCAAGGGCGCGGCCTGCGTCTACCTGGAGACCTGGCACGCGGACATCGAGGAGTTCCTGGAGCTGCGCGACAACACCGGCGAGGAGGCCCGGCGCACCCACAACCTCAACCTGGCGCACTGGATCCCGGACGAGTTCATGCGCCGGGTCGACGCCGACACCGAGTGGTCGCTGTTCTCCCCCGGCGACGTGCCCGAGCTGGTCGACCTGTGGGGCGCCGAGTTCGACGCCGCCTACGCCAAGGCCGAGGCGGCCGGCCTGGCCATCCGCACCATCCCGGCCCGCACCCTGTACGCCCGGATGATGCGCACCCTGGCGCAGACCGGCAACGGCTGGATGACCTTCAAGGACGCCTCCAACCGCGCCGCCAACCAGACCGCGCTGCCCGGCCGCACGGTCCACTCCTCCAACCTCTGCACCGAGATCCTGGAGGTCACCGACGACAGCGAGACCGCCGTCTGCAACCTCGGCTCGGTCAACCTGGGCGCGCACCTGGGCGCCGACGGCGAGATGGACTGGGACCGGCTGGACGCCACCGTCCGCACCGCGGTGACCTTCCTGGACCGGGTCGTCGACATCAACTTCTACCCGACCCCCGAGGCCGGCGCGTCCAACGCCCGCTGGCGCCCGGTCGGCCTGGGTGTGATGGGCCTTCAGGACGTCTTCTTCAGGCTCCGGCTGGACTTCGACTCCGCCGAGGCCAAGGCGCTGTCCACCAGGATCTCCGAGCGGATCATGCTGGCCGCCTACGAGACCAGCGCCGACCTGGCCGAGCGGCTGGGCCGCCACGTCGCCTACGAGGAGACCCGCGCCGCCCGCGGCCAGCTGCACATCGACCACTTCTCCACCGAACCGACCTGGCCCGAGCGCTGGGACGCGCTGCGCGCCCGGATCGCCGCAACCGGCCTGCGCAACTCGCTGCTGCTGGCCATCGCGCCCACCGCCACCATCGCCTCCATCGCCGGCGTCTACGAGTGCATCGAGCCGCAGGTCTCCAACCTCTTCAAGCGGGAGACCCTGAGCGGGGAGTTCCTGCAGGTCAACCCCTACCTGGTGGCCGACCTCAAGGCCCGCGGGCTGTGGAACGCGGAGACCCGGGAGTCGCTGCGGGCGTCCAACGGCAGCGCCCTGGACATCCCCGGCCTGCCCGCCGACCTGGCCTCGCTCTACCGCACCGCCTGGGAGCTGCCGCAGCGCGCCCTGATCGACCTGGCCGCGGCCCGGATGCCCTACCTGGACCAGAGCCAGTCGCTGAACCTGTTCCTGGCCTCGCCCACCATCGGCAAGCTCAGCTCGATGTACGCGTACGCCTGGAAGGTCGGCCTGAAGACCACCTACTACCTGCGCTCCCGCCCGGCGACCCGGATCGCCCGGGCCGCGGCGGCAGCGCCTGTCGTCCCCGTCATCGAGGAAGAGGCGGTCATCGCCTGCTCCCTGGAGAACCCCGAGTCCTGCGAGGCCTGCCAGTAATGAGCTCCACCGAAAAGAATCTTCTCGACCCGGGCTTCGAACTGACGCTCCGTCCGATGCGCTACCCGGACTTCTACGAGCACTACCGCAACGCCATCAAGAACACCTGGACCGTGGAGGAGGTGGACCTGGTCTCCGACGTCGCCGACCTGCCCAAGCTCAGCGCGGACGAACGGCACATGCTGGGCCGGCTGGTCGCCTTCTTCGCGACCGGCGACTCCATCGTGTCCAACAACCTGGTGCTGACCCTCTACAAGCACATCAACTCGCCCGAGGCCCGGCTCTACCTCTCCCGCCAGCTGTTCGAGGAGGCCGTCCACGTCCAGTTCTACCTGACCCTGCTGGACACCTACCTGCCCGACCCGGAGGACCGCAACGCGGCCTTCGCGGCCGTGGAGAACATCCCCTCGATCCGCGAGAAGGCGCAGTTCTGCTTCCGCTGGATGGACCAGGTGGAGCAGCTCGACAGCCTGCAGACCAAGGCGGACCGGCGCCGCTTCCTGCTCAACCTGATCTGCTTCGCCGCCTGCATCGAGGGCCTGTTCTTCTACGGCGCCTTCGCCTACGTGTACTGGTTCCGCAGCCGCGGCCTGCTGCACGGCCTGGCGACCGGCACCAACTGGGTGTTCCGCGACGAGTCCATGCACATGGACTTCGCCTTCCAGGTGGTGGACACCGTCCGCGCCGAGGAGCCCGACCTCTGGGACGAGGATCTCGGCAAGCAGGTCACCGCCATGCTGGAGGAGGCCGTCGAGGCCGAGCTGCAGTTCGCCCGCGACCTCTGCGGGGACGGCCTGCCGGGCATGAACACCGAGTCCATGCGCGAGTACCTGCAGTGCGTGGCCGACCAGCGGCTGGCCCGGCTGGGCCTGCCGGTCCGCTACGGCTCGGAGAACCCCTTCGGCTTCATGGAGCTCCAGGGCGTCCAGGAGCTCACCAACTTCTTCGAGCGCCGGGTCTCCGCCTACCAGGTCGCCGTGGAGGGCTCGGTCTCCTTCGACGACGACTTCTAGAGCGGCATGTTCTAGAGCAGCGTCTTCCAGTACGACCAGAACCTGATCAGCACCATCCCGCCGACCACCAGGTACCACAGCAGCGGCCCGAACCAGTGCAGCGTCAGCACCGCGTCCAGCCCCTCCCGCCAGCGCTCGGGGAAGGGCAGGACGCGGTGCTTCAGGTTGTGCAGGGTGACGTACCAGAACATCGGGAAGATGATCACCCAGACCACCATGCAGTACGGGCAGAGCGCCCCGATGCTGTAGAGCGACTGGGTGATCAGCCAGCAGATCAGCACCAGCCCCAGGGTGACCCCCAGCTGCAGCCCGGCCCAGAACCACGTCCGGTAGCGCGCGCCGGCCAGCAGGCCCGCGCCGACGGCCAGCACCACCGCGAAGCCGGCGATGCCCATCAGCGGGTTGGGGAAGCCGAAGACCGCCGCCTGCGAGGTGGTCATCACATTGCCGCAGCTGATGATGGGGTTGATGCTGCAGCTCGGCTTGTAGCC
Organism: Streptacidiphilus jeojiensis; assembly: GCF_042510965.1. Classification (NCBI taxonomy): domain Bacteria; kingdom Bacillati; phylum Actinomycetota; class Actinomycetes; order Kitasatosporales; family Streptomycetaceae; genus Streptacidiphilus; species Streptacidiphilus jeojiensis. Next base: position 372,080 of record NZ_JBEUKS010000008.1, read on the forward strand.
GGGGTCGGTGAGCAGCTTGAAGCGCTCGTAGGTCAGCGTGAAGGAGGCGATGAAGCCCAGCACCCCGGTGACCACCAGGAACCAGGTCATCGCCCGGCCCGCACCGATGCCCGTCCCGTCCTGGTCGGCGTCGTCGTTCATGCCTCCCAGCATCACCTACCGGCGCTTCCGCCGCTCAGTCATTGGGCTGGACCTCGTAGCGGGGCGTGAGCTCCGCCATCTGCCGCAGCGCGTCCTTGCGGTCGCGCTTGGACAGCCGGTCGATGTAGAGGTAGCCGTTCAGGTGGTCGGTCTCGTGCTGGAGGCAGCGGGCGAAGAAGCCGGTGCCCTCGACGACGACGTCCTGACCGTCCTTGTCCTGGCCGCGCACCACCGCGTAGTCGGGGCGGGCCAGGTCCGCGTAGGCGCCGGGGACGGAGAGGCAGCCCTCGGCGGACTCGTCCAGGGTGCGGCGCGCCGGGTCGAGTTCGTCCAGCACCGGGTTGACCACCACGCCGACGTGGCGCACGCCGTCGTCGTCCGGGCAGTCGTAGACGAACACCCGCTGGGCCACCCCGATCTGATTGGCCGCCAGGCCGACGCCGTCGGCCCCGTACATGGTCACGAACATGTCGTCGATCAGCGCGGACAGCTCCGCGCCGAACTCGCTGACCGTCTCGCACGGGCGGTGCAGCACCGGGTTGCCGACGACGGTGATCGGGCGCACCGAGCCCCGGCTGGTGTCCGGCTCCTCGCCGATCACCGTCATCGGGGCCCGCTGCTCCTCGACCTGCTCCTCGCCCTGTTCCTGGTCGCTCCGTACCGCCTCGACCTGCTGCTCCGACATGCGCTCGCCTTCAGTCCGTACCGGGGTCAGCCACCAGGGTACGGGCTGCGGGCCTCAGCAGACCTCTTCAAGATCCCGGTAGGCCCGCCCGGACCGGTTCCCGGCCACCCAGCGGTCCAGCAGGGTGCGGACCACCCCGCTGGGCGCGGCCACCCCGCACTCCCGCTCCGGGATCCACAGCGCCCCCGCGCTGCGGTGGCTGAGGTGCCCGTCGTCGTGCGGGTCGTGGTGCTCGCTGTGGCCGTCGTCGGCCGGCATCCGGCTCTCCGAGCAGTCCCGGCAGAGCAGCCGCACCGACGAGGTCCAGTCCTCGGCCGCGTAGCCGGCCTCGGAGACCAGCCGCTCCAGGGCGTCCCGATCGGCCTCGGTCTCGGCCTGCAGCAGCACCACGTACGTCGGTACCGGGGACGGCGCCCACAGCTCGATCTCGTCGAACACCGGGTACGGGACGCCGCCGGCCACCCGTTCGCCGTGCGGGCTGCCGTCGTGCAGCACCACCTCGCCCCAGCGCCGTCCGGAGGAGGGCAGCGGGATGGAGAGCACCTCGACCCGGGCCGGGTCCAGCCGGCGGCCCCAGACCACCTCGGACTCGCCCTCCGGGGAGAGCCGCACCGGGGTGGTGCCGTAGTCCAGGCTGACCGGCCCCTCGCCGGGCGCCAGCCGCAGTCCGTAGGCCTGCCAGCAGCGCCGGGCCAGCGCCCAGTCCTGCAGCGCGGTGGCGGCGATGCCCAGGTTCCACCAGTCGGGGGCACCGGGGTTGCGGTCCAGCAGGGCCACGGCGCGCAGGCCGGCGGCGCGCGCCTGCTCCCAGTCCCTGCGGAACTTGTGCAGCAGCGCCAGGTTGAACCAGGAGTCGGAGAGCCAGGGCTCGAGATCGGCGGCCCGGACCAGCAGGGCGCCCGCGTCCTCGAAGCGTCCGTTGCCCATGAGCGTGAAGGCCCGGTCGGTCGTCTGCCGCCAGCTGGCGGACGGCCTCTGCCGTGCCCGATTGAAGATCTTCACCTCGGCCTGCCACTTGTCCGATTCCACCCGGCGGTCCGGGCTGGGTTCCTTCGGTGCGGTGCTCTTCCCCTGCGACGGCGCAAGGGACGATGGCGCTGTGAACGGTGGGGCCCGATGCTGCTGCCCCCGGATGCACGCTACGTCCCCCCGCGCCCCGACGCCATGCGCAGCCGTCCGCCCTTGCGGCCCGACGTCCGTCATCGACTCCATGCCCACTGGGCGGCGCACCACACGCCCGCTGCCCGCCCTTCTGCTGCATCCAACCACGACTGGGGCCCGCTCCACTCCGCACCTGCGGATTCACCCCCGGAGGTGCTATGGATCGGCCGGTTCGCGCAGGCACACCCGTGCCAATGCCTCCACCGCGTGCGGTTCGTACTCACGGGCGGTGTTCCGTCGCAGCTGCTCCACCACCTCCTCGTGCTGCTCCCTGCCCCCTCCGTCACAGCCGAGGTCGTCGAAGGCGTTGGCGACCCGGATGATGGCGGCGGCGCGCGGCAGTGCGGGGTCCCGGCTGCCGTCCTCGCGGCGGTACGGCTCCGGGATCGCCGCCACGATCTCGGCGACCTCCGGCGGTACGCCGGTCTGCCGGATCACCTCACTGCCCAGCCTGCCGATCCGGCGCTGCTCCGGCAGCGGAAGCAGCGCGGTGGCCCCGCCGGGGACCGGGTCGACCAGCGAGAGCTGGCCGATGTCGTGCATCAGCGCGGCGCATTCCAGCAGTTCCAGTTCCTTTGCCCCGAGACCGAGTTCGCGCCCGATCCCGGAGGCCAGGTCGGCGACCCGGCGGGCGTGCCCGGGGAGGGTGTATCCGGCCACCTCGGTGGAGCGGGCCAGCGAGGCCACGGTCTGCCCGCGGGTGGCCCGGATCGCCCGGTAGCGGCGGAAGGACAGCTGGCTGAGCAGCAGCGGCAGCGAGAACAGCGGCAGCGCCCACCAGCCCGCCTCACGCACCGCCAGACCGACGCAGACCACCGCCACCACCGCATGCACCACCCGCACCACGGCAACCCCCCGGGAGGCCCCCAGCACCGGCCCTACCGCCCCCGCCGGGCCTTCCGGCTCCGCTGACCCGGGCCCCCGCCCGGTCACCGCCGCCACCACGGCGACGCCGGCGGCGTGCGCCCGCCCGCACCGCCACCCACGCGCCCCGCGCCCCGCACCCCTGAGAACGCCGCCCCCGCGGCGGGTGCGGGCACCCGCGGCAGCGGCTCGCGGGCGCCCAGCGGCACCTCCGGGGCCTGCTCGTCGCCCTCGTGCCCCAGCAGCGTCGGCTGCCAGCGGGTCCGTTCCAGCGCCCGGACCAGCGCGGTCACCATCGCCGGGTCGAACTGGCTGCCCGCGCACCGCTCCAGCTCGGCCAGCGCCTCGGCGACCGGCCGGCCGCGCCGGTAGGAGCGGGTGGAGGTCATCGAGTCGAAGGCGTCGGCGACCGCGATCACCCGGGCGAACTCGGGGATCTCCGCCCCGGCCAGGCCGTGCGGGTAGCCGCGTCCGTCCATCCGCTCGTGGTGGTGCAGGATCCCGGCGCGGGCCTCGCCCAGGAAGCCGATCCCGCGGACCAGTTCGTGGCCGTACTCGGGATGCAGCACCACCTGCCGGTACTCCTCGTCGGTCAGCGGCCCGCTCTTGCGCAGCAGCCGGGTCGGCACCCCCAGCTTGCCGACGTCGTGCAGGGTGCCGGCGACCCGCAGCGAGGCCACCCGCTCGGTGCCCATCCCCAGCTCACCCGCCATCAGGACGGCGGCGTGGCCCACCCGTTCGCTGTGGCCGCGGGTGTAGCCGTCCTTGATCTCGACCGCCTGCACCAGCGCGCGCACGGTCGCCTGATGCGCCGCCCGCTCCCGCTGCGACTGCGCCGCCATCCAGCTGGAGACGCCCAGCGGCAGCAGCGCCAGCACCCCGGCGAAGGCGCCGTAGGGACCCTCCCAGAGCACCGCCATCATCAGTCCGACCAGGCCGTGGCCGAAGGCCGGGAGCGGGGAGTGCAGCAGGCTCCGGTACCAGTGCCGGCGCCGTCCCCCGGGCTCCGCCGCCGCCAGGATGCCCGCCATCAGCGCCCCGTTGACCAGGCAGAAGGCCAGCGCGGCCACCCCGGCGGGCAGCAGCAGGGCCGGCAGCCGGACCCCCATCAGCAGCCGGTGGCCGTCCAGCGCCCGGAACACGCAGGAGGCGACGAAGGCGGACAGGCCCAGCTGGGCCGCGTTCCAGCACCTGCGGACCGCCCGCGGCGGCGCGGCGGGCGCGAGCAGCGTCCCGGGGAGCGCGACCAGCGCGGCGGCGGCGGGCGGCAGCAGCACCACGCCCGCGAGCAGCACCGGGAAGTGCGCCGCGGGGGCGACCCCCTCCTCCCCCTCGCCGGCGTTGCGGGCGGTGATGTCGCAGCCCAGGAAGAGCAGCGCGAGCACGGCGACCCGGGACCAGGCCTCGGCCGTCCGCACCTGCGGCAGCGCGGGCAGCACACAGCCGAGCGCCGCCGCCAGCACCAGGGCGACGTACGCCCGGGCGACGGTCGGAAGCGCGCGGCGGCGCTGCTCCACTGCTGCGGTAGAGATCTCGGCCTCCGCGCTCGTCCGGTACCCGTCACGGAGGATATGTCCCCGAACCCGTCATAACCGGCCTTCAACGGTACTGCCGCGTTCGGCGGAGGCAGACTCACACGATCAGGTGACGCATCTGTGATTCGCCCCGTCAATACCCGTGGCCCCGGGGGATCAAGCCCCGGGGCCACGAATTCATGCCTACCTTTTTGTGACGCAGCGTCAGCGACTCTCGGCCTCCGCCGGCGCCGCGCCGGCGCCCACCGGGTCGTCCCCGACCAGGTCGCCCTGGACCGGGACCCCGGCGCGGATCTGCTCGATCCGCGCGAGCACCTTGCCGCGCAGGTCGGACGGGGCGGTGTCGCAGCAGGAGCGCTTGACCAGCGCCTTGATGGCCTGTTCCAGGCCGTACTGCGCGAGGCACGGGGAGCACTCGTCGAAGTGCTGCTTCAGCTTGGCGCAGTCCCCCTCGCCCATCTCGTTGTCGAGGTACTCGTACAGATGATCGAGCACCTCACCGCACGCGGTGTCGTGGTGGTTGCCGCAGCTCATGAGCCCGAGCCTTTCGCCTGGTCCTGCACGCCCCGGAGAATGGGAGTACCGGTCCCGGCACCGCTGCCGGCCGGGACCAGCCCACGGTCGCGGGCGTAGTCCTCCAGCAGGTCGCGCAACTGGCGGCGACCGCGGTGGAGACGGGACATCACCGTACCGATGGGTGTCCCCATGATGTCGGCAATCTCCTTGTAGGCGAAGCCCTCGACGTCCGCGAGATACACGGCGATCCGGAACTCCTCCGGAATCGACTGCAGCGCGTCCTTCACGTCGCTGTCCGGGAGGTGGTCCAGCGCCACCGTCTCGGCGGAGCGCAGACCGGTCGACATGTGCGACTCGGCGCGCGCCAGCTGCCAGTCCTCGATCTCCTCCGCGCCGGTCCGCTGCGGCTCGCGCTGCTTCTTCCGGTAGGAGTTGATGAAGGTGTTGGTCAGGATGCGGTACAGCCACGCCTTGAGGTTGGTGCCCTCACGGAACTGGTGGAAGGAGGCGAACGCCTTGGCGAACGTCTCCTGCAGCAGGTCCTCGGCGTCGGCCGGGTTTCGGGTCATCCGCAGCGCGGCGGAGTACAGCTGGTCCAGGTAGCCCAGGGCGTCCCGCTCGAAGCGCGCCGAACGCTCGGACTCGGTCTCCTCGGCGGCAGCCCTGAAGGTGTCGCCGTCGAAGTCGTCGTCCGGCTTCGGGTCGACCACGGCCCCCGTCTCGTCCTCGGTCCCGGTGACCGGACCCACCTCCTCAGCGACAAACGGACGGTCCACAAGAGTGGACCCGCTCGCAAGGGAGACTATCGGGCCCGCGCTCTTGTCGCCCGCCACCGGCCACTGCGGCCAGGACAGAACGGAGCTCGCCACGCCCTCGGACCGGGCGGGGCATGCGGCTGAAACCATGAGCACTGCCTTCCACTGACGCTTTGATGCCGACAATGGTGTGAACCGGGAGAGGCCTGTGCGCATTCCCGGGTCTGTGCACATGCATCAAAAAAAGTGCACACGCGTCAGAAAAGGTCAGAAAAGTCCGTCGGGCTCCAGCTCACGGGTCAGTTCCGGACCGTTGTTGCGGATGTTGCCGACCGCCGCCCCCACCGGGCGGGCCTCCATCAGCCCCGGCGGCGGGGGCGCCAGCAGGGCGCGGGCCTCCTCCGGGTCGGTGAGGCCCGGGTCCAGCCAGTCGTCCCAGCGGTCCCGGGGCAGCACCAGCGGCATCCGGTCGTGGATGCCGGCCAGCGCGGGCTCGGCGGCGGTGGTGACGACCGTGCAGGTGCACAGCCAGGCGGCCGGGTCCTCGGAGGGGATGTCGCGGTTCCGCCAGAACTCGTAGAGGCCGGCCATCGCCATCACCGAGCCGTCGGCGGGGGTGATAAAGAACGGCTGCTTCCGCACCCGGGACTTCGGGGTACCCGGGGGGACCTCGGGTGTGAACCACTCGTAGTAGCCGTCGGCGGGGAGCAGGCAGCGGCGGGCGGTCAGGGAGCGGCGGTAGGCGGGCTTCTCGTGGGCGGTCTCGGCCCGGGCGTTGATCATCTTCGCGGCCGACCCGGGCGACTTCGCCCAGGAGGGCACCAGGCCCCAGCGCAGCGCCCGCAGCTGCCGTACCGTCCCCGCTTCCCCCTTCTCCCCCCTGGGCGCCCGCTCCAGCACCGCGTACACCGGGTCCGTCGGCCCGATGTTCCAGTTCTGCGCCAGGGCCTCGGTCGGGTCCCAGGAGGCGACGTCGAAGAGGCCGGCCAGGTCCTCCGGCTTACGACTCGACGCATAGCGACCACACATGCCCCAACCATGCCACCGGTCTCTGACAGCCGTGGTCCGAACCGGTGACTACCCGTTCCGCGTCCCTCCGTGCGAGGCTTCCACCTCTCGCTCCGAATCCTGTCCGTCGACGGCCCACCGAAGGCACTCCACTCCATGCATCCGCAGAGCATCAGCCAGGTCTGGGACCAGGTCACCGGTGTCCAGGCCGCCCCGTCGGGGCCCATCGTCTGGGCGACGGCGGCCATAGCCCTGCTGGCCGTCTGGCCACGCTTCAGCTGGCACTACACCCGCAATGTCGTGACCATCGCGCACGAGGGCGGCCACGGCCTGGCCGCCGTGCTGACCCGGCGCAAGCTGCACGGCATCCGGCTGCACTCGGACACCTCGGGACTCACCGTCTCCTCCGGCAAGCCGCACGGCCCCGGCATGGTGCTCACCGCCGCCGCCGGCTACTCCGCACCACCGCTGCTGGGCCTCGGCGGCGCCTGGCTGATCTCCGGCGGCCACATCACCGCCCTGCTGTGGGCCGTGGTGGTGCTGCTGATCGCGGTCCTGGTCATGATCAGGAACGCCTACGGGGCGCTGACCGTCGTGATCACCGGCGGCATCTGCTTCGCCGTGTCCTGGTTCGGCAGCGAGCAGGTCCAGGGCGCCTTCGCCTATCTCAGCGTCTGGTTCCTGCTGCTCTCCGGCGTCCGGCCGGTGGTCGAGCTGCAGCGCAAGCGCCGGCACGGCGGAGCGCCCGACTCCGACGCGGACCAGTTGGGCCGGCTGACCCGTACCCCGGCACTCCTCTGGGTGACCCTGTTCTTCATCATCGGCCTGGCCTGCCTGGCCGCCGGAGCCCGCTGGCTGCTCACCCGCTGAGCGAGCCGATAGGCTCGGGACCCATGACCGGCACTCTGGAACCCCTGTGGCCCGCACCGACCGCGACCGACCCCGTCGACGCGGTCGTCACCGTTCCCGGATCCAAGTCGGCGACCAACCGCGCCCTGATCCTGGCGGCCCTGGCCGACCAGCCCGGCTATGTCCGCCGTCCGCTGCGCAGCCGGGACAGCCTGCTGATGGCCGAGGGGCTGCGAGCCCTGGGCGTGGGCATCGAAGACACGCTCAACAGCAGCAGCGGCGTGTCCGGCGGCGGTGACGCCTGGCACGTCTTCCCCAGTCAGGGCGCCTTCCCGGGCAAGTACAGCCTGGCCGGTCCGCTCGGCGGCACGGCCAGGGTGGACGTGGGCAACGCCGGCACGGTCATGCGCTTCCTGCCGCCGGTCGCGGCCCTGGTCGACGGCGAGGTGCAGTTCGACGGCGACCCCCGTTCGTACGAACGCCCGCTCGGCGGTGTGATCGGCGCGCTGCGCGCACTGGGCGCGCGGATCGAGGACGAGGGCCGGGGAGCGCTCCCGCTCACCGTCTACGGCACCGGCGGCCTGGTCGGCGGAACCGTCACCGTGGACGCCTCGTCCTCCTCCCAGTTCGTCAGCGCGCTGCTGCTGTCCGGACCGCGCTTCCAGCAGGGCGTGGAGGTCAGGCACTCCGGCGACCCCGTTCCCTCGCTGCCGCACATCCGGATGACCGTGGAGATGCTCCGCGCCGCCGGCGCCCAGGTGGACGCCCCCGAGGACGGCGGCGAGCCGGACGTCTGGCGGGTCACCCCCGGCGCGCTGCTGGGCCGGGACGTGGTGGTCGAGCCGGACCTCTCCAACGCCGCGCCCTTCCTGGCCGCCGCGCTGGTCACCGGCGGCACGGTCACCGTCCGCGACTGGCCGGAGCGCACCAGCCAGCCCGGGGACCAGCTGCGCGGGCTGTTCACCCGGATGGGCGGCACCTGCGAACTCACTCCGGACGGCCTGCGCTTCACCGGCACCGGACGCGTCCACGGACTCGACGCCGACCTGCACGACGTCGGCGAGCTCACCCCGGTGATCGCCGCGGTCGCCGCGCTGGCCGACTCCCCGTCCAGGCTCAGCGGCATCGCCCATCTGCGGATGCACGAGACCGACCGGCTCAAGGCCCTCGCCGACGAGTTCAACGCCCTGGGCGGCGACGTCACCGAGACCGAGGACGGCCTGGTGATCAAGCCGCGGCCGCTGCACGGCGGCGTGTTCCACACCTACGAGGACCACCGGCTGGCCACCGCCGCCGCGGTGATCGGCCTCGCCGTGCCCGGGATCCAGGTGGAGAACGTCGCCACCACCGCCAAGACCCTGCCGGACTTCCCGGGGCTCTGGAACGCCATGCTGGACAGCGCCCCGATGTCGGCGAAGGGCTGAGCCGCCGCCATGCGCCGCTACGGCAAGGACGCCGACGAGGACGACATCCGCGCCCGCCCCTCCCGCAAGGGCTCCCGTCCGCGGACCCGGACCAGGCCCACCCACGAGGACGCCGCCGAGGGCATGGTCCTCACCGTCGACCGGGGCCGGTTCACCTGCCTGGTCGAGGCCGACACCAAGCGCGAGCGGGAGATCTCCGCGATGAAGGCCCGGGAGCTGGGCCGCAAGGGCGTCGTCGTCGGGGACCGGGTCGGCCTGGTCGGCGACCTGTCCGGCGAACCGGGCGTGCTGGCCAGGATCGTCCGGGTCGAGGAGCGCGCCTCGGTGCTGCGCCGCACGGCGGACGACGACGACCCCTACGAGCGGATCGTGGTCGCCAACGCCGACCAGCTCGCCATCGTCATCGCCCTGGCCGACCCGGAGCCCCGGGCCCGGCTGATCGACCGCTGCCTGGTCGCCGCCTACGACGCCGGGCTGCGGCCGCTGCTGGTGCTCACCAAGTCCGACCTGGCGGCCCCCGAGCCGCTGCTGGACATCTACGCCCCGCTGGGCGTCGACCACGTGGTCACCCGCAGGGACGACCTGGCCGGCGAGGGCGCCGAACGGGTCCGCGAGCACCTGCGCGGGCTGTCCACCGTGTTCATCGGCCACTCCGGGGTGGGCAAGACCACCCTGGTGAACGCCCTGGTGCCGGAGCACCAGCGGTCGACCGGCCACGTCAACGCGGTCACCGGACGCGGACGGCACACCACCACCTCGGCGCTGGCGCTGCGGCTGCCGCCGGCCCCCGGCGCCAAGAAGGGGGACCCGCCCGGCTGGGTCATCGACACCCCCGGTTTCCGCTCCTTCGGCCTCTCCCACATCGAGCCGGGCCGGGTCATCCTGGCCTTCCCCGACCTGGTGCCCGGTACCGAGGGCTGCCCCAGGGCCTGCAGCCACGACGAACCCGACTGCGCGCTGGATGCCTGGGTCGCCGAGGGCCACGCCGACCCGGCCCGGCTCTACTCCCTGCGCCGGCTGCTCTCCACCCGGGAGACCCGCGAAGGTGACTGACGACTCGCAGCAGCGCCCACTCTGACCGACGATGGTGATCACCGAGCGACCTTGGGAGGAACCGTGGCCTGGCTGATGGTGGTCGTCGCCGGCTTCCTGGAGACCGGCTTCGCCGTGTGCCTCAAGCTCAGCGAGAACTTCACCAAGTTCTGGCCGGTGGTCGGCTTTGCGCTCTTCGGCATCGGCAGCTTCGGCCTGCTGTCCCTGGGCCTGAAGACCCTCGACATCGGCCCCGCCTACGCGGTCTGGACCGGGATCGGCGCGGCCGGTACAGCGATCTACGGCATGGTCTGGCTGGGCGACGTGGTCTCGGTGATGAAGATCCTCTCCATCAGCTTCGTCCTGATCGGCGTCGTAGGACTCCAACTCAGCGGATCCACCCACTGACGACGCAGCACCCCCGCGCCCCTATGGGCTGCAACTGAACCACCGCGAGCAAGTTGCAGCCCCCCAGGGGCGCGGGGAACTGCGCGGCCAACCACCCCCGACCCGCACCCGAGAATCACACAGCCCCCCGCTGCGCCTCACTCGCATCCCGCAACACCCGCATCAACGAAGCCAACTCCCCCGCCCGCCGCACCCCCAGCGGAGCGAGAAAGTGCTGCCGCAGCGCCACCACGTGCAGCCGCTGCGCCTCCTCCCCAACCGCGACCCCCTGCTCGGTCAGCACCGCGAACACCACCCGGCGGTCCTCCACCGACACCTGGCGCTCGATCAGACCGGCCCGCACCATCCGGTCGGCCAGCTTGGTGAACCCGCCGCTGCTCAGTGCCACGTCATGGGCCAGCTGGGTCATCGGCAACTGCCGCCCCGGCGTCCGCAACAGCCGCAACAGCACCTCGAACCAGGGTCCGGGGATGTCCACCCCGGCCACCGGCCCGACCTGCAGCAGCGGAGTCGTCCGCGCATAGGCCTCGACCACAAGACCCCACCAGGTGACCAGTTCCCGGTCGTCCACCGCTGATTCAGCTGCCATACGGCCAGAGTAGAGGTGCCGACGCTGCTGGCCCTGCCCCCTCCTGATCGTTACTGTGCAGGGCATGGCCGACTACCACGACGATCTCCGCCTCGCCCATGTCCTCGCCGACCACGCCGACTCGGTGACGCTGGAGCGGTTCAAGGCGCTCGATCTGAAGATCGACACCAAGCCGGACCTGACCCCCGTCAGCGACGCCGACAAGGCCGTCGAGGACCTGCTGCGCAACGACCTCAAGCGGGCCCGCCCGCGGGACGGGGTGATGGGCGAGGAGTTCGGCAGCACCGGCCACGGTCCGCGCCGCTGGGTGATCGACCCCATCGACGGGACCAAGAACTACATCAGGGGCGTCCCGGTCTGGGCCACCCTGATCGCGTTGATGGAGCTCGGCGAGGGCGGTGAGCGCCCGGTCGTCGGGATGGTCTCCGCACCCGCCCTGAACCGCCGCTGGTGGGCCGCCAAGGGCACCGGCGCCTTCACCGGGCGCAGCCTGACCAAGGCGTCGCGGATCCAGGTCTCCGACGTGTCCGGCCTGGAGGACGCCTCCTTCGCGTACTCCTCGCTCACCGGCTGGGAGGAGCGCGGCCGGATCGACGCCTTCCTGGAGCTCTCCCGCACCGTCTGGCGCACCCGCGCCTACGGGGACTTCTGGCCCTACATGATGGTGGCCGAGGGCTCCGTGGACATCTGCGCCGAGCCCGAGCTCAGCCTCTGGGACATGGCCGCGACCTGCGTCATCGTCGAGGAGGCCGGCGGCCGCTTCACCGGCCTCGACGGCGTGCCCGGCGTCCACAGCGGCAACGCCGCGGCCTCCAACGGCCTGCTGCACGGCGAGTTGCTGCAGCGACTGGGCTGACCCCGGCGGAACCATCCGCCCTTCAGGTGACGTTGCCCAGGTACGGTTTGGACTGCTCTTTACCTTCCCCCGCCTGGAGGCTCACCGGTGTCCTGGATCAGCGACCATCTGCTGGCGCTCAACGGCACCCTGGTGCTGCTGGCCGTTTTCCTGCTGCCGGCCCTGGAGTCCTCGGTCTTCCTCGGCTTCGTGATCCCCGGCGAGACCGCCGTGGTGATCGGCGGGGTCACCGCCTACAACGGCAGGAACGAGCTGTGGGCGGTGATCGCAGTCGCTATCGCGGGAGCGATCATCGGCGACAGCATCGGCTACGCGGTCGGCAAGCGCTGGGGGGACAGCCTGCTGGGCCGGATCCCGCACCGGCTGATCAAGCCGGCCCATGTGAACCAGAGCAAGGACATGATCGCGCGGCTGGGCGGCCGGGCGGTCTTCGCCGGCCGCTTCGCCGCGGCGCTGCGCGCCCTGGTCCCGGGCCTGTGCGGGGTCTCCGACATGCGGTACCGCACCTTCGCGCTGTGGAACGTGCTCGGCGGGGCGTTCTGGGCCACCGGCTTCGTCCTGCTCGGCTACTTCGCCGGCGCCGGCTGGCACCAGGTGGAGCACTACGCCAGTGTGGCCAGCTGGATCTTCGTCGGCGTCATCGTGGTCGTCATCGGCGGGCTGCTGTACCTCAAGCACCGCGCCGAGAAGCGCGCCTCGGCCCGCTTCGAAGAGGCTCCGGAGGCCCAGGAGGCCGTGCTCGACACGGCGCAGCAGACCAATTAGACCGGGTCCAATTCAGTACATCCACTAACTTCAAACCTGCTCCGACCCCCTGTTATCCTTCCGGGTATGAGTGACCTGCTGGAACGACTCCGGGATCGAGGCTGGCGGCTCACCGCGCAGCGGCGAGTCGTGGCCCAGGTACTCGACGGGGACCACGTCCACTTCACCGCCGACGAGATCCACGCCCGCGCGGTCGCTCTGCTGCCGGAGATCAGCAGGGCGACGGTCTACAACACCCTCGGCGAGCTGGTGACCCTGGGCGAGGTGCTGGAGGTCAGCACCGACGGCCGGGCCAAGCGCTACGACCCCAACGCCCACCACGCCCACCAGCACCTGGTCTGCTCGTCCTGCGGCTCGATCCGCGACGTCCACCCCACCGAGGACCCGATCGCCGCCCTCCCCCCAGCGGAACGTTTCGGCTTCACCATCTCCACCGTGGAAGTGACCTACCGAGGCCTCTGCCCCGACTGCACCTGATCGCGTCGCGCCCCGTCAGGGGCGCGGGGAACTGCGCGGCCGACCACACACCAACCTGACCGGTTGCGAAGACCCACGCCCGACACCCCGCCCAGGTTCCTCCCCCTACGCCGTCAGATCAGCCCGCAACGCCTCGATCAACCGCACCGCCCGCTCGGTGACACCCCCGGGCCCGTACTCCGCCGCCCGCTCGCACCACCGGTGCGCCTGCGCCAGCTCCCCCCGCCGCGCCGCCACCAGCCCAAGCCGCAGCGCCGCCCGCCCGTGCCCGGCGTCGGCCGCCCGGGTGTACCAGAGCATCGCCTCGGACTCGCTCCCCTCCCGTGCCAGCAGCAGCCCCAGGTTGAACGCCGCACTGCGGCTCCCCCCCTCCGCCGCCCTGCGGTACCACTGCTCGGCCGCCACGGTGTCCCCCCGCTCCGCGGCCCGCACGCCGACCCGGACCTGCGCCCGTCCGTGCCCGGCCTCCGCCGCCACCGCGTACCAGCGGTCGACCTCCTCGTCGAACCGCTCCTCCGCGGCCCGCTCCAGCAGCACCGCCAGCCGGAAGGCCGCCTCGGCGGACCCCCGCTCGGCCGCCTGCCGGTACCGGGTGGCGGCCGCAGAAACGTCTCCGCGCCGCTCCTTGGCGACGGCCAGCTGCAGCGCCGCCTCGGCGTGCCCCTGTCCGGCCGCGCGGGCGTACCACTCCTGGGCGTCGTGCTGCTCGCCGCGGCCGGCGTGCAGGATGCCCAGGTTGAAGGCGGCGTCCACGCTCCCGGCCTCGGCCGCCTTGGAGAACCACGGCTCGGCGCCGGGGGTGTCCCCGCGCTGCAGCAGCATCACCGCCAGCGCGTTGCTGGCCTCCCGGTGCCCGGCGTACGCGGCGCGCCGGTACCACTGCTCGGCCTGGGCCTCCCGGCCCTCCGCGGCGCAGAGCAGGCCGAGGTTGAAGGCCCCGTTGTGGTCGCCTGCCTCCAGCGCCACGCGGTACCACTGCTCGGCCATGTCGGTCTCGCCCCAGGACGCGTGCAGCGCGCCCAGCGCGTTGGCGGCGTTGCCGTCGCCGGCCTCGGCGGCCTCGCGCCACCAGTCGGCCGCGGCGACCTCGTCCCCGCCGTCGCGCAGCAGGAAGCCCAGCGCGCAGGCGGCCCGCGGCTCTCCGCCCTGCGCCGACTGCCGGTACCAGCGCGCGGCCTCCTCACGCTCGCCGCGCCGCTCCAGCTGGACGCCCAGCCGCAGCGCGGCCCGGGCGTGGCCGCGCGCCGCCGCCTGGCGGTACCACTGCTCGGCGCCCTCGCCCTCCTTGGACGTCTCCTTGAGCCGGCCCAGGCGGTAGGCCGCCTCGCGGTGCCCGGTCTCCGCCGCGGCGCGGAACCAGCGCTCGGCGCGGACCGTCTCCCTGCGGTGCTCCAGCAGGTCCGCCAGGGCGTAGGCACCACCGGTGTGGCCCTGCTCGGCGGCCTGGTGCAGCCAGTACTCGGATCCCGGCTCGTCGCCGTGGTCGCGCAGGTGCAGGCCGAGGGCGTGCGCCGCCGGCGCACTGCCCGCGACCGCGGCGGCCCGCCACCACTGCGCGGCCTCCTCGCGGTGGCCGCGCTGGTGCAGCAGCACGCCGAGGTTGTTGGCCCCGGCCCTGATCCCGGAGGCGGCGGCGCGGCGCAGATAGGGCTCGGCGTCGTCCGGGTCCCCGCGCCGCAGCAGCATCGCGCCGAGCAGGCTGCTGGCGCCGGGGTCCTCCTCGGCGGCCAGCCGGAGGCGGGCCTCCAGCGCCGCCTCCTCCTGGGCCTCCAGGGCGGACTCGAAGCTGTGCCGGTCCGCGCCGTCGTCCCCGGCGGCCGCCTCGGTCCCGGTCGCGTCGTACGGCGACCGCTCGGGACGTGACGGCTCCGGGCGCGACAGCTCCGGCCGCAGTCCGGCGGCCTCCTGCTCGGCCTCCTCCGCGGCGCCCCGGATGCCCTCGTCGGGACCGTTCGGCACCTCGTCGGGGACGCGTTGCAGGGGCAGCCGTCCGACCTGCGGGTCGTCCTGATCGACGCCCGCTCCTCCTCCAGCGACTACCGACATGTCGACTCCTGCGTCAGCCGGATTCCTGGGCATCCCTGGTACGCATCGGAGCTGACGGCCGTTTTCCGGCCACGCACCGTCCCCCATGGGGTTCATCGTCGCACCACCCGCAACCCGCGTACACCTGGTATACCCCAGCTGATGAGGTTACTTCAGCGCTTTGTCGATATCGCGACACATCAACCTCGCACAGTCGCTACCAGGGCCCGGTGCTGACTCCGTCTCACCGGCGTCACCTGCCCCTCGGGCCCCAGTCTCCCCACTTGAGGCAGTAGTAGACAGACCGTCAGATTCACTACCGGATCGGACGATTGAAGCGACAACCAGATTGCCCTACGGGTCCCGAGCGCCCCGCACCGACCCCCTCGGCACCCTAGTGCTTCGCCTCGTTCCCGCCGATCACCCGTAGGAGTGAGACGCAGGACACACCGTCAGAAATGCGGCCAGGACGCACAGGAGGCCCGGTGCGCTATGCACCGGGCCTCCTGACAAGGAGTAGCGGGGACAGGATTTGAACCTGCGACCTCTGGGTTATGAGCCCAGCGAGCTACCGAGCTGCTCCACCCCGCGTCGTTGTGCCCTCACCCTAGATCACTGGCGACCGGCACCGCAAATCACTTCCGCGGCTGCGGCCTCCGGCCCCGGCCGCAGTCCCGGCAACGGCAGAAGGCCCGGCACCTGGGTGCCGGACCTTCTGACTTCGCGAGTAGCGGGGACAGGATTTGAACCTGCGACCTCTGGGTTATGAGCCCAGCGAGCTACCGAGCTGCTCCACCCCGCGTCGTTGTGTCCTCACCGTAGCACGGGGTGACCCGGCCCGAAGAATCCCTGCTCAGCGGCGGCTGCCCAGCATGTCCTGCTGCAGCGCGAACAGCTCCTGCGGGTACCGCAGCTCGGACTTGAGCTCGTCGTCGAGCGTGGCGTAGGGACGGACCGTGCCCGGGAAGGCCCGCATCCAGGTCCGCAGCACCGGGTCGACGGTGTCCCACTGGTACAGCGCCACCGCCCCGGTCGAGACGTCGACGGTGGCCTTGACCGAGTCGCGGATGTAGTCGACCGCGCCGCCGCCCATCGCGGTGCCGGTCCGCGCGGCGAAGGGATAGCTGTCGCTGGTCGTGTAGCCGTCCACCACCCACTCGGTCCGGCCGCCCACGGTGACCTGGTACGGGCTGGCGCCGGTACGGAGCCAGGGGGCGACGGCCTGCACCCGCTGCCGTGCGTCGTCGGCGGCCACCCGCACCGCCGCCTCCGAGGAGGACCCTGCGGAGGACCCATCGGACGCCCCGGAGGCCGACGGCGACGCCTGCAGCGCCCCGGCCCTGGGCGCGGCCGCCGCGACGTAGCCGCTCATGCCGTACGCGGCCGCGGTTGCGGCGCTGTTCCGGGCCACGTACGGCGCCTCCTTGGCCTGCTCGTCCGGCTTGACCTGGAACTGCTGGACCAGGGCCGGGCAGATCGAGCCGATCAGCACCGAGGAGAAGGCCATCAGGGCCAGCGCGGCCAGCGGCAGCGCCCAGGTCCGGCGCAGCGGGGTCGCCAGGAACAGCACCGCGCAGATGACCGCGATACCGCACATCACCGCCTTGGCTGGCAGCACCGCGTTGGCCTCGGTGTAGCCGATGCCGTTCCAGCCGCCGGCCGCCCGGTCCGCCCCGGCCTTCACCGCCAGCGAGTAGCGGTCCAGCCAGTACGCCACCGCCTTCAGGCCCACCAGCAGGCCGAGCAGCACCCCCAGATGGCCCTGCGCGGGGTAGGACAGCAGCCGGCCCGGGCCCTGCGTCCGGATCCCGCCGTACAGGTAGTGCACCAGCGCCGCGGTGAACGCCGAGACCGCCAGCGCGACCAGGCCGAAGTCGACCAGGAAGCGGTACCAGGGCAGCCGGAAGACGTAGAAGGAGAGGTCCCGGTGGAACTGCGGGTCGGCGCTGCCGAACGAGGTGCTGTTGGCGGCCGCCAGCCAGGTCTTCCAGGCGGCGGCGGCCACCGTCCCCGCCGCCAGCCCGGGCAGCATGGCCACGGCGACCAGCGCCCGGGCCCGGTGCCGGGCCACCGAGGTGCGGTAGCGCTCCAGATGCCGCTGCTCGAAGGACATCGCGCTCAGCGGCGGCCGCAGCCGGTACGCCAGCCAGGCGTTCAGCGCCGTGGCCAGGGCCATCAGCAGGCCGAAGGTCACGAAGAGCATGCCCTGGGTCCGCAGCCGGACCGTGTAGACGCTGGAGAAGCCGACCGACCGGTACCAGACCCGCCCGGTCCACAGGTCGAAGGCGATCAGCGAGAGCAGGAACAGCAGCAGCAGCACGAACACGGTTCCCAGCAGCACCCGGGCAGCAGCACGCACGCCGGTACGTCCACGGAGGACGCCCGGCGGCCTGCAGCCGCCGTGGTCGGGCATCTGGAAGACCAACGCACGCACCTCACGACAGTTCACGACAACGGGTCCTACCGGGCGCGGCGGGAGCAGCACCCCAGAAGGCAACTGAAGGGACCCCGCTTCTGGTTCCCGGCCGCGGCCACCGGCGGCGGTCCGTGATGAGGTCGTAGCCTCCGGCGTGTGAGGATGGATGCCATGTCGGAAACCCTCGAGGAGAGCCTTCCTCCCGCCGCCCGCCCGATCACCCGCGCCGTCCTGGAGATCGACGAATACGCCTCCGGTCTCGGCTGGGACCAGCCCGCGCGGCTGTTCGCCCTGGTGGACACGGCCGCGCTGCTGAAGAACGAGCCGGCGCTGGCCCGCCAGCTCGGACTGGAGCCGGGCACCACGGACCAGTTCACCCCGATCGAGCAGGACGAGGTGCCCAAGGGCACCCCGCTGGACACCTTCCTGGGCACCATCGCCTGGCCCGACGCGGTGGCCGGCTGCGCGCTGGTGGTGGAGCGGCTGATCCTGCCGCCGACCGCCGAGGCCAAGCTGCCGGAGGGCGTCTCGGAGAAGGAGCTGACCGCCTGGGTCGCCAAGCACCCGGAGCGGCAGGAGGTCCGGATGACCGTCGCGGTGCTCCGGGACGGCACCAGGGAGACGGCGCTGCGGCTGCGCCAGAAGGACTCCCCGCGCGAGGTGCTGACCGGCCCCTCGCTGGTCCCCGGACTGGCCGAGGCGCTGCTCACCACCTTCGCCTGATCCGCCGCCGACCCGCTGCCGACGCGCTGCCCGCCCGTCCCGCCTGCGCGGAGCTACTTGCTGCAGGCGGGCAGCGCGGACAGGTCCCCGGAGCGGATGTCGGCCAGGTCCTGCACCGCCTGCGACAGCTTGTCGACCTTGATCAGCCGCAGTCCTGACGGAGTGTCGGCGGCGGCCTCGGAGCAGTTGGACGACGGGGTGAAGAAGTACTGGGCGCCCGCGTTGCGCGCCGCGATGATCTTCATCGAGATGCCGCCGATCGGCCCGACCGTGCCGTCGGCGTCGATGGTGCCGGTCCCCGCGATGAACTTCCCGCCGGTCAGGTCGGTGGACTGGAGCTTGTCGACGATGCCCAGCGAGAACATCAGCCCCGCGCTGGGGCCGCCGACGTCACCCAGGTTGATGTCGATGGCGAACGGGAAGGTGTGCTCGGTGCCCGGCTGGATGCCGACCATCGCCTTGCCGGTGTCCGGGTTCTTCGCCGTGGTGATGGTGACCTGCTGCAGGTCGCTGCTGGTCTTCCCGGGCGGGATGACCGTGAAGACCACGTCCTGCCCCGGCTGGTGCTTGGTGACCTGCGTCGCCACCTGGTCCGGGTCGGTCACCTTGGTGCCGTCCACCGCGACGACGACGTCGCCGGCGTGCAGCTTGCCCACCGAGGGACTGCCCTCGACCACCGCGGACACCACCACCTCGGTGCCGACCGGGATGCCCAGCTGGGTGAGGGCCGCCGCCTTGGCACTGTCCTGGGAGGCCGAGAACTCCTCGGCGTTCTGCGCCTCGGCCTGCTTCTCGGTCTGGTTGTCCGGGTACAGGTTGCTGTGCGGGATCACCGCCTGGTCGTGCCGCAGCCAGCCGGTGACCGCCTCCACCAGGTTCAGCGTGTAGTCCGCGCTGGTCACCTCGACCGTGGTCATGTTGAGGTTCCCGGAGGTCGGGTAGGTCTTGCGGCCGCTGATGGTGATCACCTGCTTGCCGTTCTGGGTGCCCAGCGTGTTGTACGTCGGGCCCGGACTCATCTCCGAGTAGGGCACCTTGATCAGCACGGCGGCACAGAACAGCGCTATCAGCAGCAGCGTGGAGGCGAGCATCGTCGCGGAGCGGCGTGGCATGGCACGACACTACGGGACGTGATCCCCGGCCCGCCCGGCGGACTGCTGCTCCCGGGTACGGCCCGGACCCGGAACCGGGCACCGCGCCTAGGACTTGGGCGGGTTGGTGCCCCGTTCCATGGCCTCGCGGAAGCGCTGATGCCCCGCCAGCGAGTCGTGGTCACCGGTCGTCCTGGTCCTCCCGGACCAGATCACCCAGAGGGTGGCGAGGACCCCGGCCACTACGGGGATGACCAACCATGCGAGAGCGCCCATGTCGTACTCCCAGCTCATCGTCTGTCAGAGCAGACTATCCGCTCATCGTGACAACGATCGCGGGGCCGTTCGGGTCACGTCCCAGCAGCCGCCCGGGCCGGCGGCGACGCGACCGGTCCGGCAGGGGGACCGTTCGGGTGACGACGCGTCACCGGTCGGCGGCCCGCAGGCCGGACGGCGGGCGGCGTCAGCAGGAGGCGACCCACTCCTCGGTGCCGTCGGCGAAGTGCTGGTGCTTCCAGATCGGGACGGTGTGCTTGAGGTCGTCGATCAGCCGGCGGCAGGCCTCGAACGCCTCGCCGCGGTGCGCGCAGGACACGGCGACGATCACCGCGGCATCCGTCACCTGCAGCCTGCCGACCCGGTGCACCGCGGCCAGGGCGACCACCGGGAAGTCGGCGACGACCTTCTCGGCGACCCGGCGCAGCTCCTGTTCGGCGCTGGGATGGGCGCTGTACTCCAGCGCGGTGACCGGCCTGCCGCCGTCGTGGTCGCGCACCGTTCCGACGAACAGCGCCGTACCCCCGGCGTAGGCGTCCCCCACGGCGGCGTGCACCTCGTCCAGGGAGAGCGGGGTCTCGCGCAGCGCGAGCAGGCGGATCGGGTCGGCGGCAGCGGCTTCCTTCATACCGTCCATCATGACCGATCGCGGCAACACCCTCCGCATCGATTCCGCATCGCGGATATTACATTCCACGTAAGAATTGGTTCTGGGATCTAGATCCGCCGCCGCTTGCGCGCCCTGCGCACCAGGGCCGCCGTGCCGACCAGCGCCACCGTGGCACCCGCGGCGCCCAGCGTGGTGGCTGCGTCCTTGCCGCCGAGCCTGCGCCCGGCCACCGCGTGGTTGCCGGAGACCTGCTCCAGCAGCTCCCCCAGCACCTCCTCGTTGGTGTGCAGCGGACGCCACCCCGCTTCGTGCAGCCTGCTGCCGGACACCACCCAGGGGTACATGGTGTAGGCCAGGTCCCCGGCCGGGGCCGGGGTCAGCCCGAGCCGGTGCAGCCGGGCCGCGGTGCCCAGGGCCAGCGAGGCCGGGAGCTCCATCCGGCGGATGCCGGTGATCTCCTCGACCTCCTCCTGCTCCAGCCAGCCGTCGCAGCCGACCGTGACCTCGCCCTCGACCAGGCCGAGCGCCGCGTACTCCAGTGCCGCCGTCAGATCGTCCACGTGGCAGAACTGCCAGCACGGCCGGGAGCCCGCGACCACCAGCAGCCGGGGGGCCTCGAAGTGGCGGGTGAGCACGGTGTCCACGCCGGGGCCCACCACGACCGCGGGGCGCAGCACGGTCACCGACAGGCCGGGGTGCGCGTGCGGCGCGCGCCGGCCGAGCCGCTCGATCTCCAGCAGGTCCCCGACCAGGGAGGCCTCCTCGGTGGCGCGCAGCGGAGCGTCCTCGTCCAGCGGGACCTCGTTGTCGTCCAGCGCCCCGTAGACCATGGCGGAGGTGCACAGGACCACCCGGTGCACCCCGGCCGCGGCCGCGGCGGTGAGCACCGTCTGCGTCCCGCGCACGTTGTAGGCGCTGCGGGTCTTGGGGTCGGTGTCCATGCCCAGGTCCTGGGCCAGGTGCACCACCACGTCGACGCCGGTCAGCCGCTCGGCCACGGCCGGGTCCCGGACGTCCAGGACCCGCCACTGCACTCCGGGCACGTCGCCGCGGCGCTCGTCGATCGCCAGCACCCGCTTCACCGCGGTCGAGGCGGCGAGCCTGGCGGCCAGCCTGCTGCCGATGCCGGAGGCCGCGCCGGTGACGGCGACCACGAGCGGCGGCCCGTCGTACTCGGGCGCCGCGACCTCCGCGTCCGCCGGGCCGTACTGCTCGACGGTCGGCCCATCGGCGGTCAGCCCAGAGCGAACGTGCGAAGGTGGGGAACTCACCGGCTCTCCTTCACGGTTAATTTTGATGCGTACGTGTGATGCGTACGTGCGTGTCACGTATCGACCATCCTGCCCGAGGCAAGGGTGCGGCGGTGCACCCGGCACGGTGGTGCCCGGCAGTGACCGGAAACCACCCGCCCCGTTGCAGCCGCCGCGGGCCCGGGCGCACCCTCCCCGCCGCTCGGACGCGACGGCCGACGAGATCGAGGCAGCTCGTGAACGACTTCCCCTTCGGCTTCGGCCCCACAGGCAGCAACGAGCCTGATGAGGGACCCGAGGACGGCAAGGAGAGCGGCAAGGGCTCCGGCTCGGGCGGCTCAGGATCAGGCTCGGGGTCGGACTCCGGATCGGGGTCGGGCTCCGGATCGGTACCGGGTTCGGGTTCCGGCGGATCGGGCCCGGGCGGCCCGGCCAACCCGTTCGGGTTCTTCGGCGGTCTGCCCGGGATGCCCGGCGGCGGATCGGGCAATCCGCTCGAAGGCCTCTTCGGCGCGATGAACCCCGGTGACCTGGGGGCGGCCTTCCAGCAGCTGGGCCAGATGCTCTCGTTCGACGGCGGCCCGGTGAACTGGGACCTCGCCAAGGACCTGGCCCGGCAGGCGGTGGTGCAGGGCGCCGAGGACGGCTCGAAGGACCGTTCGGTGGGTGAGGCCGAGCGGACCGCGGTCGCCGAGGCGATGCGGCTCGCCGAACTCTGGCTGGACTCCGCCACCTCGCTCGCGGTGGGCGCCAACAGCGCGGTCGCCTGGAGCCGGGCGGAGTGGATCGAGGCCACCCTGCCGGCCTGGAAGGAACTGGTCGACCCGGTGGCCGAGCGGGTCGCCAACGCCATGGGCGGGGTGGTGCCCGAGGAGATGCAGGCCATGGCCGGCCCGCTGCTCGGGGTGATGCGCAGCATGGGCGGCGCGATGTTCGGCTCGCAGATCGGCCAGGCGCTGGGCGCGCTGGCCGCCGAGGTGGTCGGCTCCAGCGATGTCGGCCTGCCGCTCGGCCCGGCCGGCAAGGCCGCGCTGCTGCCGCAGAACATCGAGGCCTTCGGCGAGGGGCTGGAGGTGCCGGCCGACGAGATCCGGCTGTACCTGGCCCTGCGCGAGGCCGCCCACCAGCGGCTCTTCGCCCATGTCCCGTGGCTGCGGCAGCACCTCTTCGGCGCCGTCGAGGCCTATGCCCGCGGGATCAAGGTCGACGCGAGCCGGCTGGAGGACCTGGTCGGCCAGATCGACCCGAGCAACCCGGAGTCCATGCAGGAGGCGATGGCCGGCGGTCTGTTCCAGCCCGAGGACACCCCCGAGCAGAAGGCCGCGCTGGCTCGCCTGGAGACCGCGCTGGCCCTGGTCGAGGGCTGGGTGGACGCGGTGGTGCACGCCGCAGCGGCCCCGCACCTGCCGCACGCCGCCGCGCTGCGGGAGACCCTGCGCCGCCGCCGGGCCACCGGCGGGCCGGCCGAGCAGACCTTCGCCACCCTGGTCGGGCTGGAGCTGCGGCCGCGCCGGCTGCGGGACGCCGCCCGGCTGTGGGCCTCGCTCGCCGACGCCCGGGGCACCGACGGCCGGGACGCCCTGTGGGAGCACCCCGACATGCTGCCGACCACCAAGGACCTGGACGACCCGGACGGCTTCGTGCACCGCGACGACCAGTCCGCCGCCGAGGACGGCATCGACTTCAGCAAGCTGGACGAGATGCTGGGCAAGGCCGCTGCCGCCGACGACAGGAACGCCGGCAAGGACGAGCACGGCGACGACGGCGGCAAGGACGACCAGGGCGACGGGGGGAAGGCGTGAGCGGTCAGCTGCATGCCGACACGGTCCGCACCCTGCGGGAGTGGGCCGCTCCCGACGACGAGGAGGAACTGCTCCGGCGCGACTACCTCGACCACCTGGAGGCCCGGCCGGAGGGGGTCTGGCGGTCCTGCCGCCCGGCGCACATCACCGCGAGTGCGCTGGTGGTGGACGTCGAACGCGGGCGCGTGCTGCTGACGCTGCATCCGAAGGTGGGGCTCTGGCTCCAGCTCGGCGGCCACTGCGAGCCCGAGGACGACACGCTGGCCGGGGCGGCCCTCCGGGAAGCCGTCGAGGAGTCGGGGATCGCATCGGGCCTGACGCCGTATCCGGTCGGCGCCCCCGCCCCGGTGAAGCTGGACCGCCATGCGGTCCGCTGCGCCGGCAAGGACCAGCCCGAGAACACCCATCTCGACGTCCAGTACCTGGTCCTGGCCCCGCCGGACGCGGTGGAGCGGATCAGCGAGGAGTCACTGGAGCTGCGCTGGTTCGGCTACGACGAACTGCCCGAGCTGACCGACAGGTCGGTGCGGGTCCTGGTGGCACGGGCCCGCAAGCTGCTGGGCTGAGCCGGCCGGGGCACTGAACCGCCCCGGTCCGGAGTCTCAGCCGCAGTCGCCGAGGCCCTGCGGCTCGGACTCCTGCCGGGGTCCGGGCACGTGCGGCAGGCGGGCCGCCGCCACCACGCCCTCCAGGTATCCGCGGGCCCGCTCGGTACGCGGATACCCGGCGAGCAGCGCCCAGAACCGGGGGCCGTGGTCGGCCACCAGCAGATGCGCCAGCTCGTGCAGCAGCACGTACTCGACGACGTACTCGGGCATCCCCTGCAGCCGGTGGGACAGCCTGATGGTGCCCTCCACCGGGGTGCAGGAGCCCCAGCGGGTGTTCTGGTTGGTGACCCAGCGAACGCTCACCGGGACGGCCCGGCCGTCCAGGTAACGGGACGAGAGGTCGGCGGCCCGGGTCACCAGGGCGTCGTCGCCGAGGACCTGGCGACTCTCCTGAGCTGCGAGTTTGTCCAGCATCTGGGCGACCCAGCGCTTCTCCTCGGCCGCCGACATCCGGGCCGGGATCAGCACCACGGTCCGGTCGCCCTCGCGATAGGCGGACACGGTGCGGCTGCGGCGTGCGCTCCGGCGCACCTCTACGTCCTGCGCCGCGGCGCTCTCCCCCGAGGCTTCCGGAGCGCGCCGACGCGGCACAGGAGGACGGGAATCCGGTCCGGCTGCCACCCGCCAGACGTTACCCGGTGGCAGTGACAGAAGTCCTCCCTCCTGGCCGAATTGAGACCCCAGCGTCGGCGGTCTCACACCCTTAAATCCGGACAGATCTCGCCAGATCCGACAGACCGGTCCACAGTTCCTCCGATCATCATCCCGAGGCTGTGGATAACTTTCCGCACGATCGAGCCGTCCCGGGCATGCTCGGGGCACCGAAGAACCGCCGCGAACCACGGAGGAGTGCCATGCGCCCCTGCCTCAAACCCGCTCTGCGCCGGGCCTGGCGCGACCGCAGCACGCTGCAGTTCGGCGTCGGCCGGGCGCACACCTCCCTGGTCACCGCGGCCGATCCGGGCGAGGCCGCTTTCCTGGACCTGCTCGACGGCACCAGGGAGCTGCCGGCCCTGGCCGACGAGGCGGCCAGGCTGGGGATCCCGCCGGAACGGGTCGACAGTCTGCTGTCCGAGCTGGGCGCCTCCAGCGTGCTGGACGACACCTCGGCCCATCGCGACCTGCTGGAACTCCCCCCGCCGGAACTGGCCCGGCTGCAGCCCGACCTCGCCGCGCTCTCACTGGCGCACCCGGCCCCCGGCAGCGCCCCGGCACTGCTGCTGGCCCGGCGCAGGGCCAGGGTCCAGGTCCGCGGGGCCGGCCGGATCGGCGCGGCCGTCGCCGCGGTCCTGGCCGCGGCCGGGGTCGGCCAGGTGGAGGTGGTGGACGGGGGTCGGGTCAGGGAGCAGGACACCTCGCCCTGCGGACTGCTGGTCGGCGACACCGGCCGCTACCGGGCCGCGGCCGCCCGGGCGGCGGTGCGCCGGGCCGCCCCCGGGCGCCCGGACGACCGCAGCGGCGGCGAGGACGGCGACCGCGCTCCCGACCTGGTCGTGGTGGCGCCGCGCGGGGACTCCGCCGGGCTGCTCGCCGACCCGGAGGTCGGCCGGGAACTGCTCACCTCCGGCATCCCGCACCTCTACGCCGGGGTGCTGGAGACCCTGGGCACGGTGGGCCCGTTCGTCCTGCCCGGCAGCACCGGCTGTGGCCGCTGCCTCTCCCTGCACCGGGCCGACGAGGACCCGGCCTGGCCCCGGCTGCTGGCGCAGCACTGCTCGGGGCGGAACGGCGGACCCGGCAGCGGGGGCAGCGGCGGCAGCGCCCCCTGCGACACCGCTCTCGCCACGACGGTGGCCGGGCTGGCCGCCCTGCACTGCCTGATGTTCCTCGACGGCGGATCACCCCCTAGCCTGGGCGGGTGGGCCGAGGTCTCCATGGTGGACGGCTCGATGCGGCGCCGACCGCTCGACCCGCACCCGGACTGCGGCTGCCGCTGGGCCGACCGAAGCACTGGGGGACAATGATGGCAACCCTCGCCCATCGACTGGGAGGCATGCGTGAGCGATCTTCCGCGTAAAGCCGTGACCCGTACGGCCAAGCTCGCCGCCCTCCCGCTGGGGATGGCGGGTCGGGCCACGCTGGGCCTCGGCAAGCGCATCGGCGGTCGCCCGGCCGACGTCGTCGCCGCCGAGATGCAGCAGCGCACCGCCGACCAGTTGTTCCGCGTCCTCGGCGAGCTCAAGGGCGGGGCGATGAAATTCGGCCAGGCCCTGTCGGTCTTCGAGGCCGCGCTCCCCGAGGAGGTGGCCGGACCCTACCGGGCCGCGCTGACCAAGCTGCAGGAGGCCGCGCCGCCGATGCCGGCCGGCTCCGTCCACACCGTGCTCGCCGAGCGGCTCGGTTCGGACTGGCGCGATCTGTTCCTGGAGTTCGACGACAAGCCGGCCGCCGCCGCCTCGATCGGCCAGGTGCACCATGCGATCTGGCACGACGGCCGCGAGGTCGCGGTGAAGGTGCAGTACCCCGGGGCCGGCGACGCACTGCTCTCGGATCTGACCCAGCTCGGCCGGGTGGCCCGGCTGATCGGGCCGCTGATCCCCGGGCTCGATGTGAAGCCGCTGATCAGCGAGCTGCGCAACCGGGTCACCGAGGAGTTGGACTACGGCCTGGAGGCGCAGTCCCAGCGGATCCACGCCGAGGAGTTCGCCGACGACTGGGACATCCGGGTCCCCGGTGTGGTGGCCCAGGGCGACCAGGTCCTGGTCACCGAGTGGATGGACGGCGTCCCGCTGTCCGAGGTGATCAGCAACGGCACCCGGGAGCAGCGCGACCGGGCCGGGCAGCTGCTGGCCCGCTTCCTCTTCGCCGGACCCGCCCGTACCGGACTGCTGCACGCCGATCCGCACCCGGGCAACTTCCGGCTGCTGGTCGACGACGGCCCGGCCGAGGACTGGCGGCTGGGCGTGCTGGACTTCGGCACCGTGGACCGGCTGCCCGAGGGGCTGCCGCTGCCGATAGGCACCGCCCTGCGGATGGCGCTCGCCGGGGACGCCGCCGGGGTGCTGGAGATGCTGCGGCAGGAGGGCTTCGTCAAGGCGTCGATCGACCTCGACCCGGCGGCCGTGCTCGACTACGTGCTGCCGATCATCGAGCCGGCCGCGGTCGACGACTTCCACTTCACCCGCAGCTGGATGCGCTCGCAGGCGGCCCGGGTCGGCGACCCGCGCTCGCCCGCCTACGCCCTGGGCCGCCAGCTGAACCTGCCGCCGGCCTACCTGCTGATCCACCGGGTGACCCTGAGCACCATCGGCGTGCTCTGCCAGTTGGACGCGACCGCACGGCTGCGCGGCGAGCTGCTGGAGTGGCTGCCGGGCTTCGCCGAGGCCGAGGACTGGGCCGAGGCCGACGCCTGAGGGCTCGCCGACAGCCCGCAGGCCCGGAACCGCGGTGGGTTCCGGGCCTGCTCGGTAGTGATGTGGTGTGTGTCGTGCGTACTGCTCTTCTGACTGCTGTTCTCGTGGGTACTGCTGTTACTGCATGACCACGGCGGCGAGCGCCTTGCGCGCCTTCAGGGTCATCCGCTCGGCGCGCTGTCTGAGCTGGACGGCGCGCACCAGCCGTTCGTGCTCGGCCTCCTGGAGGCGTTGCTGAGTATGGAGACGAGCCAGGGCTTCGGGCATGAGTTGCATGTGGAGGGTCCTCAGGGGAGTGGTGGCCGGGTCGGTACCCGGGCGGGTGTCGGTGGCGGAGCTGCTGGGCTGGGACATCAGGGCCTGCTTGTCGGACGTCGGATCGATGGACGGATGGAAGGCTGCGGGTGCGGCCTGGTCGGACTTGGCGGTTGCCTCCCGCACGGACCTCCGCAGAGCGTTCGCGGGGGTGTGCCGGGCGGTCACGCGACGACCTCGTTCTTGCGCGGACGGCCACGGGGCCGCTTCCGGGCGACCACGACGCCCTGGACGAAGAGCTCGCCGCCCCAGACGCCCCAGGGCTCGCGGCGCTCGAGCGCGCCCTGCAGGCAGGACGCCTTGACCGGACAGGTCCCGCAGAGGGACTTGGCGTACTCGACGTCGGCGGGGGTCTCGGCGAAGAAGACCTCGGGGTCGAGCGAGTGGCACGGGATGGGGGCGCCGAGGGTGTCGGCGTCGTCGAACGCGGTGAGCTGCATAGGTGGTACCTCCGGGGGGTGAGCCTGCTCGGTGGGCGAAGCGGTGGGCGCGTACGGGGCGGTCGGGCTGGTCACCGGTGACACGTTGTCCTCTTTCTCGTTGCTCAAAAAACAGAAGGGCCGCGGTTCCCGAGTGGGAATCCGCGGCCCTGGAAGGCGACCTGACACATGATCAGGGTCGATCTCTCCAGGGTTCAGGCCCGCGGAAGGCCTTGCTTGCGTGGTACTGCTGGTGGTTTCCGGCACCCGCTGCATAGACGCGACCGTTATTGGCCTCGACTGCTGCTACGGATGCCGACATCGGTCGCTCATCGCGCATCGTCATCCACGTCGCCAGTCCGCCTTCGACACCGGTGGTGTCGGAGCCGGCGCCAAAGCCACCAAAACCGCCCAGAATCGGGGCAGGGATGGACAGCAGGGCGGCGGGCACGCCAAGGCAGGCGGCGGTCATGGGCCGACCAGTCAGTTTGATCAGGGTTGTCTTCACAATGTCCGCCTCCTCTCGGCGTGCTCGGATCCGGGCGGGCCAGGATCCTCGATGGTCAGTTGTCTTGGTGGTGCGATGGTGCTGTGGTGCGGTGTTACTGGTGGTGCCAGTGGTGCTGGTGACGGCTTCGTTCTCAACCGTCTCCGGCACGCTAGTGTGCTCCGCGCTGCGGGCGCAAACTATTTTTCCGGCGAGTTCTCTCCGGTGTCTTTCTCGTCCCAGAGGTCCGGAATGTCGTCCGATTCGTCTGGTTCTTCCGGCTGCCCCTCAACGGGCGCGGAGGCGTCCGGAGACTCCCCGCGACACAACGACAGCACGGCGGCCCCGTACTTGTCCAGCTTCGCCCGGCCCACTCCTGCGATTCCGGCCAGTTCGGCGACCGATCCGGGGGCGTCCTCGGCGATGGCGACCAGCGTCGCGTCGGTGAAGACGCAGTAGGCCGGGAGGCTCTGCAGCCTGGCCTGCTCGCCGCGCCAGTCGCGGAGCCGCTCGTACAGGCCCTCGTCCAGCTCGGACGGGCAGCCCTCGCAGCGGCGCAGCTTGCGCTCCACCGCCTCGGTGAGCACCCGGCCGCAGACCCGGCACTTCAACGGGGCCCTGTTCCGGCGGACCGCGGCCGGACCGCGCCCGTTGCCGCCTTCGACGATCGACCCGCGGCCGCCGCCGACCCCGCGCGCGGCCCGCGCCGGAGTGCCGGGGCGCAGCCCGTCCAGGAAGCGCGACGGCTGGCGGCTGGCCCGGCCGCCGGGCGAGCGGGCCAGGGCCCAGGACAGGCCGAGGTGCGCCCGGGCCCGGGTCACCCCGACGTAGAGCAGCCGGCGCTCCTCCTCGATCTGCTCGTCGGTCCTGGCGTAGGTGATCGGCAGCATGCCCTCGGTGAGTCCGACCAGGAACACCGCGTCCCACTCCAGACCCTTGGCCGAGTGCAGCGAGGCGAGGGTGACCCCCTCGACGGCCGGGGCGTGCTGGGCCGCGGCCCGGGCGTCGAGCTCGGTGACGTAGGCCGACAGGTCGGCGGGCAGCCCGGCCGCCGACTGGGCCGCCTCGAACTCCTCGCCGAGCCGGACCAGCGCGGCCAGGGACTCCCAGCGCTCGCGCACCGCGCCCGACCCGCTCGGCGGCTGGGCGGTGAAGCCCCGGGTGGAGAGCACCGCACGGACCTGCTCGGCCAGGCTCTCCGGGGCGCCGTCGAGCAGCGGATCGGTGCTGCCCCGGGCCGCGCCGCGGAGCAGCATCCCCGCCTCGCGCACCTCCGGGCGCTCGAAGAAGCGCTCCGCCCCGCGCAGCTGGTAGGCGATGCCGAGGTCGGCAAGGGCCTGCTCGTAGACCGCGGACTGCCCGTTGATCCGGAACAGCACCGCGATCTCGCTGGCCCGCACCCCGGCGGCGAGCAGGGCCTGGACCTTCCTGGCGGTGCCCTCCGCCTCGGCCGGCTCGTCCTGGTACTCGCTGTAGACCGGGTCCGGGCCGGCCTCGCGCTGCGAGACCAGCTCCAGCCGGCCCGCCGCGGCCCGCCCCCTGGCCTGGGCGAGCAGTCCGTTGGCGAGGTGCACCACCTGCGGGGTGGACCGGTAGTCGCGGACCAGCTTCACCACCGTGGCGTCGGGGTGCTTCTCCCGGAAGCCGAGCAGGTAGGACGGGGTGGCGCCGGTGAAGGAGTAGATGGTCTGACTGGCGTCGCCGACCACACAGAGGCTGGAGCGCGGGCCGAGCCAGAGGTCCAGCAACCGCTGCTGCAGCGGCGAGACGTCCTGGTACTCGTCCACCACGAAGTGCTGGTACTGGGCCCTGACCTGCTCGGCGACCTCGGCCCGGTCCTCCAGCACGCCGACCGCGAGCAGCAGCACGTCCTCGAAGTCGATGACGCCGCGGTCCCGCTTCAACTCCTCGTAGACCTTGTAGACCTGGCGGATCTCGGCCGGATCCCGCGGCGCCTCGCGGCCGGCCAGGCGGGCCGCGGCCGGATAGTCCTCGGGGACGGTCTGGGTGACCTTGGCCCACTCGATCTCGCCGGTCAGGTCCCGCAGTTCGGTGCGCTCCAGCCGGAGCCGGCAGCGCGCCGCGGCCTCGGCGACCAGCTGGACCTTGCGCTCCACCAGCCGCGGCAGCTCCCCGCCGACCACCCGCGGCCAGAAGTACTGCAGCTGGCGCAGCGCGGCCGAGTGGAAGGTCCTGGCCTGGACCCCCTCGGCGCCCAGCTGGCGCAGCCGCCCGCGCATCTCCCCGGCCGCCCGCGCGGTGAAGGTGACCGCGAGCACCCGCTGCGGCTGCATCACCCCGCTGCGGACGCCGTAGGCGATCCGGTGGGTGATCGCCCGGGTCTTCCCCGTCCCGGCGCCGGCGAGGACGCACACGGGACCGCTGAGGGCGGTGGCGACGGCACGCTGCTCCGGGTCGAGCCCGGCCAGCACGGCGTCGGCGTCCTGCGGGGGGAAGGGCTGGGCGCCCGGGAGCTGAACCTGCATGCGCCCATCCTCTCAAGTCCTGCCGACGGCCCCGCCCTGTTGTCCACAGGCCCGGTGTGTAGATAGGAAGTGGAATGTTCCACCCGCCGCAGGCGTTGGACGGACGTCTGTCGACCGAATGACGAAGGAGCGACCTCGATGCCCGCCACGATCACCATGTACAGCACCACCTGGTGCGGTTACTGCCGTCGGCTGAAGACCCAGCTCGACCGCGAGGGCATCGGCTACACCGAGGTCAACATCGAGCACGACCCGGACTCGGCCGCCTTCGTCGAGAAGGTCAACGACGGCAACCAGACCGTGCCGACCGTACTCTTCCCGGACGGCTCCGCGCTGACCAACCCCTCGCTGGCCCAGGTCAAGGCCAAGCTCGCGGCCTGAGGCCGCGCCCGGAGACACACCAGCCCCGCCGCGCGGCCGTGCCGCGGCGGGGCTGTTCGCTGCCCGGTGACCGGTCGGCTACTCCCCGGTCCGTCGTCCGAGCGAGTACACCAGGCGGTTGCGGTCGGCGCAGTAGCGGGTCTCGGTCACCCGGATCGGGCCCGACTCGGTGAAGCCGGTCCGCAGCTGCACCAGCAGCGGGACCCCGGGGCCCGCCTGGAACCACTGCGCCTCCTCCGGATTGGGCATCCGCGCGGCCAGTTCGTCCACGCAGCCGATCTCCACATGGCCCGCCGACCCCAGCGCGACCTCGTCGCCGCCCTCGACCGGGTCCGGGTCCATCAGCGCGGTACTGGCGGCGAGGGCGACCGGGTAGTGGCTCTCCTCGATGGACCAGGGTTCGCCGTCCATGTGCCGCAGCACCCGCCGGAGCACCACCGCCTCACCGGCCTTGATCCGCAGCCGATCGGTGATGTCAGTGGTCGCTCGTACGATCAGCATCTGGAAGTCGGCCGTCAGTTTCCGCCCGGCCCGCTCCGCCTCCTGCGCATACGACTGGGAGGGCGGAGTGAGCGGAGTTTCGAACGCCGGATCGACCGGAGCCCGATATGCGTGGTGATCCAGGACCGGATGGTCCTTGAGATAGGTGCCTTTTCCCTGGACCCGGACCAGAAGACCCTCATTGACCAGCACATCAACTGCTAGTCGGACAGTATTACGAGCTACCCCGTATTGATTTTCCAGCTCGCTTTCCACCGGCAGCGGCTCCCCGCCCTGCCACTCTCCGGTCATGATCCGGCGACGCAGATCCGCAGCCAGTCGCTGGTATTTGGGGGCCTGTCCCGGGCCACGAGAAATGTTCACTCAGCGAATGTAGCCATTCGGCTTGCGCGACATCCGAGAAACCAGCCAACATAAGTCAAGATTGGCGTAATACCACTCCATCCAACCACTTGCGTGCTATCCCTATCCATGCCCCGAATGCAGCAATCCGGGGCAGTCCCCAGCCATCAGCCACCTCGCACGGCCGGAGCAGCCACGATGACCAACCGGAGAGCCTGGGCCGCGATCGCCTCCTTCCCTCCCCACCTGCAGAACGTCCGCCACGCCCGGCGGATCACCCGTACCGCACTGGCGGCCTGGGACGCGCACGACCTGGTCGACAGCGCGGAGACGGTGGTCTCCGAACTGGTCACCAACGCCCTGCAGTACGGCCGCGGTCCGGTAGACCTGACGCTGGCGCTGACCGGCCGGCACCTGCGGATCGCCGTCACCGACGAGGGCACGTCGCTGCCGGTGCCCAGGGACGCGGCCGAGGACGCCCAGAGCGGACGCGGACTGGCCATCGTCGGGATGCTGGTCGAGAGCTGGGAGGTGGTGGTCCGGCTCACCGGGAAGACGGTGACCTGCGTCCTCGCCGTGCAGCCGACCGACCCCGACGCGGAGCCGGGCACCGGCGAGGCGGTCCCGGAGTTCGCTCCCGAACCCGCCGTCGTGGGCGGAACCCGGCGACGCCGTGTCCGCCCTTCGGGTGAACACGGCGCCTGAAGCACATCAGGGGCGCGCACCCCTGACTCTCACTACCCCACTAACTGACTACCAGCCACTACCCGACTACCAGCGGGCGGACTCCGGCAACGGGCCGCCGTACCAGAGCTCCACCAGCCGACGGGCGATCGAGATCCCGGAGGGCGGCAGCACCGTGCCGTCCTCCATCCCCGTCCTGAGCTCCTCGCGGCTGAACCAGCGGGCCTCGGAGAGCTCCTCGCCGTCGACGGTGATCTCGGTGCCGCCGTCGCTGTCGTCGGCGCGCCCCATGAAGCCCAGCATCAGGCTGGACGGGAACGGCCAGGGCTGGCTGGCCACGTAGTTCACCGAGTCGGGGTCCACCCGGACCCCGGCCTCCTCGGCGACCTCGCGGGCCACCGCCTGCTCCAGCGACTCGCCCGGCTCCACGAAGCCGGCCAGGGTCGAGTAGCGCCCCTCCGGCCACAGCGCCTGACGGCCCAGCAGGGCCCGGTCCTGCCCGTCGGTGATCATCATGATCACCGCCGGGTCGGTGCGCGGGTAGTGCTCGTGCGCGCAGGAGGTGCAGCGCCGCACGTGCCCGGCCAGCGCCGGGACGGTGGGGTGCCCGCAGCGTGAGCAGAAGCGGTGCGAGCGGTGCCAGTTCTCCAGCGCCACGGCGTGCACCAGCAGTCCCGCGTCCCGGTCCGCCAGCAGCGCGCCGACCTCGCGCAGGCCCGCGGTACGGGCGTCGCCGTCCAGCCGTCCGGGCAGCGTGCCGCCGGTCAGCGCGACCGCGAAGTAGGCCGTGCCGTCCCCGTCGACGCCCAGGAAGTAGCGCTCGCCGCCCTCCGGTGCCTCGAAGCTGGGCAGCAGCACCAGTTCGGTGCCCTGCTCGGTGTCCATCACGAACGCCTGGCCCTCGGCGACCGCCAGCACCTTGGTGTCCGGGTGGCTCCAGGCCGCCGCCAGCCAGGGTTCGTCCTGGCGGTGCTCGGCGGCACGGTCGACCCCGGCCCTGGACAGCGCCAGCGGCGGGTACGCGTCCGGCCGTCCCTGCTGCTCGGTCCCCGCCTTCTCCTGCACGGTCACGTGGTACCCATCTCCCCGATCATCACTGCTCACCATGGTGTTCCAACCACTGCGACTTATTCCGCCGGCGGTACAAGTCAGGAAGTCCCGGCCGGGTTCCAGTGCTCCGCGAGATCGCCCCAGAGGTAGGCCGAGGTCTCCACGCCCTTGGCGAGGAGGTCGAGCTCGACCTTCTCGTTGACCGAGTGCCAGCCGTCCGAGGGGACCGAGATCCCCAGGAACAGCACCGGGGCGCCGAGCACGTCCTGCAAATCGGCCGCAGGTCCGGACCCACCCTCACGGGTGAACCTGATCTTCTGTTCGAAAGCGCGCCCCATGGAGCGGACCACCGACTGCAGCGCCGGGTGGTCCAGCGGCGTCAGGCAGGGGCGGGTGGTCCCGGTGAAGGTGATGCTGTGCCGGATACCGGCCGGCAGCCGGTCGGCCACCCAGTCCGCCACGGCCTGCCGCACCCGCTCCACGTCCTGCCCGGCGACCAGCCGGAAGGACAGCTTGAGGTGCGCCTCGGCCGGGACGATGGTCTTGCCGCCCGGTCCGGTGTAGCCGCCGTAGACCCCGTTGACCTCGGCGGTCGGCCTGGCCCAGATCCGCTCCAGCGTGCTGAACCCCTTCTCCCCCAGGGTGGCCCGGGACTTCGCCACCCCCAGCCACTCCGACTCGTCGAACGGCAGCTCGGCGAAGAGCCCGCGCTCCTCCGCGGTCAGCTCGACCACGCCGTCGTAGAAGCCCGGGACGGCCACCCGCCGGTCCTCGTCGTGCAGCCCGGCGACCAGGCGTGCGGCCTCGGTGGCCGGGTTGGGCACGGCGCCGCCGAAGGAGCCCGAGTGGATGTCCTGAGCCGGGCCGAACAGGTCGATCTGCAGCTCCACCATGCCGCGCATACCGGTGCAGACGGTCGGGGTGGTCTCGGCCCACATCCCGGTGTCGGAGATCATCACCACGTCCGCCGCCAGCCGGTCGGCACGATCCCGGATCAGCGCGCCGAAGTTCGGCGAGCCCGACTCCTCCTCGCCCTCGATCAGCAGCTTGAGGTTGACCGCGGGGGCGGTGCGCCCGGTCGCCGCCAGATGCGCCCGCACCCCCAGGGTGTGGAAGAAGACCTGGCCCTTGTCGTCGGCGGCGCCCCGGGCGAACATCCGCCCGTCCTGCACCACCGGCTCGAACGGGTCGGTCGCCCAGCCGTCCTCGCGGGCGGCCGGCTGCACGTCGTGGTGCCCGTAGACCAGCACGGTCGGCGCGTCGGCGTCGCCCGAGGGCCACTCGGCGAAGACCGCGGGCAGACCGCCGTCCCGGGTCTCCCACACCTCGGCCACCGGGAAGCCGGTCTCACCGAGCTTCGCGGCGAGCCACTCGGCGGACTGCCGGACCGCGGCGGCCCGGTCCGGGTCGGCGGAGACCGAGGGGATGCGCAGCCAGGCCGCGAGGTCGTCGAGGAAGGCGGTGCGGTGCTCGGCGATGAAGTCGCGGACCGCGCTGTCCGGGAAAGTCGTCATGGGTCGACTCTAGTTCGATCTCCGACCGGGCCCGTCATCGCGCCGGTCGACCGTGGCCACCGTCACGTCCGGCGGCCGGACCCCGGCCTGCGGTCCGGGCCCGCTCGGAGCGGTGGGCCCCAGGCGCTAGGTTCTAGGCGTGAGCCCTCTCCGCATCGCGACCTTCAACCTGCTCCACGGGCAGCCGCTGGACGAGGACGGCAGCCCGCTCCCCCTCCCCGAGGACCCCGGCGCACCCCTCGCCGAGGCCGTCGCCGCCCTCGACGCCGACGTCCTGGCCATGCAGGAGGTCGACCGCTACCAGGAGCGCTCCGGGCTGGTCGACCAGGCGGCCGTCGCCGCCAAGGCGCTGGGGGCCGGCGACTGGCGCTTCGCCGCCGCGCTGCACGGCCGGCCCGCCCCCGGCGCGGGCTGGATCCACGAGAACGCCCCCTCGGACCGGCTGGCCTACGGTCCCGAGGATCTCGACACCGGCGCCGACCTGCCCTCGTACGGGACGGCGCTGATCACCCGGCTGCCGGTGCACCACTGGCGGGCCCGGCGCTTCGCCCCGGCACCGTTCGGCCTGCCGCTCCGGGTCGCCGGGCGGCGCGGGCTGATCCCGGTGCCGGACGAGCCGAGGGCCGCGCTGGCCGCCGTCCTGGAGGGCAGCCACGGTCCGTTCACCGTGGTCGCGGCGCACCTGTCGTTCGTCCCGGGCTGGAACATGGGCCAGCTCGCCGGCATCCGCCGCTGGATCTCCGACCTGCCGGCGCCCTACCTGCTGCTGGGCGACTTCAACCTGATCGGCCCGGTGCCCCGCACCGTCCTCGGCGGGGCCGCGATCGTCGACGGCCTGGGCCGCGAGCGCTGGCGCCGGGACGGGGTGCCGCGCCGGGAGCACGGACGGGAGGCCCGCGAGGCCAGGCGGATCCAGCGCCGGCTGCGGGTCCGCCGGGGCGTGCAGCTGCGACCGCGCCCGGCGACGGCGCTGCCGCAGCGGGCGCTGCTGCAGGGCTGGCGCGACCTGGCCAGGACGCCGACCTATCCGGCGCACCGGCCCTCGGTGCAGTTCGACCACGTGCTCGCGGTCGGGGTGCCGCGCAGCGCCGTGCTCGGCAGCGACGCCCCGGCGCTGGGGCTCTCGGACCACCGCCCGCTGCTGGTACGGGTGGACCTCTGAGCTGCGGCTCCTGAGCTGCGACTGCTGACGTCCGGTCAGTGTCCGTAGGTCCGTTGGGAGGTGCGGCCGCGCGGGTGGCCGACGAAGCCGAACCGCCCCGGGTGCTGCGGGCGCGCTGCCTGCGCCGTGCCGTCGACCTGCCGCTCGCCGTCGACCTGCGCCGGGACCGGGCCGATCGCCCGCGGGACCGTCGGCGCGTACTGCAGCAGCAGCATGGCGGCGTCGTCGCCGAGCTGACGGCCGACGTGCCGCCGGATGTCCGCGTGCAGCCGCTCCAGCAGTTCGGCCGGGTCGTCGGCGACGGCGACCGCCGGCAGCCGGTCGACCAGGGGGTAGAAGGTGCCCCAGCGGTCGCGGGCCTCGATCACCCCGTCGGTGAACAGCAGGATCCGGTCACCGTCGTGCAGCGGGAGCTCCAGCACCGGCGGGTCGACCTCCCCCGGCTCCAGCACGCCCAGCGGCGGGACCGGGGTGACCGGGTCCAGCGCCCGCACCGGCGCGCCGGTGCGCAGCAGCAGCGGGGCCGGGTGGCCGCAGTTGACGATCTCGACGACCTGGTCGGGACGGACGCTGACCAGCACCAGGGTGACGAACTCCTCCTCGGTGCCCTCGTGGTCGTTCTCGTGCAGGGCGCGGTGCAGGCTGTCGGCGAGCCAGGCGGCGACCCGGTCCAGGGCCGGCTCCTGGTGCGCCGCCTCCCGGAAGGCACCCAGCACGGCGGCGGCCGTCTCGACCGCCCCCAGCCCCTTGCCGCGCACGTCGCCGATCACGGCGCGGACGCCGTAGCGGGTCTGCACCACCTCGTAGAGGTCGCCGCCGATCCTGGCGTGGGCCGCGGCCGCCGCGTAGTGCACCGCGGTGCGCATCGGGCCGACCCGGGGCGGGATGGAGCGCAGCAGCACCCGCTGGGCGACCTCGGAGACCAGCCGGGCGTCGGCCAGCGCCTGCTCCTGACGGTTGCGCAGCAGCACGCTGGTGGAGCCGATCGCGGCGATCAGGATCACCGCGAAGACGCTCGCGGAGTGCACCGACTGGCTCAGGGTGCCGTCCGCCGCGGCCAGCCCGAAGGCCGCGGCGACGGTGACCCCGCCCACCGCGAGCGGGTACCAGGTGCGGCTGCTGACGACGGCGGCGAGGGCCGGGCCTGCGGTGAGCGCGGGTTCGAAAGTGACGTCGGGGTTTCCGCTGGCACGGTCGAGTGCGATCACCAGGGCAATGCCGAGGAAGGGCAGCACCAATATGGCGCGGCTCCAATTGGTCAGACGGCGAAACCTTCCGGCGGCACTCAACGTCATTATCTCCTGCGGGCACGGAGGATCTGATCACTTGTTTACAGTGAGCTGGAGCGGGGCTGGAGTTGACCGGTTCTGACTCCACATTAGGCACGAAAAGGACATGCTGCACAGCCCTTTCACAAATCTTCCGTGGCTCCCCCACCCATGGACAGCCCATTTGGAGTAATGCCGCTCATCAGAGCCTCCAGTTCCGGCCGTCCCGGCAGTGACTCCGGTCGCACCACGCTGCCGCTGCGAACGTACAGAAATGCGGCGGAGACCTGTTCGAGCGGGGTGCCGGTGGATTCGGCCCAGGCCAGCCGGTAGACGGCGAGCTGGAGCGGATCGGCGGTCTCGCGCTGGTTGGTCTTCCAGTCGACCACGTCGAAACCGCCGTCCGCGGTCCGGTAGACCGCGTCGATTCGGCCGCGCACCACCCTTCCCGCGAGAAGCAACTGGAACGGCGCCTCCACCCGGTACGGGGTCGCGGTCGCATAGGGGGTGCGCAGGAAAGCCTCTTTCAGCCGGGCCAGATCCCGCTCGTCCTCGATTCCGTCGTCGTCGGCGCCGGGGAGGTCGTCCTCGCCGAGCAGCATCAGCGGTTCGAACCGCGACTCCACCCAGGCGTGGAACCGGGTGCCCCGGCGGGCGGCCGGCTGCGGCGGTCGCGGCATCGGACGGGCCAGTTCGCGGGCGAAGCCGTCCGGATCGGCGGCCAGCCGCAGCACCTGGGAGGCGGTGAGCGCGGCCGGCAGCGGGACGTCGCGGACCCGGGCACGGGCCCGCAGCAGCTCGCCGCTGAGCGCTTCCAGGTCGCGGTCCCAGGCGGCGACCAGCCGCTGGTCCTCGGGGGCCAGCCCGGCGCCGGGGGCGGGGGCGGCCTGGCGCTCGGCCCCGTACTCCTCCTCGTACATGGGGTCCCACTCGGGCTCGGGCTCCCAGCCGTCCGGCTCCGGGGGCTCCGGCTCGGGCTCAGGCTCGGCCGCCGCCGTGGCCAGGCCGGCCAGGACCCGCAGCCCGGCCTCGCGGCGGGCCGCCTGGGCGGCGCCGTCCAGCGGCAGCGGCCAGGGGTGCTCGGCGGTACGGGTCAGCGAGGGGTTCTCGGCGTCCTCCTCCGGGGCCTCGGCCCAGGCCTCGATCTCCCCGCCGGTACCGCCCTCGCAGTACTCGCGCAGCTCCTCCAGGAACGGCGAGGGCCCCCTGCGCCGCTTCTGGGTCGGCCCCCACCAGTGCCCGGAGGCGAGCAGCAGGTTGCGCGGCCGGGTGAAGGCGACGTACCCGAGCCGCAGTTCCTCGGTGGCGGCGTGCTCCTTCATCTCCGCGGTGAACGCCTTCATCCCGGCGGCGGTCCACGGCGGCGTGCCCGGCAGGGTCGCGCCGTCGCCGCGCAGCTCGTGCGGCAGGGCCTCGGCCCGGCTGGTCCACCGCTCCCGCCCCTTCTCCCCCGGGAAGACCCCCTTGACCAGACCGGGAACGGCGACGACATCCCACTCCAGGCCCTTGGAGCGGTGCGCGGTGAGCACCTTCACGGTGTCGTCCCCGCCCGGCAGCGAGTTGTCCAGGCCCCGGTCGTACTCCTGGGCCGCGCGCAGGAAGCCGAGGAAGGCCGAGAGCGAGGGGTCGCCGTCCAGGTCGGCGAAGCCGGCGGCGACGTCCAGGAAGGCGTTCAGGGTCTCCTTGCGCCGGGCGGCCAGCGCATGCGGCGAGGCCGACAGCTCGACCTCCAGGCCGGTCACGGACAGCACCCGGTGCAGCACGTCCATCAGCGGCTCGGCCAGTGAGCGGCGCAGATCGCGTATCTCGGCGGCGATCCGGGCGAAGCGGGCCCGG
Source organism: Streptacidiphilus jeojiensis (assembly GCF_042510965.1). Classification (NCBI taxonomy): domain Bacteria; kingdom Bacillati; phylum Actinomycetota; class Actinomycetes; order Kitasatosporales; family Streptomycetaceae; genus Streptacidiphilus; species Streptacidiphilus jeojiensis. Next base: position 411,744 of record NZ_JBEUKS010000008.1, read on the forward strand.
GCCTCCTCGGAGAACGGCAGCTCCGGCGCCCCCTCGCGGTCGCCGCGGTCGGCGCGCAGAAAGGTCTCCAGCGCGTCGGCCAGGGAGACCACCTCGGTCGGGTCGGTGCCGGCGACGGCGCCGGCCAGCCGGTCCTGCTCGTCGGCGCCGCCGACCCGGACCAGGTCGGCGGCGAGCCGGCCGAGCAGGGCCAGGTCCCGCGGGCCGATCCGCCAGCGCGGGCCGACCAGCAGCCGGACCAGGGCCGCGTTGGCGGTCGGGTCCTGGAGCACCTCGCAGACCGAGACCAGGTCGGCGACCTCGGGCAGGTTCAGCAGCCCGGACAGGCCGACCACCTCCACCGGGACGTCCCTGGCCACCAGCGCCGCGTGGATGTCGGGGAACAGCTCCCGGCCGGCCCGGCAGAGCACCGCGATCCGGCCGGGCGCCGTCCCGGTACGCACCAGATGGGCGATGGAGTCGGCGAGCCAGGCGACCTCCTGGTCGTAGGTGTCCAGCAGGGCGCAGCGCAGCAGGCCGTCCCGCTCGGCGCCGGGCGCGGGGCGCAGCGCCTCGACGCCCTCGTGCATCTCGCGGAGCGGCGCGGCCAGGGTGTTGGCGAACTCCAGCAGCCGGCCGCCGCTGCGGCGGTTCTCGCTGAGCGAGTAGCGGGCGGCGGAGACCCCCGAGTCCGACGGGAAGTGCACCGGGAAGTCGTCCAGGTTGGCGACCGAGGCGCCGCGCCAGCCGTAGATCGCCTGGCAGGGGTCGCCGACGGCGGTGACCGGGTGGCCGCCGGCGTAGTGGTCGCTTGCGCCGAAGAGCCCGGCCAGCAGCAGCCGCTGGGCCACCGAGGTGTCCTGGTACTCGTCCAGCAGCACCACCCGGAACTGCTCCCGCAGCAGCCGGCCGACCTCGGGGCGGGTCTGGGCGAGCCGGGCGCAGGCGGCGATCTGGTCGCCGAAGTCCATCAGCCCGGCCTCGGCCTTGCGGCGGCGGTAGCGGACCACCAGGTCCGCCAGCTCCAGCCGGGCGGCGGCGGCCCTGGGGACCTTGCGCAGCTCCTCGTTGGTGATCTTGGCCGTGGCCAGCTCGGCCAGCAGCGCGGTGTCGTACGCCTGGAGCCGGTCCGGTTCGACCAGGTGCTCGGAGAGTTCGCCGTCCAGGGTCAGCAGTTCGGCGATCAGCGTGGAGAAGCCGCTGGTCAGCGCGGGGTAGGGGCCGGGGGCCTGGCGCAGTACCCGGGCCGCCAGCTGGTAGCGGGTGGCGTCGGCGAGCAGTCGGACGTCCGGCTCCAGGCCTATCCGCAGCCCGTGCTCCTTGAGCAGCCGCCCGGCGAAGGAGTGGTAGGTGGAGATCTCCGGCTCACCCAGTACGTCCTCGGCGTCCGCCGGCTCCAGGTCCACCACCCCGGCCTGCACCAGTGCCCGGCGCACCCGCTCGGCCAGCTCGCCGGCGGCCTTGTTGGTGAAGGTCAGCCCCAGCACCTGCTCGGGGCGGACCTGCCCGGTGCCGACCAGCCAGACCACCCGGGCCGCCATCACCGTGGTCTTGCCGGAGCCCGCGCCCGCGACGATCACCGCGGGGGCGAGCGGCGCCGTGACGGCGCGCAGCTGCTCCGCGGTGAAGGGGATGCCGAGCAGCTGCTTGAGCTGCTCGGGACTGCTGAGGGGAGGTTCGGCGGGGTCGGCGGTGCTCGGGCTCACCCCAGGAACGCTATCCGGCCCCACTGACAGCGGACCACCCGCTCGCGAGGCGCCCTCACTCCACCACCTGCCGTCCCTCCGGATGCCCGGAGCAGCTGCGGCGGAAGGAACAGGTGGCGCAGCCGGGCCCGACGGTCGGGGTGAACCGCTCATTGACGATCCGGTCGGCGGCCTCGGCGAGCAGGTCCTCGACCCAGCCGGGGTCACCGGCCAGTGACGCCTGGGCCTGGACCTTGGGCCGGTCCTCCTTGCCCCGGCCGGCCGGCTGCCGCAGCTGCACCAGTTCGGCGCCGCCCGGCTCCGGGCGTTCCCCCTCGAACGCCTCGACGTCGTCCACCGCGCCCTCGGCGACGGCCAGCTGGTAGACCCCGAGCTGGGGGTGGGTCAGCAGTTCGGGTCCGCTGACCACGTGCTTGCCGGTCTTGAAGTCCACCACGAAGGCCGCGCCGGTCTCGGTGTCGCGTTCGACCCGGTCCATGCTGCCGCGGATCCTGATCACATGGTCGCCGACCTTCAGCTCGACCTCGAAGGGGTGCTCGGTGGCCACCGGGACCCGTCCGCGCTCCGCGGCGTGCCAGGTCAGGAAGCGCTCCAGGGCGGCCCGGGCCTCGCCCTTCTCCTGCTCCGACTTCCACGGCGCGTCGAAGGCCAGCGCGTCCCAGACCGTGTCCAGACGCTCCATCAGCACGCCCAGATCGGCCGGGGTGCGCCCGGAGCCCACCTCCTCGGCCAGCACGTGCACCACGTTGCCGAAGCCCTGGGCCCCGCTGGACGCCTGCTCGGCGTGCACCTCACGGCCGAGGAACCACTGCAGCCCGCAGGAGTTCACCTGGTCCAGCGCACTGCCCGACAGCCGCAGCGGCTGCGCGGGATCGCGGACCGGCACGGTGTTCACGGTCGGGTCGGCCATCCCCCACCAGCGCTGCGGATGGGCCGAGGGGACCAGCGGGTAGCCGTCCTCGTCGGTGAGCGCCGCCAGCCGCACCAGCCGCTGCGCCGCCGCCTCGCGCAGGGCGGGGTCGGCGGCCGGGTCCACGGTGGTCGCCCGCAACTCGGCGACCAGGGCCGCGACCGCGAGCGGGCGGCGCGGACGGTGGGTCACGTCCTCGACCCGCACGGCCGGGACCCGGCTGCCGTCCGGACGCTCCCGGTAGAGCTCGCGCAGGAAGCGTGACGGTTCGTCACCGTCCTCGGCCGGGGCCTTCACCGCGGTGACCACCAGCCGCTCCCTGGCCCGGGTGGCGGCGACGTAGAACAGCCGGCGCTCCTCGGCCAGCAGCGCACCGGGGGTCAGCGGCTCGGCGATGCCGCTGCGGCCGATCCGGTCCGCCTCCAGCAGCGAACCGCGGCGCCGCAGGTCGGGCCAGAGCCCCTCCTGCACCCCGGCGACCACGACCAGTCCCCACTCCAGGCCCTTGGCGCGGTGCGCGGTGAGCAGCCGCACCGCGTCCGGCCGAACCGTGCGGCCGGACAGGGTGTCGGCGGCGATGTCCTGCTGCTCCAGTTCGGCCAGGAAGTTGAGCGCGCCGCGCGGACCCTTCACCCGCTCCTCGGCCCGGGCCGCGGTCTCGAACAGGGCGCAGAGCGCGTCCAGGTCGCGGTCGGCGTTGCGGCCCGCCGTGCCGGGGCGCAGCGCGGCCGTCTCCAACCGACGCCGCCAGCGCTCGGAGCCCTCCCACAGCGCCCACAGCGCCTCCTCGGCGGAGGCCCCGCCGGAGATCATCTCCCGTACCTTGCGCAGCAGCTGGCCCAGGTGCAGCGCCCGGCCGGCGAAGGAGCGGTCGTGCGTGACCAGCCGCTCGGGCTCGGCCAGCGCCTCCCGGACCAGCACCTCGGCGGGACGGACCGCCCGCGGCTGGTCCGCCTCCAGGGCGGCCTCCCGGCGGAGCTGGGCGCGCTCCTCCTCGCGCAGCGCCCGACCCAGGCGGCGCAGGTCGGAGCCGTCCAGGCCGCCCAGCGGGCCGGTGAGCAGGGTGTGCGCGACCTCGGTGGTGAGCGGGTCGGCGGCGTAGGGCCCCTCGGGGTCCTCGGGGCCGTCCCGGTCCGCAGCGCCGGTGCGGCGCCGGTCCCTGACCGCGCCGACCGCGCACACCCGCAGTGCGGTGAGCAGCGGGGCCACGGCCGGCTCCAGGTGCAGCGGCAGGTCGTCCCCGTCGATCTCCAGCGGCACCCCGGCGGAGCTCAGCGCCCGCCGGAAGCCGGGGATGGAGCGGCCGCCGGCCCGGACCAGCACGGCCATGTCGCTCCAGGGCACGCCCTGTTCCAGATGGGCGCGGCGGAGCAGGTCGGCGATGTTGTCGATCTCGGAGCCCGGGGTCGGGTAGGTGTAGACCTCGACCCGGCCGCCGGGACGGCTGGGGATCAGCCTGCGGTGCTGCTCCAGCGCCTGCGCCGGGAGCCGACCCATCGGCATCCGCTCGGTGAGGGTGCGGCTCGCCGCCAGCAGCACCTCGCCGGAGCGGCGGGACACCCGGAGCACCTTGATCGCCGCCGGGCTGCCGTCCGCCTGCGGGAAGTCCTGGGGGAAGTCGAGGATGCCGTTGATGTCGGCGCCCCGGAAGGCGTAGATCGACTGGTCCGGGTCGCCGACCGCGACCAGCTCCCGGCCGTCGCCGGCCAGCGCGTGCAGCAGCCGGACCTGGGCCGGGTCGGTGTCCTGGTACTCGTCCACGTAGACCACCCGGTACTGGCGGCGCAGCTGCTCGCGGATCTCGGGGCGCTCGGCCAGCAGCACCGCGCGGTGCACCAGCTCGGCGTAGTCCAGGACGCCGTAGTTGTCGAGGACGTCCAGGTACTGCGCCAGGAAGTCGGCGGCGGCCTGCCAGTCGGGCCGGCCCACCTCGGCGGCGAAGCGGCGCAGCGCGTCCTCGCCCAGCCCCAGCTCACGGGCGCGGGCCAGCACGGCGCGGACCTCGTCGGCGAAGCCCCTGGTGGTCAGACAGGCGCGGAGCTCGTCCGGCCAGCGGATGCCCAGGCCCTCGCGGGCGTCCTCGGCGCCGCCGGCCAGCAGGTCGCGCACCATCACGTCCTGCTCGGGACCGGAGAGCAGCCGGATCGGGTCGGCGAAGAGGTCGGCGTCCTGGTGGGCCCGGACCAGGGCGTAGCAGAACGAGTGGAAGGTGGTGGCCTGCGGGACGGACACCGCGGCCCCGGAACCCGCTGTGCCCGCCGTGCCCGCCGCACCCGCCCGCGCGGTCATCCGGTCGCGCAGCTCGACCGCGGCCTTGCGGCTGAAGGTGAGGACCAGGATCTGCTCCGCCGGAACGCCCTCGGCGACCCGCCGGGTCACCGCCTCCACCAGGGTGGTGGTCTTACCGGTGCCCGGGCCGGCCAGGACCAGCAGCGGCCCGCCCCGGTGGTCCACGACGGCCTGTTGGTAGGCGTCGAGCACGGGGGGCTCGGGCGTGGCGAGCGGGTCGCGCACCAGGCGGTACGCGCCCCCGCGCACCGGGGGGTCGGGCAGGGAGCTCATCGGGCGGTCCAGGGGCAGTACATGCGGGAGGGCAGCGGAAGCCGGGGGCGTGGCTGGTCGGAGTGGCTCGTCCGGTCAGGCGTCCCAGACGTCGTCCGCTACCGCGAGCCTACGATCCTCCACCGTCACTCACGCTGCTGTCCCGGGTTCACGGGAACCTCGACCCGCCGCTCCGAAATTGTCGGACCCCTGTGCTAACGGCCCTACCGCCCGTCCCAGCGGGCCCGGGCGAGGTCCACCCTGGGCAGGTCCTCGGCCGCCGCCGAGCCCCGGGCCGGGCCGCGTCCGCGCACGCTGCGCAACGGCGTGCCCTCCACCCGGTACTGCTCCAGCGCCCGCAGTTCGTGTCCGGGCAGCAGCGCCCCGTCCGCCCGCACCACCCGCCACCAGGGCACGGCACCGCCGTACAGCGCCATCACCCGCCCCACCTGGCGCGGTCCGCCTTCTTCCAGGTACTCGGCGACGTCACCGTAGGTCATCACCCGACCCGTCGGGATGCGCTCGGTCAGCTCCAGCACCCGCTCCGCGAAGGGCGGCAGCTCGGCCGGCTCCACATGCGACTCATGGTCCTCACTCACCTGTCGCATTGTGTCCCATCACACTGAGAGGTCCGACACGTACGGGTGGAGCCGTCCGGGAACCTCCTCGCCCACCCGGGCGGAGGAATGTAGCATCCGCCAGGGACCCGAACCGGGGTACCTGACACCGACACGCATCCTCCACCCATGCCACCCTTGAGGGGTCGGTGACAGGCGACCAGAAGGCACAGACATTCAGATGACCGGATCGAGCGCGAGCGCCGACCAGGCAGCGGACGCCTCCGGCACCATGCCCGACGCCTCCGGTCCGTCACCCTCGGCCGCCTCCGGACCCGGTTCCGAGCCGATCAGCGGCGGCGAACGCGCCGCCGAGCCGGCCTCCAGGCCGCCCGCCCCGCCCGTCGAGGCCCCCGTCGAAGCCCCCGTCGTCGACCTGGTCAAGGTCCCCGGCCTGCAGCACCGCTCGACACTGCCGGCCGAGACCCGTGCCAGCTCGCACGTCGCCGTGGACGAGCCGCTGCTGGCCGCCCGGGTGCACCGCCCCTCCGACCTGATCCGCTTCCTGCTGGGCATCCTCGGCGTCGCCGCCGTCCTGGTGCTGGCCAGCATCGCCACCTCGACCACCACCGGGCTGCAGAGCGACATCTCGGCGGGCGTCACCAAGGTCCCCAGCTTCCTCACCACCATCACCGGCGTCATCTCCACCGCCGCAGTGCTGATCGTCCCGCTGGCCTTCGCGGTGGAACGGCTGATCAAACGGGACGGCCTGCGGGTCGCCGACGGCGTGCTGGCGGCGGTGCTGGCGCACGGCATCTCGCTGGCGGTGGACCTGTGGGTGGTCAAGGCAGCGCCGGAGTCCATCACCGCCGCGCTGACCCAGCAGATCCCCAACACCACCACGCTCACCGACCCGGTGCACGGCTACCTCACCCCCGTCATCGCCTACATGACGGCCGTGGGCATGGCCAGCCGTCCGCGCTGGCGGGTCGCGCTCTGGGCCGTGGTGCTGCTGGACGGGCTGTCCGAACTGATCAGCGGACACACCACCCCGCTGTCCATTGCAGTAACCATCCTGCTGGGCCTGACCGTGGCCTACGGCACCCTCTACGCCGTCGGCACCCCGAACGTCCGCCCCACCGGCGAGACCCTGCTGCTGGGGCTGCGCAAGGTCGGCTTCGCCCCGCTCAGCGCCCACCGCTCCACCGACGGCCCCGAGGGCACCCGCCGCTACCTGGTCATCCAGGACCACGCGCTGCCGCTGGACGTCCATGTCATCGACCGCGAGCAGCAGGCCTCCGGCTTCTTCTACCGGCTCTGGCGGCGGCTGCAGCTGCGCACCGTCACCGTCCGCTCCAGCCCCCAGTCGCTGCGCCAGGCCCTGGAGCAGGAGGCCCTGATCGCCTACGCGGCCAACGCGGCCGGGGCGCACTCCCCCAGGCTGATCGCCACCTCCGAGCTCGGCCCGGACGCGGTGATCCTGGTCTACGAGCGGGTCGAGGGCCGCTCCTTCGACCTCGCCGACGACTCCGAGCTCACCGACGAGGTCCTCGCCGACGCCTGGACCTCGGTCAAGGCGCTGCACGACCGCCGGATCGCGCACCGCCGGCTGACCAGCGAGTCGCTGCTGGTCACCCCGCCGTCGGCGGCCTCGCCCAGCAGCGGCGTCTGCCTGATCAACCTGGCCGGCGGCGACATCGCCTCCGGCGACCTGACGCTGCGGATGGACCTGGCCCAGCTGCTCACCACGCTGGCACTGCGGGTCGGGCCCGAGCGCGCGGTGGCCTCCGCCAACAAGGTGCTGGGCTCGGGGCGGACCGCGAGCGCCATGCCGCTGCTGCAGCCGGTCGGGCTGCACCGCTCCACCCGGCTGGCGCTGAAGCACCACAACAGCGAGCACAAGGCCGCGGTGGCCGCGGCCCGCGCGGAGCAGATGAAGGCCGGGGTCAAGGTCGAGGACGCGCTGACCGCCAACCCCGATCCGCAGGACTTCCTGTCGCAGATCCGCGAGCAGATCCTGGAGGTCGCCCCGCAGGCCCCGGTGGAGCCGGCCAGGCTGCAGCGGCTCAAGCCGAAGACCCTGATCACCCTGGTCGCCGGCGCCTTCGCGGCCTACCTGCTGCTGGGCCAGCTCGCCGCCGCCAACCCGGCCAGCGCGTTCAGCCACGCCAAGTGGGCCTGGGCGCTGGCCGCGCTGGCGGCCTCCGCGCTCAGCTACGTCGGAGCGGCGCTCAGCCTGGCCGGCTTCGTGCCCGAGCAGCTGCCGTTCTGGCGGACCCTGTGGGCCCAGGTGGCCGGCAGCTTCGTGAAACTGGTGGCCCCGGCCGCGGTCGGCGGAGTCGCCCTGAACGCCCGCTTCCTGCAACGGGCCGGGGTGCGCCCGGGCCAGGCCGTGGCCAGCGTCGGCGCCTCCCAGCTGGTCGGTCTGGGGATGCACATCCTGCTGCTGCTGGGCTTCGGCTTCGTGGCCGGGACGGGCAGCGGCAAGGGCTCGGACATCCCCTCCTCGCGCACCGTGATCGCCGGGCTGCTGGTGGCGGCGGTGCTGGTGCTGGTGGGCGCGGCCGTCCCGCCGGTCCGGCGCTGGACGGTGACCCGGCTGCGGACCCTGTTCATCGGCGTGATCCCGCGGATGCTGGACCTGCTGCGCTCCCCCACCAAGATCGCCACCGGCTTCGGCGGCATCGTGCTGGTCTCGCTGGCCTTCGTGGCCTGCCTGGACACCAGCATCCGGGCCTTCGGCGAGTCGCTGCCCTTCGCCACCATCGCCGTCGTCTACCTGGCCGGCAACGCGGCGGGCTCGGCCGTGCCCACCCCGGGCGGGATCGGCGCGATCGAGACACTGCTGATCGGTGGGCTCACCGGCGCCGGGCTGCCGCTGACCGTGGCGACGCCGGCCGTGCTGCTGTTCCGACTGCTGACCTTCTGGCTGCCGGTGCTGCCGGGCTGGATCGCCTTCAGCTACCTGCAACGCAAGGAAGCCCTGTGACGGGACGTCACAGGGCTTCCTCGACCGCCGTTGGCTGCTGGTCCGCCGGCGGCTAGTGGCTAGTAGACCGGCTTCTCGGGCTCGATCTGGTTGACCCAGCCGATCACGCCGCCGCCCACGTGGACCGCGTCGGCGAAGCCTGCGGAGTGCAGCACGGCCAGCACCTCGGCCGAGCGGACACCGGTCTTGCAGTGCAGCACGATCTTCTTGTCCTGCGGCATCCGCTCCAGAGCGTCGCCCATCAGGAAGTCGCCCTTGGGGATGAGGGTGGCACCCGGGATGTTGACGATCTCGTACTCGCCGGGCTCACGCACGTCGACCAGGAAGATGTCCTCCTTGTCGTCCTGCCACTGCTTGAGCTGCTTGGGCGTGATGGTGGAACCGATGGCCGCCGCCTGCGCCTCGTCGCTGACGACGCCGCAGAAGGCGTCGTAGTCGATCAGGTCGGTGACGGTGGGGCTCTCGCCGCAGAGCGCGCAGTCGGGGTCCTTGCGGACCTTGACCTGGCGGTACTGCATCTCCAGGGCGTCGTAGATCATCAGTCGGCCGACCAGCGGCTCGCCGACGCCGGCCAGCAGCTTGATGGCCTCGGTGACCTGGATCGAGCCGATCGACGCGCACAGCACGCCGAGCACGCCGCCCTCGGCGCAGGAGGGCACCATGCCGGGCGGCGGGGCCTCCGGGTAGAGGCAGCGGTAGCAGGGGCCGTGCTCGGCCCAGAACACGCTGGCCTGACCGTCGAAGCGGTAGATCGAGCCCCAGACGTAGGGCTTGCCGAGCAGCACGGCGGCGTCGTTCACCAGGTAGCGGGTGGCGAAGTTGTCGGTGCCGTCGACGATCAGTTCGTACTGCGCGAAGATCTCCTTGACGTTGTCCACGTCGAGGCGGGTCTCGTGCAGGATGACGTTGACGTAGGGGTTGATCTCCTTGACCGAGTCACGGGCGGACTCGGCCTTGGAGCGGCCGATGTCGGACTGGCCGTGGATGATCTGGCGCTGGAGGTTGGACTCGTCGACGGTGTCGAACTCGACGATGCCGAGGGTGCCGACACCCGCCGCGGCGAGGTACATCAACGCGGGAGAGCCCAGGCCGCCGGCGCCGACACACAGCACCTTGGCGTTCTTCAACCGCTTCTGCCCGTCCATCCCGACGTCCGGGATGATCAGGTGGCGGGAGTACCTGCGGACCTCGTCCACGGTGAGCTCAGCGGCCGGCTCGACCAGGGGTGGCAGCGACACGGGGGACTCCGTTAGTCGTCATTACGGGTTTTCTCCGCCAACAGTGCCACGTCGGTGGCTATTCCACGGCCCCCGGTCCGAGGTACGAGACGCCTGGTGAGACGGATCTCCCTCCGGGCTGCGGCGTCTGCATGGCTGGTGGCGCAGTTCCCCGCGCCCCTGTGGGTCTGCAACTGGCTCAGTTGCAATTGGTCAGGGGCGCGGGGAACTGCGCGACAAACCATGCACGACCCGCAGCCGAAAATCCCCCCGGCGAGTTCCCTAGACCCTGCAGGCCGTCTCCATCCAGATGTCCGCCAGCGACTCCTCCAGCGGCACCCGGGGCCGCCAGCCCAACCGCTCCCGCGCCGTGCGGATGTCGGCCTGCCGCCACAGCACCTCACCGGGGCGGTCCGTGCCGTCCGCGCCGGGGATGGGGCTGCGGGTCTCCTCCATCAGCCGTCCCTCGAAGCCGGACGCGCGCACCAGCAGATGCGCGGCGTCACGCATCCGCACCCCGCTGCCGCCGCCGATGTTGATCACACCGGTGGCCGCCGACACCGCGGCAGCCTGCACCGACCTGGCCACGTCGCGCACGTCGACGAAGTCCCGGAAGGCGGACAGGTCGGCCGAGCGCACCTGCGGCTCGCCGCGCTCCAGGGCCCGGCGCAGGCCCTCGGAGAGCCGTCCGAACAGCGAGCCGGCCGGGACCCCGGGGCCCACCGCGTCGAAGATCCGCAGCACCACCGCGTCCAGGCCCGAGGACAGCGCGAGTTCGGTGCCGGCCAGCTTGGTGACCCCGTAGGGGCCGATCGGGCGCGGTTCGGCGCTCTCCGCGGTGGAGGTGCCGATCGGCACCGGGCCGTACTCGGCGGCCGAGCCGACATGGACCAGCCTGGCCGGGTCGTGGCTGCGCCGGATCGCCTCGCAGACGGTGGCGACGGCCTGGGTGTTGGCCTTCACCAGGTCGCGCGGGGTGCCGTAGGTGACGCCCGCGCAGTTCACCACCACCCGGGGCATCACCGCGTCCAGGAACCGGGCCAGCGCACCGGGGCTGCCCGCGGCGAGGTCGAAGCGGATGTCCGCGGTGTCCCGCCGGCCCAGCACGGTCACCTGCAACTCGGGGTCGGCGAAGAGACGGTCGGCGACACGGCGGCCGATGAATCCATCGGCGCCCAACAGCAGCACCCTCATGGTGCGGTCCTTCCTTGAGCGGGCCCACAGGGGCCCGCGGTGTGCAGGTTGATGGGTGGTGGGGTGGTGGTGACCGGCGCCTGACGCGCCCTCAGCCGACCGCGCCCGCAGTCGACGGCGCCCTCAGTCGTCCGCGCCTTCGTCCGTCCCCGGCCGGACGGCGTCCCGGTGCGACTCCGGGCGCAGCAGCACCACCCAGGCGTAGGGCAGCAGCAGCGCGGCGGTCGTACCGAAGCCCCACAGCAGGGCGGTGTCGAACCCGGCCGCCGCTCCGCTGCCGCCGAACCCGGCGCCGCCGGGCAGCACGGCGTGCACGGCGGCTGCGGCCACGCCCAGCCCGGAGAGCCCGCAGAGCAGGCCGGCCAGCGCGTCCGCGGTCCTTCCGCACCGCCACAGCAGCACCACCAGCAGCAGGACGGTGCCGACGCACTCCTGGGCCGCCCAGGCGGTGCCGTCGGCCCCGTGGACCGCGGGGGTCAGCACGCCGGCCGCCAGAGCGCCGTCGCCGCCCCGGGACCGGTGCAGGGTCAGTGCGGCGAAGGTCAGCGCGGACAGCCCGGTCAGGAACAGCCCCAGCGCGACCGGCAGCACCGGACGCATCCGCTCGCGGAAACCGGCCCGGGACCGGGCCGCGCCGAGATGGCCCCAGCCGATGTGCCGGAACCAGCGCGCGCACCAGTCGGCCGCCCCCAGCCCGCAGGCCAGGGCGGTGGCCAGGGCCGGGTCGGTCCCACCGGTGACGCACAGGCCGAGTACCAGGGCCATGCCGACGGCATAGCCGAAGCGGGCGCCGAAGGAGCGCTCGGCGCCGGACGGCGCGCCCTGACGGCGGCCTGCGAGCAGGCGGCCGCCGCCCGCGGTCCCGGCCGCCACCAGAGCGAGCAGGACCACCACGGTCAGGTCCACCCCGATGCCGCGGCCGGCCCCACCGGTCCGTCGCGCCAGCCACAGCCCGGTGCAGGGCAGCAGGTAGAGCACGGCGACGAGCAGCGCCAGCCCGGCCCGCCGCCGCCAGGGGCTCTCCGGCGGCGGTGCCCGGTGCGCCTCGGGCCGCCGCGGCACCCGCGCGTAGAGCTCCTCGGCCAGCGAGAAGACATCGGCGTGCCGGTAACGGCCCGCCGTCCCCGGTCCCATGCCGGCCGCCTCCAGCTCGGCGGCGATCTCCAGCGGGTGCACCGCCGTCTCGCACAGCGCCAGATGACGGACCAGCAGATCGTGGACCGGATCGGCGGTGGCACGGTCCGCGGACAGCACCGCGCCGGATCGCCCGCTCATCCGGCCCCCGCCTCCTCGGCCCCGGACAGCGCCCCGACGAGTTCCGCACCGGTGCCGACACCGGAACCCTCGGCGAAGTCAGCGCCGAGCCCGGCACCGATCCCCGCGCCGACCGGGACCGGCTCGGGCGACGGCGCCCGTCGCTGCTCCGGGGCCTCGGGCCCCGGACGCACCGCCCTGCGCCGCAGCTCGGCCAGCATCGCGCCGGCCCGGCGCGGCCGCCCGGTGACGGCCTCCGGATCCGCGGGCGGGACCAGGGCCGAGGCCGGCACCGGGCTCTCGGCCGCCACCCGGACCTCCGCGGTGCGGCCGAAGGGCCGCCGCGCCGCCGGCGCGCCGAAGGGGGTCTCCGCGTTCGGCAGCCGGGAGGCCAGCTCCAGGTACAGGTCGCGGAAGGCCACCGCGGCCGGCTCCACCGCGTAGAGCTCCTGGGCCCGCAGCCGTCCGGCATTGCCGAGCCGGGCGCGGCGCTCCGGGTCCCGCAGCAGCGCCGAGCAGGCCGCGGCCAGCGCCTCCGGGTCCTCGGCCGGCACCAGCAGCCCGGTGGGACCGACCAGCTCCCGGGCCGCGCCGACGTCCGTGGCCACCACCGGCCGCCCGCTGAGCATGGCCTCGGCGACCAGCATCGGGCGCGGGCCCTCGGTACCGGAGAAGACGATCACGGTGCCCTTCCCATGGGCGTCGCGCAGCCGCCCGGCACCGCCCCGGGACCCGCCACCGCCCTGGAAGCTGACCGCCTCCGGCTGCTTCGGGAACAGCTCCGCGGCCAGCTCGCGGCAGTGCCGGGCACCGGCCTCGGCCGCGCGCGACCCGCCCGCCGGAGCGCTGTGCACCAGCAGCCGCACGCCCTCGTGCTCCGCCCTCAGCCGCGCGAAGGCCCGCAGCACGGTCTCCAGGCCCCCGTACGGCTCGGCCGGGCCGATCCAGACCAGGGTCTGCACCTCCGGTTCGGCACCGGCGGCGGGCAGGTCGGCGCCGGGAGTGCCCTCGTAGACCACCCGGACCGTCGCCGGGTCGGCGCCGCAGTGGACCTGCCAGCGCTGGTCGAAGCTGCTCCCGGGCGTGATCAGCCCGGCCTGCCGGTAGGCCTCGCGGGCCAGCAGGCGGAAGAAGGTGAGCATCAGCGCCCTGACCGGTCGCCGGTAGGGCGCGTCACGGTAGCCCCGGGCGCGTTCGCGCAGGTGCAGGCTGTGCTCGGTGATGATCAGGGGTATTCCGTAGAAGTGCTTGGCCAGCAGCCCGGGCAGTACGGCCAGACCGCCGCCGAGGGCGTGGCAGAGGTCAGCCGCGCCCAGCCCCTCGGGACGCCGCTCGTCGTACCAGGGCGCCGACAGCGCCCGCAGGCAGTTGGCCAGCAGGTCGGCCGCCACCAGGGCGTCCCGCACCAGCGGCTCGCCCGCCGATCCCGAGCCGCTGACGGCGACCGCACCCGGCGCCTTCCAGGCCGTCTCGATGATCCGCAGCGCCGCCCCGGAGCGGAGTAACGCCGCCAGTCCGCCACCGCGGCCGGCCTCGGCCAGGGCGTACAGCGCGGGGCCGAACCCCTCCGCGGCCGCCGGTTCGACCAGCGAGCGCAGCAGCTCCCGGTAGGCGGCCAGCGCCCGCCGCCTGGCCCGGCCGTGCAGCACGGCCGGGCGCGGATCCGCACGGCGCAGCCCGGACAGCCGCCCCGGCAGCGGCTCGGTCCCGGCGTGCACCGACCCGGCCCGCACCGACCCCAGGGCGTACAGCTCGAACTCGTGCTCGGCGAGCTCCCGGGTCAGCCGGTCGCACCAGCCGCCCTCGGCACTCCCGGTGCCGACGGACGCACTCTCGGTGAGCAGGGCGATGCGCATGGAGACCTCCGCGGCAGGGACGGTGATGGAGAGGCCCGTGGGCAGCGGTGGTCAGTGACCCCGCCCCCCGACGTCTGTTCGGCCCGACGGGATGAAACTACGACCGGCCACTGACAGCCACTCGACCATCCGGCCGCCTACCACCCGAAGGAGTGAACCCCCGAAACCCCTGGCGGGCTGCGGCGTTGTCGCACGTCGCCCCACCTGTCCCGGCCGTCCCGGTAACCCGCTGCCGCCCTCGGTCGTTGCGCCGGACGTGATCGGCACATTCCCCCGGGGTACGCCCGGCGCCCCGCTCGGACGGCTGTCGGCCGTCCTGCTGGCCCTGGCGTGCACCGGCGCGCTCGCCACCGCGTGCTCCCCCGACCGCCACCCCGCCGCCCCGAACCCGCCCGGAGCACCGCCGCCGGCCGCGCCGCTGGCCGGACCCCCGGCCGCACCGCCCGCGCCCGGGCCCACCCCGGGCGTGCCGCGCCGGGTCCTCGCCGTCGCCGATCCGCCGAGGGCCTCGGTACCGGCCCCGAGCCCGGCGCCGGCGGGCCGCGGGCCCGACCGCCCCGCCGGATCCGCTCCCGCGCCGCGTAGCGCGGCACCCCGCAAGGCCCACCCGACCCCGGGGCGGCCGTCTGCCGGCTCCCCCGGGCTCTGCGCCCTGGGCGAGCAGTACGGCGGCTGGGCCCCGGGCAGCAGCCAGGACGACAGCTGCCGCGCGGTCTACGGCTGAGCCGGACCACTGAGGCGGACCGCCCAGCCGGACCGCCGACGAGGCCGACTACCCCCGGGCCGCCGCAGCCGACGCAGTAGCCGCAGTCGCCGGAGCGGCCGGGGCCGCCGAGGCCCCTGCGGCCCCCGCGGTCTCCGCCAGCAGCTCCCGGAACTGCCCCGCGACCAGGTCCGGGTACTCCATCATCGCCACGTGCCCCGCCTCGGGCAGGACCAGCAGCCGGGAGTCCCGGAAGGCCAGCCCGGCCCTCCTGGCCATCCGGTAGGAGACCAGCTTGTCCCGCAGCCCGTACACCAGCAGCACCGGCGCCGTCACCTGCTCCGCCTGCCGCCAGAGCGCCTGCGGACCGCGCTCGGTGTAGGCCCTGACGATCCCCCGGGCGGTCCTGGCCAGCACGTCCATCGAGTACGGCAGCGCCATCCTGCGCTGGTACTCGGCGACCATCTGCCGGCGCCGCTCGGCGTCGATCAGCCCCGGGTCGCCGTAGCAGAGGTCCAGCAGCGCCTCGGTCTGCTGCTCCACCGGCTGGCCCTTGGTGAGCTTGCCGAAGACCGCGGGGACGCCCGGCATGGCCAGCAGCCCGGTCGGCAGCGCGGTGGGTTGCGGGGGCAGCTCGGGCAGGGCCGGGGAGATCAGCGTCAGCGAGCGCACCAGGTCGGGGCGGAGCGCGGCCAGCCTGGTCGCCACCGCGCCGCCCAGCGAGTTGCCGAACAGGTGGACCGGACCGCGTCCGGACAGCTCCAGGTAGTCCACCACCGCCCGCATGTGGGCCGAGACCGACAGGTCGGCGTCGTCCGGCGGCGGGGACTGGCCGAAGCCCGGCAGGTCCACGGCGTGGCCGTCGACATCGCCGGCCAGCCGGTCCATCAGCAGCGACCAGTTCTGCGTCGATCCGCCCAGCCCGTGCACGAAGACGGCGGGCGGCAGCCCGTCACGCTCCGGCGCGACCGCCTCCACGCTCAGCGCGCACCCGGGAACGGACACCGGCTCCAGCGCCCGCAGGCCCCCGCCGGCCACCTCCCCTTCGGCCACGTCGGGGATCGCCGCCTCGGGCACCACGGACTCTGACATCTCGCGCAGTCCACTCATGCGTCGATGCTACGAGCCGGCGCCGGCCAGGTCTGCAGTGGCCGTCCCGCCGGTGTGCCGGGGCGCGGTCCGGGGCAGGCGCTCCTAGGCTCGAGACAGCCGCACCTATCGCACCGGGAGCCAGCATGACCGAGCCCGTGAACCCCGAGCCCGTCGACCCCGACCTGGACGGGACCGACCTGGGCGACGACGACCCCGAGGCGGCCGGGAACGGCTCGCTGGAGGAGGAGGACCTCGACCTGGAGGCCCCGGAGGCCGATGTCGCCGAACAGCAGCGGGTGGTCCGCATCGACGAGGACGAGTACCGCGAGTGATTTGCCGGGTATACACCACTGGGTACCGGTCTGAACCCGACCGCATTGTTGACTCCTCACAAGAGTCGGCCAAGAGTTTCTTTCGGCGACCTGCGGCGCAAAGGATTACCGACAAGTAGGATGGCCGCCTGGAACCACCACCCGCACGGCCTCGGCCGCGCACGGCCCACGCCGCGCACCCGGAGCCCCACAACCGTGAGTGAGGAGCGCCGTGACGGCCAGTCAGGACACGGACGAGCGCCCGCGCACAGGCAAGACCAGCACCGGCCGCCTGCCGCGAAGCGCCCGACGGAACCAACTGCTCGGCGCCGCCGAGGAGGTGTTCGTCGCGCAGGGCTACCACGCTGCCGCGATGGACGACATCGCCGAGCGCGCCGGGGTCAGCAAGCCGGTGCTCTACCAGCACTTCCCCGGGAAGCTGGAGCTCTACCTCGCACTGCTGGACAAGCACTGCGAGGCCCTGGTCGAGGCGATCCGCGGGGCCTTGGAGGCCACCACGGACAACAAGCTCAGGGTGCAGGCCACCACCGAGGCCTACTTCGCCTACGTCGCCGCCGAGTCCGGCGCCTTCCGGCTGGTCTTCGAGTCGGACCTGACCAACGAGGCCGCCGTGCGCGAGCGGGTCGAGGCGGTCACCCGGGCGACGGCCACCCTGGTCAGCAAGGTGATCGCGGAGGACACCGACCTCCCCGAGGAGGAGGCCATGCTGCTGGCCGTCGGCGTCTGCGGCCTGTGCCAGATCACCGCCCGCTTCTGGCTGGCCCAGGGCGGCACGATCCCCAAGGACGAGGCGGTCCGCCTGGTCTCCAGCCTGTCCTGGCGCGGCCTCAAGGGCTTCCCCATGCACGGCGGCGATGGCGTCACGCACTGAATGCCCCCCGCTCGGTCTAAGGTTGGCGGCGTGCGGGCAGTTTCCGCACGGCAGTGACAGAGCCGGAAGAACCAGCGTCACAAGAACCAACATGCGCCTTGAGGGGCCGGAGGGACGTAGCCGTGGAGGTCAAGATCGGCGTGCAGAACGCGGCTCGGGAGATCGTTCTCGAGAGCTCGCAGTCTGCTGATGAAGTCGAGACCGCGGTCGCCGCGGCGCTCGACGGCAGCTCCAAGCTGCTGAAGCTCACGGACGAGCACGGCCGCAAGGTCCTGGTCCCCGCCGAGCGGCTCGCCTATGTGGAGATCGGCGAGCAGGCCGCGCGCAAGGTCGGCTTCGGCGCGATCTGAGGCCGCAGCCCCTGGTGCCCCGTTCCCGCCCCGGCGGGGGCGGGGCACCGCTGCGTCGGGCCCCGTGCACCCCTGCCGCGCAGCCGCCCCGGCCGCATTACCCGATCTTGGACCGCGGCGCACCGCACGGCCGCCCTGCCGAGTGATTCCGGCCAGGCTCGTGTGCAGATCCCCGCATTCCGCATGCGCCGAACGCTCCCTGGGTACGTCCTGGGTGTCCTGTCCGCCACCCGGGCCGGACCTGGTACCGCACGAGCTGCGAGGAGGCGCCGATGCTGCTGGAACTGCTCGCTTTCGCCCTGGTCGGACTGGCTGTCGGGGGCGGCGCGGCGCTACTGCTGCCGCACTACTTCCAGGTGCACCGAGCAGTCACCCTGCTGACCGGACTCTGCTCGGCGCTGCTGATCGGAGTGCTGGCCCGCGCGGTCGTCGGCGGCGGCCACGTCGCGGTGACCGTCACGCTCTCGGCCATCGGGGCCTGCCTGCTGGTCTCGCTGCTGGCCCACCCCGAGCGACGGCGCCCGGAACAGCGCCACCGGGAGCAGCGGCATCCCGAGGAGCACGGTCCCGAGCAGCGATCATCCGCAGCGGTCACCCGGGAACCGCACCACGTCTGAACCCCCGAACCGCCGGCTCCGGCCCGGGCGCCGGCTCAGGAGGCCAGACCCAGCGCCGCCATCCGCCGGGTGTGCGCCTCGGTGATCCGGTTGAACATCTTGCCGACCTCCACCAGGTCGAAGCCGCGCACCTCCACCCCGCCGATCAGCAGGTTGGACAGCGCGTCCCGCTCCGCGACGACCCGCTGGGCCTGGCTCAGCGCCTCGCCCATCAGCCGCCGGCCCCACAGCGCCAGCCGCCCGCCGATCTTCGGGTCGGCCTCGATGGCGCCGCGCACCTTCCCCACCGCGAACTCCGCGTGCCCGGTGTCGGCCATCACCCGCAGCACCAGCTCGCGGGTGTCGTCGTCGAGCCGCACCGCGACCTCGCGGTAGAAGTCGGCCGCGATGGAGTCGCCGACATAGGCCTTGACCAGGCTCTCCGGCCAGTCCGCCGGGGCGGTCATGCGGTGGAAGGAGTCCAGCGGCTCGGCGAACGGCTGCATCGCCGCGCCGGGGTCGGCGCCGACCTCGACCAACCGGTCGTGCAGCTGCCGGTAGTGGTGGAACTCGGCGGCCGCCATCCCGGCCAGCGCCGCCTTGTCCTCCAGCGTCGGGGCCAGCTTGGCGTCCTCGGCGAGCCGCTCGAAGGCACTGAGCTCGCCGTACGCCAGCGCGCCGAGCAGGTCGAGCACCGCGGCCCGGTACTCCGGGTCCGCCGCGCAGCTGTTCCAGTCCCCGATCGAGGGGTACGACTCGCCGGTACCGGCTCCGCCTGTCGCTGCTGCTTCCTGAGGAGTCTCCATATCGGGAACCCTAGTGCTCCCGCGAGCAGGGATTCCGCGCCGGGAGAGGGCTTTGTCGCCCGCGTCACATGTTCGATCTTTCGCTTGACGGTATGGTGGTAGTGAGGACTGGCGTATGCGCCGCAAGGCTCGCGCCCCGGTCCTCACGTATACGGATGCCCGGTCGGTGGAACGATCGGCTCCGACCGACCCGCCCTTCCGATTCCGGTGACGGACCACGAAGGGCCCGCAGTGGCTGAGCGAGGGCCGCCGCAGACCGCACCTACGCGGTCCCGCGCCGGGCCTCCCACCATGGCCGACCCGCAGTGCCGCCCGTGCGTACGCGACCCGAGTGTCCGTACGAACCACGGAGCCGGCGCGCGGCCCGGCCGCGAGGACGCCGGTTGCGGTCCGCGCGCCCGTACGAGTCGTACAGGCGCCCGGCCGCCCCCCGCATCGGCCGCACACACCGGAAGAGGCATCGTCCTGACTACGTTCCGAGAGCTCGGGCTCCTGCCCGAGACAGCAGAGGCCCTCGAGGCCGTCGGCATCATTGAAGCTTTCCCGATCCAGGAGATGACCCTCCCGGTCGCCCTCAGCGGCCACGACGTCATCGGGCAGGCCAAGACAGGTACCGGTAAGACCCTGGGCTTCGGCCTTCCCATCATCGACCGGGTGCGCGTCCTCGCCGACGTCGACGCCGGGCGCACCACCGCCGCCGAGCTGCCCAGCTCGCCGCAGGCCCTGGTCGTGGTGCCCACCCGCGAGCTGTGCACCCAGGTCACCAACGACCTGCAGACGGCCGGCAAGGTCCGCAACGTCCGGGTCCTCGCCATCTACGGCGGCCGGGCCTACGAGCCGCAGGTCGAGGCGCTGCAGAAGGGCGTCGACGTGGTCGTCGGCACCCCGGGCCGGCTGCTCGACCTGGCCCGCCAGCGCAAGCTGGACCTCTCCGCCGTGCGCTGCCTGGTGCTCGACGAGGCGGACGAGATGCTCGACCTGGGCTTCCTGCCCGACGTCGAGAAGATCATGACCATGCTCCCGGCCAAGCGGCAGACCATGCTGTTCTCGGCCACCATGCCGGGCCAGGTCATCAGCCTCGCCCGCCGCTACATGAGCCAGCCCACCCACATCCGGGCCGCCGCCCCCGACGACACCGGCGCCACCGTGGCCTCGGTCGAGCAGCACATCTTCCGGGCCCACTCGCTGGACAAGGTGGAGCTGGTCTCCCGGATCCTGCAGGCCGAGGGCCGCGGCCTGGCGATGATCTTCTGCCGGACCAAGCGGACCGCGGCCGACGTCGCGGACCAGCTGACCCAGCGCGGCTTCGCGGCCGGCGCGGTCCACGGCGACCTGGGCCAGGGAGCGCGCGAGCAGGCGCTGCGCGCCTTCCGCAACGGCAAGGTCGACGTCCTGGTCTGCACCGACGTGGCCGCCCGCGGCATCGACGTCGAGGGCGTCACCCACGTCATGAACTACCAGTGCCCCGAGGACGAGAAGACCTACCTGCACCGCATCGGCCGCACCGGCCGCGCCGGCGCCTCCGGCACCGCGGTGACCCTGGTCGACTGGGACGACATGCCCCGCTGGGCGCTGATCAACAAGGCGCTGAGCCTGGGCCTGGGCGAGCCGGAGGAGACCTACTCGACCTCGCCGCACCTGTACGAGCTGCTGCACATCGCCCCCGGCACCAAGGGCGTGCTGCCCCGGGCCGACCGCACCCGCGCGGGTCTGGGCGCCGAGGCGATCGAGGACCTGGGCGAGCCGGGCGGCGGCCGCAAGTCCGCCGACCGCGGTGCCACCGGGCGCGGCGGCCGGGACGGGGGCGGTCGCGGCGACAGCCGTCGTCCCGCCGCTGCCGAGGCCCCGGCCGAGGAGGCGCGTCCGCGCCGCGAGCGCTCGCGGCGCCGCACCCGTGGCGGTGCCGCCGACGCCGTGCAGGTCGTCGAGACGGTCGGAACCGCCGCTGCGGCGCCCGTGGCCGAGGCTCCGGCCGACGCCGTGACCGCCGTGACCGAGGAGACCGCGCCGCGCCGGCGCCGCCGCCGCACCGGCAAGGCCGCCGAGGCCGTGGAGACGGTGGAGACCCTCGCCGGGACCCCCACCGCCGAGGCACCGGCCGTCGAGACCCCCGCAGCTGAGGCTCCCGCCGCCGAGGCCCCCGCGCCGCGCACCCGCCGTCGCCGTACGGCTGCCGCTGCGGAGGCACCGGCCGTCGAGGCACCGGCTGAGGCTCCCGC